>NZ_CAMFJF010000025.1 GCF_945956895.1 uncultured Allobosea sp. | reverse complement strand
TTATAGGACACGCCCAGAGCACAAGTCAACACGCTCGATGAAGTTTTTTTGACGGACCGGATTTCTCTTTTCCCAACCCCGCAAAGCCCGCTCGGAGACCGCTTTTCTCACGTTTCTGACGGGGTCCCGGATTGGCCTGACTGGGCGCCAAGGATCATTCCGCGCAATCGGTCCTGTTGCGATGCAAAGTTTTTCGTCGAAATGGCTCCACCGCGCCTTCGAACGCCCAGCCTCCCGAGCCGCGGCCTTCGGCAGACGAAAGGCCGGCGGTATCCGGCGGCTTAGGGTACGCGCTTGCGCGTGCGCGCTCCGGGCGCCGGCCATTTCCCAAAACAGCCGCAATCTCCCAGCACAAGAGATCGTCCACGGCTGAACGGATTGATTCCGGCTTCCGGCACGGGCATGGTCCTGGCGCACTTTCGTCAGGATGCGCTCAAGGCGCCTTCGCCGCAGCGGAGGTTGCCATCGAGGTTTCGAGACAGCCCGCAAGAAGCAGCCGCCACCCCATGAACGCCCATCCCGAGTTCGCACAGCCGGTCGAGCCGCTTGCCCCCGAGGCGGCGGCCCTGCTGGTCGACCTCGGCATCGAGCCGCCGATCCAGCCCGGGGATTCGCGCCAGCAACCATTGGACCGCCGCGGCGTCTCGCTGCGCTGGCTCTTCGCCTGCGCCCTCGTCGGCTCCTGTGGTGCCGCCCTGCTCGGCGCGGCGATCCTGGTCGCGATGCGCGGCGATACCAGTTATCCCGAGCAGCCCGAGACTGTCGCCATCCGCGCCTCCTCGGCCGCAGGCGATGGCGGCGGAGCGCGCAAGGCCGACAAGCTGGTAGCCGACCAGCCGGTCATGTCGGCGCGCCATACGCTGAAGGCGCCGATGTCGCAGCGCGCCGGCAACCGCGAGGTCATTCGCGTCCGCCCCTTCGTACGTCTCGCCTCCAACTTGTCGCTGACCACCGGCGTCTATGCCACCAACATACCGCCCTTCAATCCGCTGCGCCTCTTCGCCGAGGGCGGGCAGCCCGAGGAGCGCTATGCCGAGCCGGCCCAGGACATGCCGGATGCCGACGTCACCATCGTCAAGCGCGATCTCAGCGACCTGACCCTACCCTCCGGCAAGCCCCAGCTCAGCGACGCCGAGGTGATTTCGCAGGTCGAGGAAGAGCGCGCCAACCTGGCGAATTCAGGCCGCCAGCGCGCCCTGCCGATCCCGCCGCAATTGATGCTGAGCCGCACGCTGACCGGCACGGCGACGCCGGGCACCGACATCCTCGCCTATGCGCCCGCGACGGACACCCGCTTCTCCGGCATCGAGGTTCGCGTCGTCCCGGAGAACGTCACCAACGCGCCGAAGACGCCGATCCCCGCCTCGCGCGAGCCGCTCGTCGAGGACAAGCTGCTGATGGCCAAGCGCGGCGAGAATTTCGAGCAGGTCATGCGCGGCGCCGGCGTCGCGCCCGAGCAGATCCGGACGATGATCGCAGCCTTCGGCGGCAAGATCCGCACCTCGGCTCTGCCCGACGGCCAGGTGCTGCAGGTGCTCTATGCACCGGGCCCTCGCCCCGTCGATCCCCGGCAGATCATGCGCGTCTCGCTGCTCAGCAACGGCCAACCCGACGGCACCATCGCGATGAACGACAAGGGCGCCTTCGTTCCCGTCGACCTGCCGCGCCAGGATGTGGCCGGCCCGCAGAAGCCGCAGCGGCGCAACACCGAGGATGGCGACGAGGATGAGGACTCCGGCGGCGCCCGTCTCTATGAGAGCCTCTACGAGACCGGCGCGCGGCACGACCTGCCGCGCCCGCTGATCGACGAGCTGGTCCGCATCTTCTCCTACGATCTCGATTTCCAGCAGCGGGTCCATGGCGGCGACAATCTGGAGGTGATCTTCACCGAAGAGGACGAGAGCGAGCGGGCCGAGATCCTGTCCGCAACCCTCACGGTCAATGGCGAGACGCGTCGCGTCTTCCGCTATCAGGCCCCGGACGACGGGCTGATCGAATATTTCGACGAAGAGGGCAAATCGCTGAAGAAGTTCCTGCTGCGCAAGCCGATCGCCGATGGCGAGCTGCGCTCCGGCTTCGGCATGCGCTACCACCCGATCATGCGCTATTCGAAGATGCATACCGGCGTCGATTGGTCGAACCGGATCGGCACGCCGATCCTGGCCGCCGGCAACGGGACCGTCCTGGAAGCCGGCTGGTCGTCCGGCTATGGCAAGCACACGGTGATCGAACATGCCAACGGCTACGTCACCACCTATTCGCACCAGTCGAATTTCGCCAACGGCATTGTGAAAGGCGCCAAGGTGCGGCAGGGCCAGGTTATCGGCTATCTCGGCTCGACCGGCCTCTCGACCGGTCCGCACCTGCATTACGAGGTCAAGGTCAACGGCAATTTCGTCAATCCGATGAAAATCCGCGTGCCGCGCGGGCGCGAGCTGCAAGGCCCGACACTGGCCGAGTTCAAGCGCCAGCGCGACGAGATCCGTGGCTTGATCGAGAAAGCCGGCGGCACGCTCGCGCAATTGCGCTGAGCGCATGACCGCGGAGCGTTCGGCCGCTCGTCACGCCCCCGCGGCTTGACAGGGCGCGCGCAAGCGGACACCGCGGAAGCAGGTGTTTCTCTCGCGCGAGTTCAGAAGCCATGCTCGCTTCCCTCCTCGTCGTCCTGCCCGTTTTCGGGCTGATCGGCCTCGGCTACCTCGCGCGCTGGACCAAGCTGCTGCGCGAGACTACCGGCGAGGGCCTGTCGGATTTCGTCTTCGTCCTCGCCGTGCCCTGCCTGCTGTTCCGCACGCTGGCCAAGGCCGATATCCCGGTGACGCAGCCCTGGGGTTACTGGATCGCCTATTTCGCCGGACTTGCCGTGGTCTGGGCGCTGGCGATGGTGATCGCCGCCAAATTCTTCGCCCGAAAGGGCCCGGAGCTGGTCGTTTCCGGTTTCGCCGCGGCCCAGTCCAACACCGTCTTCGTCGGCGTTCCGATGATCCTGAAGGCCTATGGCGATGCCGGTGCCGTGCCCCTCGGCCTGCTGCTCGCCATCCACTTGCCGGTCACGATGACGGTCGCGACCCTGCTGGCGGAAGGGCGTTCGGCCTCGATCCCACTGCTGATCAAGCGCCTCTTCACCCATCCGATCATCATCGGCATCCTGCTCGGCTCGGCGGTACGTCCCTTCATTGCGTATATTCCTGAGCCAGCCTGGACGCTGGTCGATCTGCTCTCCGGCGCGGCCGTCCCTTGCGCGCTGATCAGCCTGGGCATCGCCATGCGCCGCTACGGCCTCGAATCCGGGCTCGCCCTGCCGACGGTGCTGAGCGGCCTGAAGCTCGGCCTGCATCCCCTCCTGGTCTATTGGCTGGCGACGCGGGTCTTCGAGATGCCGGCGCACTGGTCCGGCGTTGCGGTGCTCTTCGCCGCCTGCCCTTGCGGGATCAACGCCTATCTCTTTGCCGAGCGCTATCGGCAGGGCGTCGCCGACGCATCGAGCGCGATCACGCTCTCGACCCTGCTTTCATTGTTCTCGACCGCGGCCTGGCTGACTTTCCTCGGCGTCGGCTGAATAGGTCAGACGAAGCCGAGCCGCTGGCGAATATCCGCCGCGGTGATGCCGCTTTCCCGCAAGGCCGCGAGGCTTTGCGAATCCCGGCTCTTGGCGAGCTTCTGCCCTTCGTCGTCGAGCAACAGGCGATGGAAATGATAGAGCGGCGTCGGTAACCCGAGCAGGCTCTGCAGCAGGACATGGACATCCGTCGCGGCTTCCAGGTCGCGGCCGCGCACGACATGGGTCACGCCCTGCAGTGCATCGTCGACGGTGACGGCAAGATGATAGCTCGTCGGCACATCCTTGCGGGCGAGCACGACATCGCCCCAGCGCTCCGGCGCGACGGGAACGGGATGCTCGCCGCCCTCCAGATCGAAGACCGTGTAGCTCAACGGCTGCCCGGATGCGGTGATCGCCGCTGCCATGTCGAGCCGCAGCACATGCGGCTCCCCGGCCCCGACGCGACGCGCCGCCTCACGCGGATCGAGCCCCTTGCACAGGCCGGGATAGAGCGGCGCGCCATCCGGATCGACCGGCCAGAGCCGCCCGGTCTCCGCCTCGCGCACAGCGACCACGTTGCGGATCTCCTGCCGCGAGCAGAAACACGGATAGATCAGCCCGCGCCGGCGCAGGCTCGCAAGCGCCGCCGCATAATCCTCGAAATGGGTGGATTGCCGGCGAAGGCCCGGCTCGAACCGGATACTGAGCCAAGCGAGGTCTTCCTCAATACCCTCGACGAATTCCGGCCGGCAGCGCGTCAGGTCGATATCCTCGATCCGCAGCAGCAGGCGCCCGCCGAAACGCCGCGCGAGCGCCTCGTTGGTCAGGGCCGACAACGCATGACCGAGATGGAGGCGGCCGTTCGGGCTCGGAGCGAAGCGGAAAACCGGCCTGCTGGTATCGGGGGGAGCGGACGCCATCTCTTCTGTCTAGGGATTGCGCGCATCTACGCCAAGCGGCTCCCTGCTGACGAAAGCCGTCGCCTCTGCCATCGATATCGGGATCATGATCGAGAGAATCACATCAAACGCCGATCTCGAGGAAGGGATGGCCGCGCTGGTCGCCCTTCACCCGGATTGGCAGCCCATCGTCGCGCGCACCGGCTTGCCGCCGCTCAGGTTGCGGGAGGGCGGCTTTCCCGGCCTCGCCGCGATCATCGTCTCGCAGCAATTGTCGGTCGCCAGCGCGCGGGCCGTCTGGAACCGCTTCGCCGGCGTCTTCGTGCCGCTGACGCCCGAGCGCGTGCTGGCCGCGACGGATGACGATATGCGCCTGTCCGGCCTGTCGCGGCCGAAGCAGCGCACCTTGCTCGCGCTCGCGACCGCGCTGGTCGAAGGCCGCTTCGCCTTCGAGACGCTCGATCACGCCTCGCCCGAGGAGGTTCATGCGCAGATGACGTCGATCTCCGGCATCGGTCCCTGGACGGCCGATGTCTATCTGCTGTTCTGCCTCGGACATCGCGACGGTTTCGCCGCCGGCGATCTCGCCATCCAGGAAGCTGCCCGCCACGCCTTCGGCCTCACGGCTCGCCCGAAGCCGGCCGAGCTCCAGGCCATGGCGGAGGCCTGGCGGCCCTGGCGCGGCGTCGCCGCGCGGCTGCTCTGGGCCGATTACGCCCTCCTGAAGCGCCGCGAGGGCATCAACGCCTGAGGCGCCGGCGATGGCACGCTGTCTCTGCGTGGAACCGCGGGTCATCCCGGACGCAGCGAAGCGGAGATCCGGGATCCATGCCGAAACTTTGATCGGCGACGCTCCGGAATGGATCCCGGGTCAAGCCCGGGATGACGGCGTGTTTCCTCGTAAAAGCGAGAGGCGAGGGGACGCGATCTTGGATCAGCTCCGCGTGATCTTCAGCGCCGCCTGCGCGGCCGCCTTCAGCATCCCGGAATCGCTCATCACCGTGACCATGCGCGCACCCATGGCGAGGCCCTGCTTGGCGCGCTCCGCCGTCGCGCAATAGAAGGCCACCGGCTTGTTCACCGCCGAGGCGCGGGCGACGACATGCTTGAGCGCTTCGTCGACCTCGCGCGCGGTGGCATCGACCTTCGCTCCGCCGGAGAGCGCAATCGACAGGTCGGACGGCCCGACGAACAGCGCATCGATCCCGTCCAGCGCCAGGATGTCGTCGACGATCGCCATCGCCTCGCGCGTCTCGATCATCGCGAAGGTCATCGAGAAGCTGTTGGCGGCCTTGAGATAGCTGTTCTGGTCGAGACCGGAAGCGCCGAGGCCGCCATAGCTGCCCCAGCTCCGCTCGCCCATCGGCGGATACTTGGCGTAGGCAGCGAAGCGGCGCGCGTCCTCCATCGTGTTGATCATCGGCGCGATGACACCGGAGACGCCGCTGTCGAACAGCTTCGAGACATTCTGGAACTCGCCCACCGGAATGCGCCCGATCACGGGCTTGCCGGCGGCGTTGATCAAGGGAATGGCGCGGATGACCTCGGCCAGAGTGATCGGCCCATGCTGCATGTCGAGCGTGATCGCGTCGAAATCCTCCTGCGCCAGCGTCGCCGAGACGGAAGGATCGGGCAAGCCGCACCAGGCCGAGACGATGCTGTCCCCCTTGGCGAAGCGATCGGCGAGGGAGGACAGGACGGTGGACTTGGCCATGATGTGTATCCGTTTCGGGCCGCGCTTCGGACAGGGGCGGCGGCCGACGCAGGTTGCCCCGCGCCCGCCCTGAAATGCAAACGGGCGCCCATGCGCCCGTTTCAGAGACGTCCTGCGTCAGCCGGGATGCGCCCGGCCGCAGAGTCTTACCGGCCTGCCTGGATCTCGTCGGCGGCCTTGATCAGCAGCTCGCTCATCACGGTCCGGATTTCGGTATCCGCGACGACGATGCCGGCGAGCGCGAAGTCGTTCTTGACCTTGCGCACCACGTCCTCGTCGCCGGCTTCCTCGAAATCGGCCACGACCACCGACTTGGCATAGGCCTCCGCCTCGGCGCCGCTCTTGCCGAGCTTCTCGGCAGCCCAGAGCCCGAGCAGCTTGTTGCGCCGGGCGGTCGCCTTGAAGCGCAGCTCCTCATCATGGGCGAACTTGTTCTCGTAGGCGTCCTTGCGCTGGTCGAAAGTCGTCATGCGGCGTCCATGTCCTTTCAGAGAGTGTACCACCCAACCATATAGGTTGCCGGCAGGGCGAGGGCCAGCCTCGATCGCCGTCTTCAGTGGTCTTTAAGCGTCCGCAAGCCTCCAAACGCCGATTTGTTGCGTTTACGGCGCAGACACTCCATATAGCAGGCGCGAGGGCGCCTCCGGTTCCCGCGCATGCAGTTGGCACCGTTGTCGCCACTGGATTCGTGCGAGGCGAGTCCGGCAGGCCGGCGGCACCGGACAAGAACAGATCAGGGGCCAGATCCCGCCGCGACCCCATCGCGTCCAGAGAAGGGCCGACCTTTGGATTTCCTCAAGCCACGGTACATACCCATGAATCGCCGCCGTCGCATTTACGAAGGCAAGGCGAAGGTCCTCTATGAAGGACCCGAGCCCGGTACGCTGATCCAGCATTTCAAGGATGACGCCACCGCCTTCAATGCCAAGAAGCATGAAGTGATCGACGGCAAGGGCGTGCTCAACAACCGCATCTCCGAGCACATCTTCTCGAATCTCAATGATATCGGCGTGCCCACGCATTTCATCCGCCGGCTGAACATGCGCGAGCAGCTCATCCGCGAGGTCGAGATCATCCCGCTCGAAGTCGTCGTGCGCAACATCGCCGCCGGCTCGCTGGCAACCCGCCTCGGCCTCGAGGAAGGCACGCAGCTGCCGCGCTCGATCATCGAGTTCTATTACAAGAACGACGCGCTGAACGACCCGATGGTCTCGGAAGAGCACATCACCGCCTTCGGCTGGGCGACGCCGCAGGAGATCGACGACATCATGGCGCTGGCCATCCGCGTCAACGATTTCCTCTCCGGCCTCTTCCTCGGCGCCGGCATCCGCCTCGTCGACTTCAAGATGGAGACGGGTCGCCTCTGGGAAGGCGAGATGATGCGCATCGTCGTCGCCGACGAGATCAGCCCGGATTCCTGCCGTCTCTGGGACATCAAGTCCAAGGACAAGCTGGACAAGGACCGCTTCCGTCGCGACATGGGCGGCCTGATCGAAGCCTATTCGGAAGTCGCCCGCCGCCTCGGCATTCTCGGCGAGAACGAGAACCCTGGCCCGACCGGCCCGCGCCTCGTGAAGTGAGCGCCATCGCCGTGCCATTGTTGCCCATGAGACGGGAGCGCATGCGCTCCCGTTTTCATGTCGCGACCTTGGCTCTCATCGGCAGCCTCCTGCTTGGCGCCTGCTCGCATCATTTCGGGCCGGGCATCGCCGACCTGCCGGCCTCGCAGGGCTGGCAACCCCTGCCGATCGGCTCCTGGGTGCTGAATGAGGGGCTGGAAGCCCGCTCGATGGTGTTCTGCCCGCGTGAAAGCTGCGCGCGCCAAGGCTTTGCTGCCGTGATCGCCCTTGAAGGCGCGCAGGCCCGCGACATGGAAAAGGCCCTGTCGGAAAGTCCAGCAAGCCTCGGGCGAGCTTTCGCTCAGCTTGCAGCGGCAAAGGCTGCCGAACGCCGCAAGGCCCAGCGCAAGCTGAAGAAGAAGCCGGAAGCGAAACCGGAAGGCCGCAGCATGACGGATGTCGCTCGCATCGATTCAGCCGAGGCCAAAGGCGTGCTCGTCACGATCCGCTCGCTCGACACCGCGAGTCGCGAGGCGGTCACCGCGATCCTCTACGGGCGCGAGGCCGATCGTCTCGTCGTCGCACTCGGCGTGAGCGAAACCGCCGAAGCCGCTCGCCGCGACGCCGAAGCCGCCTGGCGCAGTCGCTGATTCACGTGAAACGGCGGGAAACGGTTGAGCCCGGCCCGATTCGCCTCTAAAGCACCCCGTAACAATCCGCGTCCGGAGATCCCCATGAAAGCCCGCGTCACCGTCACCCTGAAGAACGGCGTGCTCGACCCGCAGGGCAAGGCGATCGAAGGCGCGCTGAAGTCGCTCGACATCGCCGGCGTCGAGTCGGTGCGCCAGGGCAAGGTCTTCGACATCGAGCTCTCGGGCTCGGACAAGGCCGCCGCAGAGGCCGCCCTCAAGGCCGCCTGCGAAAAACTCCTCGCCAACACCGTGATCGAGAACTATCGCGTCGAGATCGGAGCCTGAGCGATGAAAGCCGCCGTCATCACCTTTCCCGGCTCCAACCGTGACGGCGACGTCGCCAAGGCGCTGAAGCAGGCCGGCGCCGAGGTCCTCCATGTCTGGCACGGCGATACCGAATTGCCTGATGGGACCGATCTCGTCGTGCTGCCGGGCGGCTTCTCCTATGGCGACTATCTGCGCACTGGCGCCATCGCCGGCCGCGCCCATATCATGGACGCGACCCGCGCCCATGCCGCCCGCGGCGGCTATGTGCTGGGGATCTGCAACGGCTTCCAGATCGCCTGCGAGGCGGGACTGCTGCCCGGCATCCTCGTGCGCAACGCTCATCTGAAATTCGTCTGCAAGCGCCAGCACCTCAAGGTCGAGCGCAACGACACGGCCTTTACCCGCGCCTACGCCAAGGGCCAGGCCATCGATGTCTGCATCGCTCATGGCGAGGGCAACTACATCGCCGATGCCGAGACGCTCGCCCGTCTCGAAGGCGAAGGCCTCGTCGCCTTCCGCTATGCGGATGCCGAGGGCAACGTCACCCCGGCGGCGAACCCGAACGGCTCGCTCAACAATATCGCCGGCATCTATTCGCCCGGATTCAACGTGCTCGGCCTGATGCCGCACCCGGAAAACCTGATCGATTCGCTGGTCGGCGGCACGGATGGGCGCGGGTTGTTCCAGAGCCTGGTCGGTTCCAAGCGCGCGGCCTGAGACAGCGTCATTCCGGACAAGCCGCGAAGCGGCGCCGATCCGGAATCCATGCAGAGTACGACACCCTATGATGGATTCCGGGTCTCCCTTCGGTCGCCCGGAATGACGAAACGGGTCATGAGCTGCTCGGGTCAAGCCCGAGCATGACGGCGGCTTAACGCCCCTTCAGCGCCCGCTGCAGCAGCTTGCTCGCCGCCATCTGGTCGAGCGGACCGACATGCTTGTCGAGGATATGGCCGTCCGGCCCGATGACGAAGGTCTCGGGCACGCCGTAGACGCCCCATTCGATCGCGCCGCGCCCCGCCTGATCGACCCCGACCGCCGAGAACGGGTTGCCGAGCGCGCCGAGGAAACGCCGCGCATTCTCGGCCTCGTCCTTGTAGTTCATCCCGACCAGCGCGACCTTGCCCTGCTTCACCGCATCGGTCTCGGCGAGCCCCATCAGCACGGGATGCTCGACGCGACAGGGCGCGCACCAGCTCGCCCAGACATTGACCAGCGTCGGCTTCCCCCTCGCGAGGTCGGCATTGCCGAAAGCGGGCACGGACTTGCCGTCCCGCTGCAGCCCTTCGAGCGGCGCGAGCGTGATCGCCGGGGCGACACGACCGATCAAAGCGGAGGGAACCTTGCTCTTGTCGCCGGTAAACAGCCCGACGGCGAAAACGATGGCGAGCCCGCCGAAGATGATCAGCGGCGCGAGGAAGACCAGCGGCGAACGCCGCCGCGGCGCGGGTTCGACCTGGCTCATGCCATCTCCCGGCCTGAGCGGCGGCCGGCGCCGCGGCGCTCCAGCGCATCGAGCGCCCGCTTCTGGGCAGCGTGATCGCGCAGGATCGCCAGCGTCAGACCGGCGAGAACGAGCGCTGCGACACCATAGGACGCCAGGATGAAGCCGGCATGCGGCCCGATGCCGTCGAGAAGCCCGCTCATGCCGGCACTCCCTGAGCCGCCAGCCGGTCGAGCCGTTCGGCCTCGAGGATCGTCAGCGTCCGCACGCGCCGGCGCATGATTTCCGCGCGCATCGCGACCATGTGCAGCGCCAGCGCGAACAGCGTGAAGCCGATCGCCAGGATCAGCAGCGGCCAGAGCATCGAGGGGTGGATCGTCGGCCCGCCCATGCGCAGCACGGAGGCCGGCTGGTGCAGCGTGTTCCACCAGTCGACCGAGAACTTGATGATCGGCACGTTGACGAAGCCGACCAGCGTCAGGATGGCAACGGCACGCGCCGCGCGCGAGGGATCGTCGAGCACCCGCCAAAGCGCGATGATGCCGAGATAGATCAAGAGCAGCACCAGGACCGAGGTCAGGCGCGCGTCCCAGACCCAATAGGTGCCCCACATCGGCTTGCCCCAGAGCGCGCCGGAGACCAGGCAGATCAGCGCGAAACAGGCCCCGATCGGCGCCGCCGCCTTCTGCGCGACATCGGCCAGGGGATGGCGCCAGACCAGCGTGCCGAGCGCCGAGAGCGCCATCATCGAATAGAACATCATGGCGAGCCAGGCGGCCGGCACATGGATGAACATGATGCGGATGGTCTCACCCTGCTGGTAATCGGCGGGCGCGCTGAACCATGCGAGATAGAGCCCGACAGCGATGAGCAACGCCGCAATGGCCGCAAGCCACGGCAGCAACGCGGCCGAGAAGCGCATGAAGCGCGTCGGATTGGCAAGGTCGATCAGGCTGGCCATGATGCCGGCGATGTCAGTTGCGGGAGCTTGAGCGCCATGGCGGAAGCTTTAGCAATCTCGACGGGTTCCAAGCAATGGATGCTGCGGGGCTGCGACATCACGAACCGGAGGGGCACCGTTCAATCGGCCGATCGCAGCGCCGCAGCAGCCGCGACCGTGCCGACCACGATCGCGCCCAGCGAGATCGCGCAGAGGATCAGGAACGGCGTCAGGAAGGGCACGGTGCCTCCGACGGCCGCGTTGGCGGCGGAAACGCCGAAGATCAGCACCGGTACCGTCAAGGGCGCGACCAGCACCGGCACGATCAATCCGCCGCGCCTCAAGCTTGCGGCCAGCGCCGCCCCGCCCGCCCCGATGAAGCTCAAGGCCGGCGTGCCGACCAGAAGCGTCGCGACCAGCGGCAATACGCCCTCTCCCGGCAGTGCCACCAGCAGGCCGAGCAGCGGCGAGACCAGTGCCAGCGGCAGCCCTGTCGTCAGCCAATGCGCCAGCCCCTTGGCCAGAACGGCGAGCTCCAGCGGCAGGGCCGAGGCACGGATCAGGTCGAGCGAACCGTCCTCCTCGTCGCTCTGGAACAACCGGTCGAGCCCGATCAGCACCGAAAGCAACGCGCCAAGCCAGAGGATCGCCGGCCCGATCCGCGAGAGCAGGTTGAGATCGGGACCGAGCGCGAAGGGCACGAGCACGACGAGCGTCAGGAAGAAGACGAGCGCAAGCTCGCCCCCGCCCCCGGCCCGGCCTGCGACCGCCAGATCGCGCTTCAGGATGGCGAAGAAGGCGCGTCTCACGGCCCGATCCTGACTTCGCGCGCGCCCTCGATCCCGAGCGGGCCGTGGGTTGCGGCCAGGATCGCGCCGCCTTGGGCCAGATGATCCCGCATCAACCCGGCAACCATCGCCTGCGAGGCCGTGTCGAGTGCCGAAAGCGGCTCGTCGAGCAGCCAATAGGGACGGCGCGACACCAGAAGCCGCGCCAACGCCACCCGCCGCCGCTGCCCCGCCGACAGATAGCCGGCCGGCAATTCCGCGGCATGGCCGAGCCCGACGACAGCCAACGCTTCGTCCGGCGTCGCGGCGGCGTTCCCCAGCACATCCTGTGCGAAGGCGAGATTCTCGCGGGCCGTCAGCGCCGTCTTCAGCCCATCGCGGTGGCCGACCAGATGCGACATCTCCGCGAGATCGGCCTCGTCCTCGGCACCCTCCAGCCGGATGCTCCCGCCATCGGGCCTAAGTCTCCCGCAGAGCATGGCGATCAGGCTCGACTTGCCGGCGCCGTTGCGGCCGGTGAGTGCGATCGCCTCGCCAGATTGCAGCGTGAAGCTCAGCCCTTCGAAGATCAACCGGCCGCCGCGACGGCAGGCGAGATCTTCGGCGTAAAGGCTGGTCGGAGGGAAGGAAGCGGGTTTCAAGCCAGCGCTGCCGCGGATGCGTTCGAGCTCATTTCGTTCATCTAGCGCGCTTCTTGGAATTGCTCTATAGAACCCGCGGCTACGCCGCACGCCGATCCGGCGCGGGGCTCGGGCACTCCCGAGGCGGCGCGCGCGTCATGCGCATTAGGCCTTCGAACGGCAGCGTCCGCAAGGGCAGTATCCCTTGAAGACATGTCGGTCGCGACCGCAACCCCTTGATCAGGATCAAGCCCGAATGGCCTCGCTCGACTCCTTCAAAGCCCGCAAGACGCTCACCGCCGGCGGCAAGACCTACACCTATTACTCGCTCCCCGATGCCGAGAAGAACGGCCTGCCCGGTATCTCGAAGCTGCCCTTCTCGATGAAGGTGCTGCTCGAGAACCTGCTGCAGTTCGAGGACGGCCGCTCCGTCACCAAGGCCGACATCGAGGGCTTCGTCGCCTGGCTCGACGACAAGGGCACCGCCGGCAAGGAGATCGGCTTCCGCCCGGCGCGCGTGCTGATGCAGGACTTCACCGGCGTTCCGGCCGTGGTCGACCTCGCCGCGATGCGCGACGGCGTCAAGGCGCTCGGCGGCGACCCGCAGAAGATCAACCCGCTCGTTCCCGTCGATCTCGTCATCGACCACTCGGTCATCGTCGACGAGTTCGGCACGCCCAAGGCGCTCGCCCAGAACGTCGAGCTCGAATACGAGCGCAATGCCGAGCGCTACAAGTTCCTGAAGTGGGGTCAGGGCGCCTTCGACAATTTCCGCGTCGTCCCGCCCGGCACCGGCATCTGCCATCAGGTCAACCTTGAATACCTCGCCCAGACCGTCTGGACCCGCAAGGAGACCATCGACGGCGTCGAGGTCGAGGTTGCCTATCCCGACACGGTCGTCGGCACCGACTCGCACACCACCATGGTCAACGGCCTCGCCGTTCTCGGCTGGGGCGTCGGCGGCATCGAGGCCGAGGCCGCGATGCTCGGCCAGCCGCAATCGATGCTGCTGCCCGAGGTGATCGGCTTCAAGCTGACCGGTTCGCTCAAGGAAGGCATCACCGCGACCGACCTCGTGCTCACCGTTACGCAGATGCTGCGCAAGAAGGGCGTCGTCGGCAAGTTCGTCGAGTTCTTCGGCCCCGGCCTCTACAACCTGACGCTGGCCGATCGCGCGACCATCGCCAACATGGGCCCGGAATACGGCGCGACCTGCGGCTTCTTCCCGGTCGATGCCGAGACGCTGGACTATCTCACCACCACCGGCCGCAAGGCGGATCGCATCGCGCTGGTCGAGGCCTACAGCAAGGCGCAGGGCCTCTTCGCGACCCGCGAGACGCCCGATCCGGTCTTCACCGACACGCTCGAGCTCGATCTCTCCTCGGTCAAGCCTTCGATGGCCGGCCCGAAGCGCCCCGAAGGCCGCGTCGACCTCTCCGGCGTCAAGGCCGGCTTCGCCGCCGCCATGGACAGCGACTACAAGAAGGGCGCCGAGATCGCGCGCCGCGTTGAGGTCGAGGGCGAGGATTTCGACCTTGGCCATGGTGACGTCGTCATCGCCGCCATCACCTCCTGCACCAACACCTCGAACCCCTCGGTGCTGATGGCCGCCGGCCTGCTTGCCCGCAACGCCATCGCCAAGGGCCTCAAGGTCAAGCCCTGGGTGAAGACCTCGCTGGCCCCCGGCTCGCAGGTCGTCGCCGAATATCTCGCCAAGTCCGGCCTCCAGACCGATCTCGACAAGCTCGGCTTCAACCTGGTCGGCTTCGGCTGCACCACCTGCATCGGCAATTCCGGCCCGCTGCCGGCGCCGATCTCGAAGACGATCAACGAGAAGGGCCTGATCGCGGGCGCCGTCATCTCCGGCAACCGCAACTTCGAAGGCCGTGTCTCGCCGGACGTGCAGGCGAACTACCTGGCGTCGCCGCCGCTGGTCGTCGCCTATGCGCTCGCGGGCTCCGTCCAGATGGATCTGACCACGCAGCCGATCGGCACGGGCTCGGACGGCAAGGACGTCTATCTCAGGGATATCTGGCCCTCCAACAAGGAGATCCAGAGCTTCATCCGTGAGAACGTCACCCGCGCGATGTTCGAGGAGAAGTACGCCGACGTCTTCAAGGGCGATGCGCACTGGCAGGCGGTCGACGCCCCCAAGAGCGAGACCTATGCCTGGGACGACGATTCGACCTATGTGCAGAACCCGCCCTATTTCCAGGGCATGGGCAAGAAGCCGGCCGCGATCGGCGACATCAAGGGCGCACGGATCCTCGGCCTGTTCGGCGACAAGATCACCACCGACCACATCTCCCCCGCCGGTTCGATCAAGGCCGCCTCTCCGGCCGGTCACTACCTGACCGAGAACGGTGTCGCGGTGGCCGACTTCAACCAGTACGGCACGCGCCGCGGCAACCATGAGGTGATGATGCGGGGCACCTTCGCCAATATCCGCATCCGCAACCACATGCTCGGTCCGAACGGCCGCGAGGGCGGCTACACCATCCACTATCCCAGCAAGGAAGAGCTGCCGATCTACGACGCGGCGATGAAGTACCAAGCGGAGAAGGTGCCGCTGGTGATCTTCGCCGGCGTCGAATACGGCAACGGCTCCTCCCGCGACTGGGCGGCGAAGGGCACCAACCTCCTCGGCGTCAAGGCGGTGATCGCCCAGAGCTTCGAGCGCATCCACCGCTCGAACCTGGTCGGCATGGGCGTCGTTCCCTTCACCCTGCAGGAAGGCACAAGCTGGGCCTCGCTCGACCTGAAGGGCGACGAGAGCGTCACCATCCACGGCCTCGCCAACGTCAAGCCGCGCCAGATGATGGAAGCCGAGATCACCTATGCCGACGGCTCGGTGAAGAAGGTGCCGATCCTCTGCCGCATCGATACGCTGGACGAGATCGACTACTTCAAGAATGCCGGCATCCTGCATTACGTGCTGCGCGGCCTCGCCGCGTAAGCTCGACCTGCTCCCTCTCCCCTTGCGGGAGAGGGTTGGGGTGAGGGGTCGCGCCGACCTGAATCGTCCACCTCTTCACGTCACGGACGATTCCCGCCTGAGAGACCCCTCATCCGTCTCGGCTCCGCCGAGCCACCTTCTCCCGCAAGGGGAGAAGGACAGGCGGTGCCGGTTGTCCTCGCGCCCGCCGCAGTGTAAGGGGGCGGTTCAGTCATCCTCGGTGGCGACTAGGGGCAGGCGCAGGGCGAGTTCCCGCGCTCGGATGTCGTCCGCCATCACCGACAACAGACGGGAGCACCCGCAGCATGTCCGCCACGTTCGAGACGGTCGCCGGCATCATTTCCGAGACCTGCGATATTCCGCGGGAGAAGATCACCCCACAGAGCCACGCGATCGAAGATCTCGGCATCGATTCCCTGGCCTTCCTTGACATCGCCTTCGCGATCGACAAGGCCTTCGGCATCAAGCTGCCGCTCGAGCAGTGGACGCAGGAAGTCAACGAGGGCAAGGCCCCGGCCGAGCAGTATTTCGTGCTCGAGAATCTCTGCAAGCGCATCGACGATCTCGTCGCTGCCAAGAAGGCCTAAATCAGCCAGGCGCGATCGCCTGCCGCTGCCGCCGGACTTGAGCCGGCGCGCGGCTCCAGATAGAGCATAGGGGCCGTCGCGCGGATCATCCGATCCGTGCTGCGGCCCTGCGCCGTTCTAGAGCATTTTCGAGCGAAGTGGACACCGGTTCGCGTGAAGAAAATGCGACCCAACAAAGAGTAGGAGCATATCCGCGTTTCGAAGAATCGCGGTTATGCTCCAAGCCCACAGAGTCAAGGATCGCATGCGTCTCGAATATTTCGACATGATCGATAGGGTCGTGACCTTCGATCCGTCGCAGAAGCGCATCGTGACGCGCTCCACCGTCCCCACCGAGAGCCCGGTCTTCGAGGGTCACTTCCCCGGCCACCCGCTGGTGCCCGGCGTGTTGCTGACCGAGACCATGGCGCAGGCTTCCGGCTATCTCCTGCTCGGCCTCAACGGGCTTTCGCAGATGCCGTTCCTGATGACCGTCGACAAGGCGCGCTTCCGCACTTTCGTCGAGCCCCGGACCGAGCTGGAAGCCAGCGCCGAGCTGGTGATCGAGGGCTCCGGCTACGCCGCGACCAAGGCGAAGCTGACGAGCGGCGGCAAGCCGATCTGCGATGCCGAACTGCGTTTCCGCCTGATGCCATTCCCCGCCGATATGCGCGCGCTGATGCAGAGCCGCATCACAGCTATCGGCCTGACGCCGGAGCCTGCCCCATGAACCGCCGCGACGTGGTCATCACCGGCATCGGCATTGCCTCCAGCCTCGGCGAAGGCGTCGAGGCTCATGCCGCCGCGCTCGCCGCCGGCGGCCCGCCGGTCGTCGACACCGAAAGCTTCAAACCCTACCCGCTCCACCCGCTGGCAGCGCTGGAGCTCGACAAGCAGATTCCTAAAAAATCCGACCAGCGTCAGATGGAGCCCTGGCAGCGGCTCGGCGTCTACGCGGCCGGCCTCGCCCTCGATTCCGCGGGCTTAAAGGACGATGCAGAGGCGAAGAATGCCCTGCAGGTCATCGTCGCCGCAGGCGGCGGTGAACGCGATCACGCCGTCGACGCGGCGATCCTGGAGGGGTTGCGTGGCGCCAACGAGCCCGGCACTTTCCTCAACGAGCGCCTGATGAGCGATCTCCGGCCGACGCTCTTCCTCGCGCAGCTCTCCAACCTGCTCGCCGGCAATATCGCCATCGTCCATGGCGTCACCGGCCCCTCGCGCACTTTCATGGGCGAGGAGCAGGCCGGCGTCGACGCGATCCGCACGGCCCATGCCCGTATCGCTTCGGGCCAGTCCGACCTGATGCTGGTCGGCGGCGCCTATAACGCCGAGCGCCGCGACATGCTGCTGCTCTTCGAACTCGGCGGCTATCTGCACCGCGACGATTTCAAGCCGGTCTTCGCGCGCGAGAACGCGCCGGGCCTGATCACCGGCAGCGCCGGCGCCTTCCTCGTGCTGGAATCGGCCGAGCGCGCCGCCGCCCGCGGCGCCAAAGCCTATGCGAAGCTGAGCCATATGGGTGCCACCCGCAGCCGCCGCGCGGCCGGCACCGTCCAATCGGCCCTGACGCAGCTGCTCGGCAGCTTCGGTCCGGTCGCCACTGAAGCGCTCGCCATCTCCGCTGCGACCGGTTGCGCTGGTATCACCGGTGAGGAAGCGGCGGCCATCGCCGCAGCCGCCCCTTCGGCCAAGCGCATCGCGACCGGCGATCTTGTCGGCCATGGCGTCGAGGCCGCCTTCCCGGTTTCGGTGGCTTTGGCGGCAATCGCCCTGTCAGCCGGACAGGCGAAGGAAGCGATCGTCACCGGCGCCGGCCACTGGCGTGGCGAGGGCGCCGCGCATCTCGTTCAAGCGTGAGGGTTGAAGCCATGACCACGCATCGCGACACCAAGGGCCGTCCGCTCGTCGCCGTCACCGGGCTCGGCGTCGTCACCTCGCTCGGCCAGGGCAAGGAGACCAACTGGCAGGCGCTGACGGCCGGCAAGTCGGGTATCCACCGCATCGATCGCTTCCCGACCGAGGGCCTGAAGACCAGCATCGGCGGCACCGTCGATTTCCTGTTCGACGGCCCGTTCACGGCCCCCCAGCTCTCCGAGAAGCTCGCGACGCTCGCAGCCGAGGAGGCCGTCGGCCAGAGCGGCATCGGCTCGGCTGGCGATTTCCCCGGCGAACTCTTCATGGCGGTGCCCCCGGTGGAAATGGAATGGCCGCAGAAGCAGGAGATGGCCCAGGCCGTCTCCGGCGAGGTCGATTATGACGGCCTGCTGCGCGCCGCCGCGACCGGCAAGTACCGTGCGATGCACGAGCTCTTCGTCTTCGGCGGTGTCGCCGACCATATCGCTGACCGCTTCGGCACCAAGGGCTCGCCGATCTCGCTCTCGACCGCCTGCTCCTCCGGCGCGACCGCGATCCAGATGGGCGTCGAGGCGATCCGTCGCGGCGACACCCAGGCCGCCCTCTGCATCGGCACCGACGGCTCGATCCATGCCGAGGCCCTGATCCGCTTCTCGCTGCTCTCGGCTCTCTCCACCCAGAACGACTTGCCGGAAAGCGCCGCGAAACCCTTCTCGAAGAACCGCGACGGTTTCGTCATGGGCGAAGGCGCGGGCGCCCTGGTGCTGGAGGATTACGACCACGCGTTGGCGCGCGGCGCGACCATTCTGGGCATCGTCGCCGGCTGCGGCGAGCGCGGCGACGGCTTCCACCGCACCCGCTCGAGCCCGGACGGCAAGCCCGCCATTCTCGCCATGCAGGATGCGCTCGCAGATGCCGGGCTGACGCCCGACGATGTCGACTACATCAACGCCCACGGCACCTCGACGCCCGAGAACGACAAGATGGAGGCGATGAGCTGCGCCGCCGTCTTCGGCGAACGCATGGCGAGCCTGCCGATCTCCTCGAACAAGTCGATGATCGGCCACACGCTGACGGCCGCCGGCGCGGTCGAGGCGGTGATCTCCTTCATGACCATCGCCAACGGCACGATCCCGCCGACGATCAACTACGTGAACCCGGACCCCGCCATCGCGCTCGACGTCGTGCCGAACACGGCCCGCAAGGCGAAGGTGCGCACGGTGATCTCCAATTCCTTCGGCTTCGGCGGCCAGAACACCTGCCTCGTGCTGATGGCGCCTCCGGAGGCTGCATGACCAAGATTCTCGTCACCGGCGGCGCCAAAGGCGTCGGCGCCGCGATCGTGCGCGCGCTCGCCGCGGCCGGCCACGACGTCGATTTCACCTTCCGCTCCTCTGCCGACCCGGCGAAGGCGCTGGCCGAGGAAATCGCGGCGAGCCATCCCGGCCGGGCGATCACGGCCCTGCCGCTCGACCTTTCCGACAAGGAAGCGCTCGACGCCTTCTGCGAGGCGCGCGAAGGCGAGACCTATTTCGGCCTCGTCCACAATGCCGGCCAGCCCTATGATTCGCTCGCCGCGATGATGGCGCAGGACAAGGCCGAAGCGGCCATGCAGGTCAATTTCTGGGCCTTCACCCGCCTCGCCAAGAGCCTGATGCGCACCATGATCCGCGCCCGCGCCGGCCGCATCGTCGCGATCGGCTCGGTCGCGGCCTTGCGCGGCAATCCCGGCAACGCCGCCTATGCGGCCTCCAAGGGCGCGCTGATTTCCTATGCCAAGACGCTCGCGGTCGAGACCGGCAAGCGCGGCGTCACCGTCAACGTGATCGCGCCCGGCTTCGTCGACACCGACATGATGGCGCCCTACGCCGCCTACCGCGACAAGATGCAGGGTCAGATCCCGGCCGGCCGCTTCGCCAAGCCCGAGGAGGTCGCAGGCCTTGCCGCCTTCCTGATGAGCGAGCCCGCCGCCTATATCAGCGGCACCGTGCTGCCGATCGACGGCGGGCTGACGGCGCAGCTCGGCGTGCATCGCTGAGTTCATTGTTCTTCGTCATTGCGAGCGTAGCGAAGCAATCCAGGAGGGCGTAGAGTTCTACGAGCCTGGATTGCTTCGCTACGCTCGCAATGACGGGGGGTTCGATGGTGGATGTCACAATCGAGGTTGAAGCCGCCCTTGCGGGCCAGGTGACCAAGTTGGCAGCGGATATGCGGCATTCGCCCGAATGGATCATCGCGAGAGCCATCGAGAGCTACATTCAGCTAAACGCCTCGGACGTTGCGAGGATTCGCGAAGGCATCGCAGCAGCAGATCGCGGCGAGTTTGCAACGGATGAAGAGGTCGAGGCCGTTTTCCGAAAGCAGCACGATCGCGATCGGCAAAGTTGACGCCGACGATGAATTCCGCGATGCCGCGTCGGCCCCGCGCCTTACCTTTTACGCCCCGGCCATGACCGGGCAGTCTCGGAAGACCTGATACCCTCATGCGTTCCCTCCAGCTCCATGGCGACCGTGATCTCCGTCTCGAGGAGATCGAGCCGCCGCCGCCGCCCGCTCCGGGCGAGGTTCAGATCCGCATCAAGGCGGTCGGGCTGAACTATCTCGACCTCTGGGGCTTCCGCGGCATGGCCTTCGCCAAGCGCAAGATGCCGCAGGCGGCCGGCGTCGAGGCGGCCGGCGAGATCGTCTGTGTCGGCGAAGGTGTGACTGGCTTCGCGCCGGGCGATGTCGTCACCGCCTATGGCGCCGATACTTGCGGCCAGTGCAAGGCCTGCCGCGAGGGCCGCGACAATCTCTGCGAGAACGTCGCCGGCATCATGGGCTTCCATATCGACGGCTTCGCCCGCGAATTGCTCAACCGCCCGGCCCGCCTCACCATCAAGGCGCCGAAGGGCGTCTCCTTCGAGGATGCAGCCTGCGCGCCGATCGGCTTCGGCACGGTCCAGCACATGCTCTTCGACAATGCGAAGCTGGAACCCGGCGAATCCGTGCTCGTCCATGCCGGCGGCTCCGGCATCGGCACCGCCGCGATCCTGATGGCCAAGGCGATCGGCTGCACCGTCTACACCACCGTCGGCGACGACGAGAAGGGTGCCAAGGCCAAAGCGCTCGGCGCCGACCACGTCATCAACTACCGCGAGGATCGCTTCGAGGGCGTGGTGCGCAAGCTCACCGGCCGTAAGGGCGTCGATGTCGTGTTCGAGCATGTCGGCGCCGACACCTGGAACGGCTCGCTGCTCTGCCTGAAGCGCGGTGGCCGGCTCGTCACCTGCGGCGCGACCTCCGGCCCCTCGGCGACGATCAACCTGATGCAGCTCTTCCAGCAGCAATACCGCATCACCGGCTCCTTCGGCTGCCGCATCGAGAACATCGCGCAATCGCTGGAGAAGATGGCCGGCGGCATGAAGCCGGTGATCGATTCGGTCTTCCCGCTCGCCGAATTCGAGAAGGGCCTCGCCCGGATCGAGGGCCGCCAGGTCTTCGGCAAGGTCGTCATCGCCTTCTGAGCAGAGGCGGCCTGCCCCGCCCGGGCTTGACGCAAGCGGCTTCCTGCCCCAGATCGCCTTTTTGAGGCCCGGTCTTGCTCTCGGCACGGGCGAGCTAGAGCATTTTCAAGCGAAGTGGGCACCGGTTCGCGTGAAGAAAATGCGACCAAACAAATGGCAGAGCAGGTGTGCGTTGCGCAGCAACGCGGACTTGCTCTGAGGCAGGACCGACCTTGAGACGATTGAAGGCTATCGCCGCGCGCATCGGCGCGGCGGCGATGATCGGTGTGATCCGCACCCTGTTCGCGTTCCTGCGCCTGCTCGGCCCCGAGCGCGCCAGCGATCTCGGCGGCTGGCTGTTGCGCACGGCAAGCCCGCTCATCCCGGTCAACCGCGTCGCCCTCGCCAATATCCGCGCCGCCTTCCCCGAGAAGGGCGAGGCCGAGGTGAAGCGCATCGCGCGCGGCGCCTGGGAGAATCTCGGCCGCGTCGCCGGTGAATACGCCAACCTCAAGGCGCTGTTCGACTATGATTACCACAACCCCGACAAGCCCTCGCGCGTCGAGGTCAGGGGGATCGAGCATTTCATCGCGCTCAAGGACGACGAGAAGCCCGGCCTGATCTTCTCGACCCATCTCGCGAATTGGGAACTGCCGGCGATCTGCGCCGAGGCCTACGATCTCGAAACCACAGCCGTCTTCCGCGCCCCCAACGACCCGGCGATCGCCGCCGTCGTCCACGAGATCCGCTCCGGCGCGATGGGCGGGCTTGCCGCCGCGAAGCAAGGCGCGGCCTTCGCCATGCAGGGCGTGCTGGAGAATGGCGGCCATCTCGGCATGCTGATCGACCAGCATTTCACCCGCGGCGTCGTGGTGCCGTTCTTCGGCCGCCCGGCGCTGACCAATCCGATCATGGGCAAATTCGCCAGGCGCTTCGAATGCCCGGTCCATGGCGTGCGCGTCATCCGCCTGCCGAACCACCGCTTCCGGCTGGAACTGACGCCGCCGCTCGACCTGCCGCGCGACACCAATGGCGAGATCGATGTCCAGGGCGCGATGGCGATGATGACGGCCGTCGTCGAGGGCTGGGTGCGCGAATATCCCGAGCAATGGCTCTGGATGCATCGCCGCTGGCGGCCCAACATGATCTCGGCCGCGGCGCAGACCGAATTCGATCACGCCCGCGCGACCGTGCCGGTTTTCAAGGCAACGTGATTTCCCTCGCAAGCCGATTGCGGGCTTTGGTAACCTCCGGAAAAGAAGTTATCCGCAGAGTCCCGATCATGTCCCCGCGCCCGCGCCTCCTCGCAGCGACCGTTGCAGCTTTTGCCCTCGGCATGGCGGCAGCGCAGGCGCAGACGCCGGCAAAAGCGCCCAAGGCGGTAATCGAACTCTTCACCAGCCAGGGTTGCTCCTCTTGCCCGCCGGCCGACGCGCTGGTCGTCGAGCTGGCCAAGGACCCCACGCTGATCGCGCTCACCCTGCCGGTGACCTATTGGGACTATCTCGGCTGGAAGGACACGCTCGGAAAGGATTCCTTCGCCAAGCGCCAGAAATTCTACGCCAAGGCCCGCGGCGATGGGCAGGTCTACACCCCTCAGGTCGTCATCAACGGCGCCGCCCATGCGATCGGCTCGGAACGGGCCGAGATCGAGAAGGCAGTGAACCAGGTCGCCGCGACCGGATTCACCGCCCGGATCGCCCTGAAGGAGGAGAACGGCTCCCTCCAGATTCACGTCGCTCCGGCGAGCGACGAAAGCGAGGCCACGGCCGGCATCTGGGTGTTGCCGACCACGCGTCAGGCGGCGGTACCAGTGACGCGTGGCGAGAACCAGGGCCGCACGCTGACCTACGCCAATGTCGTGCGCGGCATGGTCCGCGTCGGCGACTGGACCGGCAAGGAGACGACCGTCACCGCACCGCTCTCGGCCACCCAGGCACCGGAGGCCGACGGCTATGTCGTGATCGTCCAGGCCGAATGGCCCGGCAAGCACGGCCTGATGATGCCCGGCGCGATCCTCGGCGCCGCCAAGGGGTTGGCTAAGCGCTGAGCTTCTTCCGTTCTCCCTGAACCGTCATTGCGAGCGCAGCGAAGCAATCCAGGGGGACTGGGCCAAACGCTTCAGCCCAGTCCCCCTGGATTGCTTCGTCGCTGACGCTCCTCGCAATGACGGCCCGCCGGATAGAGCATCGGCCCGAAAAGTGGAACGCGGTTTTCGAGAAAAGCCGATGCGAGATCAAAGAGATAGAGAGCTGTACTACAGCAGGATCACCTTGTTCGAGAGCTCGTCGACATCGCCGGGCACTGGCGGCACATGCTGTCCCAGCACCGCCCCGACCGAACCGACGGCGGCGATCAATCCTTCGGTCAGGCGATCCTCCCGTGCGGCAGCGAGCAGCGGCTCGATGATGCCGCGCCAGGTATCCTTCTCGACCAGCCCGTCGATGCCGGTATCGGCCAGGATCTCGGCATAGCGCTCCTGCAGGGCGATATAGAGCAGCACGCCGGTGCGCCCCTTCGTTCGCGTCAGCCCGCGTGCCGTGAACTCGCGCAAGGCCGCGTCATGCGCGCGCCGGCGCTTGACGAAGCCCGGCACGAAGCGCCCGCCGCGGCCGTACCAGAGCAAGGCCGCCAGCAGGCCGGCTGCGCAGATCAACTGGATCAGGAAGATGCGCGGCGCACTCATCACCGTCAGCCACAACAGCGGCCAGGGCACGAACAGCGCGAGCGTCAGCGCCATCATCGCCGGCACGTTGCGATAGCTCGACGCCGCCCGGTCAACCACCACGACGATCTCGCCCGCCGTCTGCATCTCGGCCCGGCGCACGGCTTCCGCGATCGCGTCCCTGTCGGCTGCATCCATCACCAGTCTCCCGAAGCCCCGCCGCCGCCCGAGGAGCCGCCGCCACCTGAAAATCCGCCGCCGCCCGAGCTCCAGCCGCCCCCGCCGCCGCTCCAGCCCGAGCTGGAGCCCGAGCCGGTGCTCCAGCCCGTACTCTGCGGCAGGGTCACCCATTGGCCGTTGCGCAGGCGATGTCGGCGCACCCCGCCCTGCTGGCTCAAGCCGCGCAGGAAGGCGACGATGAACAGGAAGATGAAGATCATCGCGATGATGACCGCGATATCCTCGCCCAGCGTGCTTTCGTCCGAGCGCACTTCGGCCTTGCGCTGCCATTCCTCGGCATCGCCGGCGAGGATGGTCAGGATCGCATCGACGCCGGCCTCGATTCCCCCGGCGAAATCACCGGTCTTGAATTTGGGCGCGATCGCCGTGGTGATGATGACCTTGGAGAGCGCATCGGTCAGCGCCCCTTCCAGGCCATAGCCGACCTCGATGCGGACCTTGCGCTCCTTCGGCGCGACGATCAGCAGGGCGCCGTTGTTCTTCGCCTTCTCGCCGAGCTTCCAGTGCCGAAAGAGCCCGTTGGCGAAATCCTCGATCGTGACGTCCTGCAGCGAGGGCACGGTCGCGACGACGACCTGATCCGAGGTCTTGTCCTCATGCGCCTTGAGCTTGTCCGCGATCCGCTGCCGGACATCAGGCGCCAGCAGATTGGCGCCGTCGACGACCCGCCCGGTCAGCGCGGGATAGGAAAGCTCGGCTGCGAGGGCGAAGAAAGTGCAAAGCAAAAAAAGGAAGAATACGGAAACGCAACGCAGAATCCCTCTCCTGTAAGGAGAGGGGCAGGGGTGAGGTGTAGGCCGTTGGACCATTAGAGTTCCGAGCCAACCGCTGCCGCGGCAAGGGCTCGGCCAAGACGTTTCCCGTCCTGCCCTCACCCCTGCCCCTCTCACGCTCGGGAGAGGGGTTCCCCGTGCCTCTTTTGGCGAGACCATAGGCCCTTCAGAACTTCACCGCCGGCGGTCGCTCGGCGCCAGCCGTCGCCGCGAACGTCTCCATCGGCTTGGCGCCCCAGAACAGCTTCGCCCAGATCACGCCCGGGAAGGTGCGGATCTCGGTGTTGAAGGCCTGCACGGCCTGGATGTAGTCGCGCCGGGCCACCGCGACGCGGTTCTCGGTGCCCTCGAGCTGCGACTGCAGGGCGAGGAAATTCTGGTTGGACTTCAGCTCAGGATAGCGCTCGACCGTGACGAGCAGACGCCCGAGAGCGCCGGTGAGCTGATTCTGCGCGTCCTGGTACTCCTTGAACTTCGCGGGGTCGTTGATCGTGGAGGCATCGACCTTGACCTGGCTCGCCTTGGCGCGGGCCTCGACCACGGCGGTCAGGACCTCGCGCTCCTGCGCGGCATAGCCCTTCACCGTCTCGACGAGATTGGGGATCAGGTCGGCGCGGCGCTGATACTGGTTCTGCACCTCGGACCAGGCGGCTTTCGCCTTTTCCTCCAGCGTGGGAACGTTGTTGTAGCCGCAGCCGGCGAGCACGACGCCGAGCATGCCGAGGACAAGCCAGGTGAGCGGCCGGCGAAGATGGGTCGAAAACGACATGCCGAAAACCCCTTTTGGCAACGTCAGAACAATCGATTCGGACCTTACTCGCCAGCGCCCGCCCCTCCAAGCTGTCACGCCGCGACGAATGGCCTATCCTGCGTTTCTCATCGGAGTTCCGCCATGCGCCTGTCTCTCCTACTCGCCTTGTCGCCAGCCTTGCTGGCCACCCAGATCGCCGTCGCCCAGCCGCAAGCACCCGCTCCCGAGGCCGCGACCGGGCGCACCGCCAAGACGCTCGGCACGGCCCAGCACTTCATGGCCGCCGCCGCCAATCCGCTGGCCGCGACGGCGGGCCGCGACATCCTGCGCGCGGGCGGCAGCGCGACGGACGCCGCCATCGCCATCCAGTTCGTCCTCAATCTCGTCGAGCCGCAGAGCTCCGGCATCGGCGGCGGCGCCTTCTTCGTCCATTGGGACGAGGCCAGCCGCAAGGTGACGACGCTCGACGGCCGCGAGACCGCGCCGGCCGCCGCCAAGCCCGATCGCTTCATGAAGGATGGCAAGCCGATGCCGTTCAAGGAGGCCGTGGTCGGCGGCCGCTCAGTCGGCGTGCCCGGCACGCTGAAGCTGCTGGAAGAGGCGCATCGCCGCTGGGGCAAGCTGCCCTGGGCCGATGTCGTGGCGCCTGCGCTAAAACTGGCGGAGGAAGGCTTCGCAATCTCGCCGCGTCTCAACGGCTTGCTCGCTGGTGAGAAGGACCTGCCGAAAAACGCGCTGGCCGCCGCCTATTTCTACGAGCCTGACGGCAAGCCCAAGGCGGTCGGCACCGTCCTGAAAAACCCGGCCTTCGCTGCGACGCTGCGCGCCGTGGCGGCACAGCGCTCGGAAGCCTTCTACAAGGGCCCGATCGCCGAGGACATCGTCGCGACGGTCACCGGCCATCCGACCAATCCCGGCGACATCACGCTTGCCGATCTCGCCGCCTACAAGGTCGAGGAGCGCGAGGCGGTCTGTGGCGCCTATCGCATCTGGCGCCTGTGCGGCATGGGCCCGCCAAGCTCGGGCGCCGTCGCGCTCCAGCAGATGCTCGGCATGCTCGAAGGCCAGGATCTGCGCCGCATGGGGCCGGGCGCCGAGGCTGCGCACTGGTTCAGCGAGACCGGCCGGCTCGCCTTCGCCGATCGCGCGCTCTATCTCGCCGACCCCACCTTCATCAGCGTGCCCGTCAGCGGCCTGATCGACCGCGACTATGTCCGCTCGCGGGCCGGCCTGATCAGCCCCGAACGCTCGATGGGCCGCGCAAAGGCAGGCAATCCCCCGAACAAGCGGGCGCAACTGCTGGCGCCCTCCGACGGCGTCGAGAACGGCACCAGCCATATCTCCGTCGTCGACGCCGACGGCAACGCCGTCGCCATGACCACGACGATCGAGGACGGGTTCGGCTCGCGCCTGATGACCAAGGGTGGCTTCCTGCTCAACAACGAGCTGACCGATTTCAATTTCGCGCCGGAGGAGGACGGCAAGCCCGTCGCCAACCGCGTCGAAGCGGGCAAGCGCCCGCGCTCCTCGATGGCGCCGACATTGGTCTTCGATGCTTTCGGCCGGCTCCATGCCGTGGTCGGCTCGCCCGGCGGCAGCCAGATCATCGGCTATGTCGGCAAGACGCTCATCGCTCTGCTCGACTGGAAGATGGACCCGCAACAGGCCGTCGATTTCGGCAATTTCGGCAGCCGCAACGGCCCGACCGAACTGGAAAAGGGCACCGAGGCCGAGGCCTGGAAGGCCGCGCTCGAAGCGAAGGGACACGAGGTCCGCCTGCTGGAGATGACCTCGGGCACGCAGGCCATCGTCAAGACGCCGGAAGGCTTTCTGGGTGGCGCCGACGGCCGCCGCGAGGGCGTCGCGATCGGGGATTGAGCGGCATGAAGCTCCGTCATGCTCGGGCTTGGCCCGAGCATCTCATGCCGAAGGAGGCGCTTCGCCGAGCCCTATCCTGCGAGAGATTCTTGGGGCTCTGCGCTTCGCTTCGCCCGAGAATGACGCGTGAGGATCACGGCTGCGCCGGACGCTCGCCGCCGGCTCCGCGCCCGGCGATCAGCCAGTAGACGAAGCCCGTCGCCGCTCCGACCAGGAAGAGCCCCGAGATGATCTGGATCTCGGCCGTGCTCGGCGCCCGCGACAATCTCAGCATGGCGAGCGGCAATAGCGCAGCCAGCAGCCCGGTGAAGCCACTCTGGAGCAGGCCGCTGCGCAAGCGGAACAGCTCCGAGCCGACCGCGACCAGCACGACCGGCGCGACGATGATCGCCATCCCGAGCTTGCCGATCAGGGCGAAGGCCGCCTGCGCGGCAGGTGCCGGATCGACGCCGCTCTCGGCGAGCCCAAACAGGATATCGATCAATCGCTCGATGCCGCCGCCGATCAGCATGGCCACGGCGGGCGAAGCAAAACTCGCCATTCCCAGGAAGAACACGCCAGCCCCCATCGCGACGAGGCAGGCGAAGGGGATCAACAGGATCCAGCGCAGCAAGGCTTATTCCGCCGCGACAGCAGGGGCAGCAGCCTGCGCCTCATCCAGCATCAGGCGGGCACGGGCGGAAAGCTTTTCCGTTTCACTCTTGAGCTGGCCGCAGGCGGCGAGAATGTCGCGCCCGCGCGGCGTGCGCACCGGCGAGGCATAGCCCGCGCGGAAGACGATCTCGGAGAAGCGCTCGATCCGATCCCAGTCCGAGCACTCGTATTTGGTGCCGGGCCAGGGATTGAACGGGATCAGGTTGATCTTGGCCGGAATGCCCTTGAGCAGGCGGACGAGCTCGCGCGCCTCGGCATCGGAATCGTTCACGCCCTTCAGCATGACGTACTCAAACGTTATCCGTTTCGCATTCGAGAGCCCCGGATAGTTCCGGCAGGCGTCGAGCAAGTCCTTGATCGGGTATTTCTTGTTGAGCGGCACCAGCTCGTTGCGCAGGTCGTCGCGCACCGCATGCAGCGAGATCGCCAGCATCGTGCCCATCTCCTCGCCGAGCGGGCCGATCTGCGGCACCACGCCCGAGGTCGAGACGGTGATCCGCCGGCGCCCGAGCGACAGACCCTGATCGTCGGTGATCACGCCGATCGCGTCGCGCACGCCGTCGAAATTGTAAAGCGGCTCGCCCATGCCCATGAAGACGATGTTCGAGACGAAGCGCCCGCCATCATTCGGCACGAACGCGCCGTCAGGCGCCTTGCGGTTCGGGAAATCGCCGAGCCGGTCGCGCGCCACCATCACCTGGGCGACGATCTCCTCGGTCTTGAGATTACGCACCAGGCGCTGCGTGCCGGTATGGCAGAAGGTGCAGGTCAGCGTGCAGCCAACCTGGCTGGAGACGCAGAGCGTGCCGCGGTCGACCTCGGGGATATAGACGCATTCGATCTCGGCGCCGCGATCATGCGGGCCGGTCGAGGGCATGCGCATCAGCCATTTGCGGGTGCCGTCGGTCGAGACCTGCTCGGCGGTCACGGTCGGCAGGTCGAGCGAGAAGCGCTCGGCGAGCTGTCCGCGCAAGCCCTTGCCGATCGTCGTCATCGCGTCGAATTCGCGCACGCCGTAATGGTAGATCCAGTTCCAGAGCTGGCCGACGCGCATGCGCCGCTCCTTCTCGGGCACGCCGATCTCGGCCAGCGCCTCAAGCAGGCCGGCGCGGGTGCGCCCGACCAGCGAGGGGCGTCGCAAAACGGGTTCGGCCGCCGGAGCGGCGGTAGCGGGAACGGATGCGGTCATCGGAGCTCTGTCGTCGCCCATCGGGGAAGGCGCGGGATTTCGCGGCTCCCTAGCACAATTCAGAGAAAATCGGAAATCGACCCTCGCCGTCATTCTCGGGCGGAGCGCAGCGCAGACCCGAGAATCTCCGGACGAGAAGGCGCTGTGAGTTTCTTTTGGCTCGTCATGCTCGGATCAGGCCCGAGCATGACGAGCCTTCCCACTCGGCCTCACAGCGCCGCCGATCGCCTTACTTGCAGGCGTCCTCGGCCCGCTTCACGATCTGGCTGATGCCCGCGAGCGAGTACTTGTCGCTGGTCGGGTTGCCACGCTTGGAGGTGCCCTTGATCTCCAGCCCGGAGCCGCGGCGCAACGCGTCGAGCATGCGCGGCTCCTCGGCCGGGTTCTTCAGCCACATGTTCTGGCCCTTGGCGACCAGCGCAAAGCGCTCGTTGCCGATGATCGCCTGATGCTCGACCCCTTCCTTGAGGTCGAAATTCATCACGAAGCTGATCTCGTTGCGCACGCCCTCGCCCGGGCGGCTGGAGACGAAGAGCAGACCTTCGACATCCTTGAGATTCGCGGGGATGCGGGTCTCGGCCTTGGACAGGGCATAGCAGACCTTGGAGCGGCCCTGCTGCGACGAGAAGGCCTGCCACTTGCCGGCGCTTTCCAGCAGCATGGCCTGGCCTTGGCCGGGAGCCGGAGCGGCGGCGGTCGCGGTCGCCGCGGCGGGCTTCGGCTTGGCGGGAGCCGCCTCGGCCGGCAGGGTGGCCACGCCGAGAACGCCGGCCATCAGGCCGAGCGCGATGGCGGAGCGGGAAAGAGCGGCGTCGCGGGTGCGGAGGAACGAGCTGATCATGGACCGCCATCAGTCACTAAAAATCTTAATACCGCGTTTACCACCTGTTGATCAGGCGCGCTCACGCGGGGACGGCGGCATAGAGTGTCACGATCCTGGCGAAAATGCGAATGGCGGCGGGGCGGTTTCGTGCCGCCTCCAGCCATGCCAGAATCGAAAGCGATGACGACGAAGGCGGATCGACGATGAAGGCCCTGCTCTGCGACCATCACGGACCGGCCGAGGAACTGGTGATCCGCGACCTGCCCGATCCTGAGCCCGGCCCCGGCGAGGTCGTCGTCGCGGTGAAGGCCGCCGCCCTCAATTTCTTCGATACGCTGATCATCCAGGGCCGCTACCAGACCAAGCCGGCCTTCCCCTTCTCGCCCTCGGCCGAATGCGCCGGCACCATCGCCGCCATCGGCGAGGGCGTGAGCGGCTGGCAAGTCGGCGAGCGCGTCGCGGCCTGGCTGGGCTATGGCGCAGCTCGCGAAAAGGTGGCCGTCTCCGCCGATCAAATCATCCGCATTCCCGACCGGCTCGACGATGCCCAGGCCGCCGGCCTCTTCGTCACCTATGGCACCGCCATGCACGGACTGATCCAGCGCGCCGGACTCAAGGCCGGCGAGACGCTCGCGGTTCTCGGCGCTTCAGGCGGAGCCGGGCTCGCGGCGGTCGAGATCGGCGCTCTTCTCGGCGCCCATGTCATCGCCTGCGCCTCTTCGGCCGACAAGCTCGCGCTCGCCCGCGAGCATGGCGCGCAGGAGGAGATCGACTATGCGCGCGACGATATCCGCGCAGAACTGAGGAAAATCACCGAGGGCCGCGGCGTCGACGTGCTCTACGATACGGTCGGCGGGGAGTTGGCCGAACCCGCCCTGCGCTCGATGGCCTGGGAGGGGCGCTATCTCGTGGTCGGCTTCGCTGGCGGCGAGATCCCGAAAATCCCGATCAACCTCTTGCTGCTGAAGGGCTGCGACCTGCGCGGCGTCTTCTGGGGCCAGTTCGTCGCGCGCGATCCGGCCAGCCATCGCCGCAACATGGAACGCCTGCTGGACTGGGCGGCGGGCGGCCATATCCGCGCCCATGTCCATGCCACGATACCGCTGGAGCGCTGGACCGAGGCCTATGCGCTGATCGCCGACCGCAAGGCCAAGGGCAAGATCGTGCTGACGCTGTGACGATTCCAGCTTGTCTCATGCCCGGATGAAAACCACCGCCGTCATCCCGGACGTAGCGAAGCGGAGATCCGGGATCCATCGTAAAGCACCGGCACCCTCCGATGGATCCCGGATCGGCGCGGCTGCGCCGCTTGTCCGGGATGACGGCGTGTTTCGGTGAAAGCTGACTAAAGCTCCGCCATCGCCTTCTTCGCCCGCTCGCGATGCTCGATCGTGATCGAGCCGGCGACGGCCGCGATGGCCGCTGCGATCACCGCGGCATCGTCGGTGAAGCCGATCAGCGGCATGATGTCGGGGATGGCATCCACCGGCAGCACGAAATAGCCGAGCGCGGCGAGCAGCGTCAGCCGCACCCGCCGTGGCGTCGCCGGATCGCGCGCGCAGAACCACGCCGCCAGCAGATCCTCGGCAAACGGAATACGCTTCGCGACGCGCTTGAGCCGGGCCATGAAATCGGCGCCGAACTTCGCTTCGTCGCGCAGGCTCTTGCGGATCGCCTCCATCTCCTCGCGGCTGAAGCTTGCGCTGAACCCCTCGCTCATCCCTGTCTCACTCCTTGGCATCCGGTGATGCCGATGATCGCGCAGCCGTCATTGGCGCGCCATGTCGAAAGATGGCCCCGGCGCAATCCTGCACAAGAGGCGGTTCCGAAAACCCGCTTGGAACAGCGCGAGGCGCCCTCTAAACCGGCTGTCAGAACAAGATTGACGGGAAACGCGCCATGAAACTCGATTCCTCCTTCGCCGCCATCGTCACCGGTGGCGCCTCCGGCCTCGGCGAGGCGACCGCGCGCATGCTGGCGGGCCAGGGCGTCAAGGTCGCGCTGCTCGATCTCAATGCCGAGCGCGGCGAGGCCATCGCCAGGGACATTGGCGGCGTCTTCGCCCTCTGCGACGTCACCAGCGAAGCTTCCGTCGACGAGGCGCTGGCCAAGGCGCGTGCCGCCCATGGCGTCGCCCGCGTCATCGTCAACTGTGCCGGCATCGCGCCCGGCCGCCGTGTCGTCTCGAGGAAGCGCGATACTGGCGAGCTTGTCGCGCATGACCTCGCCACCTTCGAGAAGGCGGTCGCGATCAACCTGAACGGCACATTCCGCGTCATCGCCAAATCGGCGGTCGCGCTCGCCGGACTCGATCCCGTCACCGAGGATGGCAGCCGTGGCGTCATCATCTGCACGGCCTCGGTCGCGGCCGAGGACGGCCAGATCGGTCAGGCTGCCTATGCCGCCTCCAAGGCCGGCGTCGTCGGCATGACCCTGCCGATTGCGCGCGATCTGGCCGGTGTCGGCATCCGCATCGTCACGATCATGCCCGGCCTGTTCGAAACGCCGATGTTCGCCGGCCTCCCCGACGAGGCCAAGGCCTCGCTCGCGGTCTCGGTGCCGCATCCCTCGCGCCTCGGCCGCCCAGCGGAATATGCCGCGCTCGCCCGCAGCATCATCGAGAACGACATGCTGAACGGCACTGCGATCCGCCTCGACGGCGCGATTCGCTTGGCGCCGAAATAGTACCGTCATTGCGAGCGTAGCGAAGCAATCCAGGGGGACGTAGAGCTCTGCCGCCCCTGGATTGCTTCGTCGCTGCGCTTCTCGCAATGACGACCTCAGACGATCCGAAAAACCTCGCCGGCGCTGCGGTCCCGGTAGAGGTCCACGCGCTCGCCATTCCAGTGATAGTCGAGATGCCGCCCCTGCACGGGGTGGCCGGCGCCGTCGGGATAGAACAGCCCGACGCATTCGCCGCCGGGGCAGCGCACGCTGGGATAGGCGATTCCGGCCGAGCCGAGCCCCCGCAAGCCGATGCCAAGCGCCTGGCTCGCAGCATAGTCCACGGGATCGAGCACCGGCGCAGCTTCGGCCCCGAGCGGCCGGATATCGTGAAGCTGCGCATCGACGTCCAGCACGATCTCGCGGAATTGCGAGGTCCAGCCCGGAGGCTGGGACGTCGCCAGCATGAAGCGGGCGTGATGGTGGATCGTCTCCAGCAGCGCCACCTCGAAGCGGTCGCCGACATAGAGCGCGCCGAAGCTGCCATCGCTGAAGCGGCTCGGCCGGTCCGGGCTGACATGAGTGAAGGGCGCCATCAGCCAGCTCGCGCCCGGCCCCGAGACGCGCCGCTCCGCCGGCACCAGATCGAGATTGCCGATCGTCTCCATCAGGCGCGGATTGGTCTTCTGCTCGGCCGCGATCAGAAGCGGCCAGTCGGCAGGATCGGCGATGTCCTCGAACAGGTCGATCGGCGGAAAGATGCTGCGGATGATCCGGACCGCGCCGCGCCACTCAAGTTCCGCGACCGGCAGGCTCGCCGGATCGATCACCAGGCGCCTCGCTCGGCATCGAGCAGGCGCCGCACCCGCATCAAATCCGTGAGCTCGCCGCCGAGCATGACATCCAGCGCCGATTTCCCGCCGAAATCGGCATTGGCCAGCTTGATCCAGTCATAGCCGCGCTGCGGCTCGGTAAAGATCAGGCGCAACGCCTTGTGAATACCCATCAGATTCGAGAGCCGCGCCTTGCCGTCGCGCGAGATGCGGCCGATCTCGCCGGCCTTCCAGCGCCGATAGCTCCTGACCGGCAGGTCGATCAGCACCGCCGCGTCCTCGTCGGTGATCCGCCAGAGCCGGAACAGGTTGACGGCGGCGCGGAACATCGCCGCCGCCTCGTCATCCGTGATGGGGTCAGGGACGAAATCGCGCTGGGCCGTCTCGATGCGCAGCAGGGCCGTCATGGCATCGCTCTCCATTTGGCATAAAATGGAGATAATCCTGCCAAATGGCAAGAGACGCCCAAAGCACCGTCGTCATCCCGGACAAGCGACGAAGTCGCGCCGATCCGGGATCCATGCCGGAGCGTTTCCGATCTAGGTTCAGGCATGGATCCCGGGTCTGCGCTTCGCTCCGCCCGGGATGACAGCGTAGAGATTGCTGGGCCTTACTCTTCGGTTTTTGCCGGCTTGATCTCGTGCTTCAGGATCAACGGCGTCTGCGCCAGCGCGAAGGCCATGGTCAGCGGCATCACGCCCCAGACCTTGAAGGCGACCCAGAAATCCTGGGTCTGCGTGCGCCAGACCACCTCGTTCAGCGCCGCCAGCACGAAGAAGAACAGGCCCCAGCGGAAGGTCAGCTTGCGCCAGCCCTCCTCGTCGAGCTGCAGCACCGTCTCCAGCACCAGCGAGAGCAGCGAGCGCCCGAAGAACAAACCGCCGAGCAGAACGCAGCCGAACAGCGAATTCACGATGGTCGGCTTGACCTTGATGAAGAAGGCGTCGTCCAGCGCCAGCGTCAAACCGCCGAAGACGGTAACGACGATCGCGTTCACGATCGCCATGCGCGGCAGATAGCCCATCAGCGCCCGCGACAGCGCCAGTGCGATCAGCGATGCCGCGATGAAGATGCCGGTCGCGACGAAGATGCGCCGGTCCTCGGCAACATGGAACAGCCGGTCGCCATAGGAATTGGCGAAGAAGAAGATCGCCAGCGGCCCGAATTCCAGCGCGAGCTTCAGGAGCGGATTGACCGCCTTGCCCTTGCCCGCCACCTCGGCCGGTTGCTGCATCGTCTCGCTCACGCGGCCTCTCCTGAAGCTGATTCCATGCCCGCCACGGCCCGCGCGAAATCGCGCGCCGAGAACGGCTCCAGATCGTCGACGCTCTCGCCGACGCCGATGAAATGCACGGGCAGGCCGAATTGCGCCGCCAGCGCCACCAGGATGCCGCCGCGCGCCGTGCCGTCGAGCTTGGTCATGACGAGCCCGGTTACGCCCGCCGTCTCGCGGAAGGCCTCGACCTGCGAAATCGCGTTCTGGCCGACGGTGGCGTCGAGCACGAGCAGGGCCGCATGCGGGGCGCTCGGGTCCTGCTTGCGGATGACGCGCACGACCTTCGCAAGCTCGTCCATGAGCCCCTGCTTGTTCTGCAAGCGACCGGCCGTGTCGACCAGCAGCACGTCGGTATTGTCTGCCTTGGCCTTCTGCAGCGCCTCGAAGGCGAGGCCCGCCGCATCGGCGCCCTGCTGACCGTAGACGACCTCGGCCCCGGTGCGCTCGCCCCAGACCCGCAATTGCTCGATCGCCGCGGCGCGGAAGGTGTCGCCGGCCGCGAGCATCACGGATTTGCCCTCGGCGCGGAATTTCGCCGCGAGCTTGCCGATCGTCGTGGTCTTGCCGGAGCCATTGACCCCGACCATCAGCAGCACGAACGGCTTTTTCGTGGCGTCGATCGCCAGCGGCTGGGCGACGGGCAGAAGGATCGTCTCGACCTCCCGCGCCAGGATCGCCTTCACCTCGGCCGGCTCGATCTGCTTGTCGTAGCGGCCGTCACCGACCGCCTTGGCGATCTTCGCCGAGGTCGCAAGGCCGAGATCGGCCTGGATCAGGATGTCTTCGAGATCCTCGAGCGTGCCGGCATCGAGCTTGCGCTTGGTGAAGAGGTCGGTGATCCCCGTCGTCAGCGCCGATGAGGTCCGCGACAGTCCCTCGGTCAGCCGCCGCCACCAGCTCCGCTTCGGCTGCGGCGTAGGGGCAGGAGCGGGCTCGGGAGCTGGCAACGAGGCAACGGTAACCTCGGATTCCGGTTCCGGCTCGGCCGGAGGCGCAACGTCTTCAACCGGAACAGGCGGTGAGACGGGCTCAGGGACCGGCGCCTGGACGACAAGCGCTTCCGCCTCCGCAGCTGGCGGAGAAGCAACCTCTTCGGGTTCCGGCTTCGATTCCTCGACCGGCTCCACAACCTGCTCGGTCACCGTCTCCGGGGCGGGCACCGGCTTGGCCGGTTCCTCGTCGCGTCCGAACAGCCTCGAAAAGAAGCCGCGCTTTTTCGGTTCGGTCTCGCTCATCGTCGTCCTGTCTTCGGTTCGGCGGGCATATCAGGTTGCGCCGCCGTGCCGGCTTCGTCGGAGCCCGTTCCGCAAAGGTGGGTACCACCTTTGCGATAAGAACGTGCTCCAGCGTCTTTTTTGACTCTGCGCGAATTCTGATCGTTCGACCGTTTCGGTCGAACGGAAAGCGCGCTATCGCAATGCCATGGCGCAGCCGGACCGACCAGAAAATTCGCAATCCCACGAGCAGGGCGACGCCGAACTGCCGGTGCCGCTGCTCTATCGCGACGCCATGATGCTCGTCATCGACAAGCCCGCCGGCCTGCCCTCGCATCGCGGTCCCCAGGCCAAGCGTCGCATCATCCCGGTGCTGACCGATTATCTCGACGCACTGCGCTTCGGCCTGCCGCGCAAGCCGGAAGCCGCTCACCGGCTCGACAAGGACACCTCCGGCTGTCTCGTGCTCGGCCGTCATCCCCGCGCCATGGCCGAGCTCAACCAGATGTTTCGCGACGGGCGCATCGACAAGACCTATTGGGCGATCGTGCTGGGCCACCCCGCGCAGGACGAAGGATTGATCGACCTTCCCCTCGCCAAACGCTCGCCGGAGCGCGGCTGGTGGATGAAGGTCGATCCCGCCGGCCTGCCCTCGCAGACCCGCTATCGCGTTCTGGGCCGCGGCGAGAGCGAGCATGGCCCGCTCGCCTGGCTCGCGCTGGAACCGCTGACCGGGCGCACGCATCAATTGCGCGTCCACTGCCAGGCCTCGGGCTGGCCGATGCTCGGCGATGAGATCTATGGCGACGCCCCGCGCGAGGGCGGCCCCGGCCTCCAGCTTCATGCAAGGGCGATCACCGTGCCGCTCTACAAGAAGCGCGATCCGATCACGGTCGAGGCGCCGCCTCCGGCTCACATGCTGGCGGCGCTGCGGGCTTGCGGGTGGAGCGCGTAGAGGGTGACCACTCCGCGCGTGTCATCCCTGGCGACCGAAGGGAGACCCGGAATCCATGCCTGAACCTTGATCGGAAGCGCTCCGGAACGGATCCCGGCTCGGCGCAGCTTCGCTGCTTGTCCGGGATCACTCGCGGAGAGGCACAGGTTCAATGCCCGAGCGCGTCGATTGCCTTGGCCAGCTTGACGTCGAGTTCGGTCAGGCCGCCCGCATCATGGGTGGCGAGCGTGATATCGACAGTGCGGTAGACATTCGACCATTCCGGATGATGGTTCATCGCCTCGGCCAACAGTGCGACGCGCGTCATCCAGCCGAAGGCCTCGCTAAAATCGCGGAAGACGAAGCGCTTGGCGATGGCCTCGCGCCCCTGCACCAGCTTCCAGCCGGTCAGGGTGGCCAGCGCTTCGGCTTGTGCCTCTTGGCTCAATCGCTTCGGCCGGGTCATCGGCGCATCTCCCGCGACAGGCGATTCGGATAGGAGGGGCCAAGCGGATAGGCCGCCTCCAGCACATAGGGGCCGCCGCCGACCGAATCGCGCGAGGACATCAAGGCCACCCGGCGCGCGGTGAAGGTGAACGGCCTGATGATCGGATGCAGGCTGAGGAAATGGGCAAGCTCGACAGGGGTCGTGTCCCGCAAACGCGCCAGCGTGACATGCGGTACGAATTTCCGCCCCTCCGCCGGCAGGCCGAGGCGGCGCATCTGCCGCTCGATATCGGCCTGGAGATCGGTCAGGGCCTTGCCCGGCTGCACCCGCGCGAACAGGGCCCGCGGCTTGTCGCCGCCAAAGCTACCGAGCGCATCGAGCGTCACCTCGAACGGATAGGCCGTGAGGTCGGAGAGCATGTGGTCGACATCGTTCGCCATGCGGCGGTCGACATCGCCCAGGAAGCGCAGGGTGATGTGATAGTCGGCCGGCTCGATCCAGCGCGCGCCCGACAATCCGCCGCGATGCAATGTCAGCCCGGTCGCGACCTCGGCGGGAATTTCCAGAGCGATGAACAGCCTCGGCATGAGCGAATCCCTGCCAAGCGATTGTGACTCTGGCGAGACGGTAGAGCAGGAAGCCGGCTGAAGGGAATTGTTTTTGCGCGGATCTCGCCAGCGACAGGCCCGTCATGCTCCAGCGCCGGAACCGGCCCGCGCGCCCTCTCCCCCTGCGGGAGAGGGTTGGGGTGAGGGGTCGCGCGATCCGGAATCGTTCGCGTTGCGGGGTGCTTTCATTGGAAAGGTGGCGCGACCCCTCATCCGTCTCGGCTTCGCCGATCCACCTTCTCCCTCAAGGGGAGAAGGGAAGCCCCACGCTTCGCCCGGAATGACTCGAGACTCTGGAGATCACGGACAGGGATTGCCGACGAGCTGATGGATCGCGTCGATTCCCGCCTCGACCTCGGCCGAAAGCTTCACATCGATCGAGGCGATGTCGGTCCTGAGCTGTTCCATCGAGGTCGCGCCGATGATGTTGGCGGTGACGAAGGGGCGGCTGTTGACGAAGGCGAGCGCCATCTGCGCCGGATCGAGCCCGGATTCACGGGCAAGCCCGATATAGCGCTTGATCGCCTCCTCGGCGCCGGCCGTCTGGTAACGCTGGCCGCGATCGAACAGCGTCGTGCGCGCTCCGGCCGGGCGGGCGCCGTCGAGATATTTACCGGTGAGGTAGCCCTGCGCCAGCGGCGAATAGGCGAGCAGGCCGACATCCTCATGAACAGCGACCTCGGCCAAGGCCGTCTCGAAGGTGCGGTTGAGCAGGCTGTAGGCGTTCTGGATCGACTGCACCCGCGGCGTGCCGCGCGCTTCCGAATCGGTCACGAAGCGCATCGTGCCCCAGGCGCTCTCGTTGGAGAGGCCGAGATGGCGGATCTTGCCGGCCTTGATCACCTCGGCAAAGGCATCGAGCTGCTCTGCGATCGGAGTCTCGTCGGCGGCCGAGGCATAGGCTTCCTTGGCGAAGCGCGTCGGATTCGAGCCCCAGGGCATCGGCCGCTCGGGGAAATGCAGCTGGTAGAGATCGATATAGTCGGTCTGCAAACGCTGCAGGCTCTTGTCGACGGCCTCGAAGATTTGCTTGCGCGTCACCCGCGTCGGGCTCTTGTCGTCGCGGAACCAGGTGTTGCCGCCGCGCCCGCAGACCTTCGAGGCCAGGATGATCTTGTCGCGGTTCTTCCGCGCCTTGAACCAGCTGCCGATGATCCGTTCGGTCGAGCCCTGCGTCTCCGGCTTCGGCGGAATCGAATAGAGCTCGGCCGTGTCGAAGAAATTGATGCCCTGCTCGACGGCGTAATCCATCTGGGCATGGCCTTCGGCTTCGGTGTTCTGCTCTCCCCAGGTCATGGTTCCCAGGCAGATCACCGAGACCTTGAGATCGGTGCGTCCGAGGCGGCGGTATTCCATGGCGAAGCAACTCCGGAAGCAGGGGCCGGCAGGCGGCAATGCAAGAAACGGGGACACGCCGCGCGGAGAACCCGCTGGCGGATCAGGACCTGGGCTGCAAGGTGGCGATGAAGCGCTCGACCGTCGGCAGGATGGTCCGGACGATGACGGCGACGCCTTCGGCCGTGGGATGAAGCCCATCCGCCTGGTTCAGGGCGCGGTCGCCCGCGATGCCTTCCAGGAAGAACGGGTAAAGCACCAGCCCGTGCTTTTTCGCAAGCTCGGGATAGATCGCATCGAAGCGTTTCGCGAAATCCTCGCCGAGATTGCGCGGCGCATACATGCCCGCCAGCAGCACCGGGATCTTCCGCTCGCTCAGACGGGCAATGATCGCTTCGAGATTTTTCCGCGTCAGGGCCGGGTCGACGCCGCGCAAGGCATCGTTGGCGCCGAGTTCGAGGATGACGCCGTCGGTGCCGTCGGGCACCGACCAGTCGAGCCGCTCCAACCCGCCCTGCGTGGTGTCGCCGGAAACGCCCGCGTTCACGATTTCGACAGCGAGGCCCTTCTGGCGCAAGGCCTGCCCCAGCACGGTCGGGAAAGCGGCGCTGCCGGGCAGGTTGTACCCGGCGGACAGCGAATCGCCGAGGGCGACGAGCTTCAGCGACCGTCCTGCCCGCGGATCGGAAGGAGCAGTCTGGGCACCGGCCATGTCAGGGGCCCCGATGAAAAGCAGCAGGAAGGCAACGAAAAACGTCGCAGCCGATTGGACAAGCGCAAACCCGAGCCCATATGGCCGCAGACCGCGCCGCGCCGTGGTTCCGCCCCGCTCAAGGCGCGATTCGGTGCGAGCGGAGATGGCGATGGAAGCGTAAATCGGGATCATGGCGTGATGAGCGAGAAGGCCGCTTCGGCAATCGAGTTGCAGGATGTCCACCTGAGTTTGGGGCGTGGCGCTGCCCGCGTCCATATCCTCAAGGGCGTCTCGGCGTCGCTGGCCGACGGCGAGGCGACCGGGCTCGTCGGCCCCTCCGGCTCCGGCAAGTCGACCCTGCTGATGACCATGGCCGGGCTGGAGCGCCCCGATTCAGGGCTGGTGAAGGTCGCCGGCCAGGATCTTGGCGCCCTCGACGAAGACGGGCTCGCAATTTTCCGCGGCCGGCATATCGGCATCGTCTTCCAGTCTTTCCACCTCGTCCCGACCATGACGGCCCGCGAGAACGTGGCGCTGCCGCTGGAGCTCGCCGGCCATCCCGACGCCTTCACCCGCGCCGAAGCCGAACTGCGCAATGTCGGCCTCGGTCATCGCATGGACCATTATCCCGCCCAGCTTTCCGGCGGCGAGCAGCAGCGCGTCGCCATCGCGCGCGCCGTCGCGCCGGACCCCGCGATCCTCGTCGCCGACGAGCCCACCGGCAATCTCGACGAATCGACCGGCCGCGCCATCGTCGACCTGATCTTCGCCCTCAAGCGCGAACGTGGCGCGACGCTGGTGCTCGTCACCCATGATCTCTCGCTGGCCGCGCTCTGCGAGCGCACGGTCCGCCTGCGCTCCGGCGTGATCGAGGCCGAACCCGAGACGGCGGTCGCCTGACGATGCACGCCCCCGTCAAACCGCCGCAAATGCCGGCCTACCGCCCTCCAGGCATCGGCCTCACCTTACGCCTCGCCATTCGCGATCTGCGCGCGGGCTTACGCGGCTTCGGCATCTTCATCGCCTGCCTCGCGCTCGGCGTCATGACCATCGCCGCCGTCGCCTCGGCCTCGCGCGGCCTGACCGAGGGCCTCGCGCGTGAAGGCCGGCGCATCCTCGGCGGCGATGCCGCCTTCAGCCTGATCCACCGCGAGGCGACCCCGCCCGAACGCGCCTTCCTGACCGCGCGCGGCACGGTCTCCAGCATCGCCACCATGCGCGGCATGGCCAATGCCGGCGAGAAAGGCGCGGCTCTGGTCGAGATCAAGGCGGTCGACGCGGCCTATCCGAGCATCGGCACGGTCGAGACCGATCCGCAGGCGCCGCTGCCCGGCCTCCTCGGCCAGCGCGACGGCGTCTATGGCGCGGTCGCCGATCCCGTCCTGTTCGGTCGGCTCGACCTCAAGCCTGGCGATATCGTCACCGTCGGCGGCGCAAAAATCCAGTTGCGCGCCAATCTGGTCTCCGAGCCCGACAAGATCGCGGCCGGCGTCGGCTTCGGTCCGCGTCTCCTGATGTCGCAGGAGGCGCTGAGGGCGACCGGCCTGATCCAGCCGGGCAGCCTGATCCGCTGGACCTATCGCCTCCAGCTCCCGCCGGCCGCGACGAGCGATGCCGACCTCGACAGGCTGATCGCGGATGCCGGCGCGCAGCAGCGCGAAGCCGGTTGGGAAATCCGCTCCCGCGCCAATGCCGCGCCGAGCTTCCAGCGCAATCTCGAACGCTTCACCCAGTTCCTGACGCTGGTCGGGCTCACCGCCCTGCTCGTCGGCGGCGTCGGCGTCGCCAACGCGGTGCGCCGCTTCGTCGAAGCCAAGAAGCTCGATTTCGCCACGATGAAGGCGGTCGGCGCCACCGGCGGACGCGTCGTCGCGATTCACCTGACCGAAGTGATGCTCGTTGCCGCGATCGGCACTGCCATCGGCCTCGTGCTTGGCGCCGCCGCCCCCTTCGGTCTCGGCGCCGTCGTCCAGAGCATCCTGCCGGTCCCGTTCGAGCCGACCTTGGCGCCGGGCGAGCTCGCGATCGCCGCGCTCTACGGCCTGCTGACCGCGTTCGTCTTCGCGATCATCCCGCTCGGGCGCGCCCATGATATCCCGGTCTCCGCCCTGTTCCGCGACAAGGTCGAGCCCGATCCGCGCCGCCCCCGCGCGATCTATCTCGTCCTCTGCGTGCTGGCTTTGGCAGGTCTTGCCGGCGTCGCCATCGGCTTCGCCTATGATCGCCGGATTGCGCTGATCTATATCGGCGTGATGTTCGGCGTCTTCCTGCTGCTGCGCGCCGTCTCGCTCGGCCTGATGGCGCTGGCCCGCCGCATCCCGCGCCCGCGCCGCCCGGCGCTGCGCATGGCGCTGGCCAACAGCCACCGGCCGGGCGCGCTGACGCCTGCGCTCGTGCTGTCGCTCGGCCTGGGCGTCGCCCTGCTCTCGGCGCTCTCCTTCATCGATGTCAGCCTGACCCGGCAGCTCACCGGCGCCCTACCCGACAAGGCGCCGAGCTTCTTCTTCCTCGACGTGCCCAGCCGCGATTCCGAGCGCTTCGACGCCTTCCTCGCGACGGAACGACCGGGCGCGAAGACCGAGCGCGTACCGATGATGCGCGGCCGCATCGTCTCGGTGAACGAGACCCGCGCCGAGGACATCAAGGCGAGCGAGCAATCCGCCTGGGTGCTCGACGGCGACCGCGGCATCACCTACGCCGCCACATTGCCGGAAGGCTCGCGCATCGCCACTGGCGAGTGGTGGCCAGCCGATTATCGCGGCGAGCCGCTGGTCTCCTTCGACGCCCAGAACGCTGCCGGTATCGGCCTGAAGATCGGCGACCGACTCACCGTCAACGTGCTCGGCCGCAACATCACCGCCCGCGTCGCCAATTTCCGCACGGTCGACTGGCGCTCCTTCGGCATCAATTTCGTCATGGTGTTCTCGCCCAACACCTTCGCCGGCGCCCCACACACCAATCTCGCCACCATCACGGCGAGCCCCGACGGCAAGGGCGCGACCGACGCCGCCCTGATGCGTCGCCTCGCGCTCGACTTCCCGGCCGTCACGGCGGTGCGGGTCAAGGATGCGCTCGAAGCGGTTAACACCATCGTCGCCCAGCTCGCCATGGCGATCCGCGGCGCGTCGGGCCTCGCGATCGCCGCGAGCCTTCTGGTGCTGGGAGGAGCGCTCGCCGCCGGGCAGCGGGCGCGGCTCTATGACGCGATGATCCTGAAAACCCTCGGCGCGACCCGTCGCTTCATACTTTCGTCGTACGCCCTTGAATACGCCGCCATCGGCTTCGTCGCCGCCGTGTTCGGCGTTGTCGCGGGTACAGCGGCAGGCTGGGGGATCGTCACGCAAGTGATGCGGATCGAGTTCGTCAGTGATCCCACCGGGGCAGTACTGGCTGCGACTGCCGCCATAGGGGTTACCGTCCTGTTTGGGCTCGTCGGTACGATAAAAATACTGACGAAAGCGCCGGCTTCTCATCTCAGAAATTTGTGATGACTGTCTACGAACGACTCTCGGTAAACATTAAAATCCTGTAATTCTGCATGTGTGCAGTGCCGAACTTCTATCGCCGGCCCGGGCCTAACCATGGCCGGCCCTTGTAAGAACCGGCAAAGCCCCTCATATTCCCTCCATCGCGACTTTTCGTGCGCGAGGATGGCTGGCGCCTGCGCGCTTGGCCGTCGTCCGAAACTACGTCAGGGGAAAGTCTCTTAATGAGCAACTTCGACCGCAATGCTCCAGTCTGGGGTGCCGGCCGCGCACAGCAGACCAGCGCCGTCGAGATGGATCAGGGCCTGCGCTCGTTCATGCTCGGCGTCTACAACAACATGACGATCGGCCTCGGCATCACCGGCCTCGCCGCGCTCGCCATTTCGATGCTGGCAATCGCCGGCTACACGCCCGACGGCAAGATCGCCGGACTGACCGCGCTCGGCCAGGCGATCTATCTCAGCCCGCTGAAATGGGTCGTGATGCTGGCTCCGCTCGCCTTCATCATGCTGTTCTCGTTCAAAGCCGAGAACATGAGCGCCGCTTCGGCGCGCACCATGTTCTTCGTCTTCGCGGCGGTGATGGGCGTCTCGATGTCGTCGATCCTCGTGGTCTTCACCGGCGCCTCGGTCGTGCGCGTCTTCTTCATCACGGCCGCCGCCTTCGGCGCGCTGAGCCTCGTCGGCTATACCACGAAGAAGTCGCTCTCGGGCATGGGCTCCTTCCTGATCATGGGCCTGATCGGCCTGATCATCGCCTCGGTGGTCAACCTGTTCCTGGCGTCGAGCGCGCTCTCCTTCGGCATCTCGGTGCTGGGCGTGCTGATCTTCGCGGGCCTGACCGCCTGGGATACCCAGCGTCTGAAGGAGATGTATCTCTATTCGAACCTGGATCCGGAATCGGCTGCGAAGCTCTCGGTGAACGGCGCGCTGTCGCTCTACCTGAACTTCATCAACATGTTCCAGATGCTGATCAGCCTGCTCGGCGACCGCCGCTGAGCCAACCGATAGCGGGCATGATGCCCCAAGCGAGCCCCGGCCCTGCGGCCGGGGCTTTTCTTTTGGCACGACCGTTGCTCATTCTGCGAGCATGACGACGCCATCGATCCGCCTGGGCCTTCCGGCCGACATTCCCGCCATCGCCGCGATCTATGCCCATGCGGTGCTGCACGGCACCGCCTCCTGGGAGCTGGAGCCGCCGGGCGAAGCGGAGATGCAACGGCGCTACGAGGCGATCCTGGCCGGCGGCTACCCCTATCTCGTCGCGGAGCGGGACGGGGCCATCCTCGGCTATGCCTATGCCGGCGCCTACCGGCCGCGCCCGGCCTACCGCGCCACCGTCGAGAACTCGATCTATATCGCGCCTGCCGCGCAGGGGCTCGGCATCGGCAGCCTGCTGCTCGACGCCCTGATGAGCGCCTGCACCGAACGGGGTTTCCGTCAGATGATCGCGGTGATCGGGGATGGCACCGGCGCCTCGGTCGGCTCGCGCCGCCTGCATGAGCGCGCCGGGTTCCGCCTGATCGGGGTCGCCGAAAAGGTCGGCTTCAAGCACGGCCGCTGGCTCGACCAGATGCTGATGCAGAAGGAACTGGGCGAAGGTGACCGCACGCCGCCGGGCGTCTGAAATCCGATACCGGGCTGATGCGCTAGCTCACCACGCTGAGCTTGTTGTCGAGCACCTTGAGGACGCGCGAGAGCTCCGAGCCGCGCTTCAGGATCAGCCCCGTCGCCGCCACGACCGAGTAGGCCCCCTGCCGGCGTGCCAGCGCCGGATCCTTGACGATGCGGTAGAGCGGCATTTCCGACGAGCGCCGGAACACCGAGAACTGCGCCTTGTCCTTCAGGAAATCGATGGCGTAGTCGCGCCATTCGCCGGCCGCGACCATGCGGCCATAGAGGTTCAGCAATTCGCTCAGTTCGCGGCGGTCGAAGGTCACGGCGACCGGCCGGGCGGGCGCCGGAAAATGGACGACCGCTCCGGCGGCTTGCGATTGCGGCGTTTCGCTTTCGCTCATGGCGCCTCCCTGTCCGGGTCTCACCAAATCATTCCGGAGATGATGCGCCCGCGATCCTGTGCTGGCAAGGGACCCCCACGCGCTCCGATCGGCCTCTCCGCAAATGCCCCATTTTTGCCGCTAACACGCCAAGCGAGCGCCAAGTTGCGGCGGTCAACTCTCCTTGTTGCCTCGACGGCCCGGTTTCGCTGATCGCCGGTTTGTCAGCCCCCCAGCCCCCCGGAGTTCGGGCGGAGCCGGGCCACCGAGTCGGGGCCAACTAGCGGCTGGCATTGCGCCGGCCGTTTTTCTTTTGGGGTTTCCGAACCACCGCCCTCGTTCCGGTCCCGTCATGCTCGCCCTTGTGGCGAGCATCCACGTCTTGAACACCGGACTCGACCAGCAAAGACATGGATGGTCGGGACAAGCCCGACCATGACGACGAACGCCGTTTCACGGACCCCGGGGCTCATCGCTGCGCGAAGCCCCGAAATGACGGAAGCGAACCGCGCTTCTATCGCGCCTGCCCATGATACTCGGCATTGGGCCGCATATCGACGGCCGAGGCCATCCGGTTCGACATGTTGTAGAAGGACGCCACCGCGCCGATATCCCAGATGTCGCGCTCGCCAAAGCCGGCCTTGCGCAGGGCCTGCCGATCCTCCTCGCCGATCAGATGCGGCGTTTCGGTCAGCTTGACCGAGAAGTCGAGCATGGTGCGATGCCGGACCGAAAGCTCTGCTGCCCGATAGTTCATCACCAGGAGCTCGCCCAGCACGGGATCGCCCGAGAGCTGGCGCACGGCCGCGCCATGGGCGGTGAGGCAGTAATAGCAGCGATTCACGCTGGAGACCGCGACCGCGATCATCTCCCGCTCCAGCTTCGACAGGCCTGACGGCGCCAGCATCAGGTCGTTGTAGAAGGCGGCGAAGGCCGAAAGCTTGGCATCGTCATGCGCACAGGAGGTCAGGACGTTCGGCACGAAGCCGAGCTTCTCCTCGCATTTCGCGAAATAGGCCTGGTTTCCGGCTGAGAGCGCACCCGGCTTCAAGTCCAGCGCCATCACGGCCGGGGGCGAATCCTGGCGCGCGGGCTCTTCTCCGACCTTGGGTTTGTCATGCTTTGTTGCCATGGTGTGTCCTGTCGAGTCGGGGGGCGCGTCAGTTTGCCGCTTTTTCAGGCACGGCAAGTTGAAAGGCTACGCAGCCTATGTCATCGCTGCGGCAAAACAACTGGGGTTGAGACATGGGCAAACGGGTGACGAACGCGACTGCGGGTGCAATCGCAGCGATCGAGGCCGCAGCCACCGGACTGAAGAGTTCGATGCCCGCCGAATTCCCCCGCCTGCTTTTTGGCCGTTCCGTTGCCGAGGATCTCGAGGCCCTTCCGGCCGAGATGCTGGCCCGCACCGCCGCCGCTGCCTTCGAGCACCTCGCCCAGCCGCGCAAGCCCGACACGATCAACCTGCGCTTCCGTGACGAGGAATTCGGCGAGGGCGAGCGCAAGAACCAGCTCACCGTCCTTGAGGTCGTCAACGACAACAAGCCGTTCCTGCTCGATTCGACGCTGGCCGAATTGCAGGAGCAGGGCCACGAGCCGCGCCTCGTCGCTCATCCGATCCTGGCGGTCGCCCGCGACGCCAAGGGCAAGTTCGCCTCGCTCGCCGGCGAGGCGACCGGCCGCGCGCCCGAGGGCACGCGCCGCGAGAGCCTGCTCCATATCCATGTCCCGCGCATCGATACGCCGGAAGCGCGCGAGAAGCTGCGGGCCGGGCTGGAGCGCGTCTATAACGATGTCGCGCTTGCCGTGGACGATTGGGCCGCGATGCGTGGCCGAATCACCGAGGTGATCCAGGCCTATCGCGCCAACCCGCCGCCACTGCCGGAAGACGAGATCAACGAAGCGCTGCAATTCCTCGAATGGATCGCCGGCGACAATTTTACCCTGCTCGGCATCCGCGCCTATCGCTTCCCCGGCGGTGACGTCGCGGCCGACCCGATCGAGGGCTCCGGCCTCGGCATCCTGCGCGACCCGACGGTGAAGGTCCTGCGCAAGGGCCGGGAACTGGTCACGGTCACGCCGGAGCTGCGCTCCTTCCTGGCCAAGCCCCAGGCGCTCATCATCACCAAGGCCAACGTCAAGAGCCTGGTCCATCGCCGCGTCCATCTCGACTATGTCGGCGTCAAGCTGTTCACGCCGGACGGAAGGCTCGACGGCGAATTGCGTATCGTCGGCCTCCTGACCTCGAACGCCTATACCGGCTCGGCCCGTGCCATCCCCTATCTCAGACTCAAGGTCGCGCGCGTCGCCAAGAATATCGGCTTCGACCCTGCGAGCTATTCCGGCCGCGCCCTGATGAACGTGCTCGACGCCTATCCGCGCGACGAGCTCTTCCAGATCGACACCCCGACGCTGGAGCAGTTCGCGCTCGACATCCTCCAGCTCACCGAGCGACCGCGCATCCGCGCGCTCGCCCGCGTCGACGAGTTCGACCGCTTCGTCTCGATCCTCGTCTTCATCCCGAAGGACCGCTACGACACCACCGTGCGCCTGCGCGTCGGCGATTTCCTGGCGCGGGTCTATGGCGGGCGCCTCTCGGCCGCCTATCCCGCCTATCCCGAGGGGCCGCTCTCGCGCACCCACTACATCATCGGCCGCGACGAGGGCAAAACCCCGCGCGTCGAGCGCTCGACGCTGGAAGCCGGCATCAGCGCCATCGTCCGCACCTGGGGCGATGGATTGAAGGACGTACTCGACCAGGAGAAGGCTGGCCCCGCCGCCCGCGCGCTGGCCGAGCGCTATGCCGAGGCCTTCGGCGCCGCCTATCGCGAGCGCTTCTCGGCCGCCGATGCGCTCGTCGATATCGAGATGCTCCAGCAGCTCACGCCGGAGCGGAGCCGCGCCGTCAATCTCTACCGGCGCGAGGGCGACGACGCCAAGCGCGCCAATCTCAAGGTGTTCTCGCGCGGTACGCCGATCTCGCTCTCGGCCCGCGTCCCGGTGCTGGAGAACATGGGCTTCCGCGTCGTCAACGAGCGGACCTACAATGTCATGCCGCAAGGCAATGGCGACGCGGTCCGCATCTGGCTGCACGACATGACGCTGGAGCGCGCCGACGACGGCGAGATCGACATCGAACATCTCGATCCGACCATCGAGGCGGCGCTGATGGCGCAATTCCGCGGCCTCGCGGAATCCGATCGCTTCGACCAACTCGTGCTGGTCGCCGGCCTCGCCTGGCGGGAAGCTGCGCTGCTGCGCGCCTTCGGTCGCTATCTGCGCCAGGCCGGCGCGCCCTATGCCCAGGGCTATATCGCCGACGCCCTGACCCGCCATTCCGACATCGCCGCCGGGCTCGTCGCCTATTTCGCCGCGAAGTTCGACCCGCGCATCCCCGCCGGTGAGCGCGAGCAGCGCATGGCCCAGAAGCACGCCGAGATCGAGGAAGCGCTCGACGCCGTCACCAGCCTCGACGACGACCGCATCCTGCGCCGCCTCGTCAATCTGGTCGATGCTGCGCTCCGCACGAACTTCTTCCAGATCGGCCCGGACGGCCAGCCGCGCCAGACCATCACCTTCAAGTTCGACTGCGCCAGGGTCGACGGGCTGCCGCTGCCGCGACCGCTCTACGAGATCTTCGTCTATTCGCCGCGCGTCGAAGGCGTGCATATGCGCTTCGGCAAGGTCGCCCGCGGCGGCCTGCGCTGGTCCGACCGGCCGCAGGATTTCCGCACCGAGGTGCTGGGTCTCGTCAAGGCGCAGCAGGTCAAGAACGCGGTGATCGTGCCGGTCGGCGCCAAGGGCGGCTTCTTCCCGAAGCAGCTCCCGCCGGCCTCCGACCGCGCCGCCTGGCTGGCCGAGGGCACCGAGAGCTATCGCATCTTCATCCGCAACCTGCTCGAGCTCACCGACAATCTCGACGGCGAGACCATCGTGCCGCCGCCGGACACGGTGCGCCATGACGGCGACGATCCTTATCTCGTCGTCGCCGCCGACAAGGGCACCGCGACCTTCTCCGACACCGCCAACGCGATCTCGCTGGAGAAGCATCACTGGCTCGGCGACGCCTTCGCCTCCGGCGGCTCTCAAGGGTATGACCACAAGGGCATGGGCATCACGGCGCGCGGCGCCTGGGAAGCGGTGAAGCGCCATTTCCGCGAGGTCGATATCGACATCCAGACGACGCCCTTCACCGTCGCCGGCGTCGGCGACATGTCGGGCGACGTCTTCGGCAACGGCATGCTGCTCTCGCCGGCGATCAAGCTGGTCGCGGCCTTCGACCACCGCGACATCTTCCTCGATCCCGATCCGGACACGGCGAAGTCCCTGGCCGAACGCCAGCGCCTTTTTGCCCTGCCGCGCTCGTCCTGGGCTGACTATGACAAGAGCCTGATCTCGAAGGGCGGCGGCATCTTCTCGCGTTCGGCCAAGAGCATCCCGCTCTCGGCCGAGGTCCGCGCCTTGCTCGACCTCGACAAGAAGGAGGTCTCGCCGCCCGAACTGATGACGGCCATCCTGAAGGCGCGTATCGACCTGCTCTGGTTCGGCGGCATCGGCACCTATATCCGTGCCTCCGAAGAGACCGACGCGCAGGTCGGCGACCGCGCCAATGACGCGATCCGCATCACCGGCAACGACGTCCGGGCCCGCGTCATCGGCGAAGGCGCCAATCTCGGCATGACCCAGCGCGGCCGCATCGAGGCGGCGCGCAAGGGCGTCAAGCTCAACACCGACGCAATCGACAACTCGGCCGGCGTCAACACCTCCGACGTCGAGGTCAACATCAAGATCGCGCTCGCAGACCCGGTGAAGGACGGGCGCCTGAAGGAAGACAAGCGCAACGAACTGCTCGCCGCGATGACCGACGAGGTCGGCGATCTCGTGCTGCGCAACAACTACCTGCAGACACTGGCGCTCTCGCTGACCGAGGCGCAAGGATCGGCCGCGACGCCCGGCCTGCGCTTCCTGATGCAGACGCTGGAGCAGGACGGAAGGCTCGACCGCTCGGTCGAGTATCTGCCGAGCGACGCCCAGCTCGCCGAGCGCGAGAAGCGCAGCGAAGGCCTGACCCGGCCGGAACTCGCGGTGTTGCTGGCCTATGCCAAGCTCTCGCTGCACGACGCCCTGCTCGAATCCTCGGTGCCGGACGATCCCTACCTCGCCACCGAACTCGTCCGCTATTTCCCGAAGGCGCTGCGCGAGGCCTATCCGGACGCGATCGCCAGCCACAAGCTGCGCCGCGAGATCGTGGCGACGCAGCTCGCCAACGCCATCGTCAACCGCGGCGGCCCGGCGCTGGTGCCGGTCCTGGCGGCGCTGACCCGTTCGGACGCGCCGGCCATCGCCGCGGCTTACGCCATCGCCCGCGATTCCTTCGATCTCATTGCCCTCAACGGCGAGATCGACGCGCTCGATGCGAAGATTCCCGGCAAGACCCAGCTCGGCCTCTACGGCGCCGCGCAGGAGCTCGTCACCAACCGCATGGGCTGGTTCCTGCGGCGCCGCGTCGCCGAGCCCGGCACGATCGAGCAGACCATCGCCCGCTACGCCAAGGGCGTGACGGAACTGGCCGGCGAGCTCGGCAACCTGCTGCCCGAAGCTGCCTCCCAAGCGAGGTTGGCGCGCATCGCCGTGCTGACCTCGGAAGGCGTGCCGGAGGCGCTGGCTGCCCGCATTGCCAGCTTGCCGGCACTCGCCGAAGCAACGGACATCGTCGACATCGCCGAGCGCAGCAAGCGTAAGATCGGCGAGGTCGCCCGCATCCATTTCGGCGTCGACGCGCTGTTCGGCCTGTCGAGCCTGAAGGCCGCGGCCGCGGCCGTGCCGGCAACGGACGATTACGAGCGCCTCGCCCGCGAACGGGCAATCGAGACCCTTGACGACGCCCAGTCCAACCTGACGCAGGAGGTCTCGGCCTCCGCCAAGGGGCAGGGCACGCTGGAGAGCTGGCTCGCCGAGCGCGGCGAGGACGCGGAGCGAACCCGCAGCACCGTCAACGCGATCGCAAGCTCCGGCCTGACCCTGCCGAAGCTGATGGTCGCGGCCGGCATGCTGGCCGACCTGCCGCGCAAGCATTAGAAAGCTTGGTGTTCCGGCGCTGAAACACACCGTCATTCCGGGCTTGACCCGGAATCCATCGGAGAGCACCTGCCCTATGATGGATTCCGGATCGGCGCCGCTAACGCGGCTTGTCCGGAATGACGACGGAGTTTCAGCACGCCAACCAGCCCCGCTTGCTACTCTGGAACGGAAAAACCGATGACCGGCGAAACCGACACGACCACCCGCATCGACCCCAAGCTGCTTGAAATCCTGGTCTGCCCGCTGACCAAGGCGACGCTGGAATATGATGCGGCAAAACAGGAATTGATCAGCCGACCGGCCAAGCTGGCCTATCCGATCCGCGACGGCATCCCGATCATGCTGCCGGAAGAGGCACGCCCGCTGGAAGACTGAGACTAAACCGTCATTCTCGGGCGGCGCGTAGCGGCGACCCGAGTATCTCGTGCCGACAGAGGCGCCATCTCCTTCGAGAGATGCTCGGGTCAGGTCCGAGCATGACGCGTGACGCTACAGTGCCTCACCCCTCAACAACCGCGGCGGTGCGCCGGCGACACCCGCAGCCTCGCGGATGAAGAAGCGCTTCAGGCCGGGCAGCCGGTCGACGAGGCCGAGGCCGAGATCGCGTGCCAGCCTGAGCGGCGTCGCGTCGTTCGAGAACAACCGGTTCAGCCCATCGGTCACCGCGCCCATCGCCACCGTATCGAAGCGCCGCGCCTTCTCGTAATCCTCCAGAACATCGGCAGAGCCGGGATCGAGCCCCAGCCGCGCCGCATCGACGATCGCTTCGGCCAAAGCCGCGACGTCCTTGAGGCCCAGATTGAGCCCCTGCCCGGCGATGGGGTGGATCAGATGCGCGGCATCGCCCAGCAGGGCCAGCCGCTCGCCGACGAAGCGACGCGCCACGCCGAAGCCGAGCGGATGCGCGCTCACCGCGCTTTCCAACGCGATCTCGCCGAGTTCGAGCCCGAAGCGCCGCTCGATCTCGGCCAGCATGTCCTGGGCATCGAGCGAGAGCAGCGGCTCGACATTCTCCGCCCGCTCCGTCCAGACGATCGAGGAGCGGTGCCGCAGCGCCCCGCCATCGGCCAGCGGCAGGATCGCGAAAGGCCCCGACGGCAGGAAATGCTCGACCGCGCGACCGTCATGCGGCCGCTCATGCCCGATCGTCGCGACGATGCCCGACTGCCCGTAATCCCAGCCGACCCAGCCAATCCCGGCCTGTTCTCGCAGTTTCGAGCGCGCGCCGTCGGCGGCAACCAGCAACGCCGCCTCGCAGCGCGCTCCATCGCTGAAAACGACCTCGACCGAGGTATCCTCTGCCGTGAAGCGCCGCACGCCGGCTTTGTGCAATTCGACGCCGGCAGTCTCGCAGGCGGTCTTCAAGGCCGCAATCAGGGCCCCATTTTCGACCATATGGGCGAAGGGCTCGCCGGGCTCGACCTCGCCGTCGAAAGTCAGGAAGACCGGGCGGACCGCATCCTCGATGCGGCTGTCCGAGACGACCATCTCCAGCATCGGCTGGGCGGTATGGGCGATTGCCTCCCAGATCCCGAGCGTCTTCAGCATCGCCCGGCCGCCGGCCGCGACCGCATAGGCGCGGTTGTCGGCGCGGGGCGCGGCCGCCAGCGCAGGGTCGGCCAGGATGACCGCGAAATCCTCGCCCAGCCCCTGCTTCAGCGCGAGCGCGAGCGCCAGCCCGGCAATGCCGCCGCCGGCGATGACGATGCGCATGGCGCCGCTGCCCTCTTCGATAGCCATATCGTCCTTCTCTCCGCGTCGACTTGACGCCACGGGATGCCTCGGTGCTGATGCCAGGCGGATCCGGCTGTCCCTGTGCGGGCCGCCGGCCGCTCCGTCAACCTGACCGTGATGCCGCCGACCATGTCCCAGATCAGCGCCTCCCTGACGGCGATTCTCGACCTCGAACCGCTCGAGCGCAACCTGTTCCGCGGTCGCAGCCCGAAATCGACCTGGCCCCGCGTCTTCGGCGGGCAGGTGATCGCGCAATCGCTCTATGCCGCCTGCAAGACCGTCGAGGGCCGGCAGCCGCATTCGCTGCATGCCTATTTCCTGCTGCCGGGCGACCCCGAGATCCCGATCGTCTACGAGGTCGACCGCTTGCGCGACGGCCGCTCCTTCACCACGCGCCGCGTTCTGGCTATCCAGAAGGGCGAGGCGATCTTCGCGATGTCGGCCTCGTTCCATGTCGACGAGCCCGGCTATGAGCACCAGATGCCGATGCCGAAGGTGCCGATGCCGGAAGAGCTGCCGGACCGCGAGGAGATGGCCAGGACCTTCCTCTCCCATCTCCCCGATCCGCTCCAGACCTTCTATCAGCGCAAGCGGCCGATCGAGATCCGCCCCGTCGAGCTCGAACGCTATCGCGGCGGCGGCAGCCTGGAGCCGAAATTCAATGTCTGGATCCGGGCGATGGAGCCGCTGCCGGACGAGCCGGCCTTCCACCAGAGCGTGCTCGCCTACGCCTCCGACCTGCTGCTGCTCGATTCCAGCCTGATCGCCCATGGCGCTACGGTCTTCGACCAAAAGATCCAGGCCGCGAGCCTCGACCATGCCCTGTGGTTCCATCGCCCGTTCCGGGCGGACGAATGGCTGCTCTATTCGCAGGACAGCCCCTCGACCTCCGGCGCGCGGGGGTTTTCACGCGGACTGATCTTCGATCGGAGTGGGCACCTCGTCGCCTCCGTCGCGCAGGAAGGACTGATTCGGCCGCGCTCCGATCACAACTGATCGAATTACGGGCAGTTGCATAGAATCCAGCCACTTGCCTGATTCTTAGGCAAATCAGCCTGCCCTGTTCGTTTCTCCCCCTTTGATTCGTCTCCGGATGCGGCTTGGCCGCGCCCGGAACGGGTTGGCACGTCCCTTGAATTGCATGTTGCGACGCAACTGCGGTCCCGCAGGCGCGAGAGGTGCAACGAGATCGCCGGGGCTGACGACCGGGCGGCGCAGACGGGGAAACCCAGCACATGAAAATCGTGATGGCGATCATCAAGCCGTTCAAGCTGGAGGAGGTGCGCGACGGGCTCACCGCCGTCGGCGTGCACGGCCTGACCGTGACCGAGGTGAAAGGCTACGGCCGTCAGAAGGGTCATACGGAAATCTATCGCGGCGCCGAATACGCCGTGAGCTTCCTGCCGAAGATCAAGATCGAGGTCGCGGTCTCCGACGAACTCGTCGACCGGGTGATCGAGACGATCACCGCCGCCGCCCGCACCGGGCAGATCGGCGACGGCAAGATCTTCGTCTCGTCGATCGAGAAGGCCGTGCGCATCC
>NZ_CAMFJF010000024.1 GCF_945956895.1 uncultured Allobosea sp. | reverse complement strand
TAGCCTTCGCCGCAACCTTTATCTTCTGGCTCAATCAATGAGTCCTGAGCCTAGTTTCTTGCCGCGCACCGGCATCCCGGATGGGGCACAGCGGAAATCCGGGATGATCCCGGTTTCATCGAATGAGTGTTTGCCTTGCGATCCGTAGCCGAAACTCTTGCGCCTTGCGGGAAGCAGGCCAAAGCAAAGCACCATTCGATTTCTGCATGATAATAATCGGATGATTTAACGGGCCAGAGCCGCGATTGGACCTTAAGAAGCCGGTACGCACCGATCTGGAAGAAGGAGCTGCCTCGTGCCCGATACTCTCTTGATCCGGAATGTCCGCCCGGCTGGCGGCGTGGCCACGGACGTCCTTGTCCGTGACGGGCGCATCGCGGCGATCGGCGCCGGCGCCACCGGGGCCGATGCAACCTTCGATGCCGGCGGCCGATTGATGATTCCCGGCCTCGTCGAGGCCCATACCCATCTCGACAAGAGCTTCTGGGGCATGGGTTGGCACAGGCACACCGCCGGCCCCGCCTTGATCGACAAGATCGAGACCGAGCGCCGCAACCGCCGCGAATTCGGCATCGATGCCGACCGCCAGTCCGGCCGCCTCGTCGCGCAGATGGTCAGGATGGGCACCACCCATATCCGCAGCCATGTCGACATCGACACCGAAACCGGCCTGGCCGGTATCGAAGGCGTCATGGCCATGCGCGAACGCCTCAAGGACGTGATCGACGTCGAGATCGTCGCCTTCGCACAATCCGGCCTGCTCACCCGCCCCGGCACGCTCGAGCTGCTCGACCAGGCAATGGCGATGGGCGCCGAGGTCGTCGGCGGCCTCGACCCTTGCGCGGTCGACCGAGACCCGAAGGGCCATCTCGATGCGATCTTCGGCATCGCCCAGAAATACGGCCGCCCGCTCGACATCCACCTGCACGAGCGCGGCGAGATGGGCGCCTTCTCGATGGACCTGATCCTGGAACGCACCCGCGCCCTCGGCATGCAGGGCAAGGTCGCGGTCAGCCACGCCTTCTGCCTGGGCATGCCCGACGCCGACCATGTCCGGCGGCTGATCGACGAGCTGGCGCAGGAACGCATCGCGCTTGTCACGACGGCCCCCGCGTCCTCGCCGGCTCCCTCGGTCATGGCCTGCCTCAAGGCCGGCATCGTCATCGCAGGCGGCTCGGACGGCGTGCGCGACAGCTGGAACCCCTATGGCATGGGCGACATGCTGGAGCGGGCGACGCTGGTCGGCCTGCGCAACAACTTCCGTCGCGACGAGGAGATGGAGCTGGCGCTCGACGTCTGCACCTACAAGGGCGCCGCCGTGATGGGCATCGCGGATTACGGCCTCGCGGTGGGCTGCACCGCCGATTTCGTGATCCTGCCCGGCGAGACGATCTGCGAGGCCATCGTCGCACGTCCGGCTGACCGTACGGTCGTCAAGCGCGGCAGGATCGTCACCCGCCATGGTGAACTCACCCAGCCGATCGCCTGACGAATCGGCTCGTCCGAAACACCAGCGGCGCAGGCGGCCGACCGACCGCTGCGCGCGCAGCTTGCGCCTACGGCTCGCGGCCGAGCAGGCGAAGCGACTGCGCCTTGTGCTGCCGATAGAGCGGATTGCCGGGATCGGACGCGATCGCGATCTCGATCGCCGCGATCGCCTCCTCGTGCCGGCCGAGCGAGCGCAGGCTGTTGCCCTTGTGGAAAGCGAAATCATAGCGCCCCGGATCGCGCGCGAGCAGCTCGTCCATCACCGCGACGGCAGCCTCGTGCCAGCCGAGTTCGCGCAGATAATTCGACTTGTGATAGCGCAGGAACAGGGCTTCCGGTTTCTGCGCGATCCCCGCATCGAAGGCCGCCAGCGCGGCCTCCGGCTGCTTCATCGCCCGCCAGGCATAAGCGATGTGGAAGTGGAACTCGATCGCCTCGGGGGCCTGTGCGAGCAAAGCCTCGAAGACGCGGATCGCCTCCTCATTGCGCCCGAGCTCGTAGAGATAATAGCCTTTGTAATAGGTGAGGTCGGTGTCGCCGGGGTGCTGCGCGAGCGCGGCTTCGACGATGGTCAGCGCCTCCTCGTAACGCTCCGCCTTCTCCGCCTGCTTCGCCTGTCGGATCGCGGCGGCGCCCGGTCCGGTCGCCGCGCCCTCGCCGCGGAAGATCGCCAGCACACGCTCCTGCCCGAGTGCCTGCGCATGCTCCAGCGAGGATTTGCCGTCGCGGTCCCTCAGGTGCGGGTCGGCACCCGCCTCGACCAGCGCCTCGACCACGTCGCCATAGAGCCTTCCGCCATCGCCGAGGATCACGGCTTCGAGCAGCGCCGACCAGCCGAGATCGTTGGCGTGGTTCACGGGGATGCCGGCGGCCAGGCAGACCCGGACGGTGCGCAGGAAGCCCTTCTCGCTCGACGGCAGCAGCGGCGTGCCGCCGAAGCGGTTGACGCTGTTCGGGTCGGCGCCCGATGCGATGGCGAGCTTCAGGATTTCGTTGAAGCCATTCGCCCCGGCGCAGAGATAGGGCGAGAGCATGGTGACGTCGCGGGCGTTGACGTCGCTGCCCGCCGCGATCAGCCGCCGCGCCAGCGGCAGATCGTTCTTCTGGGTCGCTGCCATCAGCGCCGTGCGGCCGGCCTCGTCCTTGGCGTCCACCTTTGCTCCCGCCGCGAGGAGGCGCTCGATCAAGGCCATGTCGCCCTTGTCGGCTGCAGCGATCAGCGGCGGGTTGGCGGACGGGGCATTCATCGCTTCTTCCTGTCGGTCGACTGTGTAGCGCTCGGACGCGCGCCACGAAAGGCATGAGGGGCAATGGCGGCGCGTGTCCACCCCGTGCGATCGGGCTCTCACCGCGAATCCACGTCTTGCCGGCCTGGGCGACCGCTTCATCTCGCCGGCGCAGCCGCGCGGCCTCGATAGCCACCAGAAGGTCGTGCTCGACGGCTCGACAAGATCGCGGCGAAATCCGGCAGCGATATCGACGGCTCCGGGGAGATAGCGATGGCCCGGATCGGCCTCGAGATCGTAAAGATGAAAACTGTAACGGAGGTCGCCCGCCGCAGTTGTTTCCTTCTCCTCTCCTTCGAAAATTTGGAAATCCCAGCGATTGACCCAGCCCCGAGATCCCCGGATGCTCACAGCCATCGGAGGAATCCGATCGCGGGATTTGTCGGAGCAGCTTGCGCCGCGTCAACAACGCTAAAAGCACCACGCGATAACGTGGGCTCCCGAGATGGAGACACGAGCGTGGTCTATACCCTGATCGTCAACGGCCTGCTGCGGCTGTCCGCTTTCCTGCGCTGGACGCGGACAGGATAAGACGCCGCGAACGAATACCCTCAAGCCACGTCGTGGCAGTGGCTCCCCGCGCGAAGCTCGACATATTTCCGGCGCGTGTCCGCCGTGTTCGGCAGTCCAGCTGCCTCAAGCCAGCCAAGGAATTCTGCCGGCTTGATCGTGACGATCTCCAGCGCCCGTCCTCGTGCAAGCCAGGCATTCATCACCGCGACCGCATTGCGATGCCAGGTCTCGTAATCCGAGGGCATCTGATCCCGGTCATGTGCAAGCTCCCAGAGCTGTCGGAAGCCCTGCGGCTCGTACCACGGCATGGCCACGGTATAGGCTTCGACTGTGGGCTTCACGGGGCGCCGATCATCCGCGCGCGGCGCGGAAATTGAGAATGCTAACCGCCCGAGCGGGGATGGTCGGCTTGCGCGCAAGTAGGTGCCGATCGACCTTGGAAGTCAATCGGCGCGGTCCCTGCACACACCCTTCAGCGGCATGTGTCATGGGGCACTCGCGCTACCCCTGCGTCAAAAGATGGCGTTGACCAACGCCTGCCCGAATTTTAATAGACTTGCTTATGATCAGCACGCCTAAGAAACCGTCGCCGACGGTCGGCTTCCTGCTCCACGACGTCGCGCGCCTCCTGCGCAAGCGTTTCGAGCAGCATGCGCGCGATTCCGGATTGACGCGCTCGCAATGGCAGGTGCTGGCCTATCTCGACCAGAATGCCGGCATCCAGCAGGGCGCCCTGGCCGAATTGCTGGAGGTGGAGCCGATCACGGTCGGGCGCATCCTCGACAAGCTCGAAAGCTACGGGCTCGCGGAGCGCCGGCCGCACGCGACCGACCGGCGCATCTGGCAGCTCTACCTCACCGAGAAGGCCCAGCCGAAACTGACGGAGCTGCGCGCGCTCGGCGACGTCACGCGGGCGGAAGCCTTCAACGACATTCCGCTAGCCGAGCGCGAGCAGCTTCTCGCGACGCTCGGGCAGATGAAAGCGAATCTCACGGCCGCCTGCCAGATGCCGGTGGCTGAAAGGCAAGTCCAAAATGGATGACGCAGCCAGGAATGCGGAAGCGGCGACCGGCGAGGAGGCCGAGCCCGGCTCCTCAGGCGGCGGGGCGGAGATCCGGCCGTTCGAGCCGAAGGCCCGCGCTGAGACCACCGCAAAGGAGGCGTCGGAGACGAAGCCGGAAATGCCTGCGAAGGCCGCGCCCGGCCCCGCACCGCAGCATCGGCGCAACCGCACGCGCCGTTTGCTCTTCGCATTGCTGCCGGTCGCGCTGATCGCCGGCGGCTACCATTACGTCACCGGCGGACAGGTGATGTCGACCGACAACGCCTATGTCCAGGCCGACATCCTCGGCATCTCGACGGATGTCGCCGGCATCGTCGGCGAGATCGATGTCCGCGACAATCAGCCGGTCAAGGCCGGCGACGTGCTGTTCCGGCTCGACGACCGGCAGTTCCGCTTCGCGCTGGAGCGGGCCGACGCCCAGATCGGCGTGGTCCATAACGATCTCGAGGCCTTGAAGGCCAGCTACAAGGGCATGCAGAGCCAGATCGAGCAGGCCCATACCGACATCGCCTTCTACGAGACCAGCTTCAAGCGCCAGCAGGATCTCGCCACCAAGTCGGTCGCGTCGCAGGCGACCTTCGATCAGGCCAAGCATGATCTCGACGGCGCCCGGTTGAAGCTCGCGCAGCTCGAAAGCCAGCTCGCCGGCATCGCCGCCAACCTCAACGGCAAGCCCGGTGCGCCGGTCGAAAATCACCCGCGCTACAGGGATGCGGTCGCGGCCCGGGCCGAAGCGCAGCGCCAGCTTGGTCACACGACGGTGCGCGCGCCGATGAACGGCGTCGTCACCAACGTGCCCTCGCTGCAGAAGGGGCAATATCTGGAGGCCGCGACCAACGCCTTCAGCCTGGTCTCGACCGACCATGTCTGGATCCAGGCCAATCCGAAGGAAACCGAGCTCACCTGGGTGAAGCCCGGCCAGGAGGCGGAAGTCTATGTCGACACCTATCCCGGCGCCGTCTGGAAGGGCACGGTCGACAGCATCAGCCCGGCCTCGGCCGCGAGCTTCTCGCTGCTGCCGGCGCAGAACACCAGCGGCAACTGGGTCAAGGTCGTCCAGCGCATCGCCATGCGCGTGAAGATCGACACGCCGCCCGACCAGCCGCAATTGCGCGCCGGCATGAGTGTGACGCTCGACGTCGATACCGGCCATGCCCGCGGCCTGCCGAGCTTCGTCAGCGAGGCCGTCGGCAAGGTCAGCCACTAGGCCAGCAACAACAGCCAAAGAGGCCTGCCATGGCCAGTGCCGCTGCCCCGGCCGGGGCGCCCGTCGCCAATCGCGGCGCCATAACCGCCTGCGTGATCCTCGCGGTGATCATGCAGGCGCTCGACACCACCATCGCCAATGTCGCGCTGCCCTATATCCAGGGCAGCGTCTCGGCGAGCGCGGACCAGATCAACTGGGTCCTGACCTCCTATATCGTCGCGGCCGCGATCATGACGCCGCCCTCCGGCTTCCTGGCGGCCCGCTTCGGCCGCAAGCGCGTGCTGTCCGTGGCGATCATCGGCTTCGTCGTCGCCTCGATCCTGTGCGGTGCCGCGCAGTCCCTGACGCAGATCGTCGGCTTCCGATTGATGCAGGGCTTCTTCGGCGCCTCGCTCGTGCCGCTCTCGCAGAGCATCCTGCTCGATATCTACACGCCGGAGGAACGCGGCTCCGCCATGGCGCTGTTCGGCATATCCGTCATGGTCGGCCCGGTGCTCGGCCCCGTGCTCGGCGGCTGGCTGACCGAGAACATCTCCTGGCGCTGGGTCTTCTACATCAACCTGCCGCTCGGCATCCTGGCGCTGGCCGGCGTCTCGATCTTCGTCGCCGAGACCAAGGCGAGCGCGCTCGCCAAGCTCGACTGGACCGGCTTCGGCGCGCTCAGCATCGCGATCGGAGCGTTGCAGCTCTTCCTCGACCGCGGCGCCCAGCTCGACTGGTTCGACTCGCTGGAGATCATCGTCGAGGCGGCGGTCTGCGTCGCCGCGCTCTACATCCTCGTCGTGCACACCTTCACGGCCGAGAATTCCTTCATCAAGCCGCGGCTCTTCCTCGACCGGAACTTCAATGTCGGCCTGATCTTCATCTTCATCGTCGGCATCTGCTATCTCGCCTCGCTCGCGCTGCTGACGCCCTTCCTGCAGACGCTGCTCGGCTATCCCGTGGTGACCGCCGGCATCGTCATGGGCCCGCGCGGGCTCGGCACGATGGCCTGCATGTTCATGGTCGGCCGGCTGATCGGGAAGGTCGACACCCGTCTTCTGCTGGGCGCCGGCTTCCTGGTCAGCGCCTGGGCGATGTACGACATGGCCGGCTGGACGCCGGACGTTTCCCAGCAGCGCATCATGCTGACCGGCTTCATCCAGGGCGGCGGGCTCGGCCTGCTCTTCGTGCCGCTGACGACGATCACCTTCGCGACGCTGCCTGCGGAATATCGCGGCGACGGCACCGGCCTCTACAATCTCTCGCGCAATATCGGCTCCAGCGTCGGCATCTCGCTGGTCAGCTATCTCCTGACCCGCAACGTGCAGGTCAACCATGCCGAGATCGCCAATTACGTGACGCCCTTCAACCGCATCTTCGAGATGCCGGCGATCAAGCATGCCTGGGATCCAACGACGCTCGCCGGACGCGCCGCGCTCGACGAGGTCATCACGCGCCAAGCGACGATCATCGCCTATGTCAACGACTTCAAGCTCTTGATGATCCTCTGCCTCGCGGCCCTGCCCTTCCTCGTCCTGCTGCGCCCGCCGCGCCGGCAAGCAGCCGTTCCGGCCGACGACCACGCCATGGTCATGGAATAGGGCAAGCCCCCCGGGCGGCCTAGCCGCCGAATGCAGGACGGCTCCGCGCGCCGGGCGATTGCAGGCGAAGGCGGCCTTCGACAGCATGCGCAAGCACGACGCGATTTCGGGAGAAGACTGTGCAGAATGCTGAGAAAATCTGGTCGATCGTCGATTCCAAGCAGGGGGACTACATCGAGCTGAGCGACCGCGTCTTCGAGATGCCGGAGCTGAACTACCGCGAGGTCAAGTCGGCCGCGGCCCATGCCGAGCAGTTGCAGCGCGAGGGATTCCGCGTCGCGACAGGCATCGCCGGATTGCCGACCGCCGTCATGGGCGAGGCCGGCGAAGACGGCCCGGTGATCGCCATCCTCGGCGAATACGACGCGCTGCCGGAGCTGTCGCAGGCTCCCGGCGTCTCAGAGCATCAGCCCCTGCCGAACCAGCCCGCCGGCCATGGCTGCGGCCATAACCTGCTGGGCGCCGGCGCGATGCTGGCCGCTGCCGCGGTCAAGGATTTCCTCGCCGAGCGCGGCCTCAAGGGCCGCGTCCGCTATTATGGCTGCCCGGCGGAGGAAGGCGGCGCCGGCAAGGCCTTCATGGTCAAGGAAGGCGTCTTCGACGATGTCGACATCGCCATTTCCTGGCACCCGTCCGATTTCTCGGCGGTCACCGCGCCGATCTCCCTTGCCAACACGACGATGGATTTCGAGTTCACCGGCCGCGCGAGCCATGCCGCAGCAGCACCACATCTCGGCCGCTCGGCGCTCGATGCCGCCGAGCTAATGAATGTCGGCGTCAACTACCTGCGCGAGCACATGCCGAGCGATGCCCGCATTCACTATGCCTATCTCGATGCCGGCGGCATCGCGCCCAACGTCGTCCAGGCCAAGGCCAAGCTGCGCTATGTCGTGCGCGCGACAGAAGTCTCGCAGGTTCATGAGCTCGTCGCCCGCGTCCGCAAGATTGCCGAAGGCGCGGCATTGATGACCGAGACCACCGTCAGCGACGAGGTCGTCAGCGCGATGAGCAGCCTGCTCGCCAACACGCCGCTGGAAGATGCGATGCAGCGCAATTTCGACCGGCTCGGCCCGCCGCCCTTCGATGCGGAGGATGTCGCCTTCGCCCGTCGCATGCAGAAGACCGTGACATCGGCGCATATCGAGAGCGCCTTCCGCCGCGCGGGCCTGCCGCTCTCCGACTTCCCCCTCTGCAACACGATCGCCCCTCGCGAAGTCCCGGGGCCGCGCATGATGGGATCGACCGATGTCGGCGACGTCTCCTGGGCCGTGCCGACGGTGCAGGCGCGCGGCGCGACCTATACGATCGGCACGCCCGGGCATTCCTGGCAGTTGACCGCCCATGGGCAGTCGCCGCTGGCGCATAAGGGCATGGTCCACGTCGCCAAGGTCATGGCCGGCGTTGCCGCCGATGTGCTGGTCGAGCCGGGCTTGCTGGAGCAGGCCAAGGCCGACTTCGAGAAGCGCCTGACCCGGACGCCCTACAAGGCGCTGCTGCCGGACAGCGCCAAGCCGCCGCTTCACATGTTCTGAGCGAAATGGTTGCCGGCTCGGCCAGATATGGCCGGGCCGGCGCCAACAGTAAGACGGGTAACAGGCGGCGCTACCGTCAGGCCGCGACCGCGAAGGGATCGTCGACGCTGTGGGCCGGCTCGGTGAACCAGCGAGCGCCGTCCTCGGTCATATAGGCGATATCCTCGAGGCGAACGCCGAACTCGCCATAGATGCACATCATCGGCTCGACCGAGAAGCACATGCCGGCCTGCAGCGGCGTCCGGCTGCCCTTGACCATGAACGGCTCCTCATGGATCGCGAGGCCGAGGCCATGCCCGGTACGGTGCGGCAGGCCCGGAACCTTGTAGCCGGGGCCGTAACCGGCCGCTTCAATGACGCCGCGGGCGCCCTGGTCGACAGCCTCGCAGGGCGCACCGAGCCTGGCGGCCGCGAAGCCGGCGAGTTGCGCCCGCTTCTCCAGGTTCCAGATCTCGCGCTGACGCTCGGTCGGCTCGCCGAAGACATAGGTGCGGGTGATGTCCGAGTGATAGCCGCCCAGCCTGGTGCCCATGTCGATCAGCACCATGTCGCCATCGGCCAGCGTCTGCGGATAGGGAACGCCGTGAGGATAGGCGGTCGCTTCGCCGAATTGCGCGGCGCCGAATGTCAGGCTCATGCCGAACTTGCCATGGGCCCGGTCGAGGAAATCGACGAGCTCCGTGGTCGTCATGCCGACGCTGAGCGTGCGCGCCGCCGCGCGATGGACCGCCATGGTGACATCCATGGCCCGCTGGATCAGGGCGATCTCGGCGGCGGATTTCACCTGCCGGCAGGCCCCCGTGAGCGCAGCGCCATTGGTGAAGTCGAAGCGGTTGCCGGCCTTGCGCAAGCCGTCGACGGTATAGAAGGGTGTATCAGGATCGAGAGCGATCGAGCCGCTCTCGTAGCCGAGGCTGCGGATCGTCTCCACGACGAGCGCGGTCGGATCCTCATGCTCTTCCCAGCAGCGAACATCGTCGCCGAACTGCATGTATTCGCGCGTCTTAGGCTCCTCGAAGGCCGGGCTGAGATAGACGACCTCGCCCTCAGCCGGGATCACCGCGCCGTGCAGCCGTTCGGTCAGCTTGAGCTGGATGCCGGTAAAATAATGCAGGTTGGTCGAGGTATCGAGATAGAGGCCCTGCAAGCCCTGTTCGCGAAGCAGGCGCTGCACCTTCGCGATGCGGGCCTTGAACTCGCTGACCGCGATCGGCTCGACGCCATCGGCTTCAGCTTCGCAAGCTCGGCCTCGAAACTCGATCCACCCACCCCAAGCGTCATCGTCATATCCTTTCAGGCTTCAGCCGGGCGCAGGATATGCATTTTCGACGCGGCGAACAGGCACGCCGCCACAGCATTATTGCACAGGCCGCATGCCCGCGGCGGGCCACGAGGCAGCGGGCTACTGGCCGGCGAGATCGCCGGCCGCCTCGCAGAAATCCGACCGTGTCAGGCCGCGCCGACGCCGCCGAAGACCATGCGGCCGCGATGGAAGGTCGCGCTGCGCTCCGGCAGGCGGGCGACCGCCTCGGCCGAGCAGCTTGCCGGAACCAGCGTGAAATCGGCGGAGTCGCCAGCCTTGGGCCAGGCCCGCTCGCCCCTGTCGTCGAGCGGCAGCACGCCGCCGGTCGCGATCGCGAGCGAGCGGGACAGGCGGAACTCGTCGCTGCCGCGGTAGAGCTGCGCGTAGAGATTGGCCTTTTCGAGCATGTCGGCCCGGCCGAAGGGCGACCAGTGGTCGGTGACGCTGTCGGTGCCGGTCATCACGAAGACGCCCTTGGCGCTGAGCTGCGGCAGCGGCATCGTCGCGGCGCCAAGCGGCACGGTCGAGGCGACGCTGATGCCCTGCGCCGCCATGCGCGTGGCGGCTTCGTCGAGGGCGCCGGGCGACATCGTTGCGAGCGCGAAGCCATGGCTGATCGTGACCTTGCCGCGCAGAGCCGGATTCTTCTCGACGGTCGCGATCATGTACTGGATCGCGGCGACGCCGGCCGGGCTCGCCTCGTGCAGGTGGATATCAACGCCCTTGCCGGTGTCGAGCGCGATCTGGAACATCGCGTCGAGCGATTTCTCCATGGCGCCGTCGACATTGGTCGGGTCGAGCCCGCCGACATAGGCGACGCCCATGCCCATCGCCTCGCGCATCAGCTTGTCGACCTTCGAGAGCAGCAGCCCGTGCTGCGGGAAGGCGACGATCTCGCAAGAGAAATCGTCGCGGTGGTTCTCCAGCGCGCGCTTCAGGTGCTCGAGGCTCTTCAACCCGCTGACCGGATCGATATTGCAGTGGCTACGGGCGACCGTGGTGCCCTTCGACTGCAGCAGGGCGATGAGCTGCTCGGCATGTTCCTGCGAGTCCGGCAGCAATTGCGGGATCAGCCTCTCCTCGCGGGCGATCATGTCGAGGATCGTCTTGCCCTGCCGCGGCAGCGGCGCCTGCCAGGGGCGGCCGTAGAAGGTCTTGTCGAGATGGATGTGCATGTCGCGCATCGCCGGCAAGGCGAGTTGGCCATTGGCCTCGTAGCTCGGCACGCCCGCCGGCAGCGCGGAGCCCGCCCCATGGATCGCGGCGATCTTGCCCGCCTTGATCTCAAGGGCATAGAGCCCCGAGCGCGTGCCCGTCACGACGTCGCCCTCACGGATGAAGCCTTCCTCGAGCCGGACATTGGTCAGGAGATAGTGCTGTTCCGTGGGGATGCGCTTGCCGGCATTCGACACCGGTTTTGTGGAAGCGGGCTTGGCCGCGGTCGGCTGCGCCTTCGCAGCCCCGCCCGGAAGGCCCGCCATCATGGCGCAGGCGGTGGCGAGGCCACCCGTCCGGCCGATGAACGAACGCCTGCTCTGATGATGTGCCAGTTCCATGGTCGCCGCCTCCCTATGATGGTTGCCGACGCCATAAGCGCGAAGCCGGCGGTTTGGCAGCGATATTTGGCAATGCTGGCGATTGCGGCAGTCAATGCTGGCGTCATTCAAGCCTCCAGATGGCAATAAGCAATCAACCGCTCGGCCAGGATCGCGGTCGAGGCCGGCGCATCGTCGCGATAGTAGAGCGCGAGCTCGAAATCGGTGATCTCGGCAAACCCTTCTGCGGCACCGAGCACCCTGTGCCCGGGCAGACGGCAACTGGCAGGCAGGAGAGTCATACCCAGGCCGGCCGCCGAGGCCGCGGCGAGCGCCGCCAGACTGCCGCTGCAATAACCGATGCGCCAGCGCATCCCGAGCCTGTCGAGCGCCTGGCACAATTCGTCGCGATAGAGCCCGCCGAGCGGGAACATCGCCAGCGAGACCGGCGCCCGTTCGATCGCCGGGTGCGCAAGGCTGTCGAGCCAGAGCAGCGGCTCGCGCCTTGCCGCGCGCGGCGGCTGCCCGCGCCGCTGCTTCACCAGCACGAGGTCGAGCTCCTCGCGCTCATAGGCACTGCGCAGATCGGCGCTCAGGCCGCTGCTGACATCGAGCCGCAGATGCGGATGCTGCCGGCTGAAATCGGCGAGCAGATCGATGGTCGGCACCGCGAAATCCTCGGGCATCCCGAGGCGCAGCACGCCGTCCCGCCAGACGCCGGTCAGGGCGTCATGGGCCTCCTCGTTGAGCGCGATAATCCGCCGCGCATAGCTCAGGAGTCGCTCGCCTTCCTCGGTGAGCTGGACCTGATGCGACGAGCGCTCCAGCAGGGGACAACCCAGCAGGTCCTCGAGGCGCTTGACCTGCAGGCTGACGGTGGATTGCGACAGCGAGACCCTGTCGGCCCCGCGCGTGAAGCTCAGCGTCTCGCAGACCGCGACGAAGCTGATCAGCACCTGCGGATTGAACATCGGATAGCGATTCATGCGTTCGGCGCTCCGGGATGCACAGCTCCGCGAAGAACGTGATTATCTCGACACGCAGCGCCACCGCAACGCGCCCGCCGGCTGGCCGTCTATCGACGGCTGCAAAGGCCCCTTACTCGAACAGATCCGGGTAGTTTGCCTCAGTCTTCGGCAGGGCGCGCAGGATCTCGGTGAGGTGGTGGCGCATGGCGAGCTCGGCCTGCGCCGCATCTTGCGCATCGATGGCCGCCATGATCCGGCGATGCTGCTCGACCAGCGACAGCATCACCTCGGTGCCGGGCAGGGTCAGCTGGCAGACCCGGTCCATATGCGCCTTGATGTCCCGGATCGCCTCCCAGGCCAACGGCATGCCGACGCCCTCGGCCAGCTCGACATGGAAGAGCTCGTCATAGCGCTGGAAGGAGGCATGGTCGTCACGCCCTGCCGCCTTCTCCTGGACATCGAGGAGATCGGCGATCCTCTGCCTGCTCTGGGGCGAGAACGCCGTGCAGGCCTCGCGCACGATCGCGACCTCGACCGCCTCGCGAATGAAGCGCGCCTCCATCATCTTGCGGACGGAGAACTTGACCACGACCGTGCCGCGCTGCGGCTGCACATCGACCAGACGTGTCCGGGCGAGCGCGATCAAGGCCTCGCGCACCGGCTGGCGCGAGACGCCGTATTTCAGCGCGATTTCCTGCTCCGACAGGCGTGTGCCCGGCGGCAATTCGAGCGCGATGATCGCCCGGCGCAGTTCGGCTTCGACACGTCCGGCCGCCGAAGCGCCCGTGAAAACGGCGGGAGACGCCAACGAAAGGCTCAAGTCAAAATCCCCCAGGGCCTGTTGCGTACCATACGACGACATACTACCATACAATCACTGCCGCAACCGAATGCGGGGGCGGGCAGCAAGCTTACGTTCGATGCGCCAGCGAACAAGCCGGGAAACGGCGGGGCGCTCGAAACCACGGGAGAACGCACCATGACCGCACGCCGCAGATTCCTTGCCTATACCGCCGCGCTGGCCCTCTCGGCCGCAGCGGCAACATCGGCCCTCGCCCAGAGCGTGACGCTGCGCTCGGCCGATATTCACCCGACCGACTACCCGACCGTCGAGGCCGTCCGCTATCTCGGCAAGCTGCTCGAGGAGCGCACCCAGGGCCGCGTCAAGATCAACGTCTTCCACTCGGCCCAGCTCGGCCAGGAGAAAGACACGATCGACCAGACCCGTTTCGGCGTCATCGACATCAACCGCATCAACATGGCGCCGTTCAACAACCTGATCCCGGCGACCAACATCCCGTCCCTGCCCTTCATCTTCCGCTCGGTCGACCACATGCGGAAGGCGATGGACGGGCCGATCGGCGACAACCTGCTCAAGGAATTCGAGAAGCACGACTTGATCGGCCTGGCGCTCTACGATTCCGGCTCGCGCTCCTTCTATAATTCCAAGCGACCGATCAACACGCCGGCCGACATGAAGGGCCTGAAGATCCGTGTCCAGCAGTCGGACATGTTCGTGGCGCTGGTCTCGGCGCTCGGCGCCAACGCCACGCCGATGCCTTTCGGCGAAGTCTATTCCGCGCTCCAGACCGGCGTGATCGACGGCGCCGAGAACAACTGGCCGTCCTATGAATCGACCCGGCATTTCGAGGTCTCCAAGTTCTACTCGGTGACCGAGCACTCGCTCTCGCCGGAGGCGCTGGTGATGTCGAAGAAGAGCTTCGAGAAATTCAACGCCGCCGACCAGGCGCTGATCAAGGCCGCCGCCAAGGAGTCGGTGCTGAAGATGCGCGAGCTCTGGGATGCGCGCGAGAAGGCCTCCGAGGCCAAGGTCAAGGCCGGTGGCGCCCAGATCAACACCGTCGAGAAGAAGCCCTTCATCGACGCGATGAAGCCGGTCTACGACAAGTTCGTCACCGACCCGAAGCTGAAGGACATGGTTGCCGCCATCCAGGCGGTGAAGTGAGCTGACTTGTGAGGCGGCTCTCGGGCCGCCTCGCTTTCTCCGAGCCCTCATCCTGAGGAGCGATCGCAGATCGCGTCTCGAAGGATGCTCCAGAGCGAGCTGGAAACATCCTTCGAGACGCCGCTGACGCGGCTCCTCAGGATGAGGGCTGAGCACAAGCAACCAGCCACCATTCGGGCACTTTTCATGCGCGCTTTCACGGCCTTTCTGACACGCCTCGACGCCAAGCTCTGCCTTTACGCGCTGATCACAGCCGGGACCGGCCTCGTTCTGATGACCGTGATGGTCGCCTGGGGCGTGTTCGGCCGCTATGTGCTCAACGACACGCCGATCTGGGTCGAGGCCGGATCGCTCTTCCTGATGTCCTGGTTCATCCTGCTCGGCGCCGCCGTCGGCGTGCGCGAGAGCGACCATCTCGGCTTCGAGGTCGGACTGGTGATGTCGCCGCCGCCGGTGCGCGCCGCGCTGATCGTCATCGGCGAAGGCCTCGTCTGCGCCTTCGGGCTGGCCATGCTCGGCTATGGCTGGCAGCTCGCGGCGGGCACCTGGGCCGACCGCATGCCGATCATCGGCATATCCCGTGGCTGGGACTATGTGCCGATCGCGGCTGGCGGCGCGTTGATCGCGCTGTTCGCGCTGGAAAAGCTCCTGCTCTTCGTCACCGGCGAGCAGCAGGCGCCGCTCGGCTTCGTCCATTTCGGCGAAAGCCAGGAGGCCTGAGCCATGGAACTCTGGATTCTCTTCGGCGTCTTTTCGATCCTGCTGCTGATCGGCGTGCCCGTCGCCTTCTGCCTCGGCATCGCCTCGGTCGCGACCGTCGCCTATATGGGCCTGCCGCCGGTCGTCGTCTTCCAGCAGATGAATTCCGGCATGAACGCCTTCGCCATGATGGCGATCCCGTTCTTCATCTATGCCGGCGACCTGATGATCCGCGGCGGCATCGCCGAGCGCCTGATCCAGATGGCGGCGAGCCTCGTCGGCCATCTGCGCGGCGGGCTCGGCCAGGTCAATGTCGTGACCTGCACGCTGTTCGGCGGCATCTCGGGCTCGGCCGTGGCCGATGCCTCGGCCGTCGGCGGGCTGATGATCCCGCAGATGAAGAAGCGCGGCTATGACGCCGACTACGCCGTCAATGTCACCGCGAACGCGGCGATCATCGCATTGCTGATCCCGCCCTCGCACAACATGATCATCTATTCGCTCTCGGCGGGCGGCAATCTCTCGATCGCGGACCTGTTCACGGCTGGCGTCGTGCCAGGCCTGCTGCTCTGCGTCGCCTTGATGGTCGCGGCCTGGGCGGTCGCGGTGAAGCGGGGCTATCCGCGCGAGCCCTTCCCCGGCTTCGCGACAGTCGGGCGCTATGTCGTGCTGGCGCTGCCCGGCATCCTCTTGATCGGCATCATCTTCGGCGGCGTCCGCTCCGGCGTCTTCACCGCGACGGAATCCTCCTGCGTTGCCGTCGTCTACGCCATCCTCGTCACCATCTTCGTCTATCGCCAGCTCACCTGGACGGCCTTCGTCGAGGCGACGCTGGGCGCGGTCCGCACCACGGCGATGGTGCTGCTGGTCATCGGCACGGCCGGCGCCTTCGGCTGGCTGATGGCCTTCCTGCAGGTGCCGCAGGCGACCATCGCCGCGATGAAGGCGGTCTCCGACAATCCGATCACCATCCTGCTAATGGTCAACCTGATCCTGCTGGTGCTCGGCACCTTCATGGACATGGCGCCGATGATCATCATCTGCACGCCGATCTTCCTGCCGGTGGTGAAGGCCTTCGGCGTCGATCCGATCCATTTCGGCGTGATCCTGATCCTCAACGCCGGCATCGGCCTCAACACCCCGCCGGTCGGCTCGGTGCAGTTCGTCGCCTGCGCCATCGGCCGCATCTCCATCGGCGAGTCCATGCGCACGATCTGGCCGTTCTACGGCGCCAGCGTCGCCGTGCTCCTGCTTGTCACCTATGTGCCCGGCCTGTCGCTCTGGCTGCCGCGGCTGTTCCACTGAAGGACCGATCATGACCATCGAAATTCGCCAGGTTTCGCACCCCGAGGCCGTCAAGGGCTTCGACACGGCGGAGCTGCGGCGCCACTTCCTGATCGAGACGCTGTTCGCAGCCGGCGAGATCAGGCTGACCTACAGCCATCTCGACCGCGTCATCGTCGGCGGCGCCATGCCAACGACCGGCGCGATCGTACTGCCGACGCCGAAGGCGGTCGGCACCGACGCCTTCCTGAAGCGGCGCGAGCTCGGCATCGTCAATGTCGGCGGCCCCGGCAAGGTCAGCGTCGGCGGCAAGGACTACGCGCTGGCCAAGCGCGATGCGCTCTATGTCGGCAAGGAAGCGGGCGAGGTCTCCTTCGCCAGCGACGATGCGTCGAACCCGGCAAAGTTCTACCTGCTCTCGACGCCCGCCCATGCCGCGCATCCGACCAAGGTGATCCGGGAGGCAGACGCCAAGACGATCGCGCTCGGCGAGCAGGCGACGGCCAACAAGCGCGTCATCCGCCAGTACATCATCCCCGGCGTCTGCGAGACCTGCCAGCTCGTCATGGGCGTGACCACGCTCGACGAGGGCAGCATCTGGAACACGATGCCGGCGCATGTCCATGACCGGCGCTGCGAGATCTATCTCTATTTCGACGTCCCCGCCGACGCCCGCGTCTTCCACCTGATGGGCGAGCCGCAGGAGACCCGCCACCTCGTCGTCGCCAACGAGCAGGCAATCCTATCGCCCGGCTGGTCGATCCATTCCGGTGTCGGGACGAAAGCCTATTCCTTCATCTGGGGCATGGGCGGCGACAATGTCGACTATACCGACATGGACATGGTCGCGACCGGGGACCTGCGCTGATGCGCTCACCGTTTGACTTGAGCGGCCGGACCGCGATCGTCACCGGGGCCAATACGGGCCTCGGTCAGGCGATCGCGGTCGCGCTCGCCACGGCCGGCGCCGGCATCGTCGCGGTCGGCCGCTCGAGCATGGCCGAGACGAAGGCGCTGATCGCCGCAACGGCTAAGCCCTTCCATGAGATCACCGCCGATCTCGCGACGCTGGAGCCGATCGGGCGGATCGTGGAAGAGGCCGAGACGGCGGCAAAAGCCGACGGCTCGCGGCTCGACATCCTCGTCAACAATGCCGGCATCATCCGCCGCGCCGACGCGATCGACTTCACCGAGGCCGATTGGGACGCGGTGATGGACGTGAACCTGAAATCGACCTTCTTCCTGACGCAGGGCGTGGCCAAGCGCATGCTCGCCGACGGCAAGGGCGGCAAGGTCATCAACATCGCCTCGCTGCTCTCCTTCCAGGGCGGCATCCGCATCCCCTCCTACACCGCCTCGAAAAGCGGGCTTGCCGGTCTGACGCGATTGCTCGCCTGCGAATGGGCTCAGCATGGCATCAACGTCAACGCGATCGCTCCGGGCTATTTCGTGACGAACAATACCGAGGCGCTGCGCGCCGATCCCGAGCGCAATGCCGCGATCCTCGCCCGCATCCCGGCCGGACACTGGGGCAATCCGCAGGAGCTGGGCGGCGCCGCCGTGTTCCTCGCCTCGGACGCCGCGGCCTATGTCCATGGCGTCGTCCTGCCGGTCGATGGCGGCTGGCTCGCGCGCTGAGAGAGAACCGACATGGACCGCAGGAACGAGCCTTTCGCCCATGATGCCGATCGCGCCTGGGAGCCGGCCGGCGAAGGCGTGACGCGCAAGATCCTGACCTATCGCGACGAGGTCATGATGGTCCGCGTGCGCTTCCAGGCCGGCGCGATCGGCCCGGCGCACAGCCATCCGCATATCCAGTGCTCGCTGGTCGAGAGCGGCGTCTTCGACATCACCATCTCCGGGCGCACCGTGCGCCTGAAGGCCGGCGACAGCTTCACCGTGCCGCCCGATGCGATCCACGGCGCGGTCAATATCGAAGCCGGCGTCCTCGTCGACGTCTTCACGCCGATGCGCCGGGATTTCGTGTCCTAGGGTCTGTGAAGCGGCTCCGGCGCACCGCCAGCCGCAGCCGCGTCAGCCCGGCCTGCGTTTCATGTGCCTCCCCTCGCCGGTCGGCGGGGGACCTCTGCCCTCACGCCGCGGCGCGGGTCTCGACGAGCCGGGCCAGCAGGCTCGCGCCAACCGGCAGGATGCCGTCGTCGAGGACATAGGCCGGGTTGTGCACCGGCACGGTGCCGGCATGGCCGACCCAGGCATAGGCGCCGGGAACGACGCGCAGCATATCGGCGAAATCCTCGCTGCCCATGAGCGGCTTGACCTCGGTCAACACGCCGTCGGTCCCGACGATCTCGGCGGCGACCTCGACGACGGCCTGGGTCTGCGCCTCGTGATTGACCAGCACGTCGAAGATGTTGCGGATATCGACATCGATGGTGACGCCGAAGCTCGCCGCCGTGCCGGCCGCGATCTCGCGCATGCGCTCGCGAACGAGCGCGCCGATCTCCGGCGAGAAGGTGCGGATCGTGCCCGCGAGCACCGCCTCCTCCGGGATGACGTTATAGGCCGAGCCGGCATGGACCTGCGTGATCGAGAGCACGGCGGCCTCGCGCGGGTCGGCATTGCGGCTGACGATGGTCTGCAGCGCATTGGCGAGGCTCATCGCGACCATGATCGGATCGCGTCCCATATGCGGCATGGCGCCATGGCTGCCACGGCCGGTGATCTTGATGTCGAAGAAGTCGGCGCCGGCCATGGCCGGGCCGGGAAAGATCGAGATCTGGCCAGGGTCGAGATCGGGCGAATTGTGCAAACCGTAGATCTCGTCGCAGGGGAAGCGCTCGAACAGCTTCTCCGCGATCATGCTGCGCGCGCCGCCGAGGCCTTCCTCGGCCGGCTGGAAGACGAAGACGGCCGTGCCCTTGAAGCCCCTGTTCTCCGAGAGATAACGGGCGGCACCGAGCAGCATGGTGGTGTGCCCGTCATGGCCGCAGGCATGCATCTTGCCGGCAACGGTCGAACGCCAGGGCAGATTAGTGATCTCCTGGATCGGCAGCGCATCCATGTCGGCGCGCAGGCCGATGCGCCGGCCGGGTCCGCCCGTGCCGTGAAGAATGCCGATCACACCGGTCTTGCCGATGCCGCGATGGACCTCGATGCCCCAGGCGGCGAGCTTCTCCGCGACGATATTGGAGGTCCTGACTTCCTCGAAGCCGATCTCGGGATGGGCATGGAGATCGCGGCGGATGGCGACGAGTTCGTCCGTGAAGGACTGGATCTCAGGCAGAACGGGCATGACTTCTCCAAAAGGCCGGTTGGTTCAGGCGAAGGGCTGGCCGAGGGGCGAGGTGCGCAGGCCGGGGCGCAAACGGCGCCATGGCAAGGCGGCCGGATCGACCGGCATCGGCCCCGGCGCGGCGCAGACGAGGATCGTCTCCGCGATCGGCTCGAAATCGGCGCGGAAATGCACCGAGCTCTTGTTGACCAGGATCGCTTGCTCCGTCGGTTCGATGCCGACCTGCCGGTACATCGCCTGATCGGCCATTTGCGCCTTGCGCGAGCCGACGACGATGCGGACATCGCCGATCCGCAGACAGGCGCTTGGACCAAGATTCATGCGCGAGCCCCCGTAGAACGGACCCGGCGCGACGAAGCGACCGTCGGACAGTTTCTCGACGAGGAACTCGCCGGTCAGCGGCCGGTCGCCGGGAATGCCGGATTTCGCGCCGAGCGACAGCGTGATGGTGGCGCCCTCCCCCGCAGCATGGGCAACCGCAGCAGCAGCTGGATCGACGATGACGCCGATCGCCGCGCGCCTGGCGCCTCCCTGCACAAGGGCATGAGCCATGCCCATCGTATCGGAATCGCCGCCGGCGCCGGGATTGTCCTGGGTGTCGGAGATGACGACGGGCCTTGTCGCCGTCCCCGCCAGCCGCATCGCCTCCGCCACGCCGTCCTCGGGCGAGAAGACCCGGCCCTTGAAGGCCGCTTCGCTCGCCATGACCCGGGCGAGGACGGCATCGGCCGCCCGGTCAGCCTCGGCCTGCGTCGCGCCATAGGCGAGCACGGTCGCTCCGCAATCGGGGAAATCCGCCGCCGGGAAGCCGGGCAGGAAGGAGAGCGTCGGCACGGCCGGGCCTTCGAGCGCGGCCAACTCGGCATAAATGGTGCGGCAGGGCTCCATCGCCGTCGCCTGCCAGGCGATCGGAATGAGATAGGGCACCTGGCGGAAAGCCTTGGCCGGGCGGGCCCCATTCTCGACCAGTTGCGCCAGAACCTCGGTCGCACGACTGCCGGTCAGCGCCATGTCGACATGCGGGTAGGTGCGGTAGGCGACGAGCACGTCTGCCATCGCCATCATCAGCGGCGTGACATTGCCATGCAGGTCGAGGCTGGCGACAAGCGGAACGTCCGGCCCGATCGCGGCGCGCACTCGCCGCAGCAATTCGCCTTCGCCGTCGTCATGGTTCTCGGTGACCATGGCGCCGTGCAGGTCGAGATAGACGCCGTCCAGCGGCAGCGCAGCAGTGATGCGCTCCACCAGCTCATCGGCGAGAGCCTCGAAGGCTTCAGCCGTGACGTGGGCGGAGGGGCTGGCCGCGCACCAGAGCGTGGGCACGATCTCCCAATCACGCCCGCGAGCGCTGTCGACGAAGCCGGCGGCGCCGACATTGACGTTCTTCACGGCGGCGAAGATCGCCTCGCCGCGCGCCAGCGGCGGCCAGCCGCCGCCTTGCAGGAACGCCTCCATGCCGGCCATGCTGGGCGCGAACGTGTTAGTCTCGTGCAGAAATCCGCCAAATGCGATGCGGTGCGGCATCCGTTCTCCCCCTGGGCGCCGCCGAGGTAATCACAGGCGACTGCGCTCTCCAAGGCGCAAAAGCGCCGGCCGGCCATCGGAAAATGACGGGGCCGAGGTGACTTCGCGGATCGCAAGCGAAGCCGGATTTCATTCGCCGGCTATCGCGCATTGTGCGAAAGCTGGTGACATCAGGCCCGTGACCGATTCCCGACGATGATCACACTCGACACCGACTTGTTCCTAGCCTTCAACGCAGGGGCGAATCCGAACCCCTACGTCGCTCTTTTCGCGATAGCGGTCACCCGCTTCGCAATCCTGCTGGTGCCCTGCTACATCGTCGTCCTGTGGGTCCAGGGGTCCCGGCGGCAGCGCCTTCTGGCCTTCGCGCTGGTGCTTGCTCTCGCGATCGCGCTCGTGCTGAGCTTCCTCGCCGGGCTCGCCATTTTCCGGCCACGCCCCTTCATGGTCGGCCTCGGGTACAGCCTGGTAGATCACCGGCCTAACGCCTCCTTCCCCAGCAACCACGCCCTCGTTTTCGCCGCCTGCGCCACCGTCCTCGCGCTGGTACGCCAATACAGGATCGCTTGCCTGGCGGCCGTGATCGGTCTGCTCGTCGCGTGGTCGCGCGTCTATGTCGGCGTCCATTACCCCTCCGACCTCATCGGAGGTATCATCCTGGCCGTTCCGGCAGCCATGATCGCGCTGGCGATGACCGCGCGATACGGCACAGCCGTCGTCACGGCCGTTGAAAGCTTGCAAGACAGGCTGACGGGCAGCCTGCCGAAGCGCAGCCGGCGCTAAGGGGCGGCAGCCCCGGCGCCTTCAGGCCGGCGCAGCGTAGCTCACCTGCTCGGTCGCGTTGACGGCGGTGACCTCGCCCGCTGGAGCAGCCTCGATGCCGGCGCGACGAAGCAAGCGGATCCGTCGCGGCTCGCCCGGCGCAAGATGGAACCAGTTCTGCACCGGCCGCCAATGCGGATCGACGATCTCGACCGACTGCGCGAAGCGCTGTGTCGAGAGGACGAGGTTCCAGCCTTCGCCATCGCGTTCCAATGTCGCGGCAAGACCGAGCCGGTGCTGCTCATGGCCGCGCCCGAGCGGGAAATGGAACGCCTCCGCCAGCACCTGCCCGTCCCTAGCCCGCCTGAGCACGGCCGAAGTCACGTCATGGCCGGGCGGGCCGAAGCGGTAGGCATAGGTGATGTCGAAGAAGCGGCCGATCAGGTCGAAGGCCGAGAGCGTCATCGCTCCGCGCGGCCCCAACGCGATCTCGCGCCGTGCCTGCACGACCGCGGTCGCGCCCTCGCGCCAGCAGGTCAACTCGAGATATGCGGCCAGCGGTTCGGGCCGCTCGTTCAGGGCATGCAGCGCAAGCCCGTTCACGCCCTCGTCGGTGAGGGCAAGCTGCACCGGCCGGAAGGCGCGGGCGAGCCCGTGCCAGGCCGATTTCGGTTCGCCATCGCTGGCGATCACGCCCCAGCCAGCACCGGGCCGGAGGTCCTGCAGCAGCCAGACCAGCGCGCCTGATGTCGGCGAGCCCGGCCGGCGCCATTCGGCGAAGGCGGCCTCCATCACCTCCGGCACGGTCGCGCGCGACAGGGCGAAATAGCGCTCCGGGTCCTCGCGGCGCAGCCTGGCCGGATCGAGCCCGTACAGCAGCTCGAGATAATGGTCGCGCACATCCTCGAAATCCCAGGAGGCGCCGGCATCGCGCGGCACGCCGCGCTTCCAGTCGGGGTGATGCGTAATCGCGGGCGGCCGCCCGCTCCGCAGAGAGACCACCTCCGGCACATTGGCGAAGGCGAGGCTTTCCGCCGCGAAGCGCAGTTCGGCCCGGCGCGCATCATCGAGATCGCGTAGATAGGCGCCGACCCCGTAATAATGCGCCACGCCCTTGTTCGTAGTGAAGGGCAGCTCCCCGCCCGAAGGCGAGTTCGGCACATAGGCGATGTCGGGGCGCAAACGTGCGACCGCCTCCGGCAGGATCTCGTCGAAGACCGGACCGGACCAGGCCTCGGGCGGCGCACCGAGCATCGCCGCCTGCTGGAAGACCTCGCTGCCGCCGCAGAGCACGGCGAGGCTGGGCGACGCTTGCGTCCTCGAAAGCAGCGCTTCGGCTTCGGTCCGAACCGCATCGCGAAAATCCGCGTCGCCCTGCGGATAGTCGAAATTGGCCAGCATCATTTCCTGCCAGACCAGGATGCCGAGTTCGTCGCAGAGCGCGAAGAAGGCGTCGTCCTCATAGGTCATGACGCCGGGCAGGCGGATCATGTTCATGCCGGCCTCGCGTGCGAGCCGAAGCCAGGGCTCGTAGGCCTCGCGGCCACAGGCCAGCGTCGCGACATCCGCATTCGACCAGCAGGCGCCGCGGCAGAACACCGGGACATCGTTGACGATCAGCCCGAAACCGGCGCCGTCCGCTCCACGATCGACCGCAAGTGAGCGGAAGCCGATACGCCCGAGATCGATGGTTTCGCCATCGGTGACGAGCGTCAGTTCATGCAGAGCCGGCTCGCCATGGGTATGCGGGAACCACGGCGCGATGCCGGGCAGGACGAGCTGGCCGACCAGCCGCTCGCCCTCAATCTGCAGGATAGCTTCGCTGCCGGCGCATTGCATCAGCGCGCTCTTGGGATGGGTCGTGCCATCGCCCAGCGTGACGGCAAGCGCCACGGTGCCGGCGCCGCCTTCATAGGATGTCCGCAGGTCGATGCCGGCGATATCAGTTCCGCCCTTGTCCCGCGCGATCCCGAGCACCGGCCGATACGGCCCGGTCGGCAGGCCCGGCGGGCACCAGCCGGGCACCGAGCCGAGCGCGCTGGTGCGGAACCAGCGCAATCCGTTCGGCTGGATCATCGCCGGCCGCCAGCGCGAGCGACGCGGGGCGGCAGCGAGCCGCGGCGCCAGCGCCCGGAAGCACAGGGCGATCTCTGTGCCGGCCGGGCAATCGGCAGGTAGTTCGACCGCAGCGAACATCGAATGGCTTTCGGCCAGCTGGACACCATCGATCCAGATCTCGGTGACCGTCGCCAGCCCCTCGAAGCGCAAGCGCCCGCTCAGCGGCTCCGCCAGCCGCATGCGATACCAGTGATCCTGCTGGCCGATCGCGGCAGCGCTTGCATCGTCGAGGCGGCCGATGGAGCGCAAAGTTCCTGCAACCGTGCCGGGAACGGTGGCAGCCTGCCAACCGTCATCCGGCAAATCCGCTGGCGCCGCGACGGCATCAGCCGGCGTCGCGAGCCAGGACCAGCCTGCGAGCGGCCTAACCCGCTCCCGATCGCGCGTGACGATACGGGCCATATCGCTCAGCCGGGAAAGCGCCGGCCGAGCGCATCGCTGACCGCCGCATGCTCTGCCGCCAGCCCGGCCAGCGCAGCGTCGAAACGCTCGAAGCGCTTCTGCTTCATCGCCCGGGCGAGATGGAACTGCGCGAGCTTCGCGCCCTCGGCGATGCGCAAGGCAGCGGCCCCGGCCTCGTCGAGCCCGGACACGCCCTGCCCCAGCCAGGCGAGATGACTGGCGAGAAGCTCGAAATTGGCGCCAAGCTGGCGCAGCGTGTTGAAGGCGTAGAGATGGAAGGCTGCGCCCGGCCGCTCGGCCAACGCTTCGGCCTGCGCCGTCGCGACCGTCCGGAAGGCAGCGACGGGATTTTCGCGCGGTCGGCGCGCGACATGGCGGGCGAGCAGAGCGAGCGCGGTCTCGCGCAGGTCCGCCTCGCGCGGCGCCTGCTCGGGCAGGCGCACCATCTCGGCATAGGGGAACAGTGTGTCGTCACGCATCTGCCCCGGCAGCAGCCGGAACAACCCATCGAAATCCTCGCCCTCGGCGCGGTGCAGCCCGTCATTGTGGAAATAGTCGAGCTGGCGGCCGGCGCGGTCGAGCCGGTTGACGGCGATCGTCGTCTTGCCGTGGCTCTCGCGATAGGACACGCCGCGCGTATCCGGCATGTAGAACGAATCGAGCTCGAGCAGGACGAGCCGGCCCCGCGCGATCTGCTGCTCGATATGGCCGATCAGTTCGTCATAGAGCGCAAGCTCCGTGACCTTCAGGCCATAGAGCGCTTCGAGATCGTCGAGCGGCGGCTTGAAGAAGGTGAACTGGTCGCCCTCGAAATCCTGCCCGATCGTGAAGCCGAAGGCCGCCGCCGGCTCCAGACCGAGCGCATGCAGGATCTCGATCCAGAGATCGGCATAGCAATTGGTCTGCGGCCAGTGCCGCTCGCCGGCATGCATGGCATGCCTGATATAGGCGAGCGGGTCGACCGGCAGCAGCGCCCCGGCCGCCACCGGCCTCTCGATCACCGCATGGGCGGTCATCTGACGTTCCTCTTCTTCTCGCATTTCCTCGACGCCAACCATATCCGCGTCGTCATCCCGGGCTTGACCCGGGATCCATCGCAAAGTTCCGGAGCCCTCCGATGGATCCCGGATCGGCGCCGCTTCGCGGCTTGTCCGGGGTGACGCTGTGGTTCCGCGATCTGAGCAACTTAGCCCCAGAGTACGCTGCGCACCGACGCCGGCCATGTGTCGACGTCGTAGCCGTGATGCTTGAACAGGGCGAGTGCGACGCGCTCCATGCCGAAGCCGACGCAGGCGGTATGCGCCGTCTCGCCCGCGGCGGTCTGGATGCCCCAGGTCGTGCCGAAATGGTCCTGATGGTAGTTGAAGGAGAGGCAGGCCGTCGGCTTCTCCTCGCTCTCGATCGGGATCAGGAGCTCGAATTTCAGGCGCTGGTCGCGCTGGTTGTTGGCGAGCATGCGCCCGGCCCGACCGAAGAAGGGATCGTTGGCGACGTCGAGATTGAGCGGCACACCGAGCGAGGCCATCATCTTCTGGCCGCGCTCCAGCCAGGTCGCACGGAACTCCGTGACCTGCTCCGGCGTGCCGAAGCGGACATATTCGCGCATCCGGAAGAGCTGCATCCGGGCCGGGTCCTTCGAGGGCTCGTGCCGGAAACAATAGGATTGCAGGTCGAACAGCGCGCCATCGGCCTTGAGCGGGCCGCGCTTGGCCACGACCGGATAGAGGGGGTAGCAAGCCGCTGGGGTCAGCACGACCTCGGTCGAGATCTGGCCGTCGGTCCAGTCGACCCCATCAGCCACCTTGTGCAGCAATGCGGCATGGGCGCGCTCATCGCCGGCAAAGGAATGCACCGTGCCGGCGAGTTGCGGGAAGCTCTTGAGATAGCCGCTCTTCTCGAAATGCTTGCGGCTCATCGCCGGCGGAAAGCGCACGATTTCGGCGCCGTCCTGCCCGCCATGGCGGGTGATCAGGTCGTCGAAGCGGGCGATGACCTCCTCGAACAGGCCGCTGCGGCCATAGAGCCCATCGACGCCGGTGTCGATCAACAGGCCGTTATCGATCAGTTCCGCGAGGAAGCCCTGCGGCTGGGGACAGTTCTGGCACATGCGCTCACCGGGACAGGCTGGGGTCGTGCTTGTAGACCGCCAGGAGGTTGGAGGTATTGCCGAGGATACGATCGTTGTTGATCATGATCGGCGCCGACAGCGCATCGCGCATCAATCGCGCCAGGCTGGCGGGGCTGTCGTTGCGGTAGCCCTGGATGCCGCAGATCAGGAAGGCCTGCGACACGATCTCGCCGACGCTCTGCGAGGCCGCGACCTTGATGCTGTTCATCGCCACCACGAAGCCCATCGAGGAGAGTTCATCGGCGTCGCCGCGCACGCGCTCGTAGCGATCGAGCCCGGCGATGATCAGCCCCTTGAACTGCTGCAACCGCACGAGCAGCTCGGCGAGCCTGAGCGCACCCGGCGGGGTCGAGCCCGGCTTCTTGCGGGCCTCGCCGCGCACGAAGCTCTCGGCGCGGGCAACCGCCTCGGCAGCGATACCGTACCAGACCGAGGCCCAGAGCAGATGCGCATGCGGCAGCATCGACTGCGCCGCGATCTCGGCGAAGGGCGTCGGGATGATCTGCTTGGCCGGTGCACGGCCGGCGAGGGTGAAATTGTCGGAGCAGGTGCCGCGCATGCCCATCGTGTCCCAGACATGGCTGCGTTCGAGCCGGTACTGGTCCTTGATCAGGACGGACATGACCTGGTCGGAAGGCGGTGCTTCCGGCGTGCGCCGCGACGTGATCAGGATCGCATCGGCCTGCGCGCCGTAGGAGATCAGGCAGCCCTCTTTCTCGAGGCTGAAATCCTCGCCCTCCAGGACGACGCCGCAGATCGACGAGCGCAGGTCGCCGCCGACGCCTCCGCCTTCTGTCGTGGCCGAGGCGAGCAGGAGCTGCTCGCGGGCGATGCGGGTCATGAAGCCGGCATGCCAGGGATCGTCACCGCAATGCACGACCAGGCTCGACGCCTTGATCTGGTGCATGGCGTAGATCATGCCGGTCGAGGCGCAGGCCTGGGCCAGCGTCGTGCAGATCTCGGCGATCGTCGCAAGGCTCGCCTCCTCGCCGCCCTGCGCCGCCGGCACCATGATGCCGAGCAGGCGCTCCTGCTTCAGCGCGTCGAAGGCCTCCTGCGGAAAGCGCGAGCGGGCATCGACATCAGCGGCGTGCTCGGCTGCGATCTTCGCGATCCGGCGCGCCTTGGCGATCATCGCCTTTTCGGCTTCGGTGCGCGCCGCCGGCGTCGGCGCCCCGGTGACAAACCCGGCATCAGCGAGACGGGCGAGGCTCGTCATCAGACGTTCTCGCTCTGGATGGTCTGGATCGCGCTCGCGATCGCGCCGATCGAGGCGAAGTTGCGCCGGTTCATCATCGTGTCCGGAAACTCGACGTCGAAGGCCTCCTCCAGCGCCATCATCAGCTCGACCGTGCCGAAGGAGGTCAGTCCGGCATTGTAGAGATCGGCATCATCGGCGAGCGCAGCGATATCGCCGGGCAACTTGCCGGTCGTCTTCAGGATCTCACGGATCTTCGTCTTCATGCTCTCGTCCTGCCCCGTATCGGATCATCGGCGCGGCACTTCACAACAGCCGTGCCATCACTCCCGGAAGACCATTTATCGGCCGGCCGGACATGTCTTTTTCTTCCCGGAAACATAATCTCCAAAATTTAAGGTTGCCTTGCTCCCGTCGCCAAAAACCGGCCACAATCGCCGTTGCAGCCTGCATTGTGACCTATGGTAAACAGCGCCTTGCCGGAATGCCGATCCAGAAGCACCCCGCGCGGGACGAGCCTGCATCCCTGCCGCGTCAGCCGGCAGCCGCGGCAGGATAGGCAGGCGTCGCGGCCTCCTGTGAAGCTGCAGCGGGTGCGGGCTCAGCAGCGGCATCGCTGGTTCCGGTCATGAACCAGAGCAGCGCCGCCGTCTTGATCGAGTAGACGGAGTCGCTGACCAGCATCAGCAGGCAGATATAGGCGGCCACGCAGACCTTGAAGCGCCACGCGCGCGGCGAGTTCTCGGGCGTGAAGATGAACAGGCTCCAGAACCCGATCACGCCGATCAGCCCGATCTGGTTGAGCGAATAGGCATAGCCGGAATCGGACAGGAACGGCTTCTCCGGCGACAGTCCCCAGACCGCTTCGGGCGAGAGCGAGGTCAGGAGCCGAGCCGTCCAGAGCAGGCGCCCCGCCAGGTTGTTCTGCCAGTTCACCTCGGCGCTGGTGAAGCCGTAGGTCGCGAGCCCGATCAGCGCGACGAAAGGCGCCGCAAGCCAGACGAAGCGCGGCGTCCAGGGCGCCGCAAGGTAAGCGACGGTCGCGACGATGCAGACATTGGCGCCGAAGCGGGAATCGCTCAGCACGATCGCGGTGAGCCCGGTCGCCATGGTGAGCCAGCGATGGGCCATGCCCTTGCGGTTGAGCGTCCAGATATAGAGGATGGCCCCGAAATTGCCGGTCGAGATCGGCTCGAGGAAGACGGAGGAGGCGCGGTGCGGCCCGAGGAAGGGCAGCAATGTGCGCGAATCCGGCCGCAAGCCGCTGGCGAAGAGCGCTCCTGTCTGGCTGCTGACGTCGCTCGGCGCCACCGTGCCGCGCGCCACGTAATACTTGATGATGTTGAAATAGGTTACGTAGAGGTCGAGCGCGAGGAACTCGAAGAGCCCGAACACGACGACGATGCTGCCACAGATCAGCGCCGCCCGATCGGCCAGCCGCGGATCGTTATAGGTCTTACCGAGCAGGTAGAAGGCGATCGGGATCAGGAAATCGCGCACCGCCTTGGGATCGATGAGCGGGCGCATCGCCATCAGCAGCGCCGCATAGGACAGGAACACCGCCAGCAGCAGATAGGGCGCCGCGTTGCGGCCGAGCCCGAGATAGAGCGTGGTCGCGACGAGCACGACCTCGCAGCCCATCACCATCGTGTCGTTGACCGGCATGACGTTGGTGTTGAGGAAGCACAACGCCATGTTGAAGGTCAGCGCCCCGACGAGGAGCGCGAGCGGCAGGGTCGAACCGGGCCGGGGCGTCTCGGCGGCGGTGACCGTCATCGTCAGGCGGCCGCCCGTGCGGGCCAACGTAACCAGCGGGCCGCGAAGCTCGTTGGCTTGGCCGCTGTCGCGGACGCAGTCTGCGGCACCACGAGGGCGAGGATATGCTTGCCTGTGGGATCGACGGCTGCCGCCTGGTCGATCAGGCTGTCCGTCGTCTGGCCGGCAAGCGGCGCCGCAAGCACGATCGCGTCGGGCAGATGGGCGCTGGATTTTCCTCCGGTCGGCTTGGAATGGCGCATGACGATGAAATTGCGCCGCTGCCCTGGCTCGTCGGCGGCCCCGCCCGGCGGCTCGATGCGCTGGATATCCATGTTCTGTCCGCCGGCGCCGTCGCGACAGATCAGCACGCTCTCGCCATGGGCGGCGAGGCTGTTGGCGATGCCCTCCGCCAGCGCCGTCTGCGTCACCGCATCGGCCGGCCCGGCAACCATCACGAGAGCCGGCAGCTGTCGGCCCAATGCGCGCTGCAGCAATCGCGTCACCGGCACCAGCGCGTCCTGACGCTTTGCAGCCTCCTTCGGCAGCGAAATGACCGTGGAGATACCGATCGCCTCGGCGGCCGCCTCCGGCGTCAACGGCTTGAACGGCTCCGGTTTGGCCGGCTTAGCCGGCTTGACGGCTCTGGCGGGCTTCTCCGGCTCGGCGGGCCGAGGCGCGCGCCGCCATTTCGGCAGGAAGCCGGCCATCGGCGGCATCCATTCGAGCAGATAGGCGATGCCGAGCCCGGCGCAGCTGCCGAAGAGCGCAGCCGCCGCCAGCACGAGCGCAGCCGGCACCTTGGTGGCGACGGCCGGCGCCACCGCTTCGGACAGCATGCGGGAATTGTTCGTCTCGATCCGCTTCTGCTGCTCCAGCTCCTTCGCGCGCTGCAGCGAGGCGCTGTAGACGGCGCGCACGGCCTCGGCCTCGCTTTCGAGCTGGCGCAGGCGGATCTGGGCGGCGCCGCTGGTCTCCTGGGTGCGGGTCAGCTCCTGCGCCCGCTTGCGCAGATTGGCGAGATTGGCTTCGGCCTGACGATAGTTTTCCTGGATCGAACTGCGCACGCGCGACAGCTCAGCCGTCAACAGCCGGCGCGTCTCGGCCAGCTCGCCGCGGATCTCGACCAGCCGCGGATGCTGTGGCGCCAGCGTCTGGCCGAGACTCGCCGCTTCGCGCGCCGTCTGCGCATATTGCGCCCTGAGCGCGGTCATCGCGGCCGAGGTCAGCGCATCCGGCAATTGGTCGGAGAGCGGGCTGCCATTGCCGTAGCGCAAGAGCTGGTCGCGCCGCGCCTGCTGGCGCGCGAACTCGCCCTCTGCCTGCCCGATCTGGCTGTAGAGGTCGCGCAATTGCTGCGAGATGACCAGTCCTTCGCCGGTCGAAACCAGGTTGTTCTGGGTACGGAAGGTCTGGACGGCGCGCTCGGCTTCGTCGAGCTGCGTCCTGAGACCGGCGATCTGGCTGATCAGCGTCGCATTGGCACGCTCGACCACGGCGCGGCGCCCGTCATTGCCTTGCTTGAAATAGGTTTGCGCCAGCGTATTGGCGATATCGGCCGCGCGCTGCGCCTGCGGATGGGTGACGATGATGCGGAAGACCAGGGAGTTGTCGACGCGCTGGATCACGATGGCGCGCTTCAGCGCATCGATGGTCTGGGCCAGGCGCTGCTCCGGCGTCGGCTCCATCAGCTTGCCGAACATGCGCGTGAGCAGGCCGGCTGGACGGTTGAAAGCGGGGTCGCTTTCGAGATTGAGCTCCTCGATGACCTGGCGCAGAACGCCGGTCGAGGTCATCACCAACGCCTGGCTGTCGACATTGGCGAAGTCGATCGAGGCCGAGGTATCGGTGCGCACGATATCCTTGCCCACGACCTGCAGCGCCTGCGGATCGACCAGCAACTCCGCCGTCGCGCGATAAACCGGGGTCTGCACCGACAGGAAGGCGAGCGCGAGCAGCAGGCACAGCCCCGCACAAGCGGCGACGAGCAGGCGCCTCCGCCGCAGCAACCCAAGCAACTCGGACAGGCTGAAAGCCGGAGAAGCACGGCCCGGTGCCGGTGCGCCCTCTCCCTCGCCCGCCTCCAACGCAGATACCAACCCGTCTCTCCTCATCCCCCCGCCCGGGCGCATGGCGCATCGGCGGGTGGACCCTACTGGAACGCCGCAGCGCAGCCTGCCCTGTCGCAGTTAAGATTCTTGTAACGCAGTAATTATGGCTCAACCTTGGCATACCGTAAGGCAGATATCTCCAAACTAACCGCAGGATTAATATTTTTTGGAGGAGATCTATTTTTGGATGCCTTCGAAAATATTCTGATATCTGGAAAAGAAATCGACTTGCGCCGACATCCCAACGCCCTGTCCATCGCTTGTGCAATCTCGTTCACGCGCGGTTTACGATGGGAGCAGATTTCGGGATCGTGCCAAGCTTTGCTTAGCGTCCGCACGCTATTCCGCTTTGGCACCGGACCCGGAAGATGGACTCCATTTTTCGGGGCAGCCGGACGTTGACATGAAGATGCGTCGTCGCGACCGCCTCAGGCGGGACGTTGCGGCGGTCTGGGACAGGCGGAGCGCGGATTTTATCCGCCCGCGACGACGAGGACGAGTTCGGCCCCTATGCGCATCCTGATGGCCTGCGCCGCCTTTCCGCCGTTCATCGACGGTGGCGGCCCGATTTCGGCGATGATCGTCGCGAAGCTACTGCTGGCCGCCGGCCACGACCTCACCGTCGTGAACGTTTCCGGCGAGGACAAGCAGGAGATCTATGACGGCGTGCCGGTGCGTCGCCTGCGCTCGCTCAATGTCGATTGGAACTACCGCCTGCCGCGCCCGGCCTGGAAGAAGCTCGCCTGGCATGCGCTGGAGAACTTCAATCCGCGCGCCTTCCTCGTCATGCGCCGCGAGATCCGCCGGTTGCGGCCCGACCTCGTGCTGACCGACTCGATCGAGAACATCAATGTCGCGACCTGGGCGGCGGCGAAGAGCTGCGGCGTGCCGGTCGCGCATATCCTGCGCAGCACCTTCCTGCTTTGCTGGAAGGGCAGCATGCGGCGCGGCAACGACAATTGCGAACGCGCCTGCGCCTCCTGCCAGGTGACGTCCTATGGCAAGAAACTGAGCTCGCGCTTCGTCGACGCCGTCATCGGCGAAACCGGTTTCATCGTCGCCCGGCATCGCGATCACGGCTACTTCCCCAATGCCACGACACATGTCGTGCCCGGCGCGATCGCGCCTGTGCCCGGCGCGGGCCCGCGCTCGGCCCCGCCGGCTGATCGGCCGTTGCGCGTCGGCTTCATCGGCGTGCACGATCCCGTCAAGGGCCTCGACACGCTCGCCGCCGCCGCCCGTCGGCTCAAAAACGAGCCGGTCGAGTTCCTGATCGCCGGCAGCGGTCAGAGCGACTATGCCAAGGCGCTGCCCGGCCTCTTCCCGGCCGGCAACACACGCTTCCTCGGCTGGACCAAGCCCGATCTCTTCCTGCCCCAGATCGACGTGCTCGCCATGCCCTCGCTGTTCCGCGAGCCTTTCGGGCGGGTGGCGATCGAAGCCTTCGCCCATGGCGTTCCCGTCATCGGCGCGCGCTCCGGCGGCATCCCCGAGACGATCGAGCCCGGCCTCAACGGCGCCCTGTTCGATCCGGGCGACGATGCGGCCCTGGCCGAGCGGATCATGGAGCTTGCTCGGAACCGTGCGCGCGTCGCCGACCTCTCTGCCGGGGCGTTCGCCGCAGCCGCGCGCTATGCGCCGGAGCGGATCGCAGCCGGATTCGAGGCGGTCTTCGCCGGCCTCGTCCGCCAGCCGAACGGCACCACGCCGTTGCAGCCGGGGGAGGCCCGCCCGTGAAGGCCCTCCTGCGCCTGATGCGGACCGAGACGGCGGGCCGGTTCATCCCGGCCTTCTCCTCGCGCTTCAGCAGCACCATCCTGAGCTTCTTCGTGCTGCTGACGGCCAGCCATTTCCTGCCGACGCAGGAATACGGCCTCTATGTCTTCCTGTTCTCGATCGGCAGCGGCCTCGGGCTCATCGCCGTGCTCGGCCAACAGATCCTGGTGGTGAAGCACTATCAGCGCACCGAGCCGACCAGCGATCCCCAGAACCAGGCCCTGATCGACATCAATGCCCGCTGGCTGGCGCTCGGCTGCCTCGTGCTGCTGGGGGCGGCCCTGCCGCTCTGGCTCTTCGCCGAGCATCTGCCGCCGACCTATCGCTATCTCTGGCTCGCCCTCGTCTTCGCCGCCATCTTCGCCCTCAGCGAGTATTATCAGAACTATTTCCGCATCCACGGACGCATCAACCTGTCGCTGGTGCCGCGCGAGATCGTCTGGCGGGGCAGCTCGATCCTGTGCATCGCCGCCGCCGCCCTCGGCGGATGGATGACCGGCGGCGCCGGCGCCATGGCGATCGTCACCGGCCTGCTTGCGGCCACGACCCTCTACCAGAGCGCGGCCTTCCTGCGCGACGAAGGGCTGGGCTGGCTCGGCGCCCATGGCCGTATCCCGCGCGAGACCCGCTCCGCCTGGCGGCGCGAAAGCGGCTATTTCATCGCCAACAACACGCTCAACTCGGCGGCCGCCTATCTGGAGACGGTGCTGATCGGCGCGCTGCTCGGGCTGGAGGAGGCTGGTTTCTATTTCGTGGCGCTGCGCATCGCCATGCTGCTGACCCTGCCGATCTCGGCCATCGACACCGTCGGCATCCCGATGATCGCGGCGCATTTCCAGAAATCCGACACGGCCGGCGCCCAGCTCGTCATCGGGCGGCTTTCCTTCGCCAGTTTCTGCATCTCGCTCATCGGCGCGCTCGGGCTGGCGGTCATCGCCCCCTTCGTCCTGCACCTGTTCAACCCGGAATTCGTCAAGCACGAGGACGTGCTTACCGTACTCTGCGTCCTCGCGGTCTCGCTGGCCTTCTTCGGGCCGGGCTCCTGGCTGCTGATGATCGGCGGCGGCGAGCGCTTCTTCCTGATCGCCCGTGCGATCCTGTTCGTGCTCTATCTCGGCCTGCTCTACGGGCTCGCGCGGCTGGGCGGGCTGATCGGCATCGCCGCCGCCGGGCTGATCCTCAGCACCGCCTCGAGCCTCGCCGCCTGGTACTGGATCAAGCATCGCTGGGGAATCGACAACATGGCGACCGCCTTCTTCCGCCCCTTCCTGTTCGGCGGAGCGCCCGAGCCCGTCGCACCCTTGCCGGGCCGCAGCGAGGCCGAAGGAGCCAGCCGATGACCGCCGCAACAGCCCTCCGGCCCGCCCCGGGCCAGGACGAGCCGGCACGGCCCGATCTCGCGCCGGCCGCGCTGCCGCCTTTCGGCCAGCCCGTGACCTTCGCCGGCAGCATGGGTTTCTTCCATCCCGGCCACGCACCGGTATCGGTGCTGATGCTCGGCGCCGTCGGCTATGAGGAACTGTGCCTGCGGGCGACCTGGCGCAGCCTGGCGGAAAGCCTCTCCGCCGCTGGCGTCGCCAGCCTGCGCTTCGATTATCCCGGACAGGGCGACGCGATCGAGGCGGCCGATCCGCAGGGGCTGGACGACTGGTTCGAAACGATCCGCGCCGCAGCCGAGCTGCTGCGGCAGGCGAGCGGCTGCACGCGCCTCGTCCTGGTCGGGCAGGGACTCGGCGGGACGCTCGCCCTGCAGGCCGCGCAAGCGCTGGCGCCGGTCGAGGCTCTTGTGCTCATGGCGCCAGTCGGAAACGGCAAGCGCTATCTGCGCGAGCTCACGGCCTGGTCGCGCATGGTCTCGGACCGGATCGGCATCGGCGTCGACCCTGACGACGACACGCGCTGCGCCGTCGCGGGCCTGCGCCTCGCGCCCGAGCGCCTCAAGGCCATCGCGAGCCTGGGCGTGCAGACCGTCGCGCACAGCCCCGCCGAGCAGGTCCTGCTTCTCACCCGCCCCGGCCATGGTGGCGACGCCGCGATCGCCGAGACTCTCAGGGGCCTCGGCGCGACCGTCGAACAGCGCGACTATGCCGGCTACGAGGTCCTGACGACCGACCCGACCTCGGCCCTTCCGCCACCGGCCATGATCGCAACAGTGACCGGCTGGATCGCCGAACGCGCCACGCTGCCGGAAGGCGCCGTTCCGGCCCTGCGCAAGCCGCTGGCGCCTCTTCCCGCTGCGGGCTCATGTGGCGAGGACTTCGTCGAGCATCCGTTCCGGTTCGGTCCGGACGGGCGGCTCTTCGGCGTGCTCTGCCAACCGCTCGGAGCCGCGGCGCGGGAACCTGCCCTCTTCGTCAATGCCGGCCGCGACTACCATATCGGCTGGGCCCGGGCGAGCGTGATCCAGGCCCGCGCCCTGGCCGCGTGCGGCGTCGCCTCGCTGCGCTTCGACGTCTCCGGCGTCGGCGACAGCCCTCCCGCCACCGATGGCCCGGAAGAGATTCTCTACTCGCAGGCGCAGATCGACGACGTCCGCATCGCTATCGACGCACTGGAAGAGCGCAGCTTCGCCACTCCCGTGCTGATCGGCCGCTGCAGCGGCGCCTATGCCGCCTTCAATGCGGCCGTGCAGGACCCGCGGGTGCGCCGCCTCGTCATCGTCAATAACGAGCGTTTCGTCTGGGACCCCGAAGAGAGCGTCGACGACGCGATCCGTTACGCCCATCGCAGCGTCGGCAATCTCGGCGCCACCTTGACCCGCAAGGACGGGCTGCGCCGCCTGCTGACCGGCCGGTTGCGCGTCGGCCCTGCCGGCCGCTATCTCCTCTTCCGCTGGCGCAAGAAGCTGTCGGTCTCGCTTTCGCCTGTGCTCGGGCGCCTGACCAAGCATGGCCGGCTGCATCACGAATGCCATCGCCGCTTCAAGGTGCTCGCAGGCCGCGATGTCGAGCTGGCGCTGATCTATGCCGACGGCGATATCGGCCTGGCGGAGTTCAGGACCTATTTCGGCGAGGCCGGCGAGCGCCTCGCCGCCTACCCGAACGCGACGCTGACCATGATCCCCGACGCCGACCACAACTTCACCCATCTCGGCGCCGGGCGCCGGCTGCTCGACACGCTGTTGCGGATCGTCGCGCCATGAGAGGCGCCGCGCTCACGCTCGCCATGCTGCTCGCCCTGCCGGCGCAGGCCGAAACCTGCCTGCGCGGCGTCAATCTGTCGGGCGCCGAGTTCGGCGACCTGCCCGGCCGCCCCGATCACGACTACACCTATCCCGGCGAGGCGGCGCTCAAGCGCCTCGGCCAACTCGGCATGACCACCGTGCGCCTGCCCTTCCGCTGGGAGCGCCTCCAGCCGGAACTGAACGGGCCGCTCGACATCATGGAGCTGGCGCGCCTCACCGATACCGTCAGCTGGGCCGAGATCGCCGGGCTCACGCCGATCCTCGACCTGCATAATTTCGGCTATTACGGAAAGAAGCAGCTCGGCTCGCAGGCCCTGCCGGCTTCCGCCCTCGCCGATATCTGGAGCCGGCTCGCCAGGCATTTCCGCGACCGCCCGAAGCTCGTCTTCTCGATCATGAACGAGCCGCACGACATCCACAGCGCTACCTGGGCGCAGATCCAGAACGCGGCCATCGCGGCGATCCGCAAGGAAGGCGCGAACCAGCTCCTCCTGGTGACCGGCACCGCTTATGGCGGCGCCCATAGCTGGACCTCCGACCTGCGCGTCGGCAATAACGGCCGCGACCTGCTCGACGTGAAGGATCCGCGCGACCGCTACGCCTACGATTTCCATCAGTATCTCGACGCCGATTATTCCGGGCGCGCCGCCGAATGCTCGGCAGCGGCCGGCGCGATCAAGGCGATCGGCGATGTCACCGCCTGGCTGAAGACGCATGACCGCCGCGGTTTCCTGGGCGAGTTCGCCGCCTCCACGCGGCCCGAATGCCTGACGGCTTTGCGTCAGGTTGTAGCCGCAGTCGACGCCAATCCCCGGCAATGGCTGGGTTGGACGGCCTGGGGCGCCGGCGCCTGGTGGCCGCAGGACTACGTCTTCAACCTCGAGCCGACGCCCGCCGGCGAGCGCCCGCAGATGAAGCTCCTGCTCGCGCATCTCAAGGCCGGCAGGAAGGCCGCGACCTGCGGTAAGGACGCAAAGCCTTGACAGCCCCCCTCCCCCGCGAACTCGCCTCTGCTCTGCCGGCCGGAACCCGCATCGTCCATGTCGTGCGCCAGTTCCACCCCAATCGCGGCGGGCTGGAAGACGTCGTCGCCAATCTCTGCCGGGCACAGCGCGAACTGGGCCTGAGCCCATCCGTGGTGACGCTCGACCGTCTCTTCGGCCGGCCGGACCAGCGCCTGCCAGCCTGCGAGGTGCTCGATGGCGTTCCCGTCACCCGCATTCCCTTCCGCGGCTCGACGCGTTACCCGCTCGCACCCTCCGTCTTCCGCCACCTCGGCGACGCGGCGCTCGTCCATGTCCATGCCATCGATTTCTTCTTCGACGCCCTGGCCTTCGGCTGGCCGCTGCATCGCAAGCCGCTCGTCGCCACGACCCATGGCGGCTTCTTCCATACCGGCGATTTCTCGGCGCTGAAGAAGCTCTGGTTCAACGGGCCGACCCGGCTGTCTGCCCTGGCCTATCGCGGCATCGCCGGCTGCAGCGCCAATGATGCGCGCCTCTTCAGTCAGATTGCTCCGGGCAGGGTCACGGTGGTCGAGAACGGCGTCGACCTCGACAAATTCGCCGGCGCCTCCAGTCCCGAGCCCCGGCGACGCCTCGTCAGCATCGGCCGTTTCTCCAAGAACAAGCGCCCCGACCGTCTGATCGCCTCCATGGCGGCACTGATCAGGCACGAGCCCGACTGGCATCTCGACCTGATCGGCGTCACCTCCGATTGGACCGAAGAGGCGCTGCGGTCAGCGATCGCAGCCGCGGGGATGGAGCAGGCCGTCACGCTGCATCTCGGCCTCGGCGACGCCGCCGTGCGCGCGCTGATGGGGCAGGCCTCGCTCTTCGTCTCGGCTTCCGAGTTCGAGGGTTTCGGCCTCGCCCTGATCGAGGCGATGAGCGCGGGCCTCGTCCCCATCGTGCAGCCCAACGCCGCCTTCGCGGCACTGGCCGACAAATTCCCGACCGTTCACACCGTCGACTTCGCCGACCCGGAACAGGCAGCGACGGCGATCCGGGAGGCCCATGCAGCGCTCGTGCACGACCCAGCCGGGACGCGCCCGCAGCTCTCCGACCTCGCTCCCTATTCCTGGGACGAGGTCGCAAGGCGCTATCTCGACCTGTATGCGGCAGCGCTCGCCCCGGCTTCCCGAGCGACGAAACACGCCCTCTTGCCCGAGAACACGCGATAGCCGCGCCGATCCAGGACTGCGGCCCTCTATTGACGATTGCTCGCCCCGGCGCGGAAGCTTAGAACACAGGCATGCGATTTCGATCCGTCACGGGGACTCCGCCTCTTCGACTTAGCCGCCCGGCGCGTTGAGCGTCGGGATTTACAGGCTGTCGATCGTATCGCGGCGCCCGCGGCCCTGAGCGGCCGGCAAGCGCCCCTCCACTGCAAGGGTTCTCCGATGTCCACGATGCCGATTTCCAAATATCGTGCCTACGCGCCGGTCAACCTGCCGGACCGCAAATGGCCTTCGCAGGTCCTCACCAAGGCGCCGATCTGGTGCTCGGTCGACCTGCGCGACGGCAATCAGGCGTTGATCGAACCGATGGGCGTCGAGCGCAAGAACCGCATGTTCAACCTGCTCGTGAAGATGGGCTTCAAGGAGATCGAGGTCGCCTTCCCTTCCGCGTCGCAGACCGATTTCGACTTCGTCCGCTCGATCATCGACGAGGGTGCCATCCCCGACGACGTCGCGATCCAGGTCCTGACCCAGTGCCGGCCGGAGCTGATCGAGCGTACCTTCGAGGCCGTGAAGGGCGCGAAGAACGTCATCCTGCACTTCTACAACTCGACCTCGACATTGCAGCGCGACGTCGTCTTCCGCTCGGACCGGGCGGGTATCATCAAGATTGCGGTCGATGCCGCCACCCAGATCAAGGCGCTGGCCGAGCAGGCGCCGGAGACCAACTTCACCTTCGAGTATTCGCCGGAGAGCTTCACCGGCACCGAGCTCGAATACGCGCTGGAGATCTGCGAGGCGGTCAAGGCGGTGATCAAGCCGACGCCGCAAAAGAAGCTGATCCTCAACCTGCCGGCTACCGTCGAGATGGCGACGCCCAACGTCCATGCCGACCAGTTCGAGTGGTTCGGGCGCCATATCTCGGACCGCGACAGCGTGCTGCTCTCGATCCATCCGCATAACGACCGCGGCACGGCGGTCGCCGCCGCCGAGCTCGCGCTGATGGCGGGCGCCGACCGGGTCGAAGGCACGCTGTTCGGCAATGGCGAGCGCACCGGCAATGTCGATATCGTCACCATGGCGCTGAACCTGTTCACGCAGGGCGTCGACCCCGCGCTCGACCTGCGCGATGTCAACGAGATCCGCAGCATCGCCGAATACTGCACGCAGCTGCCGGTGCATGAGCGCCACCCCTATGTCGGAGAGCTCGTCTACACCGCCTTCTCGGGCTCGCATCAGGATGCGATCAAGAAGGGCTTCGACGCCCAGCAGAAGCGCAACGATCCGCTCTTCCAGGTGCCCTATCTGCCGATAGATCCCAAGGATGTCGGCCGCGACTACGAGGCCGTCATCCGCATCAACTCGCAATCGGGCAAGGGCGGCATTGCCTATCTCCTGCAGGCGGATCACGGCCTCGACCTGCCGCGCCCCCTCCAGGTCGAATTCTCCAAGATCGCGCAGGAGCAGATGGATGCCGACGGCAAGGAATTGACCGCCTCGGCCCTCTGGGCGCTGTTCGGCAAGACCTATCTGCTGACCGGGGCGCCGCTGGAGCTGATCTCCCACAAGACCTTCCCGACCGGCCAGGATGCGCGGACACTGATCGCCGATCTCAAGCAACGGGACGGCTCGCTCCGCAGCATCGAAGGCGTCGGCAACGGCCCGATCGACGCCTTCGTCGACGCCCTCCAAAAGACCTATGGCGTCGCCTTTTCGCTGCTCGACTATCACGAGCACGCCGTCGGCCGCGGCGCCAACGCCACGGCGGCCTGCTATGTGAAGCTCGAGGACGGGGACGGCAAGATCGTCCATGGCGTCGGCATCGACCCGAACATCGTCATGGCCTCGCTCAAGGCCGTGCTCAGCGGCATGCAGCGGATGGCTGCGGCGACAAGCGCCTGATAGCCATGATCGAAGAGGCGCTGCGTACCAACTGGAAAAGTCTTTTTTCCTATGCGCTGCGCCTGACCGACAATTCCGACACTGCTGCGGATCTGGTCCAGTCCTGCGCCCTCAAGGCCCTTGGACACCGGGGCCCGCAGCCGCGCCCGGAAGCGGTTCGTGCCTGGCTGTTCAAGATCGTCCGCAATGCCTGGATAGACAATTATCGCCGCGACCATCACCGCGGCGAGGAGGCGGATTCCGGATCGGCGCCAGATGGCCGCGGCTTCGATCACCGCTATGACGACGGCATCATCGCGGAGATCACGGTGCGGCAGGCCTTGAAGCAGATCGCGCCGGCCCATCGCGAGATCATCGAGCTGGTCGATCTGGCGGGCTTCCGTTATGGCGAGGTCGCATCCATCCTGGGCGTGCCGCAAGGAACGATCATGAGCCGGCTGAGCCGGGCGAGGCAGGCCCTGCTGGCCGTGATCGAGCGCGAGAACCTGCGCCCGATCGAAACGAGACGCCGACATGCGCAGTGAAACACCAACTCCGGGAGAAGCGGTCTCCTCGGACCGGTTGAGCGCCTATGTCGACGACGAGCTCTCGCCGGGCGAGGCAGCCGATGTCGCGGCTGCGGTCGCGCGTGATCCCCGATTGGCGGAGCAGGTCGCGACGCTGTCGCGGCTGCGCGCCGTCACGCGCCGCCTGCCGTCCGAGGCCGAGGCTCCGCCCCTGATGCTGCCGCGGCGTCGCCGCCCGGGCGCGGCCCTGCTCATCGCCGCCAGCCTGGCGCTCGCGGCTTGCCTCGGCCTTTTCGCGCTGCGTTCCGTCGAGCCTGCGGTCGCGCCCGAAGCTGGATTGACTGCGGCGGTCGCAGCGCACCGGCACTGGATCGACGCCCGCCCGGACGATATGCCGGCCCCGCGCGTACAGGTTGACCTCGCCGCCGCGCGCAGCCGGCATCTTCCCGATCTCAGCGCCTCCGCGCTGGAACTCGCCCATCTCTCGCTCGATCCGACAACGCGCGACGGAGGCCTGCTCGCCGGCTATCGCGGGCCGCATGGCTGCCGGCTCGGCCTCTGGATCGCGCCGCATTCGCGGCAATGGCGCGAAACGCCGACGGCCAGCGACAGCGATGGCCTGCGCATTCGCGCCTGGAGCACGCCGGATGCCGATTACGCACTGCTCAGCCGCGGCATGGATCCGGCACGGCTCGACCGCCTCGCCGATCTGATCGCGAAGCTGATCCGGCAGCAGCAGGCGCCGACCGAGGAGCTGGTCGCGGCACTCAGGGAAGTCCCGAAGATCGGCGAGCCCTGCGGAGCCTGACCGAGGGTTTTCTCGACATGGAATAAATCGACGCGCCCGCGCGTCTTTGTCTTTCGAGGAATGTGTCCTCGGGAGAAACGCCATGTTGAACAGACGACAGATGCTGACATCTGCCGGCAGTGCCGCATTGGGCCTCGGTGTCGCAGCGATGAGTGGATCGCGCTTCACCGCCTTCGCTGCCGAAACCGTCAAGCTGCCTTTCGAGAACGGCGAGCGCGAGCTCGTCAGAGTGCCGGGCAAACGCCCCCTGATCCAGCAGACGGCGCGCCCGCCGCAGCTCGAGACGCCGTTCGCGGTGTTCAACGACGGCGTCATCACACCCAACGACGCCTTCTTCGTGCGCTACCATCTCGCGGATATCCCGCTCGAGATCGATCCGGACACTTTCAAGCTCGAGGTGAAGGGCAAGGTGGCGAAGCCGCTCTCGCTGTCGCTGCGCGAGCTGAAGAGCATGCCCGCCGTCGAGATCGTCGCCGTCAACCAGTGCTCCGGCAACAGCCGCGGCTTCGTCGAACCGCGTGTGGCGGGCGGCCAGCTCGGCAATGGCGCGATGGGCAATGCGCGCTGGCGCGGCGTTTCCCTGAAGACCGTGCTGGACAAGGCCGGCGTCCAGCCGGGAGCGGTACAGGTCGCCTTTGCCGGGCTCGACGGCCCGGTTTCGCCCGATACGCCCGACTTCACCAAGGCGCTGGCGCTCGACCATGCCCGCGACGGCGAGGTCATGCTCGCCTATGCCATGAACGGAACGGATCTGCCCTGGCTCAACGGCTATCCCCTGCGCCTGGTCGTGCCGGGCTATTACGGCACCTACTGGGTCAAGCATCTCAACGAGATCACCGTGCTCGACAAGGAGCTCGACAGCTTCTGGATGAAGACGGCCTATCGTATCCCCGACAATGACTGCGCCTGCGTCGAGCCCGGAAAATCGCCGACGGCGACGATCCCGATCAACCGCTTCACCGTCCGCTCCTTCATTACCAATGTGCTTGACGGCGCGAAGGTCAAGGCCGGCGCGTTGGCTCTGCGCGGCATCGCCTTCGATGGCGGCTCTGGCATCGCCGAGGTCCAGGTTTCCGGCGACGGCGGCCAAACCTGGGTCAAGGCCAATCTCGGCCAGGATCTCGGCAAGTACTCCTTCCGCGAGTGGAAGGCGAATGTTGCCGTTGCAGCCGGCGAGCAGAAGCTGATGGTCAAGGCGACCAACGCCAAGGGCCAGACCCAGCCGATGCAGCCGCTCTGGAATCCGTCCGGCTATCTGCGCAACGTCGTCGAGACGACGCGTGTCGTGGCTGCGTGAGGGAGATTGTCATGTCCATGATCACCTGCCCCCGCGCGCTTAGCGCCGCCTTCATCCTGACGCTCGGCATCGCCGTTCCCGCGCTCGCCGCGCCGAAGAGTTACAAGCTCCCGGAGGAGACGGCCACGTTCAAGCCCGGTCCCCAGCCCGGATTCGAGGCCGCCAGGAACAACTGCACGGCCTGCCATTCGACCGACTACATCAACTATCAGCCGGGCAAGAAGGGCGCGGCCTTCTGGGATGCCGAGGTCCAGAAGATGATCAAGGTCTACAAGGCCCCGATCGACGAGAAGGACGCAAAAGCCATCGCCGAGTATCTCAGCCAGACATATTAGCTGGACCGGGCGCGATCGCGGTCCGAAGCAGCTTGCGCAATCAACCGCTCGGGAACGGGAACGACACTCTCCGGCGCCAGCCGGAGAGTGTCTTCTGATCGCCCCCGAAGCCGCCTGGCCAGCCTCTCAACCGATGGTCATCAGGCTGGCATTGCCGCCGGCCGCAGTGGTGTTGATCGAGGTCGAAACCTCCTCCAGCAACCAGTTCAGGCAATAGGCGTCGGGACCGCGCTTCAGCTCCTCGGTGCTTGCCGCCTGGACCAGCACGAGGGGTCCGGAGAGGCCGGCGATCCGGCGATTCACCTCACCGATACGCTTGGTGTCGCCCTCGACCAGCGCGCCCGAGAACGGGCCGTCGGCCTCCCAGTCCGAGGTCCAGCTGACGCGCGCCTCGACCGCAGCCGGCAGGCCCGACAACGCCCCCTTCAGCCCGGAAGCCGTGTCGATGACGAGCTGGTTGCCCGTCGCCAGCGCCGCCGCCACCTGCTGATAGAGGCCGGCTTCGGTCTGCGGCACGAGCAGGATGCGGCCACGCGGATGCAGCGCATAGAGATTGCGCTCGCCGACCGGGCCGGCCAGTTCGACATTGAGACCCAGCGCCGAATGGCCGCCGATCTCGCGGGCGGTGTTCGCCTCGGCGTTCAGCCCCTTGCCCGAGAGCCAGGCGGCATATTCGAGCAGCGCCGGATCGGTATGAATCGAGCTGTGCTGCGGCGGGATCGGCGCCTTGCGCACGAGACGGCCGATATAGAGCGGCCCGCCCGCTTTCGGCCCGGTGCCGGAGAGGCCGCGCCCGCCGAAGGGCTGCACGCCGACCACCGCGCCGATGATGTTGCGATTCACGTAGAGATTGCCCGCCTTGATGCGGCTGGTGACATGGGCGATCGTCTCGTCGAGCCGGGTGTGCAGGCCGAATGTCAGGCCGTAGCCGGAGCCGTTGACCTCGTCGATCAGCCGGTCGAGATCGTCGCGCTGGTAGCGGATGACGTGGAGCACCGGGCCGAACACCTCGCGCTTCAGATCGGTCAGGCTCTTCAATTCGACGATAGTCGGCGGCACGAAGGTGCCCTTCGCCGCGGCCTCCGGCAGCGGGAGCTGCTCGACCTTGCGGCCGAGGCCGCGCATCCGCGCGACATGATCGTCGATCTCGGCTTTAGCGCCCTCGCTGATCACCGGGCCGATATCGACGCTGAGCTTGTCGGTGCGGCCGATGGTGAGCTCCTTCAGCGCACCCTGCAGCATGTGCAGCGTGCGGTCGGCAATGTCCTGCTGCAGGCAGAGCACGCGCAAAGCGGAGCAGCGCTGGCCGGCGCTGTCGAAGGCCGAGGCGATGACGTCGCCGACGACCTGTTCGGCCAGCGCCGAGGAATCGACGATCATGCCGTTCTGGCCGCCGGTCTCGGCGATCAGCGGAATCGGCTTGCCCTCGGCCGAGAGACGCTCGGCCAACTGCGCCTGGATGCCGCGCGCGACTTCGGTCGAGCCGGTGAACATCACGCCGGCCGTCTCGGCCGCGCCGACCAGCGCCGCGCCGAGGCGCCCGCTGCCGGGCGTGAATTGCAAGGCGCCGCGCGGCACGCCGGCCTCGTGCAGGATCTTCACGCTCTCATGGGCGATGATCGGCGTGACGCCGGCAGGCTTGGCCATCACCGCATTGCCGGCGACAAGCGCCGCAGCGACTTGGCCTGTGAAGATCGCCAGCGGGAAGTTCCACGGGCTGATGCAGACGATCGGCCCCAGCGGCGCATGCGCCGGCCCCAGCGTCTTGCGCGCCTGGTCGGCATAGTAGCGCAGGAAGTCGATCGCCTCGCGCACCTCGCTGATCGCATTGGCAGCGGACTTGCCGGCCTCGCGCATGGCAATGGCCATCAGCGTCTCGATGCGCGCCTGCATGATGTCGGCGGCGCGGTCGAGGCAGGCAGCGCGCTCGGTCGGCGGGACGGCGGCCCAGGCCTTGCCGCCCTCGGCGGCGAGGCGCGCGATCTTGACGGCATCCTCGACCGCAAGCTCGGTGACCTGCCCGACGACATCGGAATGATCCGCCGGATTCAGGATCGGCCGCGTCGTGCCCGCAGTCGAATTGTCGGCGAGCAGCGGCACGGCATGCCAGCTCTCACCGACCGAGGCAGTGAGATTGCCCGCGAGCTCAGCCAAAGCCGCCTCGTTCGAGAGGTCGATACCCCCAGAATTGGCGCGGTCGGCGCCGTAGAGGTAGGCCGGCAGCGCGATCTGGTCATGCAGCATGCCGATGACCGGCATCGCCTCGACGACGTCGACAGGGTCGGCGACGAGCGAGTCGATCGTGACCTTCGGATCGGAGATGCGGTTAACGAAGGAGGAGTTCGCGCCGTTCTCGAGTAGGCGGCGCACGAGATAGGCAAGCAGCGTCTCATGCGTGCCAACCGGCGCATAGATGCGGCAGGGCCGGTCGAGATTGTCCTTACCGACGACCTCGTCATAGAGCGGCTCGCCCATACCGTGCAGGCACTGGAACTCGTATTTGCCCACAGTGAAGTCGTTGCCGGCGAGGTGATAGATCGTCGCCAGCGACTGGGCGTTATGCGTAGCGAATTGCGGGAAGATCGCATCGGGTGCGGCCAGCAGCTTGCGGGCGCAGGCGACATAGGCGACGTCGGTATGGACCTTGCGGGTATAGACCGGGAAATCGGCGAGCCCGTCGACCTGCGCCCGCTTGATCTCGGCATCCCAATAGGCGCCCTTGACCAGCCGCACCATCATGCGCCGGCCGGAGCGGCGGGCGAGATCGATGATCCAGTCGAGCACGAAGGGGCAGCGCTTGCCATAGGCCTGCACCACGAAGCCGAGCCCGTTCCAGCCCTTCAGGGCATCGTCGAAGCTCAGCGCCTCCAGCAGGTCGAGCGAGAGCTCCAGCCGGTCCGCCTCCTCGGCATCGATATTGAGGCCGATATCGTAGGACTTGGCGATCAGCGCGAGCTCGCGCACAAGCGGCAGCAGTTCCGACATCACCCGGCCGGCCTGCGCGCGGCTATAGCGCGGATGCAAGGCCGAGAGCTTGATCGAGATGCCCGGGCCTTCATAGACGCCGCGTCCGTTCGCAGCCCTGCCGATGGCGTGGATCGCGTTCTCGTAGTCGCGGTAATAGCGCTGCGCATCGGCGGCGGTGGTCGCGGCCTCGCCGAGCATGTCGTAGGAATAGCGGAAGCCGCGTGCCTCCAGCGGCCGGGCGCGCTTCAGCGCCTCGTCGATCGTCTCGCCGGTGACGAACTGCTCGCCCATCATCCGCATCGCCATGTCGACGCCGCGGCGGATCACCGGCTCGCCTGCGCGGGCGATGAGGCGCGTCAGAGCAGCCGCGAGGCTGCGATCGTTGACGGTGGAGGTCAGCTTGCCGGTGACGACGAGGCCCCAGGTCGCGGCATTGACGAAGAGCGACTTGCCGCCGCCGACATGGGACTTCCAGTCGCCATCGGCGATCTTGTCGCGGATCAGCGCATCGCGCGTCGCCGTGTCCGGGATGCGCAGCAGCGCCTCGGCGAGGCACATCAGCGCGACGCCCTCCTGGCTGGAGAGCGAATATTCCTGGACCAGCCCCTCAACACCCGTGCCCTTGTGCTTGGCCCGCAGCGCCTCGATCAGCTTGCGCCCCGTGCGGGCGATCTCCTGCTTGCTTGCCGGGGCGAGCTTCGCGGCGGCCAGCAAGGGCGGGAGGCATTCGGTTTCCGACCGGCGGTAGGCGGCGGTGATCGCCCGGCGCAGCGCCGACTGTTCCCGGATCGGCGGCGCGAAGCCTGTGAAAGGCGCCGGGCTGGCGGCGGTGGCAACGGCGGCAGCGGTGGCTTGGCTCATGGCTTTTCCCGGCGGGCTCGAGCTAGACGGGCCGGGGCGGCGCCCTCTCCCGTTCTTTGCGCGGGAGCTTATCACGAGCCCGATTCTCAGGCGGTCCAATTTTCGCTATCCTACAGTCCACTCGGACTTCAGATTTGGAGATTACAAGTGAAGAAGCCCAAGGGAATGCAGAATGAAGGCGATCTGGACGCGCTCGACCGCAAGATGCTGGACGTTCTCAGGGAAGACGGCCGGATCTCGATCGCGGAACTCGGTGCGCGGATCGGCCTGTCGAAGACACCCTGCCAGATCCGGTTCCGCCGGCTGGTCGACGATGGCTACATCGAAGGCTTCCGGGCGACGCTCAATCCGGCGAAGCTGAAGCTCGATCACATCGCCTTCGCCGAGGTGAAGCTGTCCGACACCACGGAAAAAGCGCTGACCAAGTTCAACGAGGAGGTCAAAAAAATCCGCGAGGTCGAGGAATGCCACATGATCGCCGGGCGTTTCGACTATCTCCTGAAGATCAGGACGCCCGATATCAGGCGCTACCGCGCCGTGCTGGGCGAGAAGATCTCGAACCTGCCGCATGTCGCGAACACCTCGACCAATGTCGTCATGGAGACGGTCAAGGAAACCTGGTGAGATCGCGCTGTTGGCATCGGCCCGGCACTACGATCTGCCTAGAGCCGATGACCGCATTGCTGCCGGCGCAGTCGGAGATGGCAAGGTCGGCCATGCCGAACTGGCTGGCATCGACGGTGCTGGGAAGACCGACGAGGGCGGACCCGTCACGATCAAAAGCGGACCGGTCGTGCTCGACGGCGCCGATCTCTCGTCGCTGCTCACCGCCAATCCCGGCGGCCTGCGCTTCTCGCGCTTTTCATGGACGAATGTGGCTATCACCGCACCGGACAAGGATACGCCGGCGACGGCTGCGGGCGGCAATCTCTACACGATCAATCTCGGCGCGCTCACGGCCGGCGCGACATTCGATGGCTCGATCCCGCTGAAAGGCGCGATGAGCATCAAGGGACTTTCGGTGCAGCCGCCGACGGCTGCTGTGGCAGGGCAGCAGCTCAAGGCTGAATAGCCCCTAGATTTGAGGACGCCTTCTTCCCTAATTTTGAGGCAAGGAGGCGACGATGGGGACTGGCAGTTTCACTGAGGATTTCAAGCGCGATGCGGTGGCGCAGATCACCGAACGGGGCTACCCGGTTGCCGAGGTCTCGCAGCGACTTGGGGTGAGCCCACACTCGCTTTACGCCTGGAAGAAGAAGTTCGCGAAGCCTGCGGGCTCGGGCGAAGCGGATCAGGCTGGGGAGATCCGGCGGCTGAAGAAGGAACTGGCTCGCGTCACCGAGGAGCGCGACATCCTAAAAAAAGCCACCGCGTATTTCGCCAGGGATGCAAAGTGAGATACGCGTTCGTCGCCGAGCATCGCCCATTGTTCTCGATCCGGGCGATGTGTCGTTGCCTGCGCATCCAAGCCAGCGGCTTCTATGCCTGGCTCAAGGCCCCGTTGAGCAAGCGAGCGCGTGAGGATGCGCGTCAGACCGAACTCCTGCGCAAGGCCTGGACGGACAGCGGCAAGGTCTACGGCTATCGCAAGCTGCATGATGATCTTCTCGATCAGGGAGAGACGAGTTGCCCGAACCGGGTCGCTCGCCTTTCAAGGCTTGCCGGCATCAAGGCCCAGATCGGCTACAAGCGCCGGCCGCGCAGCCATAGCGGCAAACCATCCGTCCTGATCGACAATACGCTGGCCAGGCAGTTCGACGTCACCGCGCCCGACAAGGCGTGGGTGACAGACATTACCTACATTCGAACGGTGGAGGGCTTTGCCTACCTGGCCGTCGTGATCGACTTGTTCTCCCGTCGCGTCATCGGCTGGTCGCTACAAAGCCGCCAGACGACAGACGTCGTGCTGCAGGCGCTGCTCATGGCGGTTTGGCGGAGGAAGCCAAAGGCCAAGGTCCTGGTTCACTCCGATCAGGGCTCGCAATTTACCAGCATGGAGTGGGCAGGGTTCCTCAGGCGCCACAATCTTGAACATTCGATGAGCCGGCGTGGAAACTGCCACGACAATGCGGTCGCGGAGAGCTTCTTCAACCTGCTCAAGCGCGAGCGGATACGCCGCAAAACCTACAGAAACCGGGATGAAGCACGGCAGGACGTGTTCGAATATATCGAGATGTTCTACAACCCGAAGCGCAAGCACGTCCGGAACGGCATGCTGTCACCCGTCGAGTTCGAGCGGCGGCAGAAAATCTAAACCGAGGGCGTCTACAAAACTCGGGGCTATTCAATCAGGCTCTCGTCCCTTAGCCAACATCTATTCGATAACGTCATCGGCACGAGCGATGAGCGACGGTGAAATCGAGAGGCTGAGTTCTTTTGCCGTACTCAGATTGATGACCAAATCGAACTGGGTCGGCTGTTCGATCGGCATTCGAGCAGGTTTCGCTCCGCGCAAAATCTTGTCGATATATTCGGCGGCCCGTCGATACAGCGCGGGGTAATTCGCTCCGTAGGACATCAAGCCACCTGCTTGAACCAACTCGCGCGCGCCATGGATCGTCGGCAGCCGCGCGCCCAGCGCCAGCGCACCAATCCGAAGCGCATTGGTCGTGACGAGCGAATCGGGGACGACATAGAGCGCATCCGCCCGCTCCGCTAGTCCGGCAAATGCGGCCGTGATGTCGTCTGCTTCCCGGACTTCAAGCATGATGGGCTGCATTCCGAGCGCAGCCGCCACTGTTTGGACCTCGCGCATTTCCTTCGCAGCAGAGATGTTGTCGATTTTGGCCATGACCGCCAGTTTGCTGAGATTGGGCACCATCTCGCGCAAGAGCCCGAGGCGCTTTTTGACGATATCGGCGGATTGGTTGGATAATCCCGTGATATTGGCGCCCGGCCGCGCCAGGCTGACGACCAACCCGGTGCCGACCGGATCCCCTGCAGCGACGAATACGATCGGGATTTCCGATGTCAGCTTGCGAAGTGCGATAACCGGTGGTGTTCCAGTCGTAAAAATAACATCCACCTTTAGGCGAACGAGCTCGGCCGCGATCTCGTCGAAGCGTTGCGCCTCTGCCCACCGATATTCGATCGTGATCGTGCGTCCGTCGATCCAGCCAAGCTCGCCGAGCCGCTTGACGCTCGCGGCGAGCCTTTGACTGAAGGAGGTTGGCGTACCAGGCACAAGGAACCCGACGACCGCCGGCTTCGTCGGGCGCTGCGCAAGTCCGGCGCATGGCCAAGCCGCAGCGGCGCCGACCAAGCCGATGAACTCTCGCCGGCGCATCTCGAGCCTCCTTGCTCCCAAGCCGCAAGCCTCTTCAGAACGATTGTTCCAGCGGAATTCATAAGGGTGACCAACAGGCAGTATAAATCATTCAGGCCGTTGCTGACATGCCGGAGGCCCTTACAAAGTTGACATTACTGCGCTTCGGAGCGCCGGTCGTGTGAAGCTCCTCACACGCCGGGAGAGCGGAGCATGCCATGCTTTCCTTCATCGAAACGGCATCGACTTACCCGAGACAAATCATGGGCAGCTGAATCATAGATCGATACAAATCCAGTTTTCGCCGATGAAGTTAAGTAGAATTACAATATCATCAACGATATCATAATAAGACTCGTCCCATGATTATCCGTTTAATTCTAGGAACGGTTTCGATTTTTGTAATCATATCGGCCTTGTTCGAATCAAATCTCCCAGAAATAGAACGTCATGAAAATTACAACTGGAAGTCTCCCATACCATTGCGATCGGAAATGGATATTTCTGCAAACTGTATCGCAGCAGAGCCACGATATCCCCGGACGATTGTGCGGGTGAATTGATGGAGGAGGAGGCGCTGCCATAACCGGCACGCCATAACGAAATCCTCTCTCCGGACATCTAATGACGCCCAGTCAAGCGCGAAAGCGAATGCGGACGCATCTTCGCCTGCTCCGCCAGCTGCGGCCGGCTCGAGCGAAGCATCTACCCTTGAGACCTCGGACACAGGACGCATTTCGGATAGTCTGAGCGCGAGGATTTGCCATGTTCAAGCATCGCATTCGTGACACAGGCTCCGTCCTTGGGTTGCTGGGCACATCCCTGGCTTCCATGGCGTTTCGCGTGCTCGTCGCCGAGCTTGCGCATCGCACGAAGTTCCGTCGGCGCGCAGGCGGCCACCCGTGTCCGCAGACGTACCTTTTCAACGTCGCAGTTCACGACCATCGCCGACGTCCGCGCGGCGGTCGGGGACACGACGCCCGTTCTGGCTCTCGGCTTCGGATCGAGACAGCCATCGGAGCCAGAATTCCGGCAAGTCGGGCGTATGTCAGATGAGCGAATTCTTTGGCTACATCTGGCGAAATAGCCGAGGTGGGCAAGTTCGCATTCTCGCCGTCGTGCTGCTGTCATTCCCTTTCTACTATTTTTCGCTCGACCTGCCGAAGTACATCGTTTCAGACGTATTGCAGGGGCGAGCCTTCGCCGGCGGCCGAACGACGGCTCCCTTGTTCCGTTTCGATGTTGCGCTGCCCGGCTGGCTGGGCGGGATGCAACTTGCGTCCTTCGAGGGCTTCACACTCGGTCGGATCGATTATCTCTTTGCGCTATCGGGCCTGTTTCTGCTGCTTGTGCTGATCAATGGCAGCTTCAAATACGTCATCAACATGCGCAAAGGCGCTCTTGGTGAGCGGCTGTTGCAGCAGCTGCGTTTCGACCTGTTCTCCAGCCTGCTCCAGCTGACGCCGGAGGCCGCGCGCCACGTCAAGCCGTCCGAAGCGGCGTCCATCATCAAGGACGAAGTCGAGCCGATTGGCGGTTTTGTCGGTGACGCCTTCGTCCAGCCGATCTTGCTCGGCGGGCAAGTGTTGACCGCGCTGGGCTTCATTCTGCTGCAGAATCTGTCGCTCGGCCTGATCCCGCCGCCATCATCCTGGCACAAGCCATCATCATCCCGCGCCTGCGCCGCGAGCAGGTGCGGCTGGGCAGAGAGCGCCAGCTTGCCTCGCGCGCGCTTGCCGGCAAGATCGGCGAGGTCGTCGATGCCCTGGGAGAAATTGGCAACCACGGTACCCATGCCGTTGAGCGCAGCCTCGTCGCGAACCGGCTCGAGGGGTTGTTTCACATCCGTTACCAGCTTTACGGGCGCAAGTTCGCGGTCAAGTCGCTCAACAACCTGCTGGCGCAGGCCGCGCCCTTCCTCTTCTATGCAATCGGCGGCTACTACGCTCTGACCAACCGGCTCGACCTCGGTCAGCTCGTTGCCGTCATCGCCGCCTATCGCGACCTGCCGCCACCGATCAAGGATCTGATCGACTGGGACCAGCAGCGGCTCGATGCCGAAGCCAAGTTCCAGCAGATCGGCGAACAATTCGCTTTCATGGACCGGAAACCGGCAGCCGGATCGTCGCAACCGACGACCGATGTCGGAGATCTCGCGCCGCAGGGGCAGATCGCGTTCGCAACCGTCGGCGTTGTCGGTGCCACCGGCGAGTCCCTGCTCGAACGTGCCTCGTTGTCCTTGCCGCTTGGCAGGAGCATCGCTCTCGTGGACCTCAGCGGCGAGAGCGCGGCCGTGCTTGCTCAGATCCTCGGCGGGCGGATCACGGCCTACACCGGCATGGTCACCCTGGCCGGAAAACCATTGGCCGATTTCGAGCCAACGGCACGCCGGCGCGCGCTCGCCTATGTCGGACCGGAAGCGGTGATCCTCGATGGCAGCCTGCGTGACAACATCCTCTAAGGTCTACGCCACAGTCCCGAGCTTGCTGCACCAGCCGAGACGCTGGATCTGCGCGGCGCCGGCTGCGATGACACGGCCGCTCTCAATCGACGGCTGATTTCAGTGCTCCGAGCAACAGGGCTCGATGATCTCGTCTTCCGTTATGGGTTGGAGCGTCGGCTAGAGACCGAAGCGATCGAGGCGATTGCGCCCCGAGTTTCGGATCTACGCGCCGGCATTCGCAATCGGCTGCAAACGCTCGGCATCGCCGGGGCGATCGAGCCTTACGACCCGGCACGCTACATCCAGAACGCACCAATCGGAGAAAACCTGATCTTTGGCTGGGCCACCGACAGCGCCTTGAACGGCGCGCCCCTCGGTGCGGACCCGTTCCTGCGGCAGGTGCTCGATGCCGCCGGATTGACGCCCCCCTTACCGAGCTCGGCCTGGGCATCGCCAGGACCATGCTCGACATCTTCGAGGGGCTGCCTGCAGACCACATCCTGTTCGAGCAGTTCGCGTTCTTCCCCGCACAGGCCTTTCCGATCTATCGCGAATTGCTTGCGCGCTTCGTGCTGGCCGAGCCCGAGGAGCCTGATCGCAGCCGCCTCCTCGGGCTTGCGATGCTGTACATCGAACCGCGCCATCGCCTCGGCCTCCTGGACAAGGCACTGGAGAACCGGCTGCTGGCGGCCCGCCACGTCATTCGTGACACGATCGGGACAGCCACGACGCGAAGCATCGCCTTTTACGATCCTGCGAGCTTCTGCAAAACGGCGCCCTTGCGCGACAATCTCCTGTTCGGCGTCATCGCCCATGACGCCCTCTTGGCAGGGGAGCAGATCGTCGATGTCATTCGCGAGGCGCTGATCGAGCACGATCTGGTCCATCACGTCTATGTGCTCGGGCTTAATCAGCCGGCCGGATATGCCGGCCGGCTTCTCTTCGCGAGTACGAAGGCCTCGCTGATGCTGGCGCACAGTATTATGCGACGACCGCAAGTCTTGATCTTGAACGATGCGTTGGGTGCTTTCGGTGACGTCGAGGCGACCACGATCGTGAAGCGCGTCCAGGAAGAGATGGCCGGGCGCACGCTCATTGTCGCGGGCCACAAACTGACGAAGGATGCTGACTTCGATTTGCAGATCTCCTTTGAAGGCGCGAAGATCGTCACGATGAAGGAAGCCGCTTCGGAAGCGGAGACCGCGCTGGAGCCCGTGCCTGCGTCATCTGACGTTGCCACCGCCGAAAACGATGACGTCAGGGCGCCGCGTTCGGTTGCGCTGTTCGCCGGCATCGACATGCCGCGCCTGAGGCTGCTGGCCTTCACCAGCGCCCGCGTGCGGTTTTCCGCTGGCGAGGCGTTATTTCGCCAGGGCGAGGATGCCGACGCGGCTTATGTGGTTTTGACCGGCGTCGTCACGGTCATGATCGACACGGCAAATGGTCCCGTCCCGATCTCGCACGTCGGTGAAAACGCAATCGTTGGCGAGATGGGCCTCGTCACCGGCGAACCGCGTTCGGCGACGATCCTGGCAGAGTCCGAGGTAACGGCTCTGCGTCTGCAGAAGCAGGTCTTTCTCGCGCTGATGGCCGAGTTTCCCCAAATGGCGCTCTCGGTGACACGGCTCATGGTCAAGCGCCTGCAGGAGAACGTTGCGGTTGTGAGCCACGGCATGAACCCGGATCAGGCAGCATGACACGGGACGTGAAAGGTGCGACGCCCGGCCTGAGTATCAGGTTTTGGGGCGTGCGAGGATCGATCCCGGTTTCCGGGGGCGATTATGTTCGCTTCGGGGGCGACACGATCTGCTTTGAGGTCAAGCTCGGCGACGAGCGCTTCATCGTCGATGCCGGCTCCGGCCTGCGCCGGCTGGGCGGCGCTATGGTGGAAGACGGCGACATGAATGCGACATTGTTGCTGACCCATTTCCACCTCGACCACATTATCGGCCTGACCGGCTTCGAGGTACTTCGCTCACCGGCCGCAAGAATCCAGATTCACGCCCCGGCCTTCGGCTCTTGCGATGTGCGCAGTTGTCTCGCGCGCCTGCTTGGCGAGCCCTTCTTCCCGGTCGCGCTGGACCGAATGCGCGGCATCCGCGCCTGCTCCGATTTCGAGTTGGGCACGACGCTCGCGATCGGATGTCATCGCATCCGAACCGTTCGGCTGAACCACGGCGGCGGCGCTTGCGGCTATCGCTTCGATCACGCTGGCAAGGCGCTGGCGATCATCACCGACCATGAGCACCGGGATGCCGCGCACGAAGAGGCGCTGGCCGATTTCTGCCAAGGCGCTGACCTGATCGTCTATGACGCGATGTGGGACGAAAGCGTCGACTACGATCCCCATCGCGGCTGGGGGCATTCGAGCTGGCAGGCCGGCCTCAGGCTGCTGCGCAAGGCGAATGCGCGCCGCCTCGCCTGCGTGCACCATGCCCCCACCCACACCGACGACATGCTTGAACACCGTGAAGAAGAGCTGCAGCGGCAACACGCATCGAGTTTCTGTGCCCGCCAGGATCTCTACGTCGTCCTGTGACGAGGCTCCCCGCCGGCAGCATCAGTGCGAAGAGGTAGTGCGGGGGCCTGGTGCAGTGTGAACTGCCTCACCCACGGCGGATCGATCAGCAGCTAATCTCTGTCGAGGCACGTTCTTTTCCCGTTCCGAGTGCCCGAATACGATGGTCACACGACCACGCCCCAAGTGAACACCCGCTGCTGAGGTGAGGACATGAATCGAAGGGCTTTCCTGACGATGGCGGCCGCATCGGCGCTCGCCCCGCCGCTTATCGCTGCGCCCCTGCGCATCGGCTGGTTGACGGCGCAACGCCCGCAGAGCATTGCGCCGGGTGTCAAGGTGTTCAAGGCCGGCCTTGCCGCACTTGGTTGGGTCGAGAACCGGGATGTGACCCTCGATTTCCGCTACGGCAATGACCAGATCTCCAGCATTCCGGAGCTCGCCCAGGATCTGGTCCGCTCACCGATCTCGATGCTGATTGTGCAGGGAGCTGCCGTCCCTCTCGTCGGCAAGCTGCGGCTGCCCGTACCCATCGTGTTTCTGACGAGCTCCGATCCGGTCTCTGCAGGCTTAGCGGAGAGCCTCGCGAGGCCGCGGCCCGGCCTGACCGGGCTGACCTTCATGGCTGCCGAAATGAACCCCAAGCGGATCGAGATCCTGCGCGAGATCCGTCCGTCCCTGCGGCGCGTCGTACTTATGGGCAACCCAGCCCACGCTGGAATGGAACTTGAGGAAGCCGAGGCGATATCGGCAGCCCGGCGCCTCGATATCGAAATGACGACAGCATTGCTCGCGAATGAACGCGAACTCGCCGATGCGCTCGAGCAGATCTCGAAAATCCGCCCGACGCAGTCTCCTTGCTGCCGGATGGCGTCGCGGTTCAATACCGGCAGCGGATCATCGAGCGACTCTTGGAACTGCGCGTGCCGGTGATGTTGATTTCCGCCGAGAAGTGACCCGTTAGGCGGGGATTTTTCCATCGAGAAG
>NZ_CAMFJF010000023.1 GCF_945956895.1 uncultured Allobosea sp. | reverse complement strand
TGATCGTGATGAACACGCCCTTCGGCAACTCGATCACCACCGCCGAGCACGCCATTGCCATGATGTTCGCGCTCGCCCGCCAGATTCCCTCGGCCGATACCTCGACCCAGGCCGGGAAGTGGGAGAAGAACCGCTTCATGGGCGTCGAGATCACGGCCAAGACGCTCGGCCTGATCGGCGCCGGCAATATCGGCTCGATCGTCGCCGAGCGCGCCATCGGCCTGAAGATGCGCGTCATCGCCTATGACCCCTATCTGTCGCCGGAACGCGCGGTCGCGCTCGGCGTCGAGAAGGTCGAGCTGGACGACCTCTTGAAGCGCGCCGACTTCATCACGCTGCACGTGCCCATGACCGAGAAGACCAAGAACATCCTCTCGGCCGAGAACCTCGCCAAGACCAAGAAGGGCGTGCGCATCATCAACTGCGCCCGCGGCGGCCTCGTCGACGAGCAGGCGCTGGCCGATCTGATCAAGTCCGGCCATGTCGCCGGCGCGGCCTTCGACGTGTTCTCGCAGGAGCCGGCCGAGACGAACCCGCTCTTCGGGCTGGAGAACGTCGTCTGCACGCCGCATCTCGGCGCCTCCACCAACGAGGCGCAGGAGAATGTCGCGCTGCAGGTCGCCGAGCAGATGAGCGACTACCTGCTCAAGGGCGCGATCACCAACGCGGTCAACTTCCCCTCGATCACGGCGGAAGAAGCGCCGCGCGTGAAGCCTTTCGTCGATCTCGCGGAGAAGCTCGGCTCCTTCCTCGGCCAGCTCACCGAGGCGCCGGTCAAGGGCATCCGCATCGAGTACGAGGGCGCGGTCGCGAGCCTGAACCTCAAGGCGATCTCTGCTGCCGCGATCACCGGCGTGCTCAGGCCCTTCCTGCCCGAGATCAACATGGTCAACTCGGCCATGGTGGCGAAGGAGAAGGGCATCGTCGTCGAGGAACTGACCCGCGAGGTCGCCGGCAATCTCGAAAGCGTCATCCGCATCGTCGTCGAGGCCGAGGACATGCCGCGCCACGCCTCCGGCACGGTGTTCCAGGACGGCAAGCCGCGCATCGTCGAGATCCGCGACATCGCGGTCGATGCCGAGTTCGCGCCGCACATGCTCTATGTCCGCAATGCCGACAAGCCGGGTTTCATCGGCCAGTTCGGTTCGCTGCTGGGCGCCGCCGGCGTCAATGTCGCGACCTTCGCGCTCGGCCGCGACAAGCCCGGCGGCGACGCGATCTGCTACGTCTCGGTCGACGAGCCGATCTCGGACGAACTGCTCGACAAGATCCACGAGATCCCGATGGTCAAGCGCGCCCGGCGGCTGAAGTTCTGATCGCGATCAACCCGCTGAAGGTTCTCGTCGCCGCGCCTGCCGGGGCGGCGGAGCCTGTTCATTTCGAGGTCCGCCGCGACGAAGCGGCGGGTCTCTGGTACGCGATGGATACCGGCGAGCTCGGCATCGTCACCGAGGCCGACACGCTGGAGGCGCGGCGCGAGCGCTTGAACCAGCTCCTGCCGGAATGCTTCGGCATCGAGGGTTGTCCGGTCGAGCTGTCGCTTTGCGATAACGAGTCGATGTAGCGGTTGGTAGAAAAACCGCTTGGAGACAACTATATCATCCCACATCATCGTCTCCCATAAGAGGTCAGGTAGCGAATGATGAAACGGCACGCGATCGTCAGGGCGGCGTGGGATAGCGAGGCCAGCGTCTGGTATGTCGAAGAGTCGGATATTCCCGGCCTCGCGACGGAAAGTGGGACGCTCGAAGGCCTGCGCCAGCGTATCCGCGATATCATTCCCGACCTCCTTGAAGATGCAGTGGACCTTCCTGAAGAGATCGAGGTAGACATCATTGCTCACGCGCATGAGCGCGTCCGGACTGCTGCATAGGAACCGAGGTTCAGCGCAAAGGCGCATCTTCATATACCAACTTTCATACCTGCATGTGAAAATTCATATCTGGATATGAAAACCTGCATACTTCGAGGCGAAATATCTTACTTTATAGTACTCGTCATTGCACTTGACGACGAATCAGGTGGCACTCTGTTTGTGAGACGCCCGTGAACAACTTTGCACCATCCGTTCGTAAGCTTCTGGCCGAGGCGGGCTACGAGCGTTTGCGATCGGGCAAGGGTGATCACGAAATTTGGCACCATTCCGAGAGCGGCAAACGCGTCTCCGTCGATAGCAGCATCAAATCCCGTCACACCGCCAACGGCATTCTCAAGCAAGCCGGCCTTCCCAAGGCCTTCTGAGCCGCCGCAACCTCGCCGCAATATCACGGCCCTGTGATCGCCCCGCACAGAGGACCGCCCATGCCTGCCCTTACCCGCCTTGCCGCCGCAGCTCTTGCTTGCCTCGCGGCAACCCCGGCCCTCGCCGACTGGGACCGCGACAAGCTCGACAAGGCGATCGAGGGCATCGAGCAGCAATCCAAGGGCCGTCTCGGCGTCGCGCTGATGGACCTGCGCGATCGCAAGCTCTGGTCGCATCGCGGCTCCGAGACCTTCCCGATGCAGAGCGTGTTCAAGCTGCCTTTGGCGGTCGCGGTGCTACAACAGGTCGAGGCCGGCAAGTTCAGGCTCGACCAGCCGATCACGGTCACCCGCAAGGATTTCTCGCTGTTCCACAGCCCGCTGGTCAAAAGCTTCAAGGGCGAGCGCAACGACCATCCGCTGCGTGAATTGATCCGCCTCGCCGCCGGCGAAAGCGACAACACCGCTGCCGACCTGCTGATGCGCGAGATCGGCGGACCGCAGGTCGTGACCAAGATGCTGCGCGACGGCGGCATAACCGGCATGTCGATCGACCGCTATGAGCGCCTGTTCCAGCCGGAGATCTACGGGCTCAAGGGCTTCGGCTGGGATCAGGTCGTCGACGAGAAAACCTTCCGCGCCGACCTCAAGGCGATGCGGCCGCGGCTACGCATCGCCGCTCTGTCCAACGCTCTCAAGGACGAGCGCGACGCCTCGACGCCGGAGGCGAGCGCGCAATTCCTCGAGGCCTTCGCCAAGGGCAACTGGCTGCGCGACCCCGCGCACACCGCCTTCATCGAGAAGATCGTCGCGGAATCGAAGGTCGGCACCGACCGGCTCAAGGCGGGCCTGCCGGCCGGCTCACGCTTCGCCCATCGCACCGGCCTCGGCCTGACCACGGACGGCATCAACCACGCCACCAACGATATCGGCATCGCGACGCTGCCGGACGGGCGGCACTTCGTCATCGTGACCTATCTCGCGGGTTCCCGCGCCGATGCCAAGGAGCGCGAGGCGGCGCTGGCGGACGTGGCGCGGCTGGCGGTTTCGGCGCTGCGCTGACGGACATTCCAAGCACCCGCACGCCGTGATGCTCGAGCTTGAGCCCTAAGCATCGCGGAAACCAGAGCCCTCTGGTCATGAGATGCTCGGGTCTGCGCTTCGCTCCGCCCGAGAATGGCGCTGAGGCGTACCCGCCCTACCGCCCCAGCCGCTCGGCGATAAAAATACCGCCGAGCACGAGCGCGAGCGCCACGGCGTGATAGAGGCCGAAGGGCTCGCCGAGGAGCAACACGGCCAGAACCGGCGCGAAGACCGGCACGAGATTGACGAAGACGCCGGCCCGCCCCGGCCCGATCAGCTCGATCGCCCGCATGAAGGACAATTGCGACAGGATAGAGGGGCCGATCACCGTGAAGGCGAGGATGGCCCAGCCCGCCGGTGTCGGCATGTGGAAGCGGCCCATGGCGATCTCGACGGCCAGCAATGGCAAGGAGACCAGGCAGGCAAAGGTCGCGACAACCGTGAAGAAGACGAGCTGGGGCATCGGCGGCCGGCTGCGGACCGCGACCGTGTAGCCGGCATAGAAGACGCAGGCCAGGATCATCAGCAGATCCCCGGGGACGAAGCGCAGGTTCGCGAGCACATGGGCATCGCCGCGGCTCGCCGTGACGGCAACCCCGAGCAGGGTGACGGCGACACCGAGCGCCTGCATGGCGCCGATCGGGATGCGATAGGCGACGAAGGCGCCGAGCAGCACGAAGATGGGGATCGAGCCCTGCAGAATGCCGATATTGATCGCCGTGGTCGAATACGCCGCGACATACATCAGGGTGTTGAAGGCGGTGAAGCCGATGATGCCCAGCAGCGCGATATACAGCCAGTGCGCCCTGATCTGCGGCAGATGTGCCGCGATCTGCCGCCGCAGCAGGAAGGGCATGATCAGGCAGACGCCAACCCAGCGAAAGGAGGTCAGTGCCATCGGCGAGATGTTGCCGACCGCGAACCGGCTGGCCACGGCATTGCCGGCCCAGATCAGCGTGGTCAACACCATCAGCAGATAGGCATTGCCCCAGGCGCGTTGCAGCCAGGTCTGGGAGGGGTGCACGTTTCCGCCCTGTTACGAGAAAGGGCTCATGCAATACCCTTGCGCGAACCCAGTCTCTATGAGATCGGGCGCAAGCCTGCCCGTCGCCCTGCGCATCCCTGCGGAACCTCCGATGATCGAAACCAGTGCCCGCCCGCTCCGCCTGCTCTTCGTCGACGGCAATATGCGCGACACGCGCGAAGGGCTGCGCCAATCCTATGGCATGGCCTATGGCGAGGCTTATGCGGCCGAGATCGCAGCGTTCGAGCCGGGGATCGTCTCCGACATCTGCCTGCCGGCCGACGAAGGGGCAAACCTTCCCGACAGCGCCGGGCTCGAATCCTATGACGGCATCTTCCTGACCGGCTCGGCCCTGCACATCTATGATACCGCTCCGGCGGTGACCCGGCAGATCGACCTGATGCGGGCGATCTATGCCAGCGGCACGCCCTGCTTCGGCTCCTGCTGGGGCATCCAGGTCGGCTCCGTCGCGGCCGGCGGCACCGTCACCGCCAATCCGAAGGGCCGCGAAACCGGCTTTGCCCGCAAGATCACGCCGACCGAGGCCGGCCGCAACCATGCGCTGCTCGCCAGCCGCCCAGCCGCCTTCGATGCCCCGGCGATCCATCTCGACACGATCGCGCTACCGGCGCATGGCACGACGATCCTCGCCTCCAACGCCTACAGCCAGGTTCAGGCCGCCGAGATCAAGCATAATGGCGGCACCTTCTGGGGCGTGCAGTACCATCCCGAATTCTCGCTGAAGCAGGTCGTCGCGATCCTCGACCGCCGGGTGCCGCTGATGATCAAGGAAGGCTTCCGCAAGGACGAGGCTTCCGCGAAAGCGTGGCTCGACGACATGATGACGCTCGATGCCGAACCCGGCCGGCAGGACCTCGCCTGGGCGCATGGCCTCGACCGCGAGGTGCTCGATGCCGAGCGCCGCGTCACCGAGCTGCGCAACTTCATGGAGCATCGCGTCAAGCTCCATGCCAGCGCGCGCGGTCGCGCCTGAGCCGACGAGCGGCGAACATCGTGAGCCCATCCCGGTTGTCTGACTGGGAATTCTCTGAGCCCTCATCCTGAAGAGTCATTTCTTTGGGAATGGCGTCTCGAAGGATGGTTCAGGAGGCTCCGGAACCACCTGGAACATCCTTCGAGACGCCGCTGACGCCGCCCCTCAGGATGAGGGCTCGAATTTGCAAACGGGCTCTCGGGATGAGGCCACTCCCGCAAACGCAGGATGTTTCGCACTCCCGCCCCGCCTATCCGCATTCCGGCCCAATTCCGCCTTGGACACGCCGAATTCGGTGGTGTCTATCACGGTGACGTGATTGCGATCTGGAGGGGATGATTTCGATGCGAAGCCATATTGCTGCTGCCCTGATTCTCGCGCCCGGCATTGCCGCTGCCGCCGAGACCGAATTGTCGAACCGGATCGATCGCGTCACGGTCTTTCCGGACGGGGCGGTGGTGACGCGCCTCGGCAAGGCCGATCTGCTGCAAGGCGCCTCGCAGATCGTGCTGCGCGGCCTGCCGGCGACGATCGACCCCGCCTCGATTCGCGTGGAAGGCAAGGGCGACGGCGCCTTCTCGGTCGGCGCGGTCGATGTCCGCATCACGCCCGGCGATGCCAAGCCCGTGCTCGACGCGGTGCTGGAAGAGAAGCTGAAGACGCTGCGCGGCGAGAAGGAGAAGCTCTCCGGCCAGGTCGCCGCGATCGAAGCCAAGCGCGCCACGATCGAGCGCTTCGCGCAGGTCGGCCCCGACAAGCTCGGCCCCGACGGCAAGGCCCTGCCCGTCGGTGACTGGCCGGCGGTGTTCGAGGCGATCGGCACCGCCCTCGTCAAGGTGCAGGACGAATTGCGCGGCACCCGCAACCGCCTTTCCGATGTCGAGGCCGAGATCGCTTCGCTGGAGCGCGCCCGCCCGTCGCCCGCCCGCCCCGGTGCCCCGAAGCGCGATGTCGCCATCGCCGTCGAGGCGCCACAGTCGATTTCGGCCGAGTTCACGGTGACCTATCGCGTCACTGGCGCGAACTGGACCCCGACCTACGAGGCGCGCCTGACCACGACCGGCGAGAAGCCGGAAATCGCCCTGACACGCCGCGCCGAGATCCGCCAGCGCAGCGGCGAGGCCTGGGACGACGTGGCGCTGACCCTCTCGACCACGCGCTCGACCGGTGGCACCCGCGCACCCGACCTCACTCCGATGCAGGTCGCCTTCTTCGAGCCGCAGATCGTCGCCGAGGCCCGCGCGCGGGCCATGGCTTTGGCGCGCAAGGCGGAAGCGGAGAAGGCTGCGGCCTCGGCGGGACCACGCCGGACGGCGGTCCCGGCAGCCCCTGCCGCGCCCGCGCCCGTAGACAGTCTCGCCAAGCCGGTCATCGCAGCGGATGTCGCCGAGGCCGCGCTCGAAGCCGGCGCCTATCAGGCGAATTTCCAGGTGCCCGGCCGCGCCTCGATCCCGCAGGACGGCAGCTCCAAGACGGTGACGCTGACCCAGCGCAAGACGGAAGCGACGCTCGCTGCCCGCACCGTGCCCGAAATGGAGCAGAAGGCCTATCTCGAAGCCGGCTTCACCCATGACGAGGAGGCGCCGCTGCTGGCCGGCCGCGTCGCGCTGCATCGCGACGGCACCTATGTCGGCATGGGTCAGTTCAATCTTGTCGCGCCCGGCGACAAGGTCGAGCTCGGCTTCGGCGCCGACGATCGAATCAAGGTCTCGTTCGCGCCGGTGAAGCGCCGCGAGAACGATCCGACCTGGCTCGGCCAGACCCGCACCGACCAGCGCGAGTTCCGCACGATGGTGAAGAGCCTGCACACAAGGCCGGTGAAGGTCACCGTGCTGGAGCGCATCCCGTTCTCGGAGAACAGCGGGATCACGGTCGAGACCATCGCGGCCCAGACCACGCCGCCGACCGAGAAGCAGGTCGGAGACCGGCGCGGCGTCGCCTCCTGGACCTTCGATCTTGCCCCCGGCACGGAGAAGGAGATCAAGCTCGCCTATCGCATCAAATGGCCGGGCGACCGCGAGCTCTCCTATGAGGAGCAGCCGCTGCCGGGGAAGTGAGCCAACCTGGCGTCATTCTCGGGCGGAGCGAAGCTTCGACCCGAGAATCTCTTTCAGGATAGATCGCCTCTTTCGGCCTGAGATGCTCGGGTCAAGCCCGAGCATGACGGCCTCGTCAGAGCCCCAACCCCATCTCGATCTCGCGCTTGCGGCCGAGATCGTTCATCCAGGTTCGGAACTTGGGTTGTGCCTCGATCTGGTGGGCATAGTGCCGCCGCAGCGCCTCGGTCATCCGGCCGCCACGGCCGAGCTGCGCGTCGGCGAAGCCGATCATCACCGAATTCGGCCAGGCCTGCGGCCGGATCTCGCGCAAGCGTGCGAACAGCGCATCCTCGTCCTCGGCCGGATCGGCCTGCGCCATCAAGGTCATCATCGCCGCCGTCGAGCGCGAGATGCCCATATGGCAATGCACCAGCAGATGGCCCTTCACCCGGCCGGTCGCGGTCTCGCGCAGGCCTTCGCCGAAGCGCAGGATCTCGCCGACATGGTCCGGCGTCGGCATGATCTGGCCGGGCAAGGGATCGATGATGTCGTGGAAGCGCAGCGTGACGCGATGGTGCTCGCCATAGGTCCCGAAGGCTTCGATCTCGGCCCGGTCGGGATCGAGCACCGAGAGCACATGCGTCACCTCGCGGGCGCTGTTGCCGGGCAACTCGTCGATGCCGCAGATCGTCAGGGTCGAGATGGACAGGGTCTTCATGGCGTGCCTCCGCTGCGGAGCCCGCCGCCTAACGCTCTTGCGCCGGCTATACAACCGCCGGGAATGACGGGCTGCCCTGCATGATTGCGGCCGGCCCCGAAGGGCCGGCTGCTATGGTTCTTACGCGGCGCCTTTGGCCTGCCCCAGCTCCTGATCGACGACGCCGACCCAGTAGCGCACGCCATCCGGGATGATCGCGTCGTTGAAGTCGTAGAGCGGGGTATGCAAGCCGACGAAGGAGCCATCCGGATTGACGCCGTTGCCGATGCGCATGAAGGCGCCCGGCCGGACCAGCATCATCTCGGCGAAATCCTCGCCACCCGTGCCGGGGCGAAGCTGGCCGTTGACCTTCTCGGCACCAACCGCCGCCGTCGCCGCAGCAACGCCGACCCGCACCTGCTCGGCCTCGTTCACCAGCGGGCTGGTGCCGCGACGGTAATGGGCTTCCGCCTTGCAGCCCCAGGTCTGCGCCGTCGCCGCAGCGAGCTCGCCGATACGGCGCTCGACGAGGTCGCGCACCTCCTGCGAATAGGTCCGCGCCGTGCCGCCGATGACGAGTTCGGAGGGAATGACGTTCGAGGCGTTGACGTCGCCGCCATGGATGAAGCCGACGCTGATCACGGCCGTGTCGAGCGGGGCGACGTTGCGGCCGATGATGCCCTGCAGCCCGAGCACGAAATGCGCCTGGGCATAGGTGATGTCGGTCGAGCGGTGCGGCTGCGAGCCGCCATGGCCGCCGACGCCCTGGAAGGTGACCTTCCACGAGTCAGCCGCGGCCAGGAACGGACCGACCGTGGTACCGAAGGTGCCGGGCGCCATGCCCGGCGTATTGTGCAGCCCGTAGATCGCGTCGCAGGGGAAGCGTTCGAACAACTTGTCGGCGAGCATCGCATTGGCGCCGCCGCGGCCCTCCTCGGCCGGCTGGAAGATCAGGTTGACGGTGCCCTCGAAATCCCGGTTTTCGGCGAGGTAGCGCCCGGCAGCGAGCAGCATCGTGGTGTGCCCGTCATGACCACAGGCATGCATCCTGCCCGGGTTCTTCGAGGAATAGGGCAGGTTCGTCGTCTCATCGAGCGCGAGGCAATCCATGTCGGCGCGCAGGCCCACGGCACGGCCGGGCTTGTTGCCTCGGATCACGCCGACGACGCCGGTCTTCCCGACATTCTCGGTGACCTCGACGCCCCACTCCCGCAGCTTGTCCGCGACGAGCTTGGCCGTGCGGACTTCTTCGAGACCGAGTTCGGGATGGGCGTGGATGTCGCGGCGGATCGCGGTGAAGGCGGCGTGATGCTGGTCGAGCCAGGCGTCGAGCTTCGTCATGGTCGGTGAGATCCCCTCTCCTGCAGATGCGGCGGCATGGCCCCTCCATCGCCGCCCGCTGGGCCCCCCTAGCCCTTACGCCCGATTGTGGCAGCATCACTGCGCAGATGCTGCAGGGCGGCCATGCTCAGGCAGTTTATCCCCCCGGATCACGCCCCCCGCTGCCGAAAAACTTGACCTGCGGGCCGTGTTGGCCCATGAGGGCTTGCAAGGACCTGCCCCGAAACCCCGGCCTTGCGCCGGGGTTTTGCATTTGCGCGGGCCGCTTGCACAAGGCAACGCGGTAACAGCAGGGACACCTCGCTCATGGCGAATGTTGTGGTGGTCGGCGCCCAGTGGGGCGACGAGGGCAAGGGCAAGATCGTCGACTGGCTTTCCAGCCAGGCCGATGTCGTCGTCAGGTTCCAGGGCGGCCATAATGCCGGCCATACCCTGGTCATCGACGGCGTCGTCTACAAGCTCTCGCTGCTGCCTTCCGGCATCGTCCGCCCCGGCAAGCTCTCGGTCATCGGCAACGGCGTCGTCGTCGATCCCTGGCATCTCGTCGAGGAGATCGCCAAGCTGCGCGCGCAAGGGGTGGCGATCACGCCCGACAACCTGCGCATCGCCGACAACGCGACGCTGATCCTGCCGCTGCACCGCGAGCTCGACCATTTCCGCGAAACCTCGAATGCCGGCATGAAGATCGGCACGACCAAACGCGGCATCGGCCCGGCCTATGAGGACAAGGTCGGCCGCCGCGCCATCCGCGTCATCGATCTCAAGGACGATGCCCTGCTCGAGGCCAAGATCGAGCGCCTGCTCGCCCATCACAACGCCCTGCGCCGAGGCCTCGGCATCGGCGAGGTCGACGCCAAGGAGCTGCTCGGCCAGCTCAAGGCGATCGCTCCCGAGGTGCTGCCCTATGCCACATCGGTCTGGGCCCTGCTCGACGCCGAGCGCCGCGCCGGCAAGCGCATCCTGTTCGAGGGCGCGCAGGGCGCCCTGCTCGATGTCGACCACGGCACCTATCCCTTCGTCACCTCCTCGAATATCGTCGCCGGCCAGGCCGCGACCGGCTCGGGCATGGGTCCCTCGGCCGTCGGCTATGTGCTGGGCATCGCCAAGGCCTACACCACCCGTGTCGGCGAAGGCCCCTTCCCGACCGAGCTCTTCGACGAGATCGGCGAATTGATCGGCACCAAGGGCAAGGAATTCGGCGTCGTCACCGGCCGCAAGCGCCGCTGCGGCTGGTTCGACGCCTGCCTCGTGCGCCAGACGGTCAAGACCTCCGGCATCGACGGCATCGCGCTGACCAAGCTCGACATCCTCGACGGCTTCAAGGAGATCAAGGTCTGCGTCGGCTACAGGCTCGATGGCCAGATTCTCGAGCACCTGCCGGCCGGCCAGAACGACCAGGCCCGTGTCGAGCCGATCTACGAGACCATCGAAGGCTGGGAAGGCTCCACCGCCAATGCCCGCTCCTGGGCCGATCTCCCGGCGCAGGCGATCAAATATGTCCGCCGCATCGAGGAGCTGATCGGCGCCACCGTCGCCGTGCTCTCCACCAGCCCGGAGCGCGACGATACGATCCTCGTCCATAATCCTTTCGAGGGTTGACGGCGCGCGCCATCAGCGACAAGTGAGGCCAATGGCCGATTTCTACCCGATCCTGGCGCGTGCGGTCGCCGGGCTGCCCGAAACCTCCCCGGAGGCCCGGCGCGCCATCTACGACCGGGCGCGGACGGCGCTCGTCGCGCAGTTGCGCGGGCTCGACCCGCCGCTGAGCGAGGCCGAGATCATGCGCGAGCGCCTCGCGCTCGACGAGGCCGTCGCACGGATCGAAGCCGATTATGACGAGGCGCCGACCCCACCGCCGGCATCGGACGGCCCGGTGATCCGTACCCTCGATAACCCGACGCTGCCGATCCGCCCGCCGGCGCCGAAGAAGGTGCCGGAATTCGCGCCGCTCCCCGCGGCTGCGGGACAGGAAGACGGCGAGCCATTGCCCGAACCGGCCGAGCAGCAGGCCGCCCGGCCGCGTGTGCAGCCGCCGCGCGAGCGGCGGGTCAAGCCCGGCCATATCCGCTCCGCCGTCGTCGGCGGCGTCGTGGCCGTCGCGGTCGCCGCAATCGCGGCCACCGCGATCTATGTCCACAAGCTCCGGCCCCAGGATACCCCGCGCCCGAACAGCGAAACCGCGCAGCGGGCGCAACCGGCCCAGCCCGACGGTGGCGGCAAGATCGCGGAGCGGGTCGGCGAGCCCCAGCAGAACCGCCCCGCCGGAAACCAGCAGGGCGGCGCGCCCGGCACGCCCGTGCCGCAGCCGGGCGGCGAGATCGCCGTCGCCCAACGCGCCATCCTCTACACCGAGGTGCCGGAGGCCCCGCAGCAGCCGCGGGCCTCGACCGGGCGCGTGTTCTGGCGCCTCGACAGCGAGAGCGCCGGCCAGGGGCGCCCGATCGAGACCATCGTGCGCGCGACCGTCGAGATTCCCGATATCGGCCTGAGCCTCGACTTCACCATCCGCCGCAACACCGATTCGGCCTTCCCGGCCTCGCATATCATCGGCCTGCGCTTCACCAGTTCCGGCGACCCGGCCAGCCAGGCCATCAAGGAGGTCGGCGTTCCCCAGTTCAAGAGCGAGGAAAGCGAGCGCGGCGCGCCGCTCTCGGCGATCAATTCGGCGCTCGGCGACAATCTCTTCGTGGCGGCGCTGTCGAACGTGCCGGTCGAGGTCGAACGCAATGTCGACCTCATCCTGAATCGCAGCTGGATCGACGTGCCCGTGCGCTTCGCCTCGGGCCGCCGCGGCATCATCACCTTCGAGAAGGGCGTCTCCGGCAGCCAGACGCTGGCCGACGCCTTCGGGCGCTGGCGGTAAGAGCGGCACTCAGCCGTCATTCTCGGGCGAGCGAAGCTTCGACCGAGAAGCTCATGACGAGAACGCACTGTTTTCCGTCATGCTCGGGTCAAGCCCGAGCATGACGGTGGCTGAGCTCTAGCTCTTCCGCTCGGCTGCGAAGCGCCCCGCCGCCCGCAGCACGTCCGCATCCGGGCCGAAGCCTGAAAGCGCTGCCGCGGCTTCGGCGCTCAACCGATCGCGCTCGCGCTTGGCGCCGGCAAGGCCGAGCGCGCCGACCAGCGTCCCCTTGCCCTTGTCCGCGTCCTTGGCAGTCGCCTTGCCCATCTGCTCCGCATCCGATTCGACGTCGAGGATGTCGTCGGCGATCTGGAAGGTCGCGCCCAGCGCCCGGCCATAGCGGCCAAGCGCCGCCAGCGCCGCCGCATCAGCACCGCCGAGCCGGGCGCCGATCTCCACGCTCGCCGCCAGCAAGGCACCGGTCTTCATCGCCTGAAGCTGGCGGATGGCATCTTCCGAAAGAGAGCCCCGCACGTCCGCGAAACGCCCTTCGGCCGCCAGGTCGAGCATCTGACCACCGACCATGCCGCCCAGCCCTGAAGCCCGCGCCAGGCTGCTGACCAGCGCCGCGCGCACCGCGCCGGATTCATGCGTCGCCTCGTCGGCCAAAACCTCGAAGGCGAGCGTCAACAGGGCGTCGCCCGCCAGGATCGCGGTCGCCTCGTCGAAGGCCTTGTGCACGGTCGGCCGGCCGCGACGCAGGTCGTCGTCATCCATCGCCGGCAGGTCGTCATGGACCAGCGAATAGCAGTGCAGCAGCTCGACAGCCGCCCCTGCCCGCCTCGCCTGTTCGACTGGAGCGCCCAGCAGCCTTGCCGTCTCGACCGTCAGGAAGGGCCGCAGCCGCTTGCCGCCGCCGAGCGCGCCATGCCGCATTGCGGCCACGAGGCGCGGCGGACGCGTGACTTCGCCAGCAGCCGCAACATCGGACAGCAGCACCTCCAGCAGCGTCTCGATCGCGGCCGCGTTCTGCGCCAGCCGGGCATCGAGATCGCCAAAGCTGGCCGGAGAGGGGACGGAACTCATGCGCGGATCTCGCGTTCGCTGCCGGAAGGGGGGCCTTGCCGGACGAAGGCCGCATCGTCAAGCTGCGCCGCCCTGGCCCGAGCCGCTATGGCGGGGCGATCGACCGGCGGGGAGGATGAAGCAAGGTGCTGGGTAGGATTCTCGGCCTGTGCTTCCGGCTCGCGTTCTGGCTGCTCCTCGCTCTCGCGGCCTTGATCCTGCTCTATCGATTCGTGCCGGTGCCCTCGACGCTGATGTTCGGCCGCTGGCTGGTGCTGAAGCCCGTCGAGCGCGAATGGGTGCCGCTCGACCAGATCTCCCCGCATCTCGTGCGCGCGGTCATCGCCTCGGAGGACCAGCGCTTCTGCAGCCATCGCGGCGTCGACTGGGTCGAGCTCAACAAAGTGCTGGAGAACGAGGATGGGCCGAGCCGCGGCGCCTCTACCCTCACCATGCAGACCGCCAAGAACGTCTTTCTCTGGCAGGGCCGCTCCTATCTCCGCAAGGGCCTGGAGATTCCGCTCGCGATGGCGATCGATTCCGTCTGGGGCAAGCAGCGCGTGATGGAGGTCTATCTCAACGTCGCCGAATGGGGCGAAGGCCTGTTCGGCGCCGAAGCCGCGGCGCAGCATTACTTCCGCAAACCAGCCGCGCGGCTGACGGCCGGTGAGGCCGCCCGGCTTGCCGGCGCCCTGCCCAACCCGATGCTGCGCAACCCGGCCAAGCCGAATCGAGCGCTGCAATCAGCCGCCGGCCGCAGCCTGCGCCAGCTCGGGCAACTCGGGTCGCTGGGCGATTGCGCCATTCCCGGCTGATTAGGTAGATGTTCGACGTTCTGAACCGTGCCGGCGAAGAAATCCGGATTCAGCACTAGCAATCCGCGCCCTGACCGTGTATGGCCAACGCCTCACGAGATTGATCCGTCGCCGTGGCGGGTGCTTGGCCTTGGGCCAGCGTCCGGGCGGTGGCACGATGGAGAGTACTATGGCCGTTCCGAAGAGAAAGACGTCGCCGTCGAAGCGTGGCATGCGCCGCTCGGCCGACGCCCTGAAGCAGCCCACCTATATCGAGGACAAGAACTCGGGTGAGCTGCGCCGTCCGCACCATGTCGACCTGAAGAGCGGCATGTATCGCGGCCGTCAGGTCCTGAAGGTCAAGACCGACGCCTGAGGCGCCCGGTCTTCGGCGCCGGCAGCGATGCCGGCTTGCCTTCGCGAGATTTGAACCGGCCGCAAGGCCGGTTTTTCTTTGCCTTCAGCCCCGCACCGCTTGCAGGCGGGGCTTTCCGGCTGGCGCGACGAGCCGCGCCGCGGCCCGGTAGAAACCCGCCGCCGCTTGCGGGCTCGCCCGTCCGCGCCGGGCGAAGGGCCCGATCTCCGCCCGCGCCGCAGCCGCCTGCAGGAGCACCAGCGCGGATGCATTGGCATCGGCGGCACTCCGTTCGGTCCAGCTTCCGGCTTCTGCCATGTATCACTCCGGCACAGACGAGTTGTGACGGAGTCGTTGCTGCAAGGAATCGACCAGCCTTAACGCCGCGTTAATCCGAAATACCGCATCGTTTCGAAGCACTTCCCTTCACATGGACAGGGCGCCGAAGCACCGGAATGGAGCCGCGCGACCATCCGACAGAGGCCGGCCGATGCCCTCCCCGTCGCTCTTCAGCTTCCAGAACGGCAGCCCGGTCGATCCCCGCAGCATTCTCTCCTCGATCGGCGAAGTGGTTTATGGCTGGGACATCCAGAGCGACGCCCTGAGCTGGGGCCCCAATGCCCGCGAAGTTCTGGGCACGCTTCCCGAGCAGGCGATGCAGCGCGGCCTTGCCTTCGCCGGCCTGGTCGAGCCGGGCAGCGGCCCCAGCCGCTACGACGCGATCTTCTGCTCCAGCGAGCACGACAAGGGCGAAGGCGTCATCTACCGCACCCGCTACGCCGTCGATCTCGCCGGCCGCAAGATGTGGGCCGAGGATACCGGCCGCTGGTTCGCCGGCAGCGACGGCTACCCGGCCCGTGCGCGCGGCGTGCTCAGGCTCGAACGGGCGGCGCGTGCCGACGAGCTCGAGCAGTTCGACAACGAACTCTGCGACCGCCCCGCCCTGGTCGAGCGAATCGGCATGGCCCTGCAGGAACATCTGCCGGCCGAGCGGCCGGTCGTGGTCCTCGTCGCCGCCATCGACGAGCTCGCCCGCCTTAACGACGATTTCGGCCACGAGGCCACCGACGAGATCATCGGCACCGTCCATGAGCGCCTGCGCTCGGTGACGCGGCGGCGCGACCACCTCGTCCGCTATGCCGGCAACAGCTTCGCGATTCTCCTGGTCGGCTGTCCGCCCGAGCAGGTCGAACCCGCCGCCAGACGCTTCATCAAGGTCGTCGCGCAATCGGCGATCGAGACCAGCCACGGCATTGCGCTGGTGCGGCTGCGCGTCGGTGCGGCCAGCGCCCCCGAGCTCGGCAGCCACGGCGGCGCACTGCTGGCCGCCGCCGAAGGCGCCCTGACGAGCGCCCGCGCCGGCGCCGTCGACACCGCCGTCATGGCGAGGCCACAGCCGCGGCGCAGCCCTGGAGCCGACCAGACCGGCTTCGACGTCCAGGCCATCGCCGCCCTGAACGACCGCCGCGTGCGCCTGGCCCTGCAGCCGATCGTCCGGACGAACTCGCGCGAGATCGCCTTCCACGAGGCGCTGCTGCGCGTCGGCCAGGGCGATACCGGCCTCTATTTCGCCTCGGCCGAGCTCATCCCGATGCTGGAACGCCGGGGCCTCGTCAGGCTGTTCGACCAGCGCGTGCTTGAACTCGCGATCGAGATGCTCGGCGCCGATCCCAAGCTCAACCTCTCGGTCAACGTCTCGCCGCGTTCCCTGAACGATCCCGAATGGTTCGACGCCTTCATCGCCTGCACCGCTGCGGCGCGGGGCAAGGCGTCGCGCCTCATCGTCGAGGTCACGGAAACCGCGACGATCGACAATCCCGGCCGCATCGCCAAGCTGCTGGGCCGGATCAAGGAGCAGGGCGCGCGGATCGCGATCGACGATTTCGGCGCCGGCCACACCTCACTCCGGCACCTGCGCGCCTTCCCGATCGACATTCTCAAGATCGACGGCGCCTTCACCCAGAACCTGCGCCGCTCCACCGACGACCGCTTCTATGTCCGCACGCTGGTCGAGCTCGCCGGCCATCTCGGCGTCGAGACGGTCGCCGAGTGGGTCGATGACGAGATGCAGGCGAGCATGCTGCGCGACTGGGGCGTCACCTATCTGCAGGGCCATCTCGTGGGGCGGGCGGAAGTCGCAGAGCCGATGCAGGTCGCGCCTCGCCGGCTCGCGGTCGGCTGAGGCAGGTAAAGTTTCGAGCGTATTTCAGGGCTTGGCCCGCTGGCCGCTTTCGCCCCATCGCTGACATCAGCGAACTACATCACCCGCCAGCAGCGGACCGATCACGCTATTCTCGTTTGAAGGCAAATGAACCTCCTCAATTTCTCGTGCCGCGCCTCCTCCCTGGAGCGCAGTTCTGTCGATGCGTAAGAACGGTAACATCAGCACTGGCCGTTGAGAAAATTATTTCCCACCCTCTACGGTCAAACCTTTGTAAAAACTGAGAAATTTAGAGATCGAAAGATGGCCCGGGGGTTGCTGAGGCGAAGGAGGATAGGAGACCACAGATTGACCAAGCTGCCCGAACTTCTCGTCATCCGACATGCTGAGACCGACTGGAACAGTCGTTCCATGCTGCAAGGCCACCGCGACAGTCCGCTCACGCTCAACGGCGTCAGGCAAGTGCTCGCTGTTGGCGAGACTCTCGCTCCCGAGATCGCAACAGCGCAGCCGAAGCACTTCTGGTGCAGCCCTCTCGGAAGAGCTCAACAGACCGCTGCGATTCTGGCCGGGCTGTGGTCGCTGCCATTCTACAAGTTCGACACGGTTTCAGCTCTCAGGGAGCGATCCTATGGCGTTTGGGAGGGCATGAGGCAGGACGAGATCGCGGAAAGGCGGCCGGAGGAGCATGACGCTCACATGGCCGACCCGTGGCATTCTCGGATGGAAGGCGCCGAAACCAAAGTCGAGATCTACGACCGCCTTTCCAATTGGGTCCGCAGCCTCAACCATGACGTTCTTCATGTGGTCGTGACACACAGCGGCTGCCTGCGGATTCTGCGTGGCATCTATTCCGGGGCGAGCCGGCAACAGATTGACGAATTTCGCGAGCCGCAGACCGCTAGCTTTCTTCTGAGCGATACGGAAAGAATGATCGAGCCGACAGAGGCGGTGCTTTCGCGTCACGGTTGCGAAGGACTTGGCCGAACCGTCTGGATCTAGCGAACGGCTGCAAGGGCGAGCCACGCACCAAGGAGGTGGGCTCTGCTTCGATCCGAAGCGGCATGATATGCAAAGCGAACGCGAGGCGAGGAGCATTCCGTCCGCTCCCGCCCCCATCCGGACCTCACTGTATCGGCTCTCCGGCCAACAAAAAGCCGCCCCCTTTTCCAAGGGCGCGGCTCAATCACTTGCCTTGGCTCAGCGCGAGCGCGACAGCTTGTCCAGCCTCTCGCGCATCTCGTTGAGCTCGCGCTTGAGATCGCCGATGTCGCCGTTGCCGGCTTCCGCCGCGGGCTTCGCGCCGGCGGCTGCTTCCTGCTTGGCCTGCGCCGCCGCGGTGAACGGATTGAACAGCCGGAAGGCTTCCTGGAACATCTGCATGTTGGCCCGCGTCTGCGCCTGGATGGCGTCGAGCGCGTTGCCGCCGAAGGCCGAGCCGCCGAAAGCCTTGGCCATCTGCTCGCGGAACTTGCTCTGCTCCTGCGTCAAGTTCTCCATCGAGAACTCGAGGTAGCGCGGCACCAATGCCTGCATGCTGTCGCCGTAGAAGCGGATCAGCTGGCGCAGGAAGGCGATCGGCAGCAGGTTCTGCCCGTCCTTGGCTTCCTCGTCGAAGATGATCTGCGCCAGCACCGAACGGGTGATGTCTTCCCCCGACTTCGCGTCATAGACCACGAAATCCTCGCCCGAGCGCACGAGCCCGGCGAGGTCCTCCAAGGTCACATAGGAACTGGTGCCCGTATGATAGAGACGCCGATTGGCGTATTTCTTGATGACGGTCGGTTCTTTATCGCTGGCCATCATATCCCGCTTGACGTTGATCGCGGCCGCCAGTGGTTCCGGCGTGCTCGGCGAAACGGTCTCCCATGGTCAGACGATAGCCTGTCGGTGCTGCACCGCAAGCTCTTTGAGCGAATGCGGCAAAAATCGGTCGAAGGCCCTGCAAGCACAGGAATATGCCGTCCCTTACGTCACGCCGGCGGCGCTACCTCGGTCGATTTCGACTCGCGCCCGTCTTGACGCCGTCGCGACAGGCTTCGAAGGTGGCGGGGAACGGTTGGGCCGGCGGGAGCGGTGCAGCCGCAACAACAAGCGAGGAACCCTCTCATGGCAGATTCGGATATCGTGATCGTCGGTGCGGCACGCACGGCGGTCGGCGCCTTCAACGGCGCTTTTGCCAACACTCCCGCCCATGATCTCGCCGCCGTCGCGATCAAGGAAGCGCTGCGCCGCGCCAAGGTCGAGGCCGTCGAGGTCGACGAGCTGGTGATGGGCCAGGTGCTCGCCGCCGGCCAGGGCCAGAATCCGGCCCGCCAGGCCGCGATGGCCGCCGGCATCCCGCAGGAGAAGACCGCCTGGGGCCTGAACCAGCTCTGCGGCTCGGGCCTGCGCACCGTCGCCATCGGCCTGCAGCAGATCGCCGCCGGCGACGCCAACGTCATCGTCGCCGGCGGCATGGAATCGATGTCGCTCGCCCCGCACGCGTCCTATATGCGCGCCGGCACCAAGATGGGCGACGTCAAGTTCGTCGACACCATGATCAAGGACGGCCTCTGGGACGCCTTCCACGGCTACCACATGGGCACGACCGCCGAGAACGTCGCGACCAAGTACCAGATCAGCCGCGAGGAGCAGGACCGCTTCGCCGTCGGCTCGCAGAACAAGGCCGAGGCTGCCCAGAAGGCCGGCAAGTTCAAGGACGAGATCGCGCCGGTCACCATCTCGACCCGCAAGGGCGACATCGTTGTCGACACTGACGAGTACCCGCGCCATGGCGCCACGATCGAGGCCATGGCCAAGCTGAAGCCCGCCTTCTCGAAGGACGGCACGGTGACCGCCGGCAACGCCTCGGGCCTCAATGACGGCGCCGCCGCGCTCGTCATCATGACCGCCAAGGAAGCGGCCCGCCGCGGCCTCACCCCGCTCGCCCGCATCGCCTCCTGGGCGACGGCGGGCGTCGATCCGGCGATCATGGGCACCGGCCCGATCCCCTCGACCCGCAAGGCGCTCGAGAAGGCCGGCTGGAAGGTCGGCGATCTCGACCTCGTCGAGGCCAACGAGGCCTTCGCGGCGCAGGCTCTGGCGGTCAACAAGGACCTCGGCTGGAACCCGGACATCGTCAACGTCAATGGCGGCGCGATCGCGATCGGCCACCCCATCGGCGCTTCCGGCGCCCGCGTGCTGGTGACGCTGCTGCACGAGATGGCCAAGCGCGATGCCAAGAAGGGCCTCGCCACGCTCTGCATCGGCGGCGGCATGGGCGTCGCCATGGCCGTGGAGCGCTGAGAAAAGCGCCCCAGCCCGTGGCGAAGCGTACCACGCTCTACCGCTATCTCACCGGGCCCGATGACGCCTCCTTCTGTCATCGGGTTTCCGAGGCGCTGAGTCTCGGCTGGTCGCTCTACGGCCAGCCGACCCTGACCTTCGACGCGACCCAGGGTCGCGTCATCTGTGGCCAGGCCATCATCAAGGACGTGGACGCGACCTACGCGCCCACCTTGAAGCTGTCTGAACAATAACGGCGGCAAGCCGGAGCAGCGGACCGAAAAGTGGAATGCACTTTTCGGGTGAATCCGGTGCTGAAACAAAGAACTGGATCGCCAATTCGCATCTGTAAGAACGCAAGACGATCTGGACCGATCACTGGAAGGGAGACTGGCCTATGGCGAAGGTGGCATTGGTTACAGGGGGCTCGCGCGGTATCGGCGAGGCGATCTCGAAGGGTCTGAAGGCGGCCGGCTACAATGTCGCCGCGAGCTATGCCGGCAATGACGAGGCTGCTGCCAGGTTCACGGCCGAAACCGGCATCAAGACCTATAAATGGGACGTCTCGAACTATGATTCCTGCGTCGCCGGCATCGCCAAGGTCGAGGCCGATCTCGGGCCGGTCGACGTGCTCGTCAACAATGCCGGCATCACCCGCGACGGCATGTTCCACAAGATGACCAAGGAGCAGTGGGACGCGGTGATCAACACCAACCTGAACTCGCTCTTCAACATGACCCGCCCGGTCTGGGAAGGCATGCGCGCGCGCAAGTTCGGTCGCGTCATCTGCATCTCCTCGATCAACGGCCAGAAGGGCCAGATGGGCCAGGTCAACTATTCAGCCGCCAAGGCCGGCGATATCGGCTTCGTCAAGGCGCTGGCCCAGGAAGGCGCCCGCGCCGGCATCACGGTCAACGCGATCTGCCCCGGCTATATCGCGACCGAGATGGTCAAGGCGATCGATCCGGCCGTGATCGAGAAGTCGATCCTGCCGCATATCCCGGTCGGCCGCCTCGGCGAGCCCGAGGAGATCGCGCGCGCGGTCGTGTTCCTCGCCAGCGACGATGCCGGCTTCATCACCGGCTCGACCCTCTCCGCCAATGGCGGCCAGTACATGGCCTGAGGGCACAACATCAATAAGCTGCCTCCGCCCTTCCAAGTGGAGGCAGCCTATCTCAGCTTGCGAGGCTACCGCTTCTTGTTCGCTTGAGACAAAACAGACCCGGCAAGCGCCTTCGTGTCTTCGCTGTATTTTGTGCTCGTGAGCACCCGCGAAGCCTTATCTTCCATTTCGGCGCCGGTCTGCCGACCAGTCCCCGACTGCGAAAGCGCGGAACCAGCCAAGCTTCGAGCGATGGCCGACGAGTTCGGATCGCTGAGAGTAGCAGCAGCCTGAGCTGCCACATCTGATGACGTCTGCTTCGTGTTGTTCGCCATGATCGCTATCCCCACGGAAGAGAACAAAGCATATACTATGTTCTCTGTATGTTCAAGCCAATCTGGCTAGCTGGCATTAGAGAAGGCCAGCGCCTCCCACTCAGCTCTGACGCCCGCTCTTCGGCAGCAGGAAGGTCAGCAGGCCGAAGGCCGGCAGCCAGGCGCAGATCTTGAACACCTCGATGATGCCGATCTTGTCGGCGAGCAGGCCGATGCCGGCCGCCGCGACGCCGCCGAGCCCGAAGGACAGGCCGTAGAACAGCCCGCCGACGAGTCCGACCCGATGCGGCACGAGGTCGATCGCGTAGATCAGGATCGCCGAGAAGGCGCTCGACATGATGAAGGAGACGACGATGCTGAGCACGCCGGTCCAGAACAGGTCGGCATGAGGCAGCATCAGCGCGAAGGGCAGCGAGCCCAGGATCGACAGCCAGATCACCCGGTCGCGGCCGATCCGGTCGCCGATCATGCCGCCGACGATCACGCCGATGGCGCCGACGACGAGATAGAGGAACAACATGATCTGCGAGAGCTGGATCTGGATGCCGAAGCGCTCGATCAGGTAGAAGGTGTAATAGGAGGTGAAGGCCGCCGTGTAGCCGTTCTTCGAGATCAGCAGCATGACCAGCACGGCCATCGCCAGCAGCACGCGGCCATGCGGCAGGCCATGGCTCGCCGTTTCTTCCGCATGGCTCGATGACGACTTCTGCTCGCGCCGCATCGCCGAATAGCGCGAACCGAGCCAGCCCATCACCAGCATCGCCACCAGCACCACACCGGAGAACCAGGACAGGCTCGTCTGGCCGCGCGGCATCACCACCGCCGCCGCCAGCAGCGGGCCGACGGAATAACCGATATGGCCGCCGACCTGGAACACGCCCTGCGCCAGCCCCTGCCGGCCTGCCGCGGCATGGCGCGCCATCCGCGTCGCTTCCGGGTGGAACACCGCCGAGCCGAGCCCGATCAGCCCCGCCGCGAGCAAGACGACCGCATAGCTATGGGCGAAGGAGAGCATCAGCAGGCCCGCCAGCGTCGAGCACATGCCGGCGACCATCGCATAGGGCCAGGGCTTGCGGTCGGTGACGAAGCCGAGGATCGGCTGCAGCAGCGACGACGTCACCTGGAAGGCGAGCGTGATCAGGCCGATCTGCACGAAATCGAGCTGATAATTCTCCTTGAACAGCGGATAGAGCGCCGGGATCATCGACTGGACGAGATCGTTCAACAGATGCGCGACGCTGAGCGCCGCCAGAACCGGCATCAGCGGGCGGCGCGCGGCGGATTGCAGCGGGATCGTGGTCATAAAGCAGGCAATGAGCCGCCTTGCGCGAGCGGTCAACGGGGCCGGGAGCATGGCGCCCATGGCTGCAAGGCTGAGTTGCAGCGCAGCATGCCGCCGCCGAAGGTCGCAAAAGGCGCGGGATCCCCTCTCCTTACAGGAGAGGGGATCCCGCGCTGCCCGAGTTGACTGAAACGCGTCTGCCCCTCCCCATCGGCAAGCCCGGCGAAACCTGCTATCGCCGCGCGATCTCCATTCCCGGCCTCCCATGACCACCCGCACCGCGACCCTCATCGGCTTCTGCGCCATCCTGCTCTGGTCGACGCTTGCGCTGTTCACGGCGATGTCGGGCCGCGTCCCGCCCTTCCAGCTCGTCGCCATGACCTTCGTCATCGGTGGCCTGCTGATCCTCGCGATCACGGCTTTGCGCCGACAGCTCTCGCGCATCCGGCCAACGCCGGCCTCCTTCGCGCTCGGGCTCTACGGGCCGTTCGGCGACACCGCGCTCTATTATGCCGCGGTGAAGACGGCTCCGGCTGCCGAAGCGAACCTGATCCATTACCTCTGGCCGCTCCTGATCGTGCTTTTCGCCGCGCTGCTGCCGGGCGGCGGGCTCAAGCCCCGCCACCTTGTCGGCGCGCTGATCGGATTGGTGGCGACCGCCCTTCTGGTCTCCGGCGGCCTTGGAAGCGGCAGCGGGCTGGCGCTCGGTCATGTCCTGGCAGCGCTCGGCGCCTTCGTCTGGGCGAGCTATTCGGTGGCCTCGCGCCGCTTCGCCAACGTGCCCTCCGAAAGTCTCTGCGTGACGATGCTGGGCTGCGCAATCCCGGCGCTCGCCTGCCATTTCGACTTCGAGACCACGCTCTGGTCGCTGACATCTGTCGAATGGGGTGGCGTGCTCGGTCTCGGCCTCGGCTCGATCGGGCTCGCCTTCGTGGTCTGGGATATCGGCATGAAGCAGGGCGACGTCGCCCTGCTCGGCGTCGCCTCCTATGCCGCGCCGGTGCTCTCGACGCTGATCCTCGTGCTGTTCGGCTATGCCCCGGCAAGCTGGCTGCTCGCGGCCTCCTGCGCGCTCATTGTCGTCGGGGCTCTGGTGGCGAGCGGGGGCGGACGGAAGGTCTAGAGTCTACCGATTTAACGTGGAATCCCGCGTCATCCCGGGCTTGACCCCGAATCCATCGTAGAGCGCCTAAGCCCTTCAATGGATTCCGGATCAGCGCCGCTTCGCGGCTTGTCCGGAATGACGGCGTGCTTGCATGAAAACCCCTCGAGCTTCCAGAAACGAGCTCGTCATTCTCGGGCGGAGCGGAGCGAAGACCCAAGAATCTCTTGCAAGAGAAAGCTCCGGCACGCGCTGGTCACAAGATGCTCGGGTCAAGCCCGAGCATGACGGCCTTGACCCCGCTCAATTCCGCCGCAGCAGCCGCTCCAGATAATCCAGCTCTTCCGCCGGCCTTAAGGGATCGCCGAGCCGCTTGCGCAGCTCCTCGAGAATGCGCCGCGCCCGCTGGGTCGCGCTCTCGTCGGCGCCGGGCACCTTGACCCGGCCGTCGGCCCAGTCGCGCTGACGCTGCGGCCGGCCGAGCGGGTCCTCGCTGCCGCGCTGCTGCGCCGAAGGCCGGCCCTGCTGCCGTCCGTCCGGCTCGCCATAGGCCTGCCCGTCGCCTTCGCCCTCGCCGGGCTGGCCCTGCATCTGCTGGGCGAGGTTCTGGCCGCCCTTGCGCAGGGCTTCGAGCGCACGGCCCTGCGCGTCGAGGGCGCCCTCGCCCTGGCCCTGGCCGAGCTGGCTTTCCGCCTCGCGCATCGCGTCTTCGGCCTCGTCGAGTTCGCCGTTCTGCGGCGCGCCCATGCCGCGCATCCGGCGCTGCAGATCCTGCAGGCGCTCGCGCAGGGCCTGCTGGCGCTGCGACAAGCCCTGCCCCTGGCCGCTCTGGCCCTGCATGCCCTCGCCGCCTTCGCCGTCCTCGCCCTGCTCGCCGGGCTGCTGCCCCGGCTGCTGGCCGCGTTGACCCTGTTGCCCGCGCTGCCCTTGCTGGCCCTGCTGGCGCTGGCCGGGCCGCGCCTGCTGCTGGCCGGGGCGCTGGCCGCGCTGGGTCTGGCCCTGTCCCTGCTGGCGACGCTGCTCGTTCTGATAGGTCTCGTCGCGCAGGTTCTGCTGGTCGCGCGTCATCCGGTCGAGATCGCCGAGCGCCTGGTTCATCTCGCGCTGGCGCGGGTCCTGTTGGCCCGGACGCGCCATCTGGAGGTTGTTGAGCATCCGGTTGAGCTCTTCCATCAGGCGCTGCGCCTCAGCCATGTCGCCGCGCTTCGAAAGTTCCTCGATACGGTCGAGCATGTTCTGCAGGTCGCGCGGCGTCACGGTCCGGAAATTCTCGGGCAGGCGGGCCTGATCGCGGTCGCCGTTCTGCTGTTGCTGGCGCATCATCTGCTCGGCGAGCTGGCGCATGAAATTGTCCATGGCCCGGCGCATCTCGTCGGTGAGCTTCTTGATCTCCTCCTCGGACGCGCCACGCTCCAGCGCCTGCTGCAGGTTCTCCTGCGCCTGCCGCAGCGCCCGCTCGGCATCGGACATGTCGCCGTCCTCGAGCTGGAGGGCCATCGCCCACATCAGCTCGGAAACCTCGCGCAGCGCGTCGTCGCCGGCGGCCCGGCGCAGGCGCTCGGTCAGCATGCGCATGCCGAGATAGACGCCGGTCTCCTGCATGAACAGGTTGGGCTCGATCATCAGCGCGTCCATGGCGAGCTGGACCTTGGAGCGGTCCTCGACATCCATGACGAGCTTGCGGCGCTGCTCGACCAGCGCCTTGGCCAGCGGCTTGGTGAAGGTGCGCTGCGGCAGCACGACCTCGAGCGGCTCGCTGCGGCCTTCCTGTCCGGCCTCGTCCTTGGCGATCAGCACCATCTTGACCTTGGCGCCGGCCCAGGGATGGGCCGAGAAATCGACCGTGCTCTTGTTCTCCTCCTCGCCCGAGGCGGAGGACGGCACGGCGAGATTCTGCTTCGGCGGCTCGACCAGCGAGCGCCCGCCTTTCCCAGCGTCAGGACGCGAGACATTCACCTCGATCGAGGCGATGCCGTAATCGTCCTTGGCCTTGTAGGTGATGGCGAGGCCGCCCGACTGCGCGCCGGTGACCGGCTTCGGCGGATCGGTGAAGGCGATGGTCGGCGGCTGATCGGCAATGGCGGTGATCGAAAGCGTCGCGCCCGGTGCGCCGCTGCCGGTGAGCTTCAGCGTGCCGTTGCCGGCAAGCGTGAAGCGCTTCTCCAGAACGGCTTGCTGCCCCCCGACCGGCGGCTTGGCCTGGTCGTCCTTGCCCTCGCCCTCCTTCGCCTCCGGCTTGATCAGGTCGAGTCGGCCGGTGGTGGCGACGTCCATGTTCGTCTTGCCGGCGATGCGCACGACGATGACGGATTTTTCGGGCGCGCTGAGATTGGGGCTCGCCAGCTTGGCGAAATCGATCAGAATCGGCGGCAGGCGCGTATAGGCGGGCGGATCGATCCAGGCGTCGATCCGGGTCGAGGCGGCTATGGCGGAGGGGCCCTTCCAGTCGAAGGCGGCGGAAAGGCGCTGCGTGACCTCGGGGCCGGCGACGAAGAAGCCGGTGACGGCGGCGAGCAGCGGCACGGCGCGCAGCGCCAGCCTGTCGTGGCTTGCCATGCGCGGCTGCGGCGGCTGGACGCGCAGCGCCGCAACCTGCCGGCTCTGGCGCTCGACATGCAGCTTCCACAGCGCCTGCGAAACCGGGTCGGCCGAGCCGATCGCCAGGCTGTCCTCCAGCGCGGAGGCCGGGCGATGCCCCTCGGCAAAGGAACGGTCGAGCCGCGTCAGCGCGTCGCGATGCGTCGGCAGCACGAGGCGGGCGACATGCCAGAGACTGGCGGCAAAGGCTCCCGCAAAGGCGAGCACGCCGACCATCCGCCCGTACCAGGGAAGATGGGTCCACAGTCCGAACCAGGACACGGCGAGGAAGGCGAGAACGACGCCGAGCGGCAGCCACAGCCGTGGCCAGAGCCGCTCCCAGCCAAGCGAGGCGCGCGAAGCCAGTGCGAGACGGCTCAGCCGCTGCCGGATGCCGTCGATCGTGTCGGGCGCCTTGCGGCGCTCTACCTCGCTCATGCCATCGCTCCGGGCAGCCCCCATTTCCGTCTGAACTCGCCTGACCCGGTCAGGCTAGCACGGGAATGTGGCATTGCCAGTCCGAAGACGGGCTTTGCACCGCGCTCGACGTTTCGTGAACGGGGCATTCCAACGTGCCTGGCCGATTCACATCCCGAAAAAGACTCCGACAGCGCGGGGACCCCTCTCCCGAAGGGAGAGGGCAGGGTGAGGGGTAGGCCGTTGGATATTGGGGCCAAGACCTAACCGCCGCTGCGGTGAGGTCGTGCCCTACTGGTCAAACGGCCTACACCTCACCCCTGCCCCTCTCACTGATCTCGGGTTTACCCGAGATCAGCACTTAAAGTGTCGAAGTCGGCAACAGCCGACTTCGATGCAGGAGAGGGGTTCCCCGAGGTTCCTGCGCTTAGGCGAACCAGCCCGGCAGCCGGTCCGTGCCGATGAGCTCCTCATAGCTCTGGCGCGGCCGCGTCACGGCATACTGGTCGCCCTTGACCATGACCTCGGCGACCAGCAGGCGCTGGTTATAGGTCGAGGACATCGAGGCGCCGTAGGCGCCGGCCGTCATGAAGGCGACGAGGTCGTTCTGGCGCAGCTGCGGCAGCTTGCGCCCCGTCGTGAAGGTATCGCCCGATTCGCAGATCGGCCCGACCACGTCGTAAGCCACTTCCGGCCCGCCGATCACGGGTTCCGCCACCGGCCAGATCTCGTGATAGGCCTCGTACATCGCCGGTCGGACGAGATCGTTCATCGCCGCGTCGACGACGAGGAACTGCTTGGTCGGGCGGGGATTGAGATGCAGCACCCGCGTCAGCAGGATGCCGGCATTGCCGACGATCAGGCGGCCGGGTTCGAAGCCGAGCTCGACATCGAGCCCCTTCGTCACCTTGGCGACCATCTCGGCATAGGCTTCGATCAGGCCCGGCCCGTAGTCGAAGGTCTTCGGGATGTCGTAGGGAATGCCGAGGCCGCCGCCGAGATCGAGCCGGTCGACGCGATGGCCCTCGCCCTTCAGGTCGCCGACCAGCGCCACCATCTTGGTATAGGCGGCCTCGAAGGCGTCGATCTCGCGAATCTGGCTGCCGATATGGACGGCGAGCCCCATGATCCGCACGCCCGGCATATTGGACGCACGGGAATAAAGCCGGCCGACCTCCTCGAAGGAGACGCCGAACTTGTTCTCGGAGGAGCCGGTCGTGATCTTGGCATGGCCGCCGGCGCCGATATCGGGATTGACCCGGAACACCGCTTCCTGCCGCTTGCCGAGCGAAGCGGCGACCTTCGAGAGCAGGTCGAGCTCGCTCTCGCTCTCGATATTGACCTGATAGATGCCGGCCTCGACCGCGAAGCGCAGCTCCTGCTCGCTCTTGCCGACGCCCGAGAACACGATCTTCCCGGGCGGGATGCCGGCGGCGAGCGCCTTGCGCACCTCGCCTTCCGAGACGGTATCGACGCCGGCGCCGAGCGCGCCCAGCGTCTTGAGCACGCCGAGGTTGCCGTTCGCCTTCATGGCGTAGAAGACATGGGCCTTGCCCGCGGGCGCGGTCTTCTTCATCGCCGCCGCGAACAGCTTGTAGTGCCGCTCGATCGTCGCGCTCGAATAGACATAGACCGGCGTGCCGACCTCGGCCGCGATGCGCTGGAGATCGACGCCCTCGGCATGGAGCGAGCCGTCGCGATAGGCGAAATGATGCATGGGATTAACCCTGGAAAGGCTTGCTGAAATTCACGCCGTCATCCCGGTCGGAGCGAAGCGCAGAGCCGGGATCCATGCCGGAACCTTCGGCGATAGCGCTCAGGCATGGATCCCGGGTCTCACTTCGGTCGCCCGGGATGACCGCGGGGAAACTGAAATCACATCAGCGGATCGAGGAGGAAGGGCTTGTCCGGCACGGTGATCGCCCTGTTCGTCTTGACCGGCTTCGCCAGCACCGAGCTCGAACCCAGGGAAGAAGGATCGTTCTCCTTCGCCCCGATCTGGTCGTCCGGCAGGTCGGTGGCGCCGGTCACATTCGGCGGCGGCTCCAGCGGCCCCTTGCGCCCGCAGGCGCCGAGCGCAACGGCCAGGAGGCCGACGACCAGCAAGGTGCGGCCGAGTTTCAGGCGGGAATCAAGCACGAAAACGAACCCTCGGGGCGAAACGTGGCGGGACCTTAGCGGAGGATGCGGCGGAGCGCGAGCGCTTGTGACGGGGAGCCGTCATCCCGGACGCAGCGAAGCGGAGATCCGGGATCCATCATAGAGCGCAACGCCCTTCGATGGATCCCGGGTCAAGCCCGGGATGACATGGAGGTTCCAGCGCGCTTCAACCCTTCGCGAGCTGCTTCAGCCAACGCCTGGCCTGCTTGCGGACATTGGCCGGAGCCGTGCCGCCATAGCTGACGCGGCTCTTCACCGACTGGTCGACGCCGAGCACGGCGAAGACGGCCTCGGTGATCTGAGGTTCGACGGCCTGCATCTCGGCAAGCGAGAGCTTCTCCAGCCCGACCTTCTTCTCCGAGGCGATACCGACGAGGCGGCCGGTGACGTGATGCGCGTCGCGGAACGGCATCTTGAGGACCCGCACCAGCCAGTCGGCGAGGTCGGTCGCGGTGGCGTAGCCGAGGCCGGCGGCCTTCTTCATTACTTTAAGGTCGGGCTGCATGTCGCGGACCATGCCGGCGGTGGCGGCGAGGCAGAGCGACAGCGTCTGCAACGCGTCGAACGTGCCTTCCTTGTCCTCCTGCATGTCCTTCGAATAGGTCAGGGGCAGGCCCTTCATCATCGTCAGCAGGCCCTGCAGCGCGCCGAAGACGCGCCCCGCCTTGCCGCGCACCAGCTCGGCCGCATCGGGATTGCGCTTCTGCGGCATGATCGACGAGCCCGTCGAGAAGGCGTCCGACAGCCGCACGAAACCGAATTGCGGCGTCGACCACAGCACGATCTCCTCGGCGAAGCGCGAGAGATGCATCGCGCAGATCGAGGCCGCCGAGAGCGTCTCCAGCACGAAGTCGCGATCCGAGACCGAATCGAGCGAGTTCGCCGTCGGCCGGTCGAAGCCGAGCGCCTTCGCCGTCATGTGCCGGTCGATCGGGAAGGAGGTGCCGGCGAGCGCGGCGGCGCCGAGCGGGCATTCGTTGAGGCGGGCGCGTGCGTCGCGGATGCGGCTGCGGTCACGGCCGAGCATCTCGACATAGGCGAGCAGGTGATGGCCGAAGGTGACCGGCTGCGCCGATTGCAGATGGGTGAAGCCCGGCATCACCGCGCCGGCGTAAGCTTCGGCCTTCTCGGCCAGTGCCTGCTGGAGATCAGCCATCTGGCCGTCGATCTCGTCGAGCGTGTCGCGCACCCACAGCCGCATGTCGGTCGCGACCTGGTCGTTGCGCGAGCGGGCGGTGTGCAGGCGACCGGCGGCGAGGCCGATCTTGTCCTTGAGATTCGATTCGACGTTCATGTGGACGTCTTCGAGCGCACGCGAAAACGTGAAGGCGCCGCTCTCGATCTCGCCCTCGACCTTCTTCAGGCCGGCGGTGATGGTCGCGACGTCCTCCTTGGTCAGGATGCCGGTCTCGGCCAGCATGGCCGCATGTGCCAGCGAGCCGCGGATATCCTGACGCCAGAGCTTCTTGTCGAAATCGATGGAGGCATTGATCTCCTCCATGATGGCGTCGGGACCTGTGGCGAAACGCCCACCCCACATGCGATTGCTCACGACGGTCTTTCCTGCTTTTGAGGACGCATAATGACGTCTGGAAAAAAGATCGGACTGGCCCTCGGGGTCGTGGCGGCGCTCGGCCTCGCTGGCATGGCGGCCTTCTACTCCGTCCGGGGCGATGCCGGCAACGGATCATGCAGCGCGGCGCGCGCGACAGCCGAGCGCATGAAGCCGCTGGTCAAGGGCGAAGTCGCAGCCGTCGAACTGCGCGCTCGTCCTGAACCGGCACCCGCGCTCGCCTTCACCGGGCCTAACGGCCAGCCGATGACGCTGGCCGCACTCAAGGGCAAGACGCTGCTGGTCAATCTCTGGGCGACCTGGTGTGCGCCCTGCCTGAAGGAAATGCCGGCGCTCGACGCGCTCCAGAAGGAGATGGGCGGACCGGATTTCGCGGTCGTCGCGATCAATATCGACACGCGCAATCTCGACAAGCCGAAAGCCTGGCTCGCCGAAAACAAGGTCACCACCCTGCCCTTCTATAGCGATCCGCAAGCCGCGACCTTCCAGGCGCTGCGCGCCGCCCACAAGGTCGAGGGCATGCCGGTCAGCATCATCGTCGACAAGTCCGGCTGCGAACTCGGCATCATCCAGGGGCCCGCCGATTGGGCGAGCGCCGATTCGAAGGCTCTGATGAAAGCTGCCATCGGCCGCTGAGATCGCCTCCACGTCATTGCGAGCGCAGCGAAGCAATCCAGGGGGACTGGGTTGGGCCCCTTTCGCCCAGTCCCCCTGGATTGCTTCGTCGCTTCGCTCCTCGCAATGACGGGGCCGGATTGCCTCGATCCGCGCACTGAGCCATATCCTGCCTGGCATGAGCTACACGATCGGTCTCGCGACCACTTTCCACGATCCCGCCATCGCGATCATCGGGCCCGATGGCGAGGTGCTCTTCGCCGAGGCGACCGAGCGCTACCTGCAATACAAGCGCGCGCCGAATTGCGAGCCTGATTCGGCGCCGCGCATGGAAGGGCTGCTGAAGCGCTACATCCCGAAAGACGCCGAAGTCCGCATCGCCACGAGCTGGGGCGAGGATTTCACCGGCTTCCTCGACCAGATGGCCCGCGCCGGCTCCTTCACGCTCGACGCGCTGCTCAAGCTCTCGCCCGAGCTCAACCGCTCGCTGGTGCCGGAGCGCACCGAGCGCGCCCTGATCGCTTCGCTCCATCTCGGCCAGCAGCGCGCCGGCATGGGCGTTCTGCTCGGGCTCGACCGCGCCTATGGCAAGGCCAATGTCACCGGCCTCAAGCGCTACGGCCACCATCTCAGCCACGCGGCCTATGCCTGCTGGTCCTCGCCCGTCGACAATGCCGCCTGCCTCGTCGTCGACGGCATGGGCGAAACCGGGGCCTCCGCCATCTTCGCGCTGGAGAACGGCAAGCTCCGCGAGGTGAAGCGCCATCGCGGCCGGGAATCGATCGGCTTCTATTTCGGGCTCGTCACCGACCTCGCCGGCTTCGACCAGGCCAAGGGCGAGGAATGGAAGATCATGGGGCTCGCGCCCTACGGCAAGACCGATCCCGAGCTGATGGCGCTGTTGCGCAAGCTCTACACGATCGAGGGCCACAAGCTCTCCTTCGCCAAGGCCGATGTGGTGCAGGCGGTCGCCGCCGAGATCCTGGCGAAGCGCCCGACTGAGGCGCTCGACCAGGGCTGGGCCGATCTCGCCCGCTGCGGGCAGGACGTCTTCGCCGAGATGATGGAAGCGCTGCTGGCTGAGGCCGCTGCGCTCGTGCCGAGCGAGAATCTCGTCATGGCTGGCGGCTGTGCGCTGAACTCCTCCTTCAACGGCAAGATTGCCGGCCGCCATGGCTTCGAGACCGTGTTCGTCCCCTCGGCGCCGGCCGATGACGGCAACGCGATCGGCGCCGCCTGGCTCGCCCACGCCGAGGCCAATCCGGACTGGCGCGCGCCGAAGGGGCCGCTTTCGCCCTATCTCGGCTCGACCGTCTCGACCGAGCCCCTTGAGCGCATGCAGCTCTGGGAAAAGCGCCTGCGCAAGCTCTCCCCCGACGAGATCGCGCCTGTGACGGCGAAACTCCTGACCGAGGGCAAGCTGATCGGCTGGGTGCAGGGCCGCGCCGAGTTCGGGCCGCGCGCGCTCGGCAACCGCTCGATCATCGCCGATCCGCGCCCGGCCGACGCCAAGGACATCCTCAACGCCAAGGTGAAATACCGTGAGGCCTTTCGCCCCTTCGCGCCCTCGATCCTGGCCGAGCATGCTGCCGACTGGTTCGAGAACTATCAGGACGCGCCCTATATGGAGCGCACCCTGGTCTGGAAGGAAGCCGTGCGCGACCGCGTCCCGGCCGTGGTCCATGAGGACGCGACCGGCCGGCTCCAGAGCGTCACCGCCGAGCGCAACCCGCGCTACCACGCGCTGATCTCGGCCTTCCATGAGCTCACGGGCGTGCCGGTGATCCTCAACACCTCCTTCAACATCATGGGCAAGCCGATCCTGCACACGGCGGAGGACGCGATCCTGATGTTCTATACGAGCGGGCTCGACGCGCTGGTGATCGACGACTGGCTGCTGGTGAAGTGAAGGCTCCCTGCCAATCCTCCTAAGACACGCCGTCATGCTCGGGCTCGCCCCGAGCATCTCGGAAACCAGTGCCTTATGGTCATGAGATTCTCGGGTCTGCGCTTCGCTTCGCCCGAGAATGACGCCCCTACTCCAACCGATCCGCCGCGTTGATCGGTCGGATCACGCGAAATCGCTGGTCTCAGTCCGGTTTGTGGTCATTCTTCCGGCCCATCGGAAGGAGACGACGCCATGCTGCAATTGCGCCCGAACTGCGAATGCTGCGACCGCGACCTGCCGCCGCAATCGCGCGACGCCCTGATCTGCACTTTCGAATGCACCTTCTGCGCGGACTGCGTCGAGACGCGCTTCGCCGGCACCTGCCCGAATTGCGGCGGCGATCTCGTGCGCCGGCCGATCAGGCCGGAGCGGATGCTGGAGAAATACCCGGCCTCGACCGAACGCGTCCTCAAGCCGCACCCGCAATGCGCAGCGGCTTGAGGAAAGCGGTCGAATCAGAAAGCTGATCGGGAAACCGGCGAGCCTTTAGCTCGCCTGCTTCACCGCGATGCCCTTCTCTTCGAAGAGCTGCTGTAATTCGCCGGCCTGGAACATCTCGCGGGTGATGTCGCAGCCGCCGATGAACTCGCCCTTGACGTAGAGCTGCGGGATCGTCGGCCAGTTCGAATAGGCCTTGATGCCCTCGCGGATTTCCTGGTCCTCGAGCACGTTCACGCCCTTATAGGGCACGCCGATATAGCCGAGGATCTGCGCGACCTGGCCGGAGAAACCGCACATCGGGAATTGCGGCGTCCCCTTCATGAACAGCACCACGTCGTTGTTCTTCACTTCCGCTTCGATGCGGGCATTGACGTCGGACATCGTCTCTCTCCGAAAATCAGCTTTGGCCCGCCAGAGCTTCCTGCTCGTCGAGGCGGTACACGATGCGTAGGATTTCATTGGTTTGGGTCAGAAGGCGGTTCTCAAGCAGAACGAGATCGCTTTTCACCTCGGCAACATCCCGTTCCAGCCGCCCCAGCCTGACATCATGGCGCGACAGCGTCTCGATGACGTGGTCGAGCTTGCGATCCATCGTCCTGAGCAGGACGAGCGTATGGCTGGCAACGTTCTGGCTCGTCTCGTCGGCCAAGGGACCCGCTCCGTTTCAGATCAAATATCGGGCGCCTTGGTCGTCAGCGCAAGGGCGTGCAGCACGCCGCCCATATTCCCCTGGAGCGCGGCATAGACCATCTGGTGCTGCTGCACCCGGGTCTTGCCCTTGAAGGCGGCCGAGGTGACGGTCGCTGCATAGTGGTCGCCGTCGCCGGCCAGATCCTTGATCTCGATCGCGGCATCCGGCAGCGCCGCCTTGATCATGCGCTCGATCTCGTGGGCATCCATCGCCATGGTCTAACTCCTCATTTCGGACCGCCCCCCGTCATTGCGAGGAGCGAAGCGACGAAGCAATCCAGGGGAACGTAGAACTCTACGAGATTGGATTGCTTCGCTACGCTCGCAATGACGATCAGGCCGCCTTGCCGGCCATGTAGGACGGCAGCCAGTCTTCATGGATCTTGCGGAGATCGGCGATCGCCAGAGCGGACTCGCCCGGCAGGGTAAGCGAGGCGCCGCCCGTGCGGCCGATCACCAGCGTCGGCACGCCGGCCGCCTTGGCGGCAGCGATCACGGCATCGGCCTCGGCCGCCGGCACCGCCAGGACATAGCGCGCCTGATCCTCGCCGAAGAGCGCGGCATGGGCAGGGCCGGCCGGCAGCGTCTCGACGGTCGCGCCGATGCCCTTGGCCATCGCCATCTCGGCAAGCGCAACCGCCAGGCCGCCATCCGACAGGTCGTGGCAGGTCGTAACCTTGCCGCCCGCGATCAGCCCGCGCACGAAATCGCCGTTGCGGCGCTCGATCGCGAGATCGACCGGCGGCGGGGCGCCCTCCTCGCGGCCGCAAACGGTCGCGAGATAGGCGCTCTGGCCGAGCCAGCCGGCGGTCTCGCCAATCAGGATGATCGCCTCGCCCTCGGCCTTGAAGGCGACGGTCGCGTGCCTGGTGACATCGGCCATGACGCCGACGCCGCCGATGGTCGGGGTCGGCAGGATCGAGATGCCGTTGGTCTCGTTGTAGAGCGAGACGTTGCCGGAAACGACCGGGAAGTCGAGCGCCTTGCAGGCCTCGCCGATGCCACGGACGCAGCCGACGAGCTGGCCCATCACTTCCGGCTTCTCGGGATTGCCGAAGTTCAGGTTGTCGGTGATAGCCAGCGGCGTCGCGCCGGTCGCGGTCAGGTTGCGCCAGGCTTCCGCCACCGCCTGCTTGCCGCCCTCGAAGGGATCGGCCTCGCAATAGCGCGGCGTCACGTCGGCGGTCATGGCAAGGCCTCGCGGCCCATCCTCGATGCGGATCACACCCGCATCACCGCCCGGCGTCACCGCCGAATTGCCGAGGATCAGCGTGTCGTACTGCTCCCAGATCCAGCGCTTGGAGGAGAGGTCCGGCGAGCCTATCAGCTTCTTCAGCGCCTCGGCATTGCCGCAAGGCGGCGTCACGCTCTCGGCCGCGATGCGCTGCTGCGGCGCGGTCTCGATCCACGGCCGGTCATATTCCGGAGCCTCGTCGCCGAGCTCCTTGATCGGCAGGTCGGCCATGACCTCGCCCTGGTGCTTCACGACGAAGCGCAGCGTGTCGGTGGTGTGGCCGATGACGGCGAAGTCCAGGCCCCATTTCTTGAAGATCGCCTCGGCGGCGTCCTCGTGGCCGGGCTTGATCACCATGAGCATGCGCTCCTGACTCTCCGACAGCATCATCTCATAGGCGCTCATGCCCTCCTCGCGGCAGGGCACCTTGTCGAGGTCGAGCTCGACGCCGAGATCGCCCTTGGCGCCCATCTCGACGGCCGAGCAGGTCAGGCCGGCGGCGCCCATGTCCTGGATCGCATCGACATGGCCGGCGGCCATGATCTCGAGGCAGGCTTCGAGCAGCAGCTTCTCGGCGAAGGGATCGCCGACCTGCACGGTCGGACGCTTCTCCTCCGACTTGTCGTCGAATTCGGCCGAGGCCATGGTCGCGCCGTGGATGCCGTCGCGGCCCGTCTTGGATCCCAGATAAACGATCGCCTTACCGACGCCAGAGGCCTTGGCGTAGAAGATCTCGTCGGCCTGGGCGATGCCCACCGCCATGGCGTTGACGAGGATGTTGCCGTCATAGCGGCTATGGAAGCCGGTGGCGCCGCCAACGTTCGGCACGCCGAAGGAATTGCCGTAGCCGCCGATGCCGGCGACGACGCCGGAGACGAGGTGGCGGGTCTTCGGATGATCCGGCGAGCCGAAGCGCAGCGCATCGAGCACCGCAATCGGGCGCGCGCCCATGGTGAAGACGTCGCGCAGGATGCCGCCGACGCCCGTCGTCGCGCCCTGATAGGGCTCGATGAAGGAGGGGTGGTTGTGGCTCTCCATCTTGAAGACGATGGCGGTGCCCTCGCCGATATCGATGACGCCGGCATTCTCGCCCGGGCCCTGGATCACCCAGGGCGCCTTGGTCGGCAGCGTCTTCAGATGGATCTTCGACGACTTGTAGGAGCAGTGCTCGTTCCACATCGCCGAGACGATGCCGAGCTCCGTGATCGTCGGCTCGCGGCCGATCAGATGCAGGAAGCGCTGGTACTCGTCAGGCTTCAGGCCATGCTCGGCGACGAGCTGCGGGGTGATCTTGATGTCGTTCGGAATCACGGGCTCAGGCTTCCTGGCGGTCCGGCGATAAGGGTTGGCAGGGGCATAGCCTGCCTAGGCTCGCGAGACAACATTCCAGGCGCGGAGCGCGCTTTCAGCCCTGGATAGCGACGAGCGCGGCCCTGAGCGTCGCCGGAATCGGCACAGGCTTCTGGCTCGCGCGCTCGACATAGACATGGGTGAAGCGCCCTTGCGCAGCCGCTTGAGTTCCGCCTTGCCGGAAAATGCCGATACGATAGGTGACCGAGCTGTTGCCGAGCCGCTCGACCGCGATCCCGACGTCCACCGCCTCGGGGAAGGCGACGCTCTCGAAATAGGTGCAAGCCGTCTCGACCACGAGCCCGACGATCTCGCTGCCGGCAAGGTCCAGGAAGCCGTTCTCGATCAGCCAGGCATTCACCGCCGTGTCGAACCAGCCGTAATAGACGACATTGTTGACGTGCCCGTAGGCGTCATTGTCGTGCCAGCGTGTCGGGATGGCGCGGAAGACGTGGAAATCGGCGCGGGTCAGGCGGGGTTGGCGCTCGCTCATCCCTCGCCTCCCGGCTTCTCGCCCGCCTTGATCTCCGGCACACCGAGCGCGTCCGCCAGACGAGCCTTGGCCGAACCGGGCTTCAGCGGCTTCTGCTGGCTCTCGTGCGGGGCCCAGCCGGAAACCCAGACGAATTCGAAGGTCGCCGGCAGGCGCCCGTCCGGATCGGCGAAGCGTTCGGCATAGAGCGCAGCCGCTCGCAGCAAGGTCTCGCGCCGGAGCGGCGTCTTGCGCCGGGCGACGAGCGCATTCGCCCAGCCCATGGCGCGCAGGTCGCGGAACAGCCCGAAGGCATCGCGATAGCGCACTGTCACGATCTCGCTGTCGATGACGGGCAAGGCGAAGCCGGCGCGTTGCAGGAGCCCGCCGAGATCGCGCAGGTCGGCGAAAGGCGCGACACGCGGGCTGACTCCGCCCGTCGTCTCGCTTTCGGCTTCGAGCAGCGCCTGCCTGAGTTCCTGCAAGGTCCGCCCGCCGAGAAGGCAGCCCATGAACAGGCCGTCGGGCTTGAGCGCCCGTTTGATCTGGATGAGCGCGCCGGGTAGGTCGTTGACCCCATGCAGCGCCAGCAGCGAGACGGCGAGATCGAGCGAGCCGGCGGCAAAGGGCAGGCTTTCGAGGTCACCGACGAGATCGGCAGGCTTTCCTTCCGCCTCCGCCATCCGCAGAAGCCGCCCGGCCCGCCCCGCGAGGATGGGCGCGACGACCGGCAGCGCCGTCCCGAGATCGGCCGCGACCGCGAACTCCCGCAGCACGGCCCCGAGTCGCTCCTCCAGATCACCCGCCGCACGCTGGAGCAGGAAATCCGGGTAATCCTGCGCAAGCGCGCGTCTCAGCCGCGAACGGCCGAGTGCACGGTCGAAGACGAGGCTCTGGTCACTCAACTTTGCACCGCCAGCAAGACGCAAGCCCTCACCCTTGAAGGAGCCATTCCTATTCGGAATGGCTCCTCAGGACGAGGGCTGAGTTGAACGGGCCGCGCACCATTCAGCGGTCGAGCAGCTTCTCGATCTCGGCGCGCAGCTGCGGGCCAAGATCGCTGCGGTCGAGTGCATAGGCGACATTCGCCGCGAGGAAGCCGATCTTCGAGCCGGCATCGTAGATGTCGCCGTCGAAGCGCACCGCGTAGAACGGCTCCAGATGCGACAGGGCGATCATCGAATCGGTCAGCTGGATTTCGCCGCCGGCACCCTTCTCCTGGTTGGCGAGCAGGTTGAAGATCGTCGGCTGCAGGATATAGCGGCCGGAGATGTGGAGGTTCGACGGCGCCGTGCCCTTCGCCGGCTTCTCGACCATGCCGGTGATCTTCGAGACCTTGGCCTTGGCGTCCTGGACGCCGACGATGCCGTATTGATGGGTCTGGTCGTCAGGCACGGGGGCGACGGCGATGTGGTTGCCGCCGTGCTGGTCATAGGCCTCGATCATTTCGGCGAGGCAGCCCTTGCCGGCGCTGTAGTGCAGCATGTCCGGCAGCAGCAGCGCGAAGGGCTCCTCACCCACCAGTTCGCGCGCGCACCAGACCGCGTGGCCGAGGCCGAGCGGCGCCTGCTGGCGGGTGAAGCTGGTCGCGCCTGCGGCCGGCAGGTCATGCTTCAGCGCCTCCAGCTCCTTCACCTTGTTGCGCTTGGCCAGCGTATCGTCGAGCTCGTAGGCCATGTCGAAATGATCCTCGATCACTGCCTTGTTGCGGCCAGTGACGAAGATGAAGTGCTCGATGCCGGCGGCGCGCGCCTCGTCCACGACATGCTGCACGACCGGACGGTCGACGATGGTGAGCATCTCCTTCGGGATCGCCTTGGTGGCGGGCAGGAAGCGGGTGCCAAGACCAGCGACGGGAAGAACGGCCTTGCGGATGCGTTTCGTCATGAAAAATCCATTGGGCGCAATAGCCTTGCCGAAGCCAGGCGATGATGGGAACGGCCGTACAACTGTCATGGTTGCGGGCCATCAGGCGGTATTAGCTGACAGGCCTTGAGAAGCCGTCAACGGTTTTTCGATAAGTCCGGTTCCTGACAAAGATGAGGCGAGAGAGACGATGGCGGTATTGGTTTCCGGCGGCGCCGGCTACATCGGCAGCCATATGGTGCTGGAATTGCTCGATCGCGGCGAGAAGGTCGTGGTGCTCGACAATCTCTCCACGGGGTTCTGGTGGGCGGTGCCGCCCGAGGCGATCTTCGTCCAGGGCGATATCGGAAACCAGGAACTGGTCGAGGGCCTGATCGGCGAATACGAGATCACCGAGATCGCGCATTTCGCCGCCAGGATCGTGGTTCCGGAATCCGTGACGGATCCTCTGGGCTATTATTTCAACAATACCGTGAAGACGCGCGCACTGATCGAGAGCGCCGCGCGCATGGGCGTGAAGCACGTCATCTTCTCCTCCACCGCCGCCGTCTATGGCGAGCCGCAGGTCTCCCCGGTGCCGGAGGAGATCGCGCTCAACCCGATCAACCCCTATGGCCGCTCCAAGCTGATGAGCGAGTGGATGCTGCAGGACGCGGCGAAGGCGCATGGCTTCTCGTATGTTGCGCTGCGCTATTTCAACGTCGCCGGCGCCGATCCGAAGCTGCGCTCCGGCCAGTCCTCGCCTAACGCCACCCATCTCATCAAGGTCGCGAGCCAGGCCGCGCTCGGCCAGCGCGACGGCTTGACCGTCTTCGGCACCGATTATGCGACGCCGGACGGCACCTGCGTGCGCGACTATATCCACGTCACCGATCTCGCCCGCGCGCATCTCGCCGCGCTCGACCATCTGCGCAGCGGCGGCGAGAGCCTGACGCTGAACTGCGGCTATGGCCGCGGCTATTCGGTGAAGGAGGTCGTCGAGGTCGTGAAGAAGGTCTCCGGCGTCGATTTCCCGGTGGCGCTGGCGGAGCGCCGTGCCGGCGATCCAGCCTCGCTGATCGCCCGGGCCGACCGCATCCGCGCCGAGCTGGGCTGGCAACCCGAGCATGACGATCTCGAGGAGATCGTCGGCCAGGCACTCGCCTGGGAGGAGAAGCTCAGGACGAAGAACGCCTCGGCCTGACCGATCCGAGAGTCCACCACGTTTCCATGAAAGCGCGGATCATCCCGGCCGGAGCGAAGAGCCGGGATCCATGCCTGAACTTTGATCGGAAGCGCCCCGGCATGGATCCCGGGTCAAGCCCGGGATGACGGCGTGGTTCCGAGAAGATCAGCAGAATCTGCCCTCAGGGCGCCGCCCCCTCCTCCACCGGCTCGCGCACTTCGAGCACGGTCAGGCGCTTCACCTCGCCGGAGCGTGTCGTCCAGTCGATCGAGCGCTCGGCTGCCATGCCGATCAGCGCAACGCCGATCGGCGTCATCACCGAAACGCGATTCTTCTCGATATCGGCATCCTGCGGCCAGACCAGGGTGACCGTGGTCTCCCGCTTGGTGCTCTCGTCTCGATAGACGATCTGGCTGCCGATGCGGGCATGGTCGTGCGAGACCCGGTTTCCGGGCAGGATGCGGGCACGGTCGAGCTCATGGGTCAGCTCTGCGGCAAGCTCGGGCATCGTGTTGGCCGCGCCGGCCGCGATACGGCTCAGCATGGCATGATCCGCGGCCGTGACGGTGATGGCGGGACGCTTGGCGGTCATCGGTATAGTCTTTCATCGAAAACGCGAGCGCCCGCCGGCGGACAAAACCGCGCGGCATCCAAAGGTCGAACTCGCAGGGAAATTGGTGAGAGGAAGCGCCCCCCGAACCGGAGGCGCGACGCGCGACAGGCCCGGGGCTAGAAGCCCGCGATGAGGTTGCCCGAGCGGTGCAGACCGCGGCGGAAGGGGGACGCGCTATTCATCCCTCAAGAATCGGACAATCGCCGATGCTTGTCAAATCACGAATACCGCAGCGTTTCAGGCAAGAATTAACCGCTGATTAATCTTGTTAGGGCGCTGTGAAGGTGTTTCCATCCAACATGCTCCGGGAGTGTCCATGCGCCTGTCCGTCATCGCAGCTGCGGCCCTGATCAGCCTGGCGCCGGCGCTGGCCCAGACGACCGGCTCGATCAACGTCTCCGGCGCCCATGCCCGCAATGCGCAGGCGACCTCGGCCAGCGCCTCTTTCGACATCTTCCTGCAGCGGCTCTGGCCGCAGGCCCAAGCGCGCGGCATCTCGCGCGCGACCTTCGACCTCGCCTTCCGCGGGGTGACGCCGGACCCGTCCATCGTCGCGCTCACCAAGAAGCAGGCCGAATTCAGCGCCCCGATCTGGAACTATCTGGAGAACGCCGTCGGCGGCGCGCGCATCCAGCGCGGGCGCGAGGCCGCAGCCGAGAACGCCTCCGTGCTCGCCCAGGTCGAGGCGCGCTATGGCGTGCCCAAGGAGGTCGTCCTCGGCGTCTGGGGCATGGAGACCAATTACGGCTCGTTCAAGGGCAACAAGGACGTCATCCGCTCGCTGGCGACGCTGGCCTCTATCCGCTATCGCGGCGACTTCTTCCGCGACGAGCTCCTGACCGCGCTCGAGCTGATCGAGAAGGGCTATGTCGAGCGCAGCGAGCTGAAGGGCTCCTGGGCCGGCGCCATGGGCCATACCCAGTTCATGCCGTCGAGCTACATGAAATACGCGGTCGACTGGACCGGTAACGGCCATGCCGACATCTGGACCTCGTCGAGCGACGCCATCGCCTCCACCGCCAATTACCTCAAGGGCTATGGCTGGGTCCCGGGCCTGCCCTGGGGCATGGAGGTCACCCTGCCCCAGGGATTCGACCACCGCCTGGACAAGGCGAGCTTCGTCAGCTTCGTCTCGGCCGGCGTCCGGCGCGCCGATGGCGGGCGCCTGCCCTCCTCCGGCGAAGGCCGCCTGTTCTACCCGGCCGGCCATACCGGCCCGGTGATGCTGCTGACCGCCAATTTCGACGTCATCAAGAAGTACAATTCCTCGGATGCCTATGCGATGGCCGTCGGCCATCTCGGCGACCGCATCGCCGGGCGCGCCGCCATCCAGGCGAGCTGGCCAACCAAGGCCCCGCGCCTCGACATGGCCGCGACCCGCGACCTCCAGAACCGCCTGAAGGCGCTCGGCCTCTACAACCACGACGCCGATGGCCGCATCGGCACCGGCACGCGCGAGGCGGTCCGCCGCTACCAGATCAGCGCCGGCGAAATCGCCGACGGCTACCCGACCCCAGCCCTGCTCTCCAAGCTGCGCGGCAAGCGCTGACTTCGGGCCGACCCCGGCCTATAATACAGAGCGAAGGGGAACCACCGGATCGGCCTATGCGCCTGCGCTCGCTCGCCATGGTTCTGGCTGCCGCCTGCCTGCTCCTCCTGACGGGCGGGCCGGTTTCCCTCGCCCAGCAACAGCAGCGCAGCCTGTTCCAGATGTTCTGGCAATTGCCCGCGCAGCCGCGCACCGCGGCGCCGCAGCCGCGCCAGCGCGTCGCCCCCGTCGTCCGCCGCCGCGAGGCGCCCGTCGTCGTCCGCGACGATCCGGTCATCCCCAAGGTCGATGTCAGCAGCCACATCGTGGTGATGGGCGATTCCCTCGCCAATCTCCTGGCGAACGGGCTCGACGACGCCCTCAACGACCGCCCGGATGTCGAGGTGGTCCACCGGGCAAAGCCCGATTCCGGCCTTGTCCGGACCGACTTCTACGACTGGCCGAAAGCGGTTTCCGAGCTCCTCGCCAGCGACCAGAAGATCAGCATCGGCGTCATCCTGCTCGGCCTCAACGATCGCCAGCCGATCCGCGAGGGCGAAGCCGTCCACGAGCCCTTGAGCCCGCGCTGGCTCGAGCTCTATCGCGACCGTGTCGACGCCATCGCCAACGCCTTCGCCGGCAAGCGCGTGCCGCTGATCTGGGTCGGCGCGCCGCCGATGCAGAACGGACGGCTCTCGGCCGACCTCGTCACCCTCAACGACCTCTACCGCCAGCGGGTCGAGAAGGCGGGCGGGCAATATGTCGATCTCTGGGGCGGCTTCGTCGATGCCGAGAACCGCTATGCGGCGACCGGCCCCGACGTCTCCGGCCAGCCGATGCGCCTGCGCCTCGGTGACGGCATCCATTTCACGGTTGCCGGCGCCCGCAAGGCCGCCCATTTCGTCGATCTCGTCATCCGCCGCATGATCGAGGCCGCCCCGCAGAACAGCGTCATCGCGCTCCCCGTCTCGCCCGAGACCGGCGCCCCCAGCGCGCCGGAGCTCCAGCCTGGCGGCGTCGAGCGCCTGATCGACCAGATGGTCGCGGGCGTCCCCACGATGGGCCTGCCCGCCGCCTTGCAGGCCCGGCCATTGGCCGGGCCGATCCAGCCCCTCACCGGTCAGGCCGCGCTCTCCGAGCAGCCATTGCTCGCCTCGGTCACCGAAGCGCGCGGGCGCGGCGATGCCGCCCTCCAGCTCGAACGCGTCTTCGGCCAGGGCATCGCGCCGGACCCGGTCGCGGGCCGGCTCGACGATTACCGCTGGCCGCGCTGAACGCCCGATCAACCCGCCATCAGCCGATCGAAGACCGGATCGGGGTCGTCGGCCTCGACCAGCTTCTTGCCGGTGATCACCCAGATCCGCGTCGCGACCGCTCGCACGAAGGCGCGGTCATGGCTGACCAGCAGGCAGGCCGTTTCCTGCTTGATCAGCTCGCTTTCCAGCATGTCCTGCCCCTCGATATCGAGATGGTTCGTCGGCTCGTCCAGCAGGTAGAAATTCGGCTCGATCAGGCGCAGCAGCAGCATCGCCAGCCGCGCGCGCTGCCCGCCCGAGAGACGCGCGATCGGCGCGGCCTGCGCCTCGCTCGCGATCCCTGCGCCAGCAAGCACCGTGCGCGCCGTCTGGTCGCCAAGATCGCTGGAGCGCTTCACCGCGTCCCAGGGCGTGCGCCAGGCATCGAGCTGCGAAAGACCCTGGTCGGAATAGCCGGCCTTCAGGGTCGCCGCGCCGCGGACATCCGAGTCGGAACCATCAAGCGCCATCCGTAGCCGCGCGACGAAGCGCGTCTTGCCGCTGCCATTGGCACCGAGCAGCGCGATCCGGTCGCCCTTCTCGATCCAGAGCGGCCCGGTGCGGAACAGCAGGCGCCCGTCCGGCGTAGCCACCGCCGTTTCCTTGATCGCGACCAGCGCCCTGGCATGGATGCCGCTGCTGGCGAGCCGGATCGTGCCGGCCGAGCGCTCCTTGTATCCGGGCTTGGCCCGCTCCTCCAGCTTGTCGGCGCGCTCGGACAATTGCTTGGTCTTGACCACCAGCAGGTCCGAGCCGGAATTGATGCCGATATTCTTCAGCTTCGCCGCCTGCTGGCGAAGCGCCCGAACCTTGCGCATCTCGTTCTCGAATTGCCGGTCCCGCGCCGCGTCGCGCTCCTCCAGCGCCTGCAAGGCGCGCGCATAGGGCAAGGCGAAATCGGCGCTCTCCACCGGGCGCAGGAATAGGGTGCGCGTGCTGACATCGTCGAGGAAAGCGCGGTCATGGCTCGCCACGACCACGGCGCAGTCGCGTGGCAGGCTGGCGAGGAAACGCTCCAGCAGGCCGATCCGTTCGAGGTCAAGATGGTTGGTCGGCTCGTCCAGCAGCAGCAGATCGGGCTCGATCACGGCCGCGCGCGCCAGCAGCATCGTGCGCTGCCAACCGCCGGACAGGCTGCCGACAGGCCGGCTGCGCAGGCTTTCCTCAACCATGAGATCGTCGAGCAGCACGTCGACGCGCCAGCTCTCGGTCTCTGCCGCCTCGGGATCGAGCGCGTCCAGCACGGCATCGTAGAGGCTCATCGGCAACAGGCGCTCGGGCGGGTCCTGCGGCGCGAAGGTGGTGACAAGGCCGTGCGAGCGGGTCAGCGTTCCGCCGCTCGCCTCCTCGCTGCCGGCCAAGATGCGCAGGAGCGAGGATTTGCCACGTCCGTTGGCGGCGACGAGGCCGAGGCGGTCGCCCTTGGCGATGGCGAGGCCGAGGCCGGCGAAGAGCGGCGCGCTGCGCGCGAGCGAAAGGTCTTTCAGGGTGATGAGGGACATCGGAATCTCATGAAGTCAGGCTTGCGCGCAAGAGCACGCCGAAGAAGGCTGACGATGAGACGGCGATGCGTTCCCGGTCAGCCCCGCGAAGTGAAGCGCGGGGCGCAGACAGGTCCGCGGGTACGGCAATGGAAGCGGCGGCGCGGTGCCTGCTTCCCCTTCTGGCTTGATTCCATGACGCGGATCATAACCGAGTCGGCACGGTTGAACAGGGCTCCCGCCCTCTCCGCCGCTCCCTCGCGACCTTCTGACTTCTATAGCATCGGCCCGAAAAGTGGAGCGCGGTTTTCGGGCAAATCCGATGCAAAATCAAAGAGCTAGAGTATCGGGCTGAATACGATATTCAATCCGATACTCTAGTCTCGCGCGATCTGCCGCAGGAGACCATGCAGGTTGAGCGCTTCGGAAGCCTGTGCCTTGGCCACGATCGCATCGACAGGCGCGCCCGATAGCCGCTTGTGCATGACATCCCGGGGGGCCAATCCGAACTCCCTCCTGAACGATCGGCTGAAGCTGGACGGATCCGGAAAACCCAACCCCTCGGCGATCGCAGCCACCGAACGCCCTTCGGCATTCTTCGACAGTTCTGTGAAGCAGCGCTTGAGGCGACGGCGCTGGATGTAATTCGCCACGCCCCCTTCGTTCTCGAACAGGCGATAGAGCTGCGACCGGGACATGCCGGCTTCGCGGCAGAGGAAATCCGGCCCCAGAGCGGTGTTGTTCAGGTTCAGGTCGACAATGCGCCGGACGACCTCCTTGCGCGTCGCGGCAAGCGGCGCCGCGCCAATGGCACTGTGATCGGCCGAAGGCGAGACGCAGGCGAGCAGCATGCCACGGATCGCGCTTTGCAGGTTCTCCAGATTCATGTCGGCAAAGGCCGAGGCGCTGCGCACCAGCAGGTCGATGAACTCGGTCAGGAGCGCGCCCATCTGGTCACCGAGCGGGCGCCCCTCGGCCGCTTCGAAAACGGGTGACAGCTCGGGAAAGGCGTCCCGCGGCAGATAGAGTTGCAGGCGCTCGTCCGCTTCACGCTGACTGACGAGCGGACGGCCGAACGAGGCTATGAAGGGCGTGTTGGCCGGCACGTCGAGCGTGCCTTGCCGGCCCTCACCAAAGGTCCGCTGACGGCCGAAGGCGACGCCCCAATGATCGACGGGGTTGCGCCGGACAAGGCCCGTCGTCCGGAGCGCGCGCAGTTTCGGCGCGCGGATGCGGGTCAGGCCGAAGCCGCCGAAATCCCAGGTTTCGCTTGTCGCGGAGAAGCCTTGCTGGGGGTCGTCGACCTCGACGTCGAAGATCGTATCGAACCAGCCGCGCCAGGCGTCGAGCTGCTGCGCTTTGGGAAGGCCCGCCGTGGTGAAGATAACCGGTATCATGGAACGGAGCCGGACCAGGGACTGGGGAGCGCCCTTGCACTCCCATTTTACATGACGGTCAAGTTAATTATTCGCAACTGCGAAAGCCTGCCTAAATTTAAGGCAGCTTTGCTGCAGCGCCGAGGTAGAGACCGGATTCAACCATGCGGGCGACCGTCGAAGGGAGACGCCTGCGAACGGACGCAACCGTTCGCCCGCCGCCCGATCGGCACCGAGACGGCTAGTGCATGAGCGCGAACCGGAGTCTCCCCGTCGGGACGGGCTCACACCGGCAGGATCGTCGCGCCCATCAGCTCCTTGTCGATCGCATGGGCCGCCTGGCGACCCTCGCGGATCGCCCAGACCACCAGCGACTGGCCGCGACGCATGTCGCCGGCGACGAAGACCTTGCCGACATTGGTCTTGTAGTCGCGGTCATTGGCGACGACGTTGGCACGCTTGTCCACGGCCGCGCCCGACTGCGCGATCATGCCCTCGATCACCGAGCCGGCGAAGCCGATGGCGAGGAAGCAAAGATCGGCCTGGAGCACGAATTCGGTGCCGGGAATGGGCTTGCGCTTCTCGTCCACGCGGGCGCATTTCACGCCGGTGAGCCGGCCGTTGCGGCCTTCGAGCCCAAGCGTCGCCGCCTGGAACTCGCGCTCAGCGCCCTCGGCCTGCGACGAGGACGTGCGGAACTTGGTCGGCCAGTACGGCCAGACCGTCAGCTTGTCCTCCAGCTCCGGCGCCATCGGCCGGATATCGAGCTGCGTCACCGAGAGCGCGCCCTGCCGGAAGGCTGTGCCGACGCAGTCCGAGGCCGTATCGCCGCCGCCGACGACGACGACATGCTTGCCAGCCGCGCTGATCGGCTCAAGGCTCGAGACGTCCTCACCGCCGACGCGCTTGTTCTGCTGGGTCAGGTACGGCATCGCGTAGTGCACGCCGGCAAGATTGGTGTCCGGCAGGCCGGGATCGCGCGGCGCTTCCGCCCCGCCCGTCATCAGCACCGCGTCATGCTCGGCCATCAGCGTGGCGAAGGGCAGGTTCACGCCGACATTGGCATTGTAGTGGAAGGTCACGCCTTCCGCCTCCATCTGCTTCACCCGGCGGTCGATATGCTTCTTCTCCATCTTGAAGTCGGGGATGCCGTAGCGCAGCAGGCCGCCGGCCTTGGCCTCGCGCTCATAGAGATGGACGTCGTGCCCGACGCGGGCGAGCTGCTGCGCCGCAGCCATGCCGGCCGGCCCCGAGCCGACGATGGCGATGCGCTTGCCGGTGCGCTTGGCCGGGATTTCCGGCGCGATCCAGCCCTCCTCCCAGCCCTTGTCGGCAATCGCCTGCTCGATCGTCTTGATCGTCACCGGCATGTTTTCGAGGTTGAGCGTGCAGGCTTCCTCGCAAGGAGCCGGACAGATGCGGCCGGTGAATTCCGGGAAGTTGTTGGTGGAGTGGAGGTTGCGCAGAGCATCCTCCCAGCCGCCGGAATAGACCAGCTCGTTCCAGTCCGGGATCTGGTTATGGACCGGGCAGCCGGTCGGCCCATGGCAGAACGGAATGCCGCAATCCATGCAGCGCGCCGCCTGCTTCTTGATATCGCGCTCTTCCAGCGGGAGCGTGAACTCGCGGAAGTGGCGAATGCGGTCGCCGGCGAGCTGATACTTCTGCTCCTGCCGGTCGAATTCGAGAAAGCCCGTGACCTTGCCCATGCCGTTTCTCTCGCCGTGTGCGCGGGGCGTCCCCGTGCGCGTGCCTTAACCTGATCGAGATGCCGGGACCGTGACGGCCCCGGCGGGGTGGCGTTCGCTTATTCCGCAGCCTGCAAGGTGCGGGCCTGTTCCATCTCGCGCAGCGCGCGGCGGTACTCGACCGGCATCACCTTGACGAACTTGGTGCGGTAATCCGCCCAGTTGTCGAGGATGGTGCGGGCGCGCTCCGAGCCGGTGTAGTCGACATGGTTCGTCAGCATCTGCATCAGGCGCTCTTCATCGTGGCCCGACATATTGGTCATGTCGATCCGGCCCTTGTGCTCGAGATCGCCGCCATGATGGTGCAAGCGCTCCATCAGGTCCTCTTCCTCCTCGACCGGTTCAAGATCGACCATCGAGAGATTGCAGCGCGACTTGAAGGTGCCGTCCTCGTCCAGAACATAGGCGATGCCGCCCGACATGCCGGCCGCGAAATTGCGCCCGGTCTGGCCGATGACCGCGACGACGCCGCCGGTCATGTACTCGCAGCCATGGTCGCCGGTGCCTTCCACCACCGCGATGGCGCCGGAATTGCGCACCGCGAAACGCTCGCCCGCGACGCCGCGGAAGTAAGCTTCGCCTGCGATCGCGCCGTAGAGCACGGTGTTGCCGACGATGATCGAGCGCTCGGCCACGGCCTTGGTCGCCGGATCGGGCTTCACGATCACCTTGCCGCCCGAGAGACCCTTGGCGACATAGTCGTTGGCCTGGCCGGTGAGCTCGACCGTGACGCCCGCCGCCAGGAAGGCCGCGAAGCTCTGGCCGGAGGTGCCGGTGAGCTTCACCGTGATCGTGTCTTCCGGCAGACCGGCATGGCCGTACTTCTTGGCGACGGCGCCAGACAACATCGCGCCCGTGCTGCGGTCGACATTGCCGACCGGCTTCTCGATCACGACCGGCGTGCCGGTCTCGATCGCGTTCGTCGCCTCTGCGAGCAGCTGGCGGTCGAGCACGGTGTCGATCGGGTGCTTCTGCAACTCGACATGGCGGATCGCCACGCCCGGCAGGTCGACCTTGTGGAAGAGCTTGGTGAAGTCGAGCCCGTTCGCCTTCCAGTGTTCGATGGCGTCGCGCTTGTCGAGCAGGTCCGAGCGGCCGACGATCTCCTCGATCTTGGTGAAGCCCATCTCCGCCATGATCCGGCGGACATCCTCGGCCACGAAGAAGAAGTAGTTCACGACATGCTCGGGCAGGCCCTTGAAGCGCTTGCGCAGCACCGGGTCCTGCGTCGCGACGCCGACCGGGCAGGTGTTGAGATGGCACTTGCGCATCATGATGCAGCCCGCCGCGATCAAGGGCGCGGTCGAGAAGCCGAACTCGTCGGCCCCGAGCAGCGCGCCGATGATGACGTCGCGGCCGGTCCGCAACCCACCGTCGACCTGGAGCGCGACACGCCCGCGCAGTTGGTTCAGCACCAGCGTCTGCTGCGTCTCGGCGAGGCCGATCTCCCAGGGCGAGCCGGCATGCTTCAGCGAGGTCAGGGGGCTCGCGCCCGTGCCGCCCTCGAAGCCGGAAATGGTGATGTGGTCGGCGCGCGACTTGGCGACGCCGGCGGCTACCGTGCCGACGCCGATCTCGGAGACGAGCTTCACCGAGACATCGGCTGCCGGGTTGACGTTCTTCAGGTCGAAGATGAGCTGCGCCAGATCCTCGATCGAATAGATGTCATGGTGCGGCGGCGGCGAGATCAGGCCGACACCCGGCGTCGAATGCCGGGTGCGGGCGATCTTGGCGTCGACCTTGTGGCCGGGAAGCTGGCCGCCCTCGCCGGGCTTGGCGCCCTGCGCCACCTTGATCTGCATCACGTCGGCATTGACGAGATATTCGGTGGTGACACCGAAGCGGCCGGACGCGACCTGCTTGATCGCCGAGCGCTTCGAGCGGCCATCCGGCATCGGGCGGAAGCGGATCGGTTCCTCGCCGCCCTCGCCGGTGTTCGACTTGCCGCCGATCTGGTTCATCGCGAGCGCGATCGTCTCGTGCGCCTCGCGCGAGATCGAGCCGAAGGACATCGCGCCGGTGGCGAAGCGCTTCACGATCTCGGCGGCGGGCTCGACGCTCTCCAGCGGCACCGGCGCGCGGCCATTGTCGGTCGCCATCTTGACCTTGAACAGGCCGCGGATGGTGCTGAGCCGCTGCGCGTCGTCGTTGACCTGCTGGGCGAACTCCTCGTAGCGGTCCTGCGCGTTCAAGCGCACCGCATGCTGCAGCGAGGCGACAACATCCGGCTTCCAGACATGGTCCTCGCCGCGGACGCGGTACATGTACTCGCCGCCGATATCGAGGCTGTTGCGGTAGAGCGGCGAGTCGCCGAAGGCGTCGCGATGCCGGCGCAGGCTCTCCTCGGCGATCTCGTCGAGACCGACGCCCTCGATCGCCGTGCCCGTGCCGAAGAAGAACTTGTCGACGAAGGCGCTCTTCAGGCCGACGGCGTCGAAGATCTGCGCGCCGCAATAGGACTGGTAGGTCGAGATGCCCATCTTGGACATGACCTTGAGCACGCCCTTGCCCACCGACTTGATGTAGCGCTTCACCACCTCGTCGGCATCGACCTCCTCGGGGAAGGCGCCCTGCTCATGCTGGTCGAGCAGGGTGTCGAAGGCGAGATAGGGGTTGATCGCCTCGGCGCCGTAGCCGGCGAGGCAGCAGAAATGATGGATCTCGCGCGGTTCGCCGGATTCGACGACAAGGCCGACCGAGGTGCGCAGGCCCTTGCGGATCAGGTGATGATGCACCGCCGCCGTCGCCAAGAGCGCCGGGATCGGGATGCGGTCCGGCCCGACCTGCCGGTCCGAGAGGATAATGATGTTGTAGCCGCCATGGACCGCCGCTTCCGCGCGCTCACAGAGCCGCGCCACGGCGCCGTCCATGCCGGCCGCGCCCTCGCGCGCCGGATAGGTGAAGTCGATCGTCTTGGTGTCGAAACGATCCTCGTAATGGCCGATGCAGCGGATCTTCTCGAGATCGTCATTGGTCAGGATCGGGGTGCGGACCTCCAGGCGCTTGCGCCGCGAGGTGCCCTCCAGATCAAGGATGTTCGGACGCGGCCCGATGAAGGAGAGCAGGCTCATCACCAGCTCCTCGCGGATCGGGTCGATCGGCGGGTTGGTGACCTGTGCGAAGTTCTGCTTGAAATAGGTGTAGAGCAGCTTCGACTTGAGCGAGAGCGCCGAGATCGGCGTGTCCGTGCCCATCGAGCCCACGGCTTCCTGCCCGGTCACCGCCATCGGCGCCATCAGCAGGCGGACATCCTCGGTGGTGTAGCCGAAGGATTGCTGGCGATCGAGCAGCGGGACGTCGGTGCGCGAGGCCCGCGCCTCGACCGGCGGCAGGTCCTCCAGCACGATCTGGGTGCGCTTCAGCCAGTCCTTGTAAGGGTTGGCGAGGCAGAGCGAGGTCTTGATCTCGTCATCGCCGATGATGCGGCCTTCTTCGAGATCGATCAGCAGCATCTTGCCGGGCTGGAGGCGCCACTTCTCGACGATCTTCTCCTCCGGGATCGGCAGCACGCCGAATTCCGAGGCGAGCACGACGAGCCCATCGTCGGTGACGAGATAGCGCGCCGGACGCAGGCCGTTGCGGTCGAGCGTGGCGCCGATCTGGCGACCGTCGGTGAAGGCGATCGCGGCCGGCCCGTCCCAGGGCTCCATCAGCGCGGCGTGATATTCGTAGAACGCGCGCCGCTCCTCGTTCATCAGCGGGTTGCCGTTCCACGCCTCCGGCACGAGCATCATCATGGCATGGGCCAGCGAATAGCCGCCCTGCACCAGGAACTCGAGCGCGTTGTCGAAGCAGGCGGTGTCGGACTGGCCCTCGTAGGAAATCGGCCAGAGCTTCGAGATGTCGGAGCCGAACAGGTCGGAATCGACGCTCGCCTGCCGCGCCGCCATCCAGTTGACGTTGCCGCGCAGCGTGTTGATCTCGCCGTTATGGGCGACCATCCGGTAGGGATGGGCGAGGCGCCAGGACGGGAAGGTATTGGTGGCGAAGCGCTGGTGGACCAGCGCCAGCGCGCTCTCGAAGCGCTCGTCCTGCAGGTCCTTGAAGTAGGAACCGAGCTGGTTCACCAGCACCATGCCCTTGTAGACGATGGTGCGGCAGGACATCGAGACGGGGTAATACTCCGCCGTCTTGCGCTCCTGATGCTTGTAGACCTTGTTCGAGACCGACTTGCGGAGGACATAGACCTGCCGCTCGAACTCGTCCTCGTCGGCGATGTCCTCGGGACGGCCGACGAAGAGCTGGCGATGGACCGGCTCGGTCGCGAGCACGGCATGGCCAAGATCGCTGTTGTCGACCGGCACGTCGCGCCAGCCGAGGAAGACGAGCCCCTCCTCCGCCACGGTCTGCGCGATGATCTCCTCGCACATCGCCCGGGCAGCGGGATCGCGCGGCATGAAGAACTGGCCGATGGCGTAGTAGCCCTGCTCCGGCAGGGTGATGCCGAGCCGCGCGGTCTCCTCGCGGAAGAACCGGTCGGGGATCTGGACGAGGATGCCGCAACCGTCGCCGAGCTTCGGATCGGCACCGACCGCACCGCGATGGTCGATATTGTGCAGGATCTGCAGGCCCTGCTGCACGATCGCGTGGCTCTTGCGGTTCTTCATGTCGGCGATGAAGCCGACGCCGCACGAGTCTTTCTCGTTATTGGGATCGTACAGGCCCTGATGCGTCGGCATCGCCGGATCGCGCACGGCCGGAAAACGCTCGAAAGCCTCTGCGCCGCTCGACTTGCTGGTCACGCTCATCGTCAAACCCCGCTTCCCAGAACCCCGCGGACTCGCGCCGGCAGGGAGACCCGTCAGTCCACAATCCCGACCGCTGCGGCCCTCGGAGCCGACCTGATGTCGGCAGCAAGGATGGGGCCAGAGCGGTTCGGCCGTCGTCTCTTTGGAGGCTTTGCTTGCGCTTTGTTTCCACCGCGCCCGCGTCCTCCGCAGGCGCCTCGGGCGTGGCTCGCCCGTTCGCGCCTGTCTTCAGGCCGTCGTTTTACGGACGGCGCGCGTGCGATTGGCTTTGGCGTTGGTAGCCCGGCCCTTCGTCATGCTCCGCTCCGTTGCGACGGCGCGACCTCGAGCTAGAACAGCTTTTGGTCGGCGCGGTGAAAAATGGGACAGCAACACTGTCCTATTGCGATGAACTTGCCAGAATTCCAATCTAGGCACAAGCGCCGATTTCGCGCTGCAGCGAAATTTTATTGCAAAATTGAATCCACGCCAGACATTTCCGAAACGAAAGCCCGACTCAGGCAGTCCGGTTCTTGTTTTTCGGCATGCCCCAAGGTCTCACCCAGCGCAGCGCGCAAGCCCCCTCCTCGTCCTTGTCGCTTGGCAGAAAACCGCCCTCCGCCTAACCCTCAAGCCATGGATTTCTTCAGCGACAACACCGCCGCCGCCAGCCCTCGCGTCATGGCGGCGCTCGCCGCCGCCAATGCCGGTGCCGCCTCCCCCTACGGCAAGGACGACTGGACGCGCCGCGTCGAGGAGCGCTTCGCCGCGATCTTCGAACGCGAGGTCGCGGTCTTCCTCGTGCTCACCGGCACGGCGGCGAATGCGCTGGCGCTGGCCAGCATCGTCAAGCCCTGGGGCGCGATCCTCACCCATGAAGAGGCGCATGTCGTCGAGGACGAGTGCGGCGCGCCGGAATTCTTCACCAACGGCGCCAAGCTGGTCGACCTGCCCGGCACCGGCGCCAAGCTGAAGCCGGAGACGGTGACGAGCGCGCTCTCGCATCTGCTCGCCGGCGATTTCCATCAGGTCCAGGCGCAGGCGCTGACGATCACGCAGGCGACCGAATGCGGCACGATCTACACCCCGGCCGAAGTGCGCGCCCTCAAGGAGGCCGTCACGCCGCGCGGCCTGAAGCTGCACATGGATGGCGCCCGCTTCGCCAATGCGTTGGTCACGCTCGGTTGCACCCCGGCCGAGGTCACCTGGAAGGCCGGCGTCGACGTGCTCTCCTTCGGCGGCACCAAGAACGGCGCGCTCGCGGCTGAAGCGGTGATCTTCTTCGACCCGGCCGAGGCCGAGGAGATGAAATGGCGCCGCAAGCGCGCCGGCCAGACGCTCTCGAAGGGCCGCGTCCTCGGCGCCCAGTTCGAAGGCCTGCTCGCCGACGATCACTGGCTCGACCTCGCCCGCCATGCCAATGCGTGCGCGAAGCGACTGGCGGATTCGGTTGCACAGGGCAGCGAGGCCCGCCTCGCCTGGCCCTGCCAGGCGAACGAAGTCTTCCTCGTTCTGCCGCCCGCAGTGCAGGAGCGTCTGAAAGCGGCAGGCATCGGCTATTACGACTGGTCGGCGCGCTCGCTGCCGCCGGAAGCGCCGCTGAAAGATGGCGAGGTCGTCGGCCGCTTCGTCATGTCCTTCGCGACGAAGCCTGAGGATGTCGAGCGCTTGGTCGCCGCGATCGCAGGCTGAACGGGCGCATTTGCGCCCCGTTTCCAGCCGCATACCTGCCGCAATCCCTAACAAGACTGAATAGCGAGCAGTCAGTCGCTAAGGGAATTTCGCATGGCAGATCGTTCGACCGCACCGGGGCGCATCGCGCTGATGGGCCTGGTCGTGGCCGGCGCAATGGCCGGCATGGCGGGCACCGCCAGCGCCCAGTACTATTATTACGACGACGGATACGACCCCTACCCGGCCTATGGCTACGGCTATCGTTACGACTACGGCTACGCGCCGCGCCCGCCCGCCGCCGTGCCGCGCGCGCCGGCTGCCGTCTCGCCCTACTCGGTCAACGGCATCGCGGCCCGCCGCTACGGCCTCGTGCGGATCGAGCGCTCGATCCGGCGCGACGACACCTATATCGTCGACGGCGTCACGCAGGGTGGCCAGCGCCAGCGCCTGATCCTCGACGCCTATGCCGGCGAATTGATCCAGCGCATACCCTTGCGCGGACAGGCCGCCCCCAGCGTCGCCCGCGCCGACCCGCGCGAGGAGTACGCCCCGCCGCGCCAGCGTCTCGTGCCCCAGCCGCCGGAACGGCCGCCCGAGCTCAAGGGTCCGACTGAGGCCAGCGCCCCGGCAACGACCGTGCCGCCATCCCCGGCCGCACCGCCCACGCCCGAGCCTGTCGCGCCGGTCGAGAAGCCGCCGGCAGAGGCAAGCGCACCCGCGACAACTTCGCCGCCCTCACCCGCCGCGCCGCCTGCGCCCGAACCGGTGAAACCAGCGGAAACGGCACCGGCTCAGGCCAGCGCCCCGGCGGCCATTGTCCCGCCGCAGCCCGCCCGGCCGGCGGAGCCGTCACCCGGAGCGACCAATCCGGAGACCGGCGCCGACAAGCCGAAGCTCGTCAACCCGAGCGACGTGCGCAACACCGAGGGCACCGAGCGCAAGCCACCGCTCTCGACCGCAGCGCCGGCAGCCGAAGCCTCGTCGATCCCGCCGGTGCAGAACATCGATCCGAGCCCATCGACGCCGAAGCCCGAGACGCCGATCGCTCCGGTCGCCCCGATGAACTGACCGAACAACAAAAAAAGGCTCCCGTTTCCGGGAGCCTTTCGCTTTCATCGAAAGCCTGACGCTGGTTACGCGGCCTTGGCGACCTTGGCCTCGAGGACCTTGGCGGAACCGCCGCCAATCGGAATCTGGCGCGGCTTCTTGGCCTCGGGGATCTCGCGCACGAGGTCGATATGGAGCAGGCCGTTCTCCAGGCTGGCGCCGGTCACCTGCACATAATCCGCAAGCTGGAAGCGACGCTCGAAGGCGCGCGCGGCGATGCCCTGATGCAGGACCTCGCGCTTCTCGGCACCCTCGACGATCTGCTTCTCGCCCTTGACGGTCAGCGCGTTTTCCTTGGACTCGATGGAGAGGTCGCCCTCACCGAAACCCGCGACCGCGATGGTGATGCGGTAGGCGTTCTCGGCGGTCCGCTCGATATTGTAGGGCGGGTAGCTCGGAGCGGCTTCGCTGCTCGACGCCTGGTCGAGGAGATTGAACAGACGGTCGAAACCGACGGTCGAGCGATAAAGCGGCGAAAGGTCGAAATGACGCATGATATGTCCTCCGAAGAAGCGACAATGAGGCCGGTCCGCCTCGCCTGAGCGCGGACCTTGGTTGCTTTCGTGCAGCCGGTTCTGGCCTGCACAGACCTGATCTGGGGAGGCATTTGGGCTTTTCAAGAGCCGTGCTTCGTAGCGTCGGATTGAATGCTCAGCCCTCATCCTGAGGAGCGCCGCGAGGCGCGTCTCGAAGGATGCTCCAGGTGGTTCCGGAGACATCTGGACCATCCTTCGAGACGCCGCTGACGCGGCTCCTCAGGATGAGGGCTTGAAGGCTTCTCCCGGCACCAAATGACCCGCACGTTTCTTTTTTCGACGCACCGACATGTTTTCGCAGGATATCTCGTGCAGGATGTGAGGCATGCGGCGGCCGCGACCCATGATGCAGCCGCGATGCGGAGCACTTGATGGCCGAGGCCGCCTTTTTCGCCGACCCGGACTATCCCGTTCCCGGGCGTGGCAAGACCTGGCTCGCGACGACGCGGGATGGGGCCGCCTTGCGCTTCGCGAGCTGGCACCCGACGGTGAAGCCTGTGCGCGGCACCATCGTCGTCGTGCAGGGCCGGGCCGAGTTCATCGAGCGCTACAGTGAAACCATCGCGGAACTGCGCCGCCGTGGCTTCCATGTGCTGAGCTTCGACTGGCGCGGCCAGGGCGGCTCGCAACGTTTCGTCCGGCGCACGCGCAAGGGCCATGTCGGGCGTCTCAGGCACTACGAGGCCGATCTCGCGCTGGCCATGGCCGAGATGCAGGCGAAGTTGCCACCGCCCTATTTCGTCCTCGCCCATTCGATGGGCGCCGCGCTCTGCCTCGACGCTGCCCGCTCGAATGCCCTGCCGGTCTCGCGCATGGTCGCGCTCGCGCCGATGCTGGGCATCGCGATGATCCCGCATTCCGGCCGGGCCAAGCTCCTGGCGAGCCTGCTCTACTGGCTCGGCCTCGGTCGCGCCTTCGTGCCGGGCGGCGGCGATACCGCGATCGCGACCAAACCCTTCGAGGGCAACCGCCTGACCGGCGACCCCGTCCGCTATGCCCGCAACGCCGCACTCTCGGCCGCGGCACGCGAGCTCAGCATCGGCGACCCGACCGTCGCCTGGATCAGGACGGCCTTCCGGCTGATGGCGCGCCTCGCCACGCCTTCAGCCCCGCTGGAGGTGAAGGTGCCGACCCTGATCATCGCCGCCGGCCGCGATCCGGTCGTCTCGACGCCCGCGATCGAGCGCTTCGCGGCGCGGCTGAAGACCGGCTCGGCGCTGGTCCTGCCGACGTCACGCCACGAGATCCTGATGGAGAACGACGCGATCCGCGCCCAGTTCTGGGCCGCCTTCGACGCCTTCATCCCCGGCGAGGATCAGGCCCTGCCCGGCTCAGCCCGCGAGCCTGGCCATGGCGGCCTCATGCAGCGCCTTGCTGCCGGCCGCGAGGATGCGCCCGCCTCCGGCAGCGCTGCCGCCGTCCCATGAGGTGACGATGCCGCCCGCCCCCTCGATGATCGGGATCAGCGCGACGATGTCATAGGGTTTGAGGCCGCTCTCGATGACGAGGTCGACATGGCCGGCCGCGAGCATGCAATAGGCGTAGCAGTCGCAGCCATAGCGCGAGAGCCGAACGTCGCTTTCGACGCGCGCGAAGGCCTCGGCCTCCTCGCCTTTGAACAGGGCCGGCGTCGTCGTCATCAGCGTCGCGGTGGCAAGGTCGGTCGTCTGGCGCGTCCGCAGCTTCTTCGATCCGCCCGGCCCCTCATAGCGCGCCTCGCGCCCGTCGCCGGAAAAGCGCTCGCTCGAGAAGGGCTGGTGCATCATGCCGTAGACCGGCACGCCGTTGCGCGTCAGCCCGATCAGCGTGCCCCAGACCGGAATGCCCGAGATGAAGGCGCGCGTGCCGTCGATCGGATCGAGCACCCAGACATATTCCGCATCTGTGTTCTCGCTGCCGAATTCCTCCCCGAGCACGCCATGGGCCGGGAACTGCCGCTTGATCATGTGGCGCATCACCGATTCGCCGGCGCGGTCGCCCTCCGTCACGGGATCGAACACCCCGCCGCGGGACTTGTCCTCCGTCGCGTGCAGCGCGCGGAAGAAGGGCAGGATCGCCCGGCCCGACTGTGTCGCCAACTCTGCGACAAAGGCGCCGAAATCGACTGCGCTCATGAACAGGCACTCCATTTTGCTGCTCTGCAGCATCGACTCCGCGAGCGGATCACACAGATCGAGGCTCGGACGCGGAAATATCCGAAAAACCTCTGCTTTTCGCAACAACGCCATGCATCAGTCGCATAGCGCCTTTGATTTCGTCGATTTCACTTGCGTTTTGCAGCGCACTCTCATATTGTGCACTGCGAAGGGGAGATGACCTCAAACCTTCATTGCCCTCCTTGGGCGTTTCCTCCCTAGACTTGGGCCGCCACGCAAGTGTGCGGCCCTTTTTTCTTGGACAGCCCCCCGCTTCGCCGGCAACCGCTACTCGGCCGCCTCGCGCCCTTCGTCGAGCCAGCCGCTCCAGCGCGCGAAGCAATCCGCCATCACGCCCGCGATCGCCTGCTCGACCGCGCCGAAGCCGGCATGCGGCTCCAGCGTCGTCTCGTTCATGTAGAGCGCGCGGTTCACTTCAATCTGCAGCGCATGCACGCCGGCAGCCGGCGCGCCGTAATGCTCGGTGATGAAGCCGCCGGCATAGGGCCGGTTGCGGGTGACGCTGAAACCCAGCCGCGTGAAGGCCTGCTCGGCGATGTCGATGATATAGCCTGCGGCGCTGGTGCCGAAGCGGTCGCCCAGGATGATGTCGGATTTCGCGCCCCCCTCGCGATCGAGCCCGGCCGAGGGCATCGAATGCGCATCGACGAGGATGCAGGTTCCGAATACGCCTTGCGTGCGCTGGATGAGGCTGCGCAGACCCGCATGATAGGGTCGGTAGAGCTCGTCGATGCGGGCGAGCCCCTCCTGAATCGGAATCCGGCCGAAATAGATCTCCTGCCCGTCGCCGACGATGCGGGGAATCGTGCCGAGCCCGCCGGCGACCCGCATCGAGCGCGTATTGGCGAAGGGCGGCACCCGGCCCTCGAACATGCGCGGGTCGAGCTCGTAGGGCTCGCGATTGACGTCGAGATAGGCGCGCGGGAACTCCGCCGCGAGCAGCGGCGCGCCGAGCGCAACACTCTGCCCGAACAGCCGGTCGACATAGGCGTCCTCGGAACGTCTGAGGCTGCGCAGCGGCAGACGCGCCGCCTCGACGAAACCGCGCGGATAGCAGCGGCCGGCATGCGGCACGTCGACCACCACCGGCACGACCTGGAGAGCCGGCTGGTACAGGCTGAACGGCCGCTCGATCTCGGCGACGACGTCGTCCGGCACGGGCTGAAAAGGGGTGGAGGAAAAGCTCATCTCACGCTGACTGAAGCACACAAACCGGAGCGGTTGAAGCGATGTCGCAAACCTGAGGAAATTCTCTGCTGGATTCACGCCTTGTTTACCATGATGTTGCCTTATCAAAGGACATGGTTCCAACTGTGCGGCCGGGTGAGTACCCAACCGTTCCAGACCCGGCCTTGGCCGCGGTGCCAGACGTTACAGAAACACAGGCCTCAGGGACGAACAGATCAGGCCCATGACGAAGATACTGCTCGCCGAAGACGACAACGATATGCGTCGCTTCCTGGTCAAGGCCCTGCAGAACGCGGGCTACGACGTCGCCTCCTTCGATAATGGCCTGTCGGCCTATAACCGCCTGCGCGAGGAGCCGTTCGAGCTCCTGCTGACGGATATCGTCATGCCGGAAATGGACGGCATCGAGCTGGCGCGCCGCGCCACCGAGCTCGATCCCGACATCAAGG
>NZ_CAMFJF010000022.1 GCF_945956895.1 uncultured Allobosea sp. | reverse complement strand
TTTCGGGCCCGTAGCTCAGATGGATAGAGCAGCAGCCTTCTAAGCTGCTGGTCGCTGGTTCGAATCCAGCCGGGCTCGCCATTTTTGATAAATATTTCAGCGCCTTAGGCCGCTGTAATCTTAGTCTTGTTACCCAGATTTGCGAGCCGGGTAGCGCATGGGTAGCTCAATCGTCCGGCGCCCGGCCGAACGCGACTGCGTATCCCTTCCGCAGATCTCGCGCCCGACCCGATAGCTGCAAAATCCCGAACAGCAGGGCTTCGGCGTCGCCCGGCGCGAGCACGACAGGCTTGTCCGACGAGATCCACTCCGTTGCGTAATTGGCCACCAGCCGCGCCATGACGGCGAGGTCGATCACGTCCGGCTCCAATTCCTGCAGTGCCTTGCCGATCTCGATCTGACTGGCACTCATGACCGCTCCTCCGCGCTGTCGACCACCCGGCCGATGAGATGAATGGCGCTCCCGATGTGTCGGCGCGCGAAGCAGAGGCTGCCTCCTGCTGCCTCTATCGCCTGCTCTGGCCCGCCGATGCGGCAGAAACGTCCGCCAAGCGCGCGAGCCGATGGGACAAGATCGGTGGCGAACGCATGTCCGCCTGGGAACGCGATAACGGCATGGCAAGGCTCGGTGAAATCGGGAGCGAGAGGCTCCAGATGAAACCAGCGAACAACCGGAGGCCCCGCATAACTTGCCGCCGCGATCCGGAAGCCTCTGAGGTCCAAGCTCATCACGCGGTCTCCAGCGCGAGGGCCATGCCGTGCGTGTCGTCCAGTTCGGACCAGGCCGCATCAAGACGCTGATCGAGGTCTCGGTGAATGGCCATAAGGCCGCGGCGGTGTTCATCCGAGAGGGCCTGGCATGCCATAGCGAAAGCGCCGCATAGATCCGCCGCCAAGCCGACGAGGTAGCGCGCATTGTCGATGCGGTGCGAAAGCGGGTCCTCGGGCAAGCCGGCAGCGTTCGCCGCCACGGTGGGCTTCGTCATGGTCGTCTCCATTCGGTTAAGGTTGCCGAAAATCGGTATAGCTGAACTTATCAGCCAAAATAGACAGGTCAAGCCTTTTTGGGTATGCATGGCTATCTTGATTGGAGAAGCCGATGACGCCTGCTCAATGCCGTGCTGCCCGTGGCCTGCTCGATTGGTCGCAGGCCGACCTCGCGCAATCGGCGAATGTAGGGCTCAGCACCCTGAAGAATTTCGAGGGCGGCCGATCGGCACCTATGGCCAACAACCTCGCAGCGATGCGCTCTGCGCTCGAAGCGGGCGGGGTTACCTTCCTGGCAGACGGCGAGACGGTGGACGGCGGGCCGGGCGTCAGGCTACGCAAGGGCGAGTAGCGTTCGAGGGAGTGCCGGCGTGTCCGACGAGAAGCAGTGGCCAATAATGACGGCCGAGGATGTCGGCGCTGCGTTTGCTGGCTTTGCCTTGAGCTTCGCCGCAGCGTTGCGAACAACCGAGGGTGGTTCTGCGAACGACGCGTTGCGAGCTTTAGTGGACGAACTGGCGAGCCTTAGCCAAGGGATGCGCGATCCTGAGGGCAATAGCACTCCCGCTCGGGACGCACTGAGGATGGCGGCTGCTATGCTTGCAGCCTCCGAGCCGCCGAAGCCGCGCAAGCAAGGCGCTAAGGCGAAGCGGGACTGAGGCCATGCTGGAGGCGTCGGCGCCGGAGCGTGGATAACGTGGTTCCGCTGCTGCGCCACATTTGACCGCAACCATTCGGTGGTAAAAGGGCGGTTCCTCGTCCGATCGGGGAGATTCGCAACTGGACAACCACCTTGGCCCTCAAGTTCCATCCCGAGCCCGGCACCTTGTTGCTCTGTGATTTCTCGACAGGCTTCTGTGAGCCCGAGATGGTGAAGCGTCGGCCCGTAGTTGTTATCTCGCCGCGACTGAAACGTCGGGACGGGCTGCTTGGAGTCGTCCCTCTCAGCACTCAGCAACCAACGCCGATGATGGATTACCACTATGAGCTGACGCTGGAGGTTCCGCTGCCCGCGCCTTTTGATTCGCGGACAATGTGGGCCAAGGCCGACATGGTCTCCACGGTAGGCTTTCACCGACTGGATCTCTTTCGCGAAGGACGAGGCCCTGATGGGAGGCGCAAGTATCTGGCGCGAAAGATCGAAGACGCGCAGTTACGTTCCATTCACCGCGCCATGCTACACGGACTGGGGCTCGGTCACTTGACCGCGCATGTGTAATAACTACATGTGCATTGTTCCTGCGCTGCCTGCGGGCATCAGGCTTTCAAGACCTCCTCGGAGGCGGCCGCACACCGGGCGACGTCAAGCTCACGTGCGGCTTTGTCTAACCCCGCTGGAGCAATCCGGCGGGGTTTGTTTTTGCCGCCGCCCGCTCGGCGACCAGCTTCTTTCGGAGCTTGGCAGCCTGGCGCTTGGTGAGCGGGGGCTGCGTTGGCCGAACTCGCCGCGGCGGGGCGAGTGCCTGCAGCGGCTCAGGCTCGGGCGCTGGTGGAGGCGGGAGCGGCTCGGCTTTCACCGGCCGGCGCGCTCGCCGAGCGGCAGCGCCAGCGTCCAGGAATGCCTGCCGCTGCTCTGGCGTCATCGTCGCCCAGCGCTTCAATCCACCTTTTTTCCCGCGTTCCGACAGAATGCGGTTAGGCGGAAGTCTTTGAATTAGCTCAGCATTATCGCCGCCCAGCTTAACCTTAAGGCCCCGCCCTTTAAATTTTTCAGCCTGAAATTCCGTCTCGGCGATGACGGCAAAGCGAAGTCCGAGGGCGGTCAGAAGCTTGGGCAAACTGTCGCGCCCGATCGCCCTGGCGTTCTTCGCGCTCGGGTTCGTAAGCATCGACTCGCATTTCGCGTAATACCCTCCCGGCACTCCCGCCAGCTGGTCGATGTCCGTCTGCGATAGGCCGAGCTGCATCCGGCGATCGCGCATGGCTCGGATCAGCTCGTCATACTCGATGCCCGCCGCGAAGATCTTCATCGCGCCGCCCCGTCCTCGGGCGGGCCGGTGAGCGGTCCTGGCGAGGTCCCTTCGCGTCGGCTGCGGATGTAGCGCTGGGCGACATCGGCGCGATTGCGCTGGTCGGTTGCAGCCTGCTCTTGCCCGGCCCAGCCGTCGGCGAGCGCCTCACGCGTGACGGCGGCTCCTGCCCGCAAGGGAGCCATCGCCGCGTCAACGTCGCCGTAGAACCGCGCCACGCCGCCGTCCCTGTTCTGCAGCGGGATGAACATGCCGTTGGGCGCCTGCACGACAATGCCGTAGGTCGGAGGCACGCCGGCCCGAAACTCGGCCTCAGTGCGAGGATCGGTCAAGAGCATATGGCGCGCGGCCATCGTTCCTTCGGCTTGCCGAACCGCTGCCTTTCGATCAGCCGGCAGGGACTGATATTCGCTGGCCCGTGGTCGGCGCTGGCCAGACTCCGGGGGAATGAACCCGAGCAGCCGCTGCTCGCTTTCACTGAGTTCAGTGCTGATGAACTTGCGGATTTCGCCATCCAGCTGCTTGGCGAGCCAGTCATGCGAGCCGTCAACCGTGGGATATGCGCGCTCTGGCGGGAAGCGCATCAGCGCTCCGTTGTTGATCGACGAAACACCCCACACCCGCCCGATGCGCTGCACCGCGAGCTCGCGGGACTTCGCCTCGTCGCCAACCTCTGCGAAGGTCGCGGCATACTCCTCGCGGTACTCAGCGACGAGGCGCTGCGACTGCGCGGGCGTGGCTGGCGCGCCGGCTCCAGCAAACGGAATCCACGAGCCCCCGATGTACCCGGCGATCTCGCTGACCGTCAGCTTTTTGGTCGCCGTCATCGCGGTCTCGCGGAGCGTCTCGCGAGCCTTCTGCATGGCGGGATCGTTGTAGCGAGCTTCCTCACGAGCGAGCTGATCCGCGGTCATATACTGCGACCGGATCATCCAGGTCGCCATGCGGTTTTCGACATCGCGGCCGTAGAGCTTGTTGAAGCCGTCAGGGTCGCGGCGCTGCTCCTTGTCCATGAGCGAGAACGCCGTCGCCATCTTCGCCGGGTCCCCGGAGCGCGACATGCCGATGAGCGAGTCCCGCATCTCCTTGGTGGCCATGACCATGCCGAACTGTTCGGCCGGCAGGGCGCCAAGCTGCTGGGCGAGCATTGACTGAACCGCGGGTGCGCCGGTTGCCCAGACGCTCGTCACGGCGGCAATATCCTGCTGATCGAGCACGGACTGCGGCATGCCGGTACGCGCCGAGATCGCGCGCCCGACATGCAGGCGCGCGGCGAGGCCGGCTTGCAGAGCATCGGGTGAGGTGAAGCTGAGAGGCGGCAGGGCGCCCTCCGACCAGCCTCGGCGCGCAGCCTCTTCCCAAGGACGCTCGGCCAGGTTCTTGGCGCCACGCTCGACGGCGGCCTTCGTCGCCTCCGCCTGCATCTGGACAAAGATCGGAGCGCCCTGGGCGCGGCGCATCACGTCCTGCACGAGCGCGGAGCCGGCGGCCGAGCCGCTGCGCATCGCGTTCTCGGCCTCGTCCATGCCGCGGATCTTGGCGATCAGCTCATCACGCTCCCGACCCAGCTTTTCCGGGTTCTGGTTGGCGATCTGGATCGCGCCGGCCAGCGTCTGCGAATCCGGCACGTTGCCCTTGTCGATGGCGTTGGAAGCTGCCGAGATGACGAACTTCGCCGAGTCGATGAGCTCGCGGTTGCCGGCGAGTTGCGACTTCAGCCAGGTCGAAGCGAGGTACGGGTTCGCCGTCATCTGTTGCTGCGTGTATGGCGCGGCGGGCATAGGCGGGGAGCCCGTGGCGCCGTCTACCTTCCTGATCCATTTCTGGGCGAACTGGCCAGCGGTCATATCGAGTGTGCCGCCATTGCCCAGCACAGCGCGCTCGCCGACCACGTCCACCGCGCGGACGTTCGGCGAGTCGAAGCCGACGCTCTGCGAAGAGCGGATAGCCATCATCGTGTTCTGCACGTCGTTGAGATCTTCGCGATAAGCCGCGTCGGTCTGCAGCGCCCGAACCTTGCCGGCCTCGGCTGCGGTTTTCAGGCGTACGCTCTCAATCTGGGCAGCCGTCTTCTTGCCGATGCCCTCGGAGATACCGCCTGCGATTGAGAGGCCGGCCGAACCGGCTGCGAGGAACGACGAGGCGCCCATCAGTGGCGCTCATTTGCCGGAGCGACGCGGCGCCGGCCGAGATATGCGGCGATGTCGGCAGGGTCGTACCGGACGGAGCGCCCGACCTTGAAGAAGGCCGGCCCGTTGCCGCGTTCGCGCAGCTTCTGGAGCGCCTCGGGCGTAACACCCAAGCGCGCGGCGGCTTGGCGAGGCGTCATCTCAGGGCGGGCATCTTCTGCGAGCAGCATGGCTTTCTCCATCTGTCGCCAGTGTCTCGAACCGTCGCGACATGTGCACCGCACATAGGAGAGGCGTTGACTCCCGCTTGGCTTTTGTTCCTATTATGTTCTCATCGCGAGGACAAAAATCATGTCAGCCCAGCCGGCCGAGCAGCAGGTCGAGGATACGTCGATCGACGCGGAGATCACCTCGTTGATCGAGGACCTCCTCGAGGAGCATGAGGGTTTCGAGCGGGCGGCCTTCCGTGGGCTGGCGCGCAGCTATCTCGTGCTCTTGTCGGAAAGCAGCCGACTGGCCCTCGATGCCGATCGCTCATGCTCGCGCGGCTTCCTCCGGGGGCTGTTCTCGGAAGGGGCACGGCCAGAGCGCGAACAAGAACCGTGAGACGCAGAGGCGAACTCTCGGCCGGCGGCGTGGATCGCGAGTTTCCGTTCCAAGTCGCAGTCAGATCGATCCAGGGCCAGAGCCTCGGGCACGTGAATGCTTGCGGCCCGCTATCCTCCCTGTGCTGGCGCAGGCATCACGTCGGAGATGGGACGCATCGCTACGAAGTGTTCTGCTTCTCTGATCGAGATCAGGCCGACCGGTTCCGGGATGCTATCCGCGGCGAGGATTTCGATCCGCGCGACCGCAGCGGCGGGCGGTGGTTGCGCGGTCGAGGCGCCGCGCGCGATGAGAAGCGCAAGGCACGGGGGCTGTGGTGATGACGTGGCAGCACCAAGTCGAGATCAAGCTGGACAAGCAGTCTGCGGCCGAGCGCCTGCGCCGGATCGAAGCTTGGTGCACCGATTGGCAGATCGCCTTCCAGGTTCTCGGAACCATGACCGGCGGCGTGATCCGCGTGGCTTTCGAGGAAGCGCGTTTCGCGCGAGCTTTCCATGCGCATTTCGGTGGCGTCATTGCGCCAGCCGACGAGCTCGAAGCAGCCCTCGCGGAGGATGCCGCGGAAGTCGACTTGTATGATCGGCTTGCCCGCGACTACCCTGACTGAGGAGGGCCGGCATCATGGCAGATGTGGTCAGGATAGGATCGGGAGTGCCGCGCGTTCCGCTTCGCCGGGCTGACGATCTGGTCGACAGGATCGAGGCGTTGAAGAGTGAAGCCACCGCCCGCGGCTTCGGCACGCTCGCCTACTTTCTTGATATCGCCCTCATCGAGGCCAAGCTTCAGGAGCAGCATATCGTCGGCGACGCCGCTAACGCTCAAGCCGATCCCGACGAGCTTTGGCTGCCGGTCAAGGATCGGGATTGATGGCTGAGCCAAACGAGTTGCCCGAAATCGATCTCGACGTGGCCGATGTGAAGCGGATTGCACTAACGACCGATCCGCAGGGCGAGACGATGATCAGCTTCGAGATGGCTAGCGGCCAGGTGATGAACCTCGTCTTCTCGCCGGAGACGTTCGCGAAGCTCGAAGCGATGATGGCTAAGGCGAACGAGGCGCAGGCCCAGGTCTCGCCGATCCAATAGGACGACAGCGCATGTGCGGACGGTTCAGCCAAGCCTACACGTGGGGCGAGATCTACGCCTTCAGCCAGCCGTTGGCCGAGCCGGAATCGCCAGCGCGCAACCAACAGGCCCGCTATAACATCGGCCCGACGACCACGATCGACATCATCGTGAAGACGCCGGCCGGCCGCCAAATCTGGAAGGCTCGCTGGGGCCTGATCCCACCGTGGCACAAGGGCACCGCCAAGCAGATCAAGCCGCACATCAACTCGCGCATCGAGGGCGTGGACACGAACGGCCTGTTCAAGCGCGCCTACGTCAAGAACCGCTGCATCATCCCCGCGAGCGGCTTCTACGAATGGACCGGCGACGACAAGAACAAGACGCCGCATTTCATCAGTGCGAAGGACGGCGCGATCCTCGCTTTCGCGGGCATCTGGGAGCGCTGGCGCGACGAGAACGGCGAGGAGATCATCAGCGCCAGCATCATCACTCGCGATGCCGATCCGTGGATGTCCAAGATCCACCACCGCATGCCGGCGATGCTGCATCCCGCCGATTTCGAAGCCTGGCTGGACGGCTCAGCCGGCAAGGAGGTGCTGATGCGCCCGCCGCCGGAGCTGCAGGAATGGGTCGTCGATCGCCGCATGAACAAGACCGGCGTGGGGGACGACGATCCGGCAACGGCCGAGCCAGTCGAAGCGGAAATGCGGCCAGAACCGCCTGTCGCTCCTCAGGGCAGCCTGTTCTAACTTTGCTGGTCGCAGCTCCAGGATGTGCTGACAAGAGGGCGCGCAGGGTATGACGAGCACGCATATAGAAGTCAGCCAGATCGAAATCGGAGTTCAATGCCTCACTGAATTCCCTGGCGGAAGCGATGCATTGGCAGAGGTCATAGCGGCAGGAATCGATGTCGAACTTGGACTAGCTATCGTCTTGGCGACTTTGGGCGGCTCAGATCCCCATGTATCGGCTATCGTCTTGGGCCACCTGAGATCGATCTCTGAGCAAGAGAAAGCAGTTCTGGCAGCGGCAAAAATTAAGCTGAGCGCCTCCGCCTATGAAAACCTCGTTATAGCCACCAAGGCGGTTGCAGCTCACAGGAAGCGGCGGAATGCCTTCGCTCACCACATGTGGGCGCGCTTCGGCCCGAGGATCAGCGCGCCGAGCTCCTTATCGTCCGGATAGAGGCAGCTCGGTTCCAACCGGCTGAAGATCCGTCGTTCGCTCATCGGTCGCGGCGCCATCGCTTCTTCCAGTGCTGGTCATAGTTCGGGTTCTCCGGCGCGTCGGCGGCGCCCGACGGCGGCTCAGCCATACCGTAGCGGCTATCCAGGAATCGCTCGACCGCTGGCCAGTATCGCCCGCCCGTCAGCGGATCGATCCGAGGCAAGCCAGCCTTCTCCCAAACGCCAGCGACGCCAGGCCAAGCTGACGCCCGATCGCCGAGCACCAGCCGCCCGATCTCCTTCTCATCTGGGAACAACGACGACGGCATGACACCACGCGGCCGACGAACTGGGCGATCGCTCATTCCGACCTCCGAATGTCCCAGCCCCCAAAAAAATCTGCACCCGGCATCTCTCGCGGGTCAATCGTGTGGGCGTGGGAGGACGTTACTCACGGCGCGCCAATTTTCCTCCCCCGGCCCCGGCAAGCTCGCGCCTGAGAAATCGAGGGGGTGCCTCGGTGCTGGAATCGAGCCGCGGTCGGGTTTCAGCGGCCAGGCGGATAGCCGATCGGCGACCATCGAGTTACCCATCGGCTACCCGGCATCACCATTCTTCGCGCAAGCCATTGATATTACTTGATTGAGCCGCTGATGGCGCATCAGAGGGTCTATCACGAACGCCTCAAAATCGCGATCGAGGCGCCACCGGCCGATCCTCTCGCGCATCACGTCGAGCAACACGCGAAAATGTTTCAGGCTCGCTCGCGCGTCCAGAGCACCTCATTTCACGCCATTCTGCGCCTGTCTCTCGCGCGCGAAAAGGAAACCGTTGGGGCTCAATGAGATGCGTCAGGAGGCCCGTTTTCCTCGCGGGCGCGTGAGAGGCTGGAACGCGTTGTTTCCCCGCGACATAGGCATTCAGGAGCAGGTCCTCGCGCGTGCGCAAGCGCGCGCAGACACGCAGGCCGAATTGCCCAACAATTTCAGCGACGTGGCGATGCCGATTTTCGGGCCTCGACGATTGCCTGATGGGCGCCGACCATACCCTCCTCGTCGACCAGGGAGACGATCCAGTCGAGCCTCGCCGGAGGCAGCCCGTCGGCGATGCGCTGACCCTCCGCGATGTCGCCGCGCCCGAGCGCCGAAATCACGTCGTCGAGCAGCGCTTTTTTTTGCTCGGAGCCTGAAGCCATATCCTGCTCCCCCTCGCCAAGCCTCTCCGAGGATGGCCTATCAGGATCAGCCTCTGAGGATATTTCAGAGGATAGACGGTCAAACCTGTCCGAACCATTCGGACACTCCTGTCCGTTCCGTTCGGACAAATCTGTCTGAATGGTTCCGTCAAACCTGTCCGAACCGTTGGCCTCCCGAGCGATGCGCCTGCGGGCGGCGTCGATCTCAAAATCCTTGATGCGGCCGGTGTATTCGAGGTCGATCGTCTCGCGGCGGGAGCGGCTGTACGACATCTTGTAGATGCTGGTGTTGTTCGCCCGGCGCTGTGACCGCAGCCAGCCGTTCGCGACAGCATCCTGGATCGCGCGCCAGACGGTCTTCGTCGCCCAGCCCAGATCGGCAGCTAGCCGCGCCTGGTCGGTCCAGGCCGTGCCGCCGTTGCGGAAAGACATGTAGCTGCTGAGGGCGAAGCAGACGGCGAAACTGCGGGCATCGCCTTGCCGCATGATGTCACGGAGCCATTCCTGGCGGGCGCGGCGAAAGATGGCATCGCTCGAAAACTGCACGATTTCGATGTCATCGAGGACGCGCGCCGGCTTTCGGTTCTTGACCGGGAAATTCGTCAGGCGTGGAGCTCGGGCGTCCATCGGCAGCGTCAGTCGTCGAGCTCGCCGGCCAGATACTGCCGCCGGGTTTCGACGAGACCGTCCAAGCCGTCCTCATAGACGCGGATCATCGCCTTGATGCGATCGGCCACGACGCGCAGAACCTTCAGCCGCCTGCGCTTGCGGGGCTTGTCGTCGCGAATGATAAGATCGGAGAGGACGGCGGAGGCCTGAAGGTCTGCATGGTATTCCAGCAGCTCGGCCTCGACGCGCTGAATCTCCTCATCGATGTGTTCGAGCGTCACGTCGGCCATGGTCGATATCCAGATGGAGGAAGAAACCCCGGCGCTGGGCCGGGGCTGGGAGGCTCAAGGCCAAACGTGCTGCCGGGCAGCGTCTTCGAGCGACTGCGCTACGGTGCCTGCCCATTCGGAGCGGACCGAGCCGAAACCAGCGGCTACCAGCATGGGCTGAAAAACGTACTGCAGCAGCATCTGATGCTGGACGTGCGGATCTACGCCAGCGGCAACCGCGGGCTCCAACGAGCGTTGGAAGTCGGACAGCGCACTCATGAGCGATCGAGCTATTTCGTCGCATTCGTGGGCGCTGGCGTAGATGAAGCGGCAAGCTTCCTCACGCTGCGTCTTGCGGGCTGCTTCACGCTCAGCATCGCGGAACGGCTCGTCGTCTTCCCAACGGCGCTGAGCGGTTGATGCCGCACGCTGGCAGGCTTCGATCTCCAGGTGAGCCGCACGAGCCTTCTCGTCGAGCCGGATCGCTTCCGCCTTGGCGCCGGCCTTGCCGTTGGCGACATCCTCGTCAAGCTGCTCGATCTTCTCGCGGAGCATGCGCTCGTCCCGCTCCAGATCGACGATGCGCTGGTTCAGCCCGTCGATCTTAGCAAGCAGTTCCTCGCGCTCGATTTTCGTCATTGCCTTCATCGGTCCGATCCTTTCGGCTTGCGGCGCCTCGGCCGCGGTTGCGTTGGTGGTGAGAGGTGGGTTTCAGTATCCGGCGTGGGCCGGCCGTCGATCGCGGCAAGCTGGCGCTTGAGCTCGTAGAGGTAGCCGTGCAGTCGAGCCTCGGTGATCAGCCGCTCGACGATGACGTGGTGGGGTTCGCGCTCGTCCACGGCGTCACCGGCGCAGCGACTTGCGGCGGTATCCGCGATGACGAGGACCGGGAGAGCGAGGCGGCGACCGCAACGGAAAGCCCTGCTCGTTCGGAGCCAGGAACATCTCGACCCAGCCGGGATCGCGCATGGGCGGGCCGGACGGCGCGGGCGCATCATCGGTCGCAGGGCCGTCCTGATACTCGCGCTCGCCCGTATCGGGGTTGTGGCGGAAGCCGGCCATGGTCAGGCGCCCGCCTTGGAGTCGATCCAGTCGGCGAGATCGCCTGCGCGCCAGCCCAGCTTTCGAGCGGAAAGGCGGATGGGCTGCGGTGCAATGCCCCGGCGGACCAGATCCCGGAAATGCTGGACGGAATAGCCTGCGATCGAGGCGGATTGCTTAGTGTCCAGGAGCCTGCGGCTTTCGAGAGCCGGCGGGAGCGCTGTGACGGCAGGATGCATGCTGATACCTCACGGAGACGGCGGATGCGTTCGGTGAGGTGAGGATGAGTTGGGATAAGCGCTTCAGGGAGAACGCAACTTCGTCAACTTGGTCAACTCCGTCAATTTGCTGCTAGCTCGCTTTCTGTAGCCCAGCTCGCGCTCAATCGTAGATGTCGAAACGGGTGGTAGTTCTAGCGTCTTGATGTGCTCTTTGATCAGGTCGATACGAGCCTTTTTCCCCAGCCTTTCTGGTATTTGGTCAGGCCAGATGGCGGAAATAGCCTTTCGTATCCGCCGCTTTTCGTCGGTTTCCTTTTCCTGAATTCGCTCTTCTTGCCGTGCCGATGACAGTTCGTTGGATACGAAAGTTACATACTTGCTGGTCGGACGGGGTTTTACTGTCAGCTTCGCCTCGACGAGTCGCAGAATATCTTCGTCGAGGCCTCGCGCTTGGAGTTGCGCCAAGAGGTCAGCGAGAGGCAGCATCGCTATTCTTCTCTCGCGTAATTGCGCCGATATGCTCTGCCCAGGCGGCGAACGCTTCCTGAACCTCGCGCTGAAAATCGTGACGCTGATAGACCGCCACGATGCCCTTGAATTCCCCAGAGACGTGGTTCAACGCGCGCTCGATAACGGCGATGCTGATGCCGAGGCGAGCCATGCCGGTAGCGGCGGAACGGCGAAGGTCGTGAATGCGCCACGGCGGCATGCTGAGCGGCTCAATGCCGGTCTCCGTGGCGATCTTCTGCCGACGGGATGCGATAGTCTCGTCGAGCCGGGCCTTGCTCTTGCTCCAGCCTGCGAAGCTGCCTTCGCCCTCGCCAAACAGCAGTTCCCGCTTCTCGCGACGATCTACCGATCGCAGGATCGAAACCGCAGTCTGGGGGAGGGGGATGAGGTGCGATCTGCCGTTTTTCACGCGCTCGGCCGGGAGCTGCCAGGTACCTCGAGAGAGGTCGATCTCGGGCCACCGTGCGCCGGCGACCTCCTCGCGACGTGCCGCTGTAAGGATGAGCAACCGCACGATGCGGCCGAAATCGTCTTGCCCGCAGCAGGCCCAGACATCGGCCAATTCCTCGTCCGTCAGCACGCGCTCACGCTTGGGCTCGCGCTTCAGCGCCTTGGCGACGTTGATAACGGGGTTGCTGTCGACTCGGCCTTTTTCGATTCCCCAACCCATCATCGCTGACAGTGACGAACGAGCGCGATTTGCGGTAATCAGGCCGCGCGCCTTCGCGATCTTGTCGAGCTCTAGGGCTATGCGCCGACTGTCGAGTGCACCCACTGCGATGCTATGGATGGGGGCCCAGATGATCTGCAAGTGGCGCTCGACCTCGTCGTAGCTGGAAGCGCGCAGGCGATCTTTCGCAGCCGGAAGGTAGAGCTTAAGGAGGTCAGAAAGCTTGAATTTCTCGACCTCGCGTGCCTTTCGGAGAGCGACCTTCTCGGCTTGGGGGTCGCGATCATCGGCAATATTTCGAATGACGCGTTCGGCCGCGGCGCGCGCTTGATCGACGCTGTTCATGGGGATTTGCGAAAGCGTCAGCTTCCGCTGCTGGCCCTGCGCATTGCGGAACTGGACGATCCACCGACCAGCCCCACCTTGCCTAAGTCGTAGCCCGAACCCCTTTATCTCATCGTCCCAATAGGTGATTTCCGCCTTGCCCGGCGGCACCCTAAGTTGGCTGATGTTCGCGCGCGTGAGCAGCATTCTGTTGCCTGGGTAGCAGATGGGTAGCAATCTTGTCGTTACCCATCCTCACTTGCAAGCACAGTGACAGCGGGTTTAGGGCGATAAATGCTGATGAATTTGAGTTATCCGCAGCCATCCGCACTTAGCGTCAATTGCAAAATCTGACTTCTAAGCTGCTGGTCGCAGGTTCGAATCCTGCCGGGCTCGCCATTGTTTTCATCGCGGAAGCTCCGTCTGTTCCGTGATGCGTTCTGACAAAGATACTGCTGGTCGTTTTGACTTTTGGCCGCCGTCCGTTCGCACGGCTCGGCGTTTCCGGGCGCCGTTGGCGACCTGTTTCATGGTCTTCTTGACGTAGCCGGGCAGCGCCTTCGTGGAGGTCTGCGCCGACTGGGCCAGTATCTCGCGATCGGTCATGTCGGCGTCGCCAGTCTCTGTCAGATCGCCGTTTCGGAACGACGTGAAGGTGATGTTCCCGGACGGGCCGGCCACCTTGGCGCTTCGCTTCACCTCATGGCGCATGTCGGTGAGATCGCCCATATTACCGGTCGGCTAGGGGAGCGGGCGACCCTCCTTGTCATCCTTCCAGTCGCGGACCAGCATCAAGCCGCCGATGCGCTCGCGCTCGATGGCGTCGAGCCGAGCCATGAGCTCGGGGAAGAGCGGGACGTCGGGGTTCTCCGGATCGAAGAGCGGCCGCCAGACCTCCTTGCCGGTCTTCGGGAGGGCGATCCGCACATCGTCGGAGCGGTTCTCCTTGCCGGGCTTGAAGGTTCGGTCGGCTTGTTGCGATCTCTGCAAATCCGCTGAGATCGTGCTGTGACCGTTGCAAGATGGACGAGCCTGGCTACACCCCTGCGAGGATCGTAAGTTCGAAAAGCTCGCTCCATGATGTCAGGGTGATCATTACTGAGGTCAGTAATTTACGCGTTTCATTGAGCAGTTTTCGAAGGCTGCCGATATCATTTGCAGCGGGAGAGGCGGAGGCATTTGTGTGGGGTACGGTTTTGCTGTCAGCGATCGCGACGTACCCGGATGCGTCGCAGCATGGGCAGGCTTCAATGTGCCCAGGGTAGGCAAAGTTCGCGACCGAACGCTGTCCCCGGCAAGTCCGGCATACCCTCCGTGTCTTCATGCTCTCCACCTTCGGATCGCAGCTACCGGACAGCCGATGCTTTCGCAGCGCTCAGCATATCACAAGTCAAGGACCTCGGCAGGTTCGGCTGAAAGCCGTTGAACCGGATGCGGCAGAGGCGGCCCTTGTCGCCATCGGGCGGGTTGACGAACCAGGTTGCGTCGACATGAGGCGCCGCATGACAGGGCGCGTGGTGACGCGCCAGTCGTGTACGGCGTCGAGCTGAGCTGCGATCCGTTCCTGGGCCTTATCGCCCCAGTTGATCAGGTCACGATAAGGCTCGGGCCGAATACCTGATGGAACAGGCTGCTTCGAACCCTGTTGTACCAACGGGGGGCATGCGGAGCACAGCCATGTTGCGGTTCGTTGCCATGACCGCCCTTGCGGCGACCCTTTCTTCACCGACACTCGCCGAGCCCGCTTTCGTCAGGACGGTCAGCCTGCCGACACTCGGCGCCGGCTACGGAGGCGCTCCGAGGTCAGTATGCGAATTGCCCGCCTATGTATCGGTTCGCACCAACCCGGCCGCGCCCGTAGAAAGTCACGCCATGACCCTGTCGCCGCGGATGACCCAGGCGATCAGGATCGGCGAAGAGCCTTCCGACGACTGATCGTTGGAGGGAATGTCCTGGCGCATCCTTCTCGCCCGGCGCTGCGATAGCCCGGCTTCGTCGTTGCCCTCGATCGGCATTGCCGCTCCACTATGCTTGCCGACCCTTCCCCGGCAGCGTAAACCCGCGCGGCCTCGCCTTGATCGTGCCTGAAAGGCCCGTCATCGGGCAGCACTCGACTTTCAGGACATGCGGCCGGGCTGCCGCGGGGATGAATGATGTTTTCGCTCACGCCAGCGATCGACCGGGTCAGGGATGCGGCTTCCGCCAGCCATCTGCGGGCCTGCATCTTCCTGCTGCTGTTGTCGCTCGCGGCCTTCCTGCCCGGTTTCAGCACGCTCCAGCCGCTCGACCGTGACGAGCCGCGCTTCGCGCAGGCGAGCAAGCAGATGCTGGAAACCGGCGATTTCGTCGATATCCGCTTCCAGGACGAGGCGCGCCACAAGAAGCCGGTCGGCATCTACTGGCTGCAGAGCGCAGCGGTGAAGGCCGGCGAGGCGCTCGGCATATCCGAGGCGCGGACGCAGATCTGGCTCTATCGTATTCCCTCGCTGGTCGGTGCGACCGCAACCGTGCTCCTGACCTATTGGGCGTTGCTGGCGTTCCTGTCGCCGCCGCTCGCCCTGCTCGGCGCGGCATTGATGGCCTCCGCCGTGCTGCTCGGCGTCGAGGCGCGTATCGCCAAGACCGACGCGTTGCTGGCGGCTTGTGCGGTTGCGACCATGGGCGCGCTGGCGCGCACCTGGCTCGACTGGACGCGCTCGCTCGCCTTCGTGCCGGACCGGCGCAACTGGCTGGTATTCTGGGGCGCGACCGCGCTCGGCCTGCTGATCAAGGGGCCGATCGTGCCGATGGTCTGGGGTCTCGCTATTCTCGTGCTGAGTGCGAGCCTGCGCTCCTTCCGCTGGCTGAAGCCGCTGCGCTTCGGGGCCGGCTTGCTGCTCTGCCTCGTCGTTGCCTTGCCCTGGTTCGCAGCGATCATGGTCAAGACCGGCGGCAGCTTCTTCGCCGAGAGCGTCGGCCAGGACATGCTCGGCAAGGTCGCCGAGGGGCAGGAGAAGCATTGGGGACCGCCCGGGCTCTACCTGCTGTTCTTCTTCGCGACCTATTGGCCGGCGGCCGCCTTCGCGGCGATGGCGGTGCCCTTCGCCTGGGTGCGCCGCAAGGAGCCGCAGATCCTGTTCCTGATCGCCTGGATCGTGCCGTCCTGGCTGGTCTTCGAGGCGGTGCCGACCAAGCTACCGCATTACGTGCTGCCGCTCTATCCGGCGATCACCGCGCTGCTGCTGCTGGCGGTGCTGAACAGCGGCATCGACCGCAACCGGCGCGGTGCGGTGCTCACCGCCTGCCTCGTCGTGGTGGTGCCGCTGGCGCTGATGGGCACGATCCTGTTCGGCAACTGGACGCTCGACCGCTCGGTGCCCTGGCTGGCATTGCCGTTCTTCGCGCTCGTCCTGCTCGCCGGTATCAGCGTCGTCGCGGCGTTCCGGCGGCGCGATTTCGAAGGCGCGCTCTGGCGCTGCGTGCCGGCGAGCCTGCTATTGACGATCGCCGTCTATCCCTTCGCCATCGAGAGCCTGCGCTCGCTGAAGCTGTCGCCGCGCCTGGCGCAGGCGGCGAGGTCCGTCGGCTGCGCCGATCCCGCCGTGATCACGCTGGGCTATCGCGAACCCAGCCTCGTCTTCCTGACCGGGACGAAGCTCGCGATGGCTGCGAGCGGGGCCGATGCGGCGGCTTTCCTGAACCAGCCCGGCTGCCGTGTCGCCTTCGTCGAGAGCCGCTTCGCCGGGGATTTCAACGCGGCACTTGCCGGGCAGGAGCCGAAGCCGCGCCTTGTGACCACGATCAACGGTTTCAACCTGAATGGCGGGCGCAGACTGGAGATCGCCGTCTTCGCCCGTTCGCCGGGTTGACACTCTTGCGCTCGAAACCGTTCTGCTCGAAGCCCTTGCCCTATCCGCCGCGCTGACGCAGTTTGCGGACCGTTTTTCCGGATGATGTCCCTTTGACCGAAACCTCTTCCCATCCGCTGCTCAGCGTCGTCGTGCCGGTGCGCAACGAAGTCGGCAATATCGCGCCGCTCGTCGCCGATATCGAGAAGGCCTGCGCGGCGATCGGCCCCTTCGAGGTCGTCTATGTCAATGACGGCTCGACCGATGGCACGGCCGCTGCGTTGGCCGAGTTGGCTGTGACGCGACCCTGGCTGCGCGTCGTGACGCATGCCCAGTCCTGCGGCCAGAGCGCGGCGGTGCGCAGCGGCGTGCGCCATGCCCGCTCGGCCATCGTCGCGACGCTCGACGGCGACGGCCAGAACGATCCCGCCTTCCTGCCGGAGATGGTCGAGGCCTTGCAGACGGCCGGTCTTCAGGCCGGCATGGTCCAGGGCCAGCGCGTCGGGCGCAAGGATACCGGCTTCAAGCGCTGGCAGTCCAAGATCGCCAACGGTGTGCGCGTGCGCGTGCTGAAGGACGATACGCGCGACACTGGCTGCGGGCTGAAATGCTTCCGCCGCGAGGCCTATCTCGCCTTGCCCTATTTCGATGCATTGCATCGCTTCATGCCGGCGCTGATGGCGCGTGAGGGCCACAAGGTCCTGCATGTCGATGTGCACGATCGGCCGCGACTCACCGGCGTCTCGAATTACGGCTTCTTCGACCGGCTCTGGGTCGGCGTCCTCGACCTGGCCGGGGTATGGTGGTTGATCCGGCGGCGTAAGCGCGTGCCCCAGATCGTCTCGGAGACGCTGTGATGCTGATCGACCTGCAGCAGACCATCGGCAACTATTTCCACGACGTCTTCGTCAACAATGTCGACTGGTGGGTCCTGCTCGGCGTCGTCGCGCAAGGGCTCTTCACCATGCGCTTCGTCGTGCAGTGGTGGGCGAGCGAGAAGGCCAAGCGCTCGGTCGTGCCGATGACCTTCTGGTGGTTCTCGATCGGGGGCGGCGCGCTGCTCTTGATGTACGCGCTCTATCGGCGCGACCCGGTCTTCATCTTGGGCCAAGGCTTCGGCGTCTTCGTCTATATCCGCAACCTGCAATTCGTCCTGCGCGCCAAGGCCCGTGGCGAGGACACGAATTCCGGGCCGGGTTAGAGCTGAACGTCATTCTCGGGCGCAGCGCAGCGTCGACCCGAGAATATCATGACGAGAAGGCGCTGGTTTCCGAGATGCTCGGGTCAAGCCCGAGCATGACGCCCTGTGTCAGCTCCGCGACGGCGGCGCCGCAGGTTCGGCCGCCGCGCCATCGGCGGGCGAGGGCAGCTTGTCGGCGGCAGGCGCCTGCGGCTTGCGCATCGCGGCCGAATAGGCCGGATAGCGCTCGCGATAGGCCTTCAGGAACTCCGAGAGCGTGTCGGCATTGGCGGTGGCGCGCGCCATCTCGCGGATATCGGAGGCGCGGGTCCGGTCCGCCCCGGTGATGAAGGCGAAGGTGCGGGCATCGGCGCCGCGCGCCATCTTCGGCGCGAACTTGCTGCGCAGCCGGTCGAGCGACAGGTTCTCGCTCCCCATCACATAGGAGACGCCGGCGCGCATCACATCGGCGCGCGCGCTGTCGCCGAGTGTGCCGTCGCCGCGCCAGCTTTCGCCAAGCAGGCGCTCATAGGCCTCGCCAGCCTCGCGCCAGCGGCGCCCGGTCCAGTAGATGTCGGCGCGCAGCCGGTCGATCTCGGGGCCGCGCTCGGTTTCCAGCATCTCCAGCGCCTGATCGGTGCGCGAGAGATCCGATAGCGCCTTGGCCTCGAGCAGCAGGCGGGCGCGCTTGACATCGGCCGGCAGTTCGACGAGCCGCGTCGCGTTGAGCGCACGAACCGCGTCGGCGGACTTGCCGTTCATCAGGTTGATCATGGCGAGCCGCGCCGCGACGGTGGAGCGCGCCGCGCCGCTGAGGCGCCGGTCCATCTGGTATTTCAGGATCTCGGCCGCCTGGTCGAGCAGGTCGAGCTCGACGAGCCTGTCGGCGAGCAGGCGGGTTATCTCGTCGCCGCGCCGGCCGATCGGCAGGAACTCCTTGAAATCGTAGAACAGTGCCAGCGCCTCGATGCGCGGCAGCTTGCCGAGCCCGCTGCCGCTGAACAACTCGGCAAAGCGCTGGGCCGTCTCGTCATGCATGCGACGGGTCAGCGGATCGTCGGGGAAGTTCTCATTGGCACGGCGCGCGACCATGAAGGCGTCGCGCCAGCGCTGCTGGTCGGCGTAGAGCCGGCCGAGCTCGGCCAGCGCCTCTATCTCCAACCGCCCGCCACGCCAGATGACCGAGACCGTTTCCAGCCGGGCAATGGCCTCGTCGACCTTGATGTCGGTGCGCTTCTCGGCATCCGCGAGCTTGACGGCGTGCAATTGCGCCTCAGCCGCGATCGGGCGGCTCTTCGCATCGAAGAGCGGCTTGTAGCCGTTCATCGCAGCTTCCGGGCGGCCGCCGATATCGTCGAGCCGCGCCTGAAGCAGGGAAAGATGCTCCTGATCGAAGCTGCCGCGCGGCATGTCCGCCAGCGCCTGGATCTGGCGTTCGGCCACAGCGATATCCTGCTGGGCGAGCGCGGCGCGTGCCGTTGCCTCGCGGAACAGGCCCTGGAGGTCGGCCGGGTAGCGGTCGATCACGGCCTCGGCCCGGCGAAAGCCGACGAGCGCCTGGGCGTTGCGGTTCAGGCGCTGCTCGACCAAAGCGCGCCAAAGCCCGGCCTCGACATCGTCCTTGATTGCACCGGCATCGAAGGCGGCCAATGCCTGCTGGTCGCGATGCATACCTGCGGCAACGACGCCCTTGAGGAACAGCGCCTCGCGGTTGCCGCGCATCGCCATGTCGTCGGCCAGCAGGGCGTTCAGCGGGCCGGCCGCCTCGGGCATCAGGCCGTTGGCCGCATAGAAGCGGGCAAGCGCCAGACGGGCTTCCGACTTGCGGCCGCGCGAGGCGTCGGTGACGTCGAGCAGGAGGGCACGGGCGCGCTCGCGTGGGTTGCCGTCGCGCAGCTTTGCCCAGGCTTCGCCATCGAGCAGCGGTGCCGCTTCCCGCTTCTCCACCCTCTCCTCGGTCTTATGGGCGGGTTCGCCGATGTCGAGCGAGATGTTGAGCCCGCCGCTGCGGCCGATGCGGACCTGTTCCGTGCCGGCGCGGACGGCGACGTCGTCGGCATGCGCCTGGACGGCCAGGCCCTGTGCGGTCGGGAGCAGGCCGAATTCGACGAACTGGTAGGGCTTGGGCGTCAGCCGGGTCGGGCCGGTCGCGGTCGCGACGGCAACGGGCAGGCCGGCGGGGCCGGCTTCCAGCCAGTGGATGCCGGTGAGGCCGGCAAGCGGTACCGCGACGATGGTCTGGCCGCGTTCGTCCATGCTGCGCTGTGGTTCGACCGGAGCGGCGGGACGCCCTGCATCCTCGCCGAGATCGAGCGACCAGGCCGGGCCGTTGTCGAAGAGGCGAGCCAGCGGCTGGCCGGCCAGCTTGAGCTTCACGAGGGTGACCTTGCCCTCGCGTGTCACCGAGTTGTCCTCGATCAGCTTGGGCATCACCCCGGCGAGCTTCGCCGGGTCGATGGTGTCGCGGGTGTCGAAGACCAGCGTCATCACGCCGGCATCGAGGAAGGCCGCTGCACCCGTGGGGCGGGTGAAGCGGAAATCCAGGCGCTTCCCGTCGACCGTGATGGCGACAGGGCCGGGCGGCACTTCAGGCGCGGCCGGTGCCGTGGCGATAACCGGGGCGGACGGTGCCGCAGCCCGCTGGGCCGCTGGCGGCGCTGCCTCGGGCTTGGCTGCAGCCTCGGCGGCTGCCGGTTTCGCGGCCGGCTGGGGTAGCGGCTTGCTCAGATCGGCGAGAGCGGGCGCTTCCTGCTTCACCGGGCGCAGCAGGTCGACGACCAGCCCGGTCTCGTCGCTGAAGCTGCGGGCTTGCCAGTCCTTGGGCAGGGACAGGGTCAGGCTCAGCGCCTCCTTGCCAGCCTCCAGTCCGGCGAGGCCGATGCCGGCAGGCAGGGCGTTGCGGATGGCGGCTACCTCGACATTCATCGACCGGTCGAAGACCAGCTTCAACGTTTCATCCGACAGGTCGCTGGTCAGCTTCGTCTCGGCCGGCGCCTTGAAGATAAGACGCTCCAGCGTCGGCAGGCTGGCCGAGTTCATCGTCAGGACGGCGGGCGGAGCCGCCGGTTGGCGAGCAGCCTCCTTCGCCCGAGCTTCGGCGAGGCGCAGGCGCTCGGTGAGCGCGGCGATGGCTTCCGGCGGCGGGCCGGGCATGACGCCGGACCAATTCTGCGGCAGGAGATCGATGAAGGCCTTTTCGCCGGCTTCGATCAGATTGGCCTTGTAGGGTTGCGTCAGCGCGAAGCGCATGCCGCGCCCGTCAGGGTCGACGCGGGCGACGGAGACGTAGTTGGGCAATTCGCGGGCGATGCGCTCGACATCGACCTGGACCTGGCTGCCGAAGGCGACGATCAGCACGCCGTTGGCGACGCGGATACGGGTCTGGATCGGCTCGTCGAAAGTCAGGGACAGCCGGCCGAAGCCTGCCGGCATGGCTTCGCCGCGCAGGTTCGCCCCGGCCGCGAGGGCAGGCGTCTCCAGGCCGGCGGCGAGCGCGAGAGCGGCCAGCCCGATACCGAAGGCGAGGGAGCGCGACAGACGCAAACCGTGATACTCGACCCAACGCGACACTGGGCCTCGCCACGTCCCGAGAACGCAGCGGCCCTCCGGCACGCTAGCGCGTCAACCATAATGGCGTCTTAACAGAACGGCCGTGGGTGGCCGCTTTCAGCGTTGCGGCGCGGGCATGATCGCCGGCAGCTCATTGCCGGGCAGGGGCCCTTCGTTGGTCACACGCTCGACGCTGGCGCTGCGGCCGCTGGTCGCGAGCGCGACGGTCAGCTTCTCTGCCCGGTCAGGCGCCATCGCCGCCAGGACTTCCGACATCTTGCGCGGGTTCATCTGCTGGACGACCGGCACGAGCACGTCGAGGCCGAGACGGTCGAAGACGCGCGCGGCGTCCTTCGGCTTCATCGCCTCGTACATGATGACGAGATTCTTGATGGCCTTGGCTTCCTCGATCGCGTGTTTGCCGGCCGGGCCGCCATTCTTCTCTTCCAGGGCCTTGAGGTCGCCGACGCGCCCGTCGAGCTTCTTTTCGGCGGAGTTCAGCAGGCGCTCGCGCATTTCAAGCTCGCGCATCCGGCCTTCCAGCTCCTCGCGGCGCTCGCCGAGACGCTCCAGGATCGACTTCTCGGCCGGGGAGCTCGGTTGGGCCGTGCCGTTGATGATACCGGCCTTGTTGTTGGGATTGGCCGCGCGGGCGGCTTCGGCCTTGGCCTCGGCTTCCTTCTTCTCCTCCTCCTTCTTCGGGGCGGGAGCAGGCACGGAGCCGGTCGTTTCCGGGTCGAAGACGCCGGGGGCATGAGCCCGTGCGACGGTCTTGGCGACGGGCGCCTGCGCCATGAGCGGCAGGGGGACGGGTATGTGGCCGGGGCCGGGCTCCGCCGTCCAGGCGAGCAGCTTCAGCGCCAGGAGACCCATGGCGCCGAGAATCACTGCCGGCAGGAGGCGGGGCCGTTCGATCACGCAGCCTGTTCCTCAAGGCGGCGGGCGGCGCGGGCGCGGATGGCGGCGGCGGACTGCGCTGCGCTCTCAAGGCGGGAGACCGGCGGCGGCGCGGCAGGCGTCTCGATCGGGGCTTCCTTGGCGCCGACCAGGGTTGCGGCACTGACGATCTGGCCGATGCGCTCCATCACAACCTGGCCGGCCTCGACCTGCGCGGCGAGGTCGGCGGCATAGCGTTCGGCGGTGCGCAGGCGCTCTTCAAGCGTGCGGTCGCAATCGCCGAGCGTCGACTTGAGGCCGGCGATGGCGCGCTCGGCATTGTCGGTCGCGGTGATCAGCGCGCCGACGGTCTGGCGCATGCCGGCTTCGTCCGTCTTCAGGCGCTCGATGCGCTTGGTCAGGATGAAGCAGGTGATGATGGTGGCGACGAGAAGACTGGCGACAAGCACGTCGGCGATGAGGTTGATCGTCATGGATCCTCTTCAGGTCGTGGCGCCGAGGTGGCTGGCGAGGCTGTCGAACGCGGCGATGGTGGTCTTGGAGCGGCGCAGCGGATTGACGACCTGGACGGCGATCTTGCCGTCGACCCGGCCGATCCGGCCTTCGGTGACGACGAAGTCGCCGCAGCGCAGCGAGACGGTGGAGTCCGGCCGCGCGTCGAACATCAGGGTGTCGCCGATCTCCAGCTTCATGACGCGCTTCAGCGGCATGCGGGTTTCGTGCAGCACGCAGGTGACGTCGACATCGGCCTGCCAGACCTCGGTCGCGAGATGGTTCTCCCAGATCGGATCGCGGCCCAGCTTCTCGCCCATGAAGCTTTCGAGCAGCAATTCGCGAATGGGCTCGATCGTGGCGTAGGGCAGCAGCAGGTGAAGCGCGCCGCCGCGACCCTCCATGTCGAACTTGAGTTCGACGCGGATCGCGGCATTGGCGGGACGGGAGATCGAGACGAAGCGCGGATTGGATTCGACGCGGTCGACCGTGAAGCGAACCGGCGAGAGCGGCTTGAAGGCGGCCTCCGCATCGCTCAGCACGAGCTCGATGACCCGGCGGACCATGCGGATCTCGATCGAGGTGAAGGGGCGGCCGTCGATGCGCGGCGCCGGCTGGCCGCGCTTGCCACCGAACATCGCGTCGAGGACGGAGTAGATCAGCGCCGACTCGATGGTGACCAGGCCGAAATTGTCCCATTCCTCGGCCTTGAACACCGAGAGCAATGCCGGCTGCGAGATCGAGTTCACATAGTCGCCGAAGCGCACGGAGCGGATGCTCTCCAGCGTGACCTCGACATTGTCCGTGAAGAAGTTGCGCAGGCTGGTCGAGAGCAGGCGCACCAGACGCTCGAAGATGATCTCGAGCATCGGCAGGCGCTCGTAGGCGACCGAGCCGGAATCGACGATCGCCTGGATGCCGTTGCGGGACGCGCCGTCGTCGCCGCTGGAGAAACCGAGCATCGTGTCGATTTCGTCCTGCGACATCAGGCGGTCGGTACCGCCCTCCTGCTCGCCATCCTCCTCGAGGATGTCGGGCATCGCCGCCCAGCCGGCCGCCATCCCTTCCGGGGTCAGCGGCTCGTCGCTCGGCGTGTTCTTGTCGCGCTCGGTGCTCATCGCTTCGCCGTCATCTCGGTGCGGTCAGGGCCGGAATCCGGCTCACTGCACCAGCAGTTCCTTGAACAGCACAGCGTCGACCTTGGCCGGATAGACGGTCAGGTTGACGCGGCGCAGCAGCTCTTCCTTCAGGCGGTACATGCCGGCCGAGCCCTCGAGATCGGAGGGGCGCAATTCGCGCATGAAGACCTGGAAGGCGTCCTCGACGCGGGGCAGCAGCGGCTTGACCTGGTCGGCGGCCTTGGAATCGGCGATTTCCAGCACGACCTTGATCTTCATGATCGGCTGGCGGTCCTGCTGGCCGCCATTGGACATGCTGATCATCATGTCCTTCATGTCCAGGAAGGCGATTGGATTCTTGGCCTTGGCCGCAGCTTCGGCGGCAGCGGTCTGCTCGGGCGAGGGCTTCTTCAGGAAGAACCAGCCGCCACCGCCGGCAGCCGCCAGCAGCACAACGCCGCCGACGATCATGAAGAGCTTCTTCTTGCTCTTCGGCGCCTCTTCGCCGGAGGCGCCTTCTTCCTTTTCCTTCTTGGGCTTCTTTGCCATCTCGTCACGCGCCCCGGGCCGTCGGGCCGCGTTCTGCCGCCCCTTCAGCCACCTTCCCCAATTACGGTTAACGTGTCGTTAAGGGCGGCAGAATTTGCCGGGCGTTTCTTGCCGTTCCAGCAGCATGTGCCGGGTCCGGGTGGGCGTCATGTTTCATTCGATATTGAGCGATATCAATGTGTTGCAGGATTTAACCATCCTGGCACGCCGCTTGCCGGTACCGGGCCGTGGCGACTGCGCTGGGGAGCGTCGAGGTCGCTGCGGGACATGATCGGGAGTTAAGCCGTGGAGAACGCGCTTCTCATCGGCCTGTCGCGTCAGGTGGCTCTGGCGCGCGAGCTGGACGTCATCGCCAACAACGTGGCGAATGTCGGCACCAATGGATTCAAGGCGCGCAGCGCGCGCTTCACCGAATTCCTCATGCCCGGCGCGAAGGCCGACGCCTTCAAGCCGGCCGACCGGCCGTTGTCCTATGTCATCGACCAGGGCACGCCGCTCGACCTGTCGCAGGGCGCGATGGAGCTGACCGGCAACCCGCTCGACGTCGCGCTGAAAGGTGACAACTACCTCGTCGTGCAGACGCCGAACGGCGAGCGCTACACCCGCGCCGGCTCCCTGACCATCGACCGCCAGGGCCGTCTCGTCACCCAGACCGGCCTGCCGGTGATGGGCGAGTCGGGGCCGATCGCCTTCGGCTCCAGCGAACATTCCATGCGGATCGCCGCAGACGGCACGGTCAGCAGCGACCAGGGCACGCGCGGCAAGCTGCGCCAGGTGCGCTTCGCCAATCCCGCGGCGCTGTCGAGCGAAGGCAACAACCTGTTCTCCTCTGCCACGCCCGCCCGGGCGGCCGGGCCGGAAGCGCGGCTGGAGCCCGGCGCGATCGAGCGCTCCAACGTCAAGGCGGTGGTCGAGCTGACCCGCCTGATGGAGGTGCAGCGCAACTACCAGAGCATCGCCAACATGATCACCAAATCCGACGAACTGCGCAGCCGGGCGATCTCGCGCCTGGCCGACCAGCAAGCCTGATAGCGGAAAGGAGCACGCATCATGCGCGCCATGCAGACAGCCGCGACCGGCATGATGGCCCAGGAGATGAACGTCCAGGTCATCTCCAACAACATCGCCAACGTCCGGACCACCGGCTACAAGCGCCAGCAGGTCCATTTCCAGGATCTGCTCTACGAGAACTTCCGCCGCGCCGGCTCGGCGACTTCGGACCAGAACACCCAGGCCCCGGCCGGCACCTTCATCGGTTCCGGCGTCAAGACGGTCTCGACCGGCCGCGTCATGACGCAGGGCAATATCAGCCCGACGGAAAAGCCCTACGACCTCGCCATCCGCGGCGAGGGCTTCTTCCGCATCCGCATGCCGGACGGCCGCACCACCTATAGCCGCGACGGCTCCTTCGACCTCGATGCGCAGGGCCAGCTCGTCACCCGCGACGGCTACCAGGTCGAGCCCGGCATCACCGTGCCGAACAACGCCTCCAGCGTCAGCATCAACGCGCAGGGCATCGTCGAGGCGATGCTGCCGGGGCAGACGGCGCCGCAGCAGCTCGGCCAGATCCAGCTCGTGCGCTTCGTCAACAAGGTCGGCCTCGAGTCGATCGGCGACAACCTCTACATCGAGACGGCCGCCTCGGGGCAGCCGATCGACGGCTTCGGCGGCGGCGAGGGCTTCGGCACGCTGCAGCAGAACTACCTCGAAGAAGGCAATGTGCAGGCCGTCACCGAGCTCTCCTCGCTGATCGCGGCGCAGCGCGCCTACGAAATGAACTCCAAGGTCATCACCGCCGCCGACCAGATGATGTCGGCGACGACCCAGATGTTCCGCGGCTAAGGGGGGATCCGCATCATGATCCGCCTGTCCCTGATCGCCCTGGCTCTCTCCGGCACCGCCGCCCTGGCCGCGCCGCAGCATGTCCAACCCACGCCGGTCGCGGTCGCCTCCGCCGTCGCGGCTCCCGCAGCGGCTGCGCTGCCGTCCAGGCTGCAACTGCGCCCCGAGATCAATCTCGCGCGCGATCTCGTGACCTTCGGCGACCTCATTCCCGGCCTTTCCGGCGAGGCTGCCGCGATCGCCGCCTTCCGGGCGCCGGCGCTGGGCGAGACCGGCACCATCCAGGTCGCCCGGATCATCGAGGCGGCCCGCACGGCCGGCATCGTCCGCGACGCCGGCGAGATTCTGAGCCAGGGCTTCGCCCAGGTTGTCGTGACCCGCGCGGCCCGTCGCGTCACGGCCATGGACCTCGAAGCCGCCGTGAAGACCGGTTTGCAGGAGCGCTTCGGTGTCGATGCCCGCATCTTCGCGCTGTCGATCGATGGTGGGGCGCCGAGCGTCGCGGTCGAGCCCGAGCTGACTGGCGATGTCTCCGTGGTCGACCTTTCCTTCGACGCCCGCTCGCGGCGCCTGCAGGCCCGGCTCACCGTTCCCGGCAGCACCGCGATGCGCCTGAAGCCGCTGCGCATTTCCGGCCAGCTCGTCGAGACCATGGAGGTCGTGGTGCCCAAGCGCCTGATCGCCCGCGGCGAGACCCTCGGCAAGGACGATGTCGTCATCGAGCGTCGCCCGCGCGACGGGCAGGGTAGCGAAGTCATCGGCGATGTGCGCGCTGCCATCGACAAGGTTGCGCGCCGTGCCTTGCTCGCGGGCGTGCCGCTGCGCGGCGGCGATGTCCAGCGCGAGGAGATCGTCGGCAAGGGCGATCTCGTCACCATCGTCTACGAGGCGCCGGGCCTGCTGATCACGCTGCGCGGCAAGGCCAACGAGGCCGGTGCGATGGGCGATGTCGTCTCCGTCACCAATCCCCAGTCGAAGCGCGTGCTGCAAGGCAAGGTCAGCGGGCCGGGGCGGGTCTCCGTCCAGCCTTCCGCCGCCGGCCGCGTCGCCAGCGCTCAGTAAAGTTTCGTGGAAACCGCCATGTACGCCAATCGTCTCGCCAAGCTTTCCGGGCTCCTGCTGCTGACCGCCTCGCTCGGCGCCTGCGGCATCGGCGACCGCCTCGCCAATGTCGGCCAGGCGCCGACGCTGTCGCCGGTCGAGGACCCGACAGCCGCCAAGGGCTACAAGCCCGTGCAGATGCCGATGCCGGAGGTGGCCCACGCTTCCTACGCGCCGAACTCGCTCTGGCGCACCGGCTCGCGCGCCTTCTTCAAGGATCAGCGCGCCCGCAATGTCGGCGACCTCGTCACCGTCAAGGTCAAGGTCACCGACAAGGCCCAGCTCAACAACACGACCAAGCGCAGCCGCAAGAATGGCGAGGATTTCGGCGCCGACAACACGTTCGGCTACGAGAACAAGCTCGACAAATTCCTGCCCGACGGCGCCAAGGCCTCGTCGCTGCTGAAGCTCGACTCCGATTCCTCCAGTGAGGGAGCGGGCTCGGTCAACCGCTCCGAGACGCTCGCGACCAATGTCGCAGCGGTCGTCACGCAGAACCTGCCCAACGGCAACCTCGTGATCGAAGGCAAGCAGGAGATCCGCGTCAATTTCGAGATCCGCGAGCTGATCGTGGCCGGCGTGATCCGGCCCGAGGATATCGAGTCCGACAATACCATCGACTCGACCAAGATCGCCCAGGCCCGCATCGCCTATGGCGGCCGCGGCCAGATCACCGATGTCCAGCAGCCGCGCTACGGTCAGCAGGTGATGGATATCCTGCTGCCCTTCTGACTTGCACGAACGGTTTCCACGAAATCCCGGACGGCGCGGAACGCTCCCCCTTGTCTCCGCGCCGGACGGGCGGCGGTCTCTCCCGAGCCGCCACCATCCCGGCCGCCCGCCACGCTCCCCAAGCTTATGAGGTCGGCGGCCAGAAGCCCCGCGTTCTCCCGACGCGGGGCTTTCCATGGCTCCTTAGAGAGGCTGTTTCTGTCGGGATATGCGCTCCAGATCGTGGACAGGCCTCGGCATTGCCTGTTCCATGCAACGGCAATGCGAAGCATGTTGACCCAAGGGCATCCTTCCGCTGTCATAGCGGCGTACCGAGGCGGCGACGAGATGCGATCGTAGCGGTGCAGCAGCTTTGACTATGCCTCCGGCGAGAGGAGTACCGTCATGACGGCAGCCGTTCACCCCGCCGCTCCGCATATGCTCCCGTCGTTCATCACCGCGCCCGGCGAAACCGACTATCTGTTGATCATCGCCGGCATCACCCTCGTCGGGGCGGTGCTGGGCGTCGGCCTGCTCTTCCTGCGCCTGCACACCTTGCCCGAGCGCATGGCGCACAGGGCGCACAAGCTCCAGTTCGAGATCGTGGCGGTGCTCGGGCTGCTTGCCCTGTTTACACATATCCATTTGTTCTGGGTGGCCGGGCTCCTGCTCGCGCTGATCGACCTTCCCGATTTTTCCGGAACGTTCGGCCGGATGGCGAGCGCTTTGGAGACGATTGCGGGCAAGGCGCCGGATGAGAGCCAGGACACGGGTACTCCAGCAGCGGAGGCGGCGGTCGTGACGCCGGTCAAGGCGTCGCCGGAGAGCCCGCCGGCCGCCCTCGGCAACGTCGCCAGCACCGAGGAGAAGGGCAATGCTTGAGCTCCTCATCTGCTCCCTGCTGACGATTCTTCCAGACTATCTCTATCGCCGTTTCGTGCAGGGCAAACGTTTCGGCCGCGAGATCACGCTCTTCTCGGTCTGGTTCGAGCTGCGCTGGGGCATCGTGACCTGCGCCATGCTGACGATCGCCCTGATCACGGTGATCTTCTACAATCACCCTTCGACGACGAATGCGACCGTCTTCTTCCGGACGGTGCCGATCATTCCGGAGGTCAATGGCCGCGTCGCCGAGGTGCATGTCGGTCTCAGCCAGGCGGTCGCCAAGGGCGACGTGCTCTTCACCCTGGACAACAAGACCCAGGCCGCGGCCGTCGAAACGGCGCGCCGCAAGATCGCCGAGGCGGATGCCGCGCTCGTGGTCGCGAAGACGGATATCCTCGCCAACGAGGGCAAGATTCAGGAAGCCAGGAGCTCCCTGCAACAGGCCCAAGATGAATTGCGGACCAAGACCGAGTTGCAGCGGCGTAACGATGCAGTCGTGGCTGCTCGCGAGATCGAGCGGCTCGAGAATCTCGTCGCGGGGCGTGAAGCCGCCGTCCTTTCGGCCACGGCTGCGAGAGACACGGACCAAGCCCAGATCGCTACGCTGCTTCCTGCCCAGCGCGCCAGCGCCGAGGCCGCGCTCGCTCAGGCCGAGGCTGAATTGCAGAAGACGGTGGTGCGGGCTGGCTTCACCGGGCGGGTGGAGCAGTTCACGCTGCGGGTCGGCGACATCGTCAATCCGTTCATGCGCCCCGCCGGAACCCTCATTCCGGAAGAAGCGGGGCGGGGCAGGCTTCAGGCCGGTTTCAACCAGATCGAAGCGCAGGTCATGAAGGTCGGCATGGTCGCCGAAGTCACCTGCATCTCGAAGCCCTGGGTGATCATTCCGATGGTGGTGACAGGCGTGCAGGATTTCATTGCCGCGGGGCAGGTCAGGAGCGGAGAGCAATTGGTCGATGCGCAGCAGGTGGTCCGGCCCGGCACCATCCTGACTTTCCTGGAACCGCTCTACCAGGGCGGACTCGATGGCGTGACGCCCGGCAGCAGCTGCATCGCCAATGCCTATAGCAGCAACCACGACGTCATCGTCGCGAAGGAAACCGGCACGCTGCGACGTATCGCGCTTCACGCCGTCGATGCGACCGGGTTGGTGCATGCCATGCTGCTGCGCATCCAGGCGCTGGTTCTGCCGGTGCAGTCCCTGGTCTTCAGCGGGCACTGAAAGGAGCGCGGCTTTCGTCGCGCGCCTCGGTTCGTCCCTTTCCGCTATTCTTCGAAGCGGCCGGTGGCGGTGCGGTCGCGCTCGTATCGCCTCTCCAGCGGAAAGGGCGGCAGCCAGGCTTCGCGCCTGACGGTCCAGAGCTCATAGGTCGGCACCAACTGATCCGGCGCATCCAGGGAGCCGAGGTTGACCTCGATCTCGTCGCCGGAGCGCCCGAAGACCGGAGAGCCGCAGCGCGGACAGAAGAAGCGTCCGTCGTAGCCGCGGGCCTCGCCGGCGATCGTCACCGCATCCTGCGGGAAGATTGCCGAGGCGTGGAAGAGGGCGCCGTGATGCTTGCGGCAGTCGAGGCAATGGCAAATGCCGACCCGGTAAGGGCGCCCCGATGCCACGACCCGGAGGTCGCCGCAGCGGCATCCGCCGGCGAAACGGTCCATGCGGCATTTCCCCTTGCTTGGCAGCAGTGGCCACAGGCTAGAGCAATTTTCGACCTGACTGAACCGTCAGGCCGTCATTGCGAGCGCAGCGAAGCAATCCAGGGGGGACTGGGTTGAACCCTCCAGCCCAGTCCCCCCTGGATTGCTTCGTCACTTCGCTCCTCGCAATGACGGTTCAGTCGGGACGAAAACCGATCTAGGGCAAGCAGCGCCCCGACGAAAATTTCCATCGAGGCAGGGCCCTTCACGCAAAAAGGCCCCGCGCCTTTCGACGCGGGGCCTTTCGAGAAAGCTGGTTGGTTTGCGGCCGCTCAATCGTCGCGGAAGACGCGCTCGTTGCGCTCGTGGCGCTCCTGCGCCTCCAGCGAGAGCGTCGCGATCGGGCGGGCTTCGAGGCGCTTCAGCGAGATCGGCTCACCGGTTTCCTCGCAATAGCCGTAGGAGGCGTCGTCGATCCGGGCGATGGCGGCGTCGATCTTGGCGATCAGCTTGCGTTGCCGGTCGCGGGCGCGCAATTCGATGGCGCGATCGGTTTCGGAGGAGGCCCGGTCGGCGATGTCCGGGTGATTCTCGCTCTCCTTCTGCAAGGTAACCAGGGTCTCCTTGGCCTCCCGCAGGATCTCGTCCTTCCAGGCGAGGAGTTTGCCGCGGAAATATTCGCGTTGACGGTCGTTCATGAACGGCTCGTCATCGCTCGGTTTGTAATCCGCCTCGAGGATGATCTGCTTCGACATGGGCGCGCTCTCTCAGTTGTCGACTCACGCACCCATCGGCTGTGCCGCGGAAGGTGGGCCGATTTGGCGCCCTTATAGCGATCCGTTTCAAGCGGAACAATCGCTTCCGACAGGGCTTCAACGGCTTCGTGAAAAGAGGTGTTTCAGCCCCTGTTTCTGACGGATTCGAGCGGTTTTGGGGTCAGTCGAGCTTGCTGATGGCGTCAGCGATGTCGGCTTCGACCAATCGGGCGATCGGCTGGCGATAGTGACTATGGTCGAAGAAGAGGCTGGAGTCGCGCAGTTCGGGCCGGTCGACTCGCCAATCGACGAGTGCCGTGCGCGGGCGCCGGGCCGCCAGATCGGCGAAAGCCTTGCGACAGGCGGCGTCGGCGGCTGCATCGCGCGTGCCGGGCTTCGACAGGGCGGTGACATAGACCGGCGGGCGCAGGAGAATCAGCGCGGTCTCGGCCGGAGCCGTTTTCATCAGCGCCTCCAGTCCTGTTGCGGCCGGGAAGGGGCCATCGATATTGCCGCCGCCAGCCTCGAGCGGCTTTTCCAGCCTGGCGATGATCTCGGGATTGGTGCCGTAGCCCTGCACGCCATAGTTCGATTCGTAGTCCCAATAGCCGTCCGGGCGGGCCCGCTCGGCCTTGCGCGAGGTCAGGTAGGAGATGCGGCGCGGCAGTTCCTCCAGCAGGTCGAAACGCATCAGCCCGCCGACATAGTCGGACAGGCTGCGGCTCAAGAGCCAGAAGGGGAAGGGCTTCTCGTTCGGCAGTGCGGGATTGGCGGTGCACCAGTAATTGTCGATGCCGACGATGATCGCCTTCGGCGGCGCCTTCCGATGGTGGCGCAGGAACCAGTCGATCGTCGCGAACACCTCCTTCGGCATGGTGGCCGGCGCGATCAGCGAGACGAAGGGAATGCTGGTCCTGACGCGCAACTGCTCCGGCGAGATCAGCTGGATATGCGAATTACCGAAGATGGCGCCGGTGAAGCTGGGATCGCGGCCGCGGCTCGCGAGCGCCGTCCGCGGCCCCTGCGGGCGCACGCCCTCCTTCAGCTTCAGCGGCGAGCGGCCGGAATCATAGGGGTCGATCAGGAAGGCGGCTGCAAGGAAGGCGGCCGCGATCAGCACCGCCGCGCTCAGGAAGGTGCCGGTGAAACCCGTCCACTTCGCCGCCCGAGCGGCCAGCTCAGAACTGGAAGTAGATGAATTCATAATTGGCGTCTTCGCCGATCTTCAGCAGGATGATGACGAACAGGAGTCCCGCCAGGATCGCGAGCCAGCGGGCGGGCGGCAATTTGTGGACGAGGTTCCAGGCGGTGGGGCCGATGATGGCGAAGGCTGCGGCCGGCAGCAGGGCGCGCCATTTGAAGCCGGTGCCGATCGGGCCGAAGCCGAACAGGCCCTTGTAGATCGCGAGCGCAGCCTGGAAATTCGTGGCCCGGAACAGCACCCAGCACAGGACCACGAACAGGAAGGTGAGGCACCAGCCGAGAACCGCCGGCATCGGCAGGCCGGCGCGGCGCCAGAACAGGGCGACGATCAGCGCCAGCCCGTGGGCGATGCCCCAGGCGACGAAGGTGAGGCCGGCGCCGTGCCAGAGCCCGCCCAGCGCCATCGTGCCGAACAGGGCCCAGACCTGGGTCGGCAGGCCGCTGCGGGAGCCGCCGAGCGGAATGTAGAGGTAGTCGCGCAGGAAGCGCGACAGCGTCATGTGCCAGCGCCGCCAGAAATCCTGGATCGAGAGCGAGCGATAGGGCGCTTCGAAGTTCTGCGGCAGCACGATGCCGAAGAGCAGGGCGAGGCCCAGCGCCATATCGGTATAGCCGGAGAAGTCGAAATAGATCTGGAAGGTGAAGGCCAGCGTCGCCTGCCAGGCTTCCATGAGGCCGATGACCTTGCCCGCCGCGGCCGCCGCGAAGACCGGGTTGGCGTATTCGGCCAGGGGATCGCCGATCAGCACCTTCTTGGCGAGGCCGAATGTCAGCAGCAGCAGGCCGCGCGCGATCCGCTCGGCCGCGTCCGGGCGCTGATAGGGCCGCTCGTCGAGCTGGTGCATGATCTCGCGCCAGCGCACCAGCGGGCCGGCGAGCACCTGCGGGAAGAAGGCGATGTAGAGCGCGTAGCGGACGAGATCATAGCGCGGCGCCTGCCCGCGCCGGAGATCCGTCAGGTACATGATGTGGTGGAAGGTGAAGAAGGAGATGCCGAGCGGTAGCGCGATGTCGAATTTCGGTGCCGGCAATCCGGGAATCATTCCGGCGAGATCGATGAAGAAGTTGAAGTATTTGAACACCGCGAGCACGGCGAGATTCAGGGCGATCGCGAGCGTGATCAGCACGCCCGACTTCGTCTTCTGGAAGGCCTCGGCAATCAGCCAGTTCAGCCCGATCGAGAGCGCCAATAGCGGCAGGAAGCGCCAGTCCCAGTAGCCGTAGAAGGCGAAGGACAGCGCCACCAGCACCGGCAGCCTCAGGCGCGGCGCGAAGCGCTCCGCCGCCCAGTGAAGGGCGAGCGCAAGCGGCAGGAAGGCGAGCAGGAAGGCGAAGGAATTGAAGAGCATCGGGCGGGAAGCGGATCAAAGGATGGCTGCCGCCTTAGACCATTATGGTTCGCGAGTCATGTCGGGCGGGCACTGGAGCGGAATGAGGCGCCCGGTTGTGTAGAAGCCTTCGTCTTTCCGGGGCAGGCCGCAGGCCTCAGCCCGGAATCCAGAGCCGATGTCTTTTGTGAGTTTGAGCAACGGCTCGATCGGGTTCTTCCCGGAGCCGGCATCGGTTCTGGATTCCGGGCTCTTCGCTTCGCGAAGCCCCGGAATGACGGCGTGATCTCGTGAGAGACATGCCACGCGATCGTGCCGGCTTTTCCTGCTTATGTTTTCAATCAATCGATTGATTGAAAACAGCGCTCATGCTACATGGAGGACATGATAACCGTTTCAGACAGCGATGCGGGAACGCGCGAGGCGTTGATCCGGGCCGGGCTCGACCTGTTCGGGCGGCATGGCTTCGAGGCGAGCTCGACCCGCGAGATCGCGCAGGCGGCCGGCGTCAACAGCGCCGGTATCGCCTATCATTTCGGTGGCAAGGACGGCCTGCGCCAGGCCTGTGCCGAGGCCATCGTCGCGACGATGAGGCAGCGGGTCTTCGGCGCCGCTGCGACGATGCCGCCGCTCGACGGGCTCGCGCCGGAAGCAGCGGTGGAGCTGCTGCTCGCGATCATCGGGCGGGTCACCGCTTTCGCGGCGCAGGCACCGGAGAGCGAGACCATCGCGCGATTCGTCGTCCGCGAGATGATGGAGCCGAGCGCGGCCTTCGAGACGCTCTACGAGGGGCTTGTCGGTCCGGTTCATGGCCAGGTCTGCCGGCTCTGGGCAGTCGCGACCGGGATGGAGCCCGAGGCGCAGGAAACCAAGCTCGCGGTCTTCGCGACGATCGGGCAGGTCATCTATTTCCGGCTCGCCCGGCCGGCGGTGATGCGTCGCATGGGCTGGAAAGCCATCGATACGGCTGAGAGCGAGGCGATCGCCGGGGTCATCGGCAACAATGTCCGCGCGAGCATCGCCAGCCTGCGGGAGGGACGGTCATGATCCTCGGCTTCCTCTGCTCCTTCGGGCTGATCGCGGCGAGTTTCACGGCCTGCGGCGGCGACACGGTCCGGATCGCCGGTTATGTCGAGGGCGAATATGTCCGGCTCGGGCCGATCGACACGGCCCGGATCGAGCGCATCGATGTCCGCCGGGGCGATCGCGTCGAGGCTGGCAAGGTCGTTGCCGCGCTGGAAAGGACGGATGCGGAGAACACGGTCCGGGAGAGCGAGGCGCGGCTGGTGCAGGCGCAGGCGCAACTGGACAACCTGAAGATCGGCAGGCGCCCCGAAGAGATCGCGGTGATCGAGGCCAATCTGGCTTCGGCCAAGGCGCAGCAGCGCGAGGCCGAGCGGGCCCTGGAGCGTCGGCAGGATCTGCTGCGGCGCGGCGTCTCGACCCAGGCCGATTTCGACCAGGCGGAAACAGTGCGCGATGTCGCCGCCGCGAGCGTCCGCCAGAATGCCGCCAACCTGGATGTCGCGCGCCTGCCGGCGCGTCCGGACGAGATCAAGGCGAGCGAGAACGCGGTGGAGCAGGCCAAGGCTGCCCTGGCGCAGGCGCGTTGGCGCCTGTCGCAACGCCAGCTCGTCGCGCCTTCGTCCGGACGGATCAGCGACGTGCTGCGCCGGGTCGGCGAACTGGCGGGTCCGAGTGCACCGGTGCTGCTGATGCTGCCGGACGGTGCCGCCAAGCTGATGCTCTATGTGCCGGAGCTCAGGATCTCCGGCGTCACGCCCGGCATGAGGCTCGATGTCCGCTGCGACGGCTGCGCGCCCGGGCTGACGGCGACCGTGACCTATGTCTCGCCCGAGCCCGAATTCACGCCGCCGGTGATCTACTCGGCGCAGACGCGCCAGAAGCTGGTCTACCTGGTCGAGGCGCGGCCGGATGGCGGGCCGCAATCGGCCTTGCAGCCCGGCCAGATCGTCGACGTGACCTTGCGGGGGGGCCGGTGAGCGTGCCGCTCGCCATCGATGTGCGCGGCATGACCAAGCGCTTCGGCAAGCGCACGGTGGTCGACAATGTCGATCTTGCGGTGGCGACGGGCGAGATCGTCGGCTTCCTCGGGCCCAACGGTTCCGGCAAGACGACGACGATCCGCATGATCTGCGGGCTGCTCAAGCCCGATGCCGGGGAGGGCACCGTGCTCGGGCTCGATGTCCGCACCCAGAGCGCCGCGATCAAGCGCCAGGTCGGCTACATGACGCAGCGCTTCTCCTTCTACGAAGACCTGACCATCGCAGAGAACCTGACCTTCGTGGCCCGGCTCTACGAGCTCGACCCGGTCGATGAGGCTGTGGCGAAGACGCTGGACGGGCTGGGGCTGACCTCGCGCAAGGACCAGCTTGCCGGCACGCTCTCGGGCGGCTGGAAGCAGAGGCTGGCGCTCGCGGCCTGCATCATGCACCAGCCCAAGCTCCTGCTGCTCGATGAACCGACCGCCGGCGTCGATCCCAAGGCACGTCGCGAGTTCTGGGACGAGATCCATCGCCTGGCCGGGGACGGCATGACGGTCCTCGTCTCGACCCATTACATGGATGAGGCCGAGCGCTGCCATCGCATCGGCTACATCGCCTATGGCCGCATGCTGGCGACCGGGACGGTTGAGGAAGTCGTGAAGGGCTCCGGGCTCGTCACCTATGTCGTCCATGGTGTGCTGAAACCCCCGCAGATCCGGGCGCTGTCGGCTGCCGAGGGCGTCGAGCAGGTCGCGCCCTTCGGCGCGGCGCTGCATGTCGTGGGCACCGACCGGCGGAAGCTGGAAGCGGCTCTGGAGCCCTTGAAGAGCGATGCCGGCATCAAGGTCGAGCCCGGCGAGACCAGCCTCGAAGACGTCTTCATCAAGTTCATGACCGGGGCGCAGGAGCGGGCTGCATGACCGGCTTGTTCTCGCCTCGCCGGCTCGGCGCGATGCTGGCCAAGGAATTCGTGCAGATGCGGCGCGACCGCATCACCTTTGCGATGATGCTGGCGGTGCCGATCGTCCAGCTCCTGCTCTTCGGCTATGCGATCAACAACGATCCGCGCGGCCTGCCGGCGGCGATTCTGGCGCTTGGGCAGGATCGCTATACCCGCGCCGTGGTCTCGGCACTGGAGGTTTCGAACTACTACCGCTTCGGCGAGCGGCCGCAGAGCGCGGCCGAGGCGGAAAGCCTGATGGCGAAGGGCGAAATCTCCTTCCTCGTCACCATTCCCAGCGATTTCGGCGCCCGCGTCGAGCGGGCGGACAAGCCGCGCATCCTGGTTGAGGCCGATGCGACCGATCCGGCGGCTGCGAGCGGCGCGGTCTCGGCGCTCGGCACTATCGCGAGCCGGGCGCTGATCAGGGCGCAGGGGCGCGAGCCGGTCACCGATCCGGCCGGCGCCGGCGGCGACAGCCTCTCCTTCGTCGTGCACCGGCGCTACAATCCCGAGAACATCACCCAGTACAACATCGTGCCCGGCCTGCTCGGCGTCATCCTGCAGATGACCATGGTCATGATGACGGCGATGGCGCTGACCCGCGAGATCGAGCGCGGCACGATGGAGAACCTGCTCGCCATGCCGGCGACGGCCGGCGAGATCATGCTCGGCAAGATTTTGCCCTATCTCGCCGTCGGCTCCGTGCAGGTGGTGATCGTGTTGGGAGCGGCGAAGCTGCTCTTTGCCGTGCCCTTCCTCGGCGGGCTCGGGCTTCTCCTGAGTTGCGTTCTGGTCTTCGTGCTGGCGTTGGTCCTGCTCGGCTACACGATCTCGACGGTGGCGCGCACGCAGCTCCAGGCGATGCAGCTGACCTTCTTCTTCTTCCTGCCCTCGCTGATGCTGTCCGGCTTCATGTTCCCCTTCGCCGGCATGCCGGGCTGGGCGCAAGCGTTGGGCGAACTCTTCCCGCTGACGCATTTCCTGCGGATCATCCGGGCGATCATGCTGAAAGGGGCGGGCTTGAGCGATATCGGCGACGAGGTGTTCTATCTCAGCCTGTTCGTGCCGGTTTATGCGGGGCTCGCGCTGATGCGGTTCAGGAGCACGCTGGACTGAGAAGCGCTACTGCGCGACCTGTGATAGTGACTTGCAAAATGATAGTTTCTGCATTAGCTGGAGCGCATGCAGCCCCGGCTCTCCCCGCTTGCCGAATGTCCCTGCGCCCGCGCCGTCGAGGCCGTGGGCGAGTGGTGGAGCATCCTGATCCTGCGCGATGCGTTGCAGGGCTTCACCCGCTTCGACGAGTTCCAGCGCAGCCTCGGCATCGCGCCGAATATGCTGGCGCGGCGCCTGAAGCACCTCACCGAAGCCGGGCTGTTCGAGCGACGGCTCTATAGCGAGCGGCCGAAGCGCTACGAATACGTGCTGGCGGAGAGGGGTAGGGACTTCTTCCCGGTCGTTGCGGCGCTGGTCGCCTTCGGCAACCGACATCTCGCGCCGGAAGGGCAAGCCCTGCTGCTCGCCGATCGCGAGAGCGGGCGAGCGGTCGTGCCGGCCTATGCCGATGCTGAGACCTTGCAGCCCGTGAATTCCGACAATGTCACCGTCATCGCCGGCCCACAGGCCAGTCCCGGCATGTTGCAACGCCTCGCCATCGTGGTGGCGCGGGATGCGGCTGTGCCGGCTTCTCGCGAATAGGAGCTTTCCATGCGCCGTATCGTCGTCACCGGAATGGGCGTCGTCTCGCCGCTCGGCTGCGGAACCGAGATCGCCTGGCAGCGCCTGCTGGCCGGGCGTTCCGGTCTGCGCCGCCTGCCGGACGCGGTCGTCGAGACGCTACCGGCCAAGGTCGCAGGCATCGTGCCGTCGAAGGCCGAGGATGCCGAAGGTGGGTTCGATCCCGATGCGGTGATCGCGCCGAAGGACCAGCGCAAGATGGACCGCTTCATCCAGTTCGCGCTGGTCGCCGCCAAGGAGGCGCTGGCGCAGGCCGGCTGGCAGCCGCAAAACGAGGCCGAGCGCGAACGCACAGCGACGGTGATCGCATCCGGCATCGGCGGCTTCCCGGCGATCGCCGAGGCGGTGCGGACCGTCGACCAACGCGGGGCGCGGCGACTCTCGCCCTTCACGATTCCATCCTTCCTGGTCAATCTGGCCGCCGGCCATGTCTCTATCGAGCATGGCTTCAAGGGGCCGATCGGCGCACCGGTCACCGCCTGCGCCGCCGGCGTGCAGGCGATCGGCGATGCGGCGCGCCTGATCCGGGCGGGCGAGGTCGATATCGCGCTCTGCGGCGGCACCGAGGCCTGCGTCGATCTCGTCGCGCTTGGCGGTTTCGCGGCGGCCCGTGCGCTTTCGACCGGCTTCAACGACGAGCCGGAAAAGGCTTCGCGGCCCTTCGACCGGGACCGCGACGGATTCGTCATGGGCGAGGGCGCGGGCCTGCTGGTGATCGAGGCGCTGGAGCATGCGCAGGCGCGCGGCGCCACGATCCTGGCCGAATTGACCGGCTACGGCACCAGCGCCGATGCCTATCACATCACTTCCGGCCCCGAGGACGGCTCGGGCGCCCGGCGCGCCATGGAGACCGCGCTGAAGCAGGCCGGGCTTCAGCCGGCCGATGTCGCCCATCTCAACGCCCATTCGACCTCGACCCCGGTCGGCGACCGCGGCGAACTTGCCGCGATCAAGGCGGTGTTCGGCTCCGAGGGCGGCATCGCGATCAGTGCGACGAAATCGGCCACCGGCCATCTGCTCGGCGCGGCCGGCGGGCTGGAGGCGATCTTCACGATCCTGACGCTGCGCGACCAGATCGCCCCGCCGACGCTCAACCTCGAGAATCCGGACGAGGCGGCGGCCGGGCTCGACCTCGTGGCGAAGGTCGCGCGGCCGCTCGCGATGGAGCATGCCATCTCGAACGGCTTCGGTTTCGGCGGGGTGAATGCCAGCGCCGTGTTCAAGCGCTGGTCGTAGACCTTCCGCTCAGAGCGGAATGTTGTCGTGCTTGCGCCAGGGACGCTCGACGCTCTTGGTGCGGAGCATGGCGAGCGCGCGGGCGATGCGGCGCCGCGTCGAGTGCGGCATGATGACTTCGTCGATATAGCCGCGCTCGGCCGCGACGAAGGGGGACATGAAGCGGTCCTCGTATTCCTTGGTCTGGCCGGCGATCGTCTCGGCATCGCCGCCGCGGAAGATGATCTCGACCGCGCCCTTGGCGCCCATCACAGCGATCTGCGCTGTCGGCCAGGCATAGTTGACGTCGGCGCCGATATGCTTCGAGGCCATCACGTCATAGGCGCCGCCGAAGGCCTTGCGCGTGATGATCGTGACCAGCGGCACGGTGCATTCGCTATAGGCGAAGAGCAGCTTGGCGCCGTGCTTGATCAGCCCGCCATATTCCTGCGCCGTGCCGGGCAGAAAGCCGGGGACGTCGACCAGCGAGACGATCGGGATCTCGAAGGCGTCGCAATAGCGCACGAAGCGGGCGGCCTTGCGCGAGGCGTCTGAGTCGAGCACGCCGGCCAGCACCATCGGCTGGTTGGCGACGATGCCGACGGTGCGGCCCTCGATGCGGCCGAAGCCGGTGACGATATTGCCGGCGTAAGATCCCTGGATCTCGAAGAAGTCGCCCTCGTCGACCGTTTTCAGGATCAGCTCCTTGATGTCGTAGGGCTTGTTCGGATTGTCCGGGACGAGCGTGTCGAGGCTCATGTCGACGCGGTCGGGCACGTCGAAGGAGGGCCATTCCGGCACGCCGGCCGTGTTGTTGGCCGGCAGGAAGTCGAGCAGGCGGCGCACCTGCAGCAGCGCCTCGACATCGTTCTCGAAGGAGCCGTCGGCGACCGAGGACTTCGAGGTATGGACCTTGGCGCCGCCGAGTTCCTCCGAGGTCACGGTTTCGTTGGTGACGGTCTTCACCACCTCCGGGCCGGTCACGAACATGTAGGAGGTGTCGCGGACCATGAAGATGAAATCGGTCATGGCCGGGGAATAGACGTCGCCGCCGGCGCAGGGGCCCATGATCACCGAGATCTGCGGAATGACGCCGGAAGCCTGAACGTTCCGCTTGAAGACTTCGCCATAGCCGCCGAGCGCGGCGACGCCCTCCTGGATGCGGGCGCCGCCGGCGTCGAACAGGCCGACGATGGGCGCGCGCATCTTCAGCGCCATGTCCTGGATCTTGATGATCTTCTGCGCATGCGTCTCGGAGAGCGAGCCGCCGAAGACGGTGAAGTCCTTCGAGAAGACGAAGACGGTGCGGCCGTTGACCGTGCCCCAGCCGGTGACGACGCCGTCGCCGGGGATCTTCTCGGCCTTGTCCATGCCGAAATCGACGCAGCGATGCTGCACGAACATGTCGAACTCCTCGAAGGAGTCCTTGTCGAGCAGGAGTTCTATGCGCTCGCGCGCCGTCAGCTTGCCGCGCTTGTGCTGCGCCTCGATGCGGCGCTCGCCGCCACCCTTGCGGGCGCCCTCGCGGCGGGTTTCGAGCTGTTCGAGGATGTCCTTCATGGCGGCAGGCTCCCGGCCGGAAATCGCGTCTCGAAAGCCGGCTTAAGCGGCCATCGCGCATGAGTCCATTACGACGTTTGCTGAAGCCGGAACCGCAATCATGCGGAACGCGCGGCCGGATCGCCAAGCTCGTCATTCAGCCGGACGGCTTCCTGAACCAGCTTCGTCACCAGCACGGCGTCGACGCTGTCGCCCTCGCGTAATTCCCAGGTCGCCAGCTCGTATTTGCCGCCGGCCTTGAGGCGCGGCGCAATCTCGCGCAGGCGCTTGCCCCGCCAGAAGCCAAAGAGGACGCGCTTTTCCTCGGCGCGGATCAGCAGCAGCGGGCCATTGGAGAAGTAGACGAGATGGGTCCATTTGATCCGCTCGTCGGGCGGGGCGGCGGCGCGGACATCCCGCCGCAATTGTTCGACGAGACTGCGCTACCAGCCGGTAAGCGCCGCGACGTAAGCATCGGGAGATGTCGCCGCGGGTCCCATCGCCATCGGGCCTAGCCCTTCAGCAGCAGGACGGCTGCATCGAATTCGCGGCGTCTGATGACGCGGCGCTCGGCCGCCTCCTCGTCCTGGCCCCAGATCCCGATCTGGTAGTCCTCGTCGAGATGGGCGGCGTCCCACGCGGCATCCGGATCGATCTGACCGTTCGCCAGCGCGAGCGTGAGGATGGCCGAGCCGGTCAGCGTCATGACGTTATGGGCGCCGGCGAGAGCGAGCGGGGCGGGGATTTTCGCGACGTGGCGGGCGACGGCGGCGAGCGTCTCTTGCGGTTGTTCAGCGAAGACGATGCCTTCGGCCAGCAGGAAGCGGGCGCCGATCAAGGCCTCGATCTCGCCGAGGATCGGCTGCCAGACCTGGTTCTGCCGCTCGACAAGCGCTTCGGGTTCACCGGCCCGGTAGCAGAGCGCATCGGAGCCGGCGTAGCGGACGATCTCGGCGCGCACGGCCTCCTGCTGGTTCTCGACGCCGTCGAGCGCGGAATTGACGAGGCGGGTCAATGGCATCTGTGCGGGGTCGATTCGCTCGGCCTGCGCCTGCCATTCGGCGGCAAGGGCTTCGGCGACCGGACGAGACGCGACGGCGAGCGGCCTGCGGGCCGGGGTCCGCGCTGTCTTGCCGTCGAGGGCGACATGGAAGAGGCCGTCGCGCTCCAGAACGTCGGCCTGCTTGTAGAAGCGCGCGGGCAAGGCGTTGCGCATCGCCTGCTGGGCAGCGGCGACCGGATCCGGCTGGCTGGCGCCGGGCGAGCCGAAACGGGCGAGGAAATCGTCAGTGGACATGGCCACGCCATAGCGCATTCGCAGCCGACAGGGAAACCGGCGATCAGGCGGCGCGGATCCGGCCGAGGAACTGGGCGACCTCGTTGTCGAGATGCGCGGACTGGCGTGAGAGCGTGTCGGCGGATTCGGCGACATGGCTGGCCGCTTCGTCGGTTTCCGCTGCGATACGGCTGACGATGTCGATATGGCCGGCGGCGAAGATGGTCTCGTCCGCCGCGCGCCGGATGATCTGGGCGATGCCGGCGGCCGCGGCGTTCTGCTGCTCGACGACGGTCGCGACATTGCCCGAGATCTGGTTGAGCGAGCCGACGGTCGTGTTCATGGCGTCGATCGCGCCGATCGCCTCGGAACTGGAGTCGCGGATCGCACCGATCTGGCTCTGGATTTCCTCCGTCGCGCGCCAGGTCTGGTTGGCGAGCGACTTGATCTCCTGCGCGACGACGGTGAAGCCGCCGCCTGAGCGGCCGAGGCGGGCGGCCTCGATCGATGCGTTCAGCGCCAGCAGGTTGGTATGCTTGGCGATCGCCGAGATCGCATCGGTGATGTCGCCGATCTGGCCGGCCTTGCGCGACAATTCGCCGATGGTATCGAGCACGGCCTGGGCCTGTCGCGTCGTCTCGCCGACGACGCGCGTGGTCTCGGCGACCTGCCGGTCGACCTCGGCAAAGGAACTCGCCAGTTCCGCCGTGCCTTGCGTGACGGCGACGACGTTCGAGGAGGTCTGGCGCGAGGATGCCGACGCCGCACTGGAGCGCTCGGATACCTCGAGCGCGCCCGTTTTCATCTGCTGCGAGGCGATGCGGAGGGATTGTACGGAAGCGATCACGTCCCGTGCGATGACGGCGATCTCGCGCTCGAAATCGTCGGCGACGGTGTGCAGGACCTGGCGGCGAACCTGCGCGCCCCGCTCCATGGTTTCGGCGAGATTGCGGCGTGCTTCGTCGGCGGCTGCACGCGCGGCATCGGCCTTGTGGCGTTCATGCTCCGAGACCTCCAGCGAATGCCGCAGCGACCAGACCAGCCAGCTCAGCGCCACCGACTGCACGGCGACGATCAGGCCGTGCAACAGCACCCGGTCGATCTGGTTGCCGTTAAGGAAGACGCCGCCGGGCATGAGCAGGCTGAAGGCGAGATGATGCAGCACGATGGCAAGCGTCGCGGGAATGAAGATGCGCCAGTCCAGCCAGCCGGCGAGCACCGCCAGCATGGCGAAGAAATACATGTGCATGTCGGCCTGGTAGGGATGCCCGGCATAGGCATAGACCAGCAGCATCACCTGGCCCATGGTTGCGATGCTCGAAATCTGACGTGTCACCCAACCGGTGCGGTCGATCCGCCAGACCATCGTCCCGAGCAGGGCGAGCGCGAAGCCTGCCAGCACGAGGCCGGGAGTGTTCAGCCGCGAGGCGGATGGCGTCCAGAACGCCAGAACGGCGGCATTCGCCCACAGGATCGCGATCAGGCAATGGGAAAAGCGTTCGCGAAAGCGTGCGACGTCTTTCATCGGTCGCTCTCCGCGGCGCTTCCGGTACAGAGTCTGGCGAAGGCGGCATCGATGACGAGCCAGGCTCCCGCGCCATAGAGTGCTGAAACAAAGCCGTCGCGGTCTCCCATGGTGAAGGCGACGGCGGAGCCGGAATCGATCTGAAGGAGGCTGCCGCTCGCACCGCTGATGGCCTGTGCGATGTCGATCGTGGCGGTCCCGACAGGGAAGAAGGCGGCCATCGGCCGTCCCGGCACGGGCCAAGCTGCGATCAGGAGCGCGCCGACCGCCATCGCGATGCCGCAGGTCAAACCGAAGCCGATCTCGCGCATGAGGCCCCCTGGTTGTCCGATCATAAGATCAAAACCTAGACGGGCAGGTTACGGTGCGCGGCTTTATGCTTGGTAAATTGCTTTTCTAACGTTGCGGTATATTTCGAATATTGGATTCAGGTGCTGAAGCGATCCTGCCAGGCGGGTTTGGTCTTGGGGAAGGGAAGGGCCGTCGCCGCGTGGACGCCGCGTGCGATGGCACGGGCGAGCACGTCGGCGGCCGTGGCGCAGAGCTCCGTCATCGCGAAGGCATCGGAAGGCGCGCCGCTGTAGCCGGTCGCCGCGGCGAAGACGATATCGCCGTCGAGCGGAGCATGGGCAGGGCGCAGGGCGCGCGCCAGCCCGTCATGGGCCGCGAGCGCGAGGCGGCGGGCCTGCGGCTTGGTCAAGACGGCATCGGTCGCGACGAGGGCGATCGTGGTGTTCTGGCCGGTGCCGCCCTTGAAGCGCAGGGCCGTGTCGTGAGGCGCGATCGTGGCGGGCCAGCCGAGGCCGCCGAACTCCCGGTCGCGTTCGTAGGGCGAGGCCCAGAAATGCGGGCCATCGCCGATCGTGGCGCTGCCGACGGCATTGACCGCGACGAGCGCGCCGACGATCTGCCCCGTCGCTGCGCGCGCGCTCGCCGAGCCGAGACCGCCTTTCAGATTGGCGGTGGTCGCGCCGAAGCCGGCACCGGCGGTTCCGAGAGCGAATTCGGCGGCAGCGGCCGCCGCAGCCTCGGCGCCCAGTTGGGCATAGGGCGTTTCGCCTTCGCCGCGCGCCCAGGGCTTCTCACCGCCGTTCATCAGATCGAACAGGATCGCCTGCGGGACGATCGGGACCCGAAACGGGCCGACTGGGAAGCCGCGCCCTTCCTGCGCCAGCCAGCGCATCACGCCGTCCGCGGCGCCGAGGCCCCAGGCCGAACCGCCGGAGAGCACGACGGCGTCGACATGCTCGACCGTCATTTCCGGAACAAGCAGTGCGGTGTCGCGGGTGCCGGGCGCGCCGCCGAGCACGGCAGCCGAGGCGATGGTCGGGCGCTCGAAGATGGCCGCGGTCACGCCTGTCGCAGCCGTGACGTCATGCGCCTGGCCGACCAGCAGGCCGCGGACATCGGTGATGAGATTGCGCATGAGGAAACCTGAAGGCGAACCGAATCGCACTGGCCGCGTTGTCGCTACATTACGATCTTTTCATGCGCTGGCCATTGCCGGGTCAGGCCGGCGAGGTCAGGCTGGTGTCATCGCCTATCGGCTTCGAGACCCGCTGCGCGACGCTTCTACCGCACTGCTTCAAGGGAGATTGCCCGTGAAACCCATCGCTCTCATCGCCGCATCATCGATCGCGATGCTTGCCGGCAGCTTCGCCCTGGCGCAGCCGCAGCCGGTTCCGCCAGCAGGTGGAGACCAGAAGCAGGAGCGGACGGAAAGCCGCGACCAGCGCCGCGACGAGTGGCGCGAGCGCCGGGCCGAGCGCGCCAAGGCCCGGCTCGACGAGCGCCTGGCGAAGGTGCGCGCCGATCTCAAGCTCAAGCCGGAACAGACCGCGCTCTTCGACAAGGTGGAAGGGCTGATCAGGCAGCGCACCGCCGAGCGTGGCGAACGCTGGAACGCGATGCGCGAGCGCCGCGAGGCGTTGCGCCATGCCGACCTGATGGAGCGGCTCGATGCCGCCGCCACCCGGCAGGGCGAGCGGGCGGCGCGTTCAAAGGAACTCGCCGATGCCGTGCGCCCGCTCTGGACCACGCTCAGCGACGAGCAGAAGACGGTGCTGCGCCGTTCGGTTCGCGAGGCGATGGCGGAAGGGCGCGAGCACTTCCGCGAGATGCACGCCGGGCGAGGCAGCTGGCATGACGAGGACCGTGGCGGTCGCGGTGGACGTGGCGACCGCGGCTGGCGCAGGTCCTGGCAGGATCGAGGCGACCAGAGCGACGATTGAGTTCCGGCTTCAGCCTGATCGACATATAAATCGAGCCACGCCCGGCTTCCGCAGGGCGTGGCTCTTTTCATGTTGCAAGGGCAGTTGCAAGGACAGTGCCGGCTTTCAGCCGCCGACCGCGTCCGAAACGCATTTCTTGGTGAAGCTGGTCTTGGCGGCGCCTGCCAGCTTCTTGTCGGCGGCCTGCTTGTCGCAGGCAGCGCCGGCGTCCTTCTCGCACTTGGTCAGGAAGCTGGTCTTGGCAGCACCGGCGAGCTTCTTGTCGGAAGCCTGAAGGTTGCAGCTCTGCGCCTGGGCGGCGCCGGCCATGCAGCACACGGCAAAAGCCGTCAGCAGAATCTTTTTCATGCGAATCTCCTCTCCCGGAAGGAGAAGGTTACGCTACGGCGCGGCCGATAGGAACGGGGAGGCGATCCCGCCCCGGTTTCGCCAAAAATCCTAACACTTGGAATTCAATGGGATTTCCGTGGTTTACCATATCGATTCAGGTTGGATTCACGGCTTGCCGTTTACGCTTTGTCAGTAATTGCGATGCGAGAGGTGAGCCATGAAGCAGACATGGTCATGCTGGGCGATGCGGGCCTTCATCGGCTCCGTCTTCATCGTCTGCCTGTTCGGGCCCTACGCGCTGTCGATCCTGATCGGCTGCCTGGGCGTGGGCTGCTACTTCTTCCGCCACGAGGTCGGCTCGCATCTCTGAGGTTGGAGCGAAGCTCGGCGGCCTTCAGGAAACACGGCTCATTATCGGTGGGGCTGATCTCCGTTTCGGGCGGCGCAAGATGTCATCTGATGGCCTGAACGGGGCCTCGCTGTTTTCCTTTGCCTTCCAGCCAAAGAGCTAGTGAGCGAAAGAGCCAGGCCGTCAGCATCGTCACGGGCGCATAAAGCGCGGTTAGCAAGACAGCGCCGTACAGGGCGGTCGATAGATCGGTGCTCTCGGATGGATCGAGAGGCCAACGTAAGATCGTCTGCGTGAAGACAACCGACGTGAACGAGATCGATGTCAAGGCGATTAGGGATACAAGAATGTATCCTGGAAGGCGGCGGTTAGCCCCACCGAGGTGCCAAGGAATGCCGCCGATCATCGTCACGGCGTAACTCATGCTGAAAGCAGCCGCCGCTGAAAGATAAAGATCTAACGTGCCCAGATGGCGCTGATAAAAGATACAAAACAGCAGCGCGCATGGGATAGCGGGAGCCAGCAGAGCTGCCCCTATTGCCGCTTTCGTCCTGCTCGTCACAGCCACCTCCGCAGCGAGAGACGTCTTTAATTCTGCCAGCTTAGGATAAGGGTCGAATAAAAAAGGGTGGCGGACAAGTCCGCCACCCTCTTGATTTCAGCTTCGCAGGTCGCCGCAGCGGCCGCGTATTTCGTCAGCGCGAGTAGAACTCGATGACCAGGTTCGGCTCCATCTGCACCGCGTAGGGCACGTCCGACAGGGTCGGGGTGCGGGTGTAGGTGGCCGAAGACTTGCTGTGGTCGGCGTCGATGTAGTCCGGCACATCGCGCTCGGCGAGCGTGGCCGACTCGATGACGATGGCGAGCTGGCGCGAGCTCTCCTTGACCGCGATCACATCGCCCGGCTTGACCTGATAGGAGGCGATGTTGACGCGCTTGCCGTTCACGGTGATGTGGCCGTGGTTGACGAACTGGCGGGCCGCGAAGACGGTCGGCACGAACTTGGCGCGGTAGATCACCGCATCCAGACGGCGCTCGAGCAGGCCGATGAGGTTCTCGCCCGAGTCGCCCTTGAGGCGGATCGCCTCGGCGTAGTAGCGGCGGAACTGCTTCTCGGAGATCGAGCCGTAATAGCCTTTCAGCTTCTGCTTGGCGCGCAGCTGCGTGCCGAAGTCGGACGGCTTGCCCTTGCGGCGCTGGCCGTGCTGGCCGGGGCCGTATTCACGACGGTTGACCGGGGACTTCGGGCGGCCCCAGATGTTCTGACCGAGGCGGCGGTCAATCTTGTACTTTGCCTCATGGCGCTTCGACATGTCGCGTGTCCTCTCAGGTTCGCGAGTTGAGGACCGCGCCCTCCTGCTCCCAGGCAGCTTTCGCAAGCTGCCCATTTCTCTGCATCGGATTCACCCGAAAAGTGGAAGCCACTTTTCGGTCCGATGCACCGGGGCGACAGATCCAGCTTCCGAAGAAGAGCGGATCACGGGTGCGGAAAAAGCCACGCGGCCCCGTGAGGAGCCGCGCGACGAAAGGGCGTATGACGGAAAGCCGGCTTCGAGTCAATTCCGTGCAGCCGAAAAGCCGATCTCAGCGCCAGTAGCCGTAGGGGCGATCATAATAGTAGTGGCGCGGACGGTGCTTGTACCAGCCATAGTGATGACCGCGATTCCAGCCGTAATGGCGGCGCGGGCCCTGGCGGTAATAGCCGTGATGTCCGTGGCCCTTGTTCCAGCCATGGGGCTTCGCCTGCGCTTCCGTGCTGGCTCCGGCACCGGCGAAGGCGAAGCCGGCGACAAGCGCGAACAGCAAGAGCAGCTTTCTCATGAATCTGGTTCCTCTGCGGTGGTCGCCAGCATTGGAACGCCCAGGGTGTGCCCCAGGTTCCGTCAATTGGCCAGCGGCATGGGCTCGATGACGACCTGCGCCAGGCCGTAGCCGGCCAGCGCGATGCGCAAGGGACCGGTCAGGCCGACGCCGTCGGTGAAGACCGCCGCGGCATCGCGGCAGGCGAGGCCGGGTTGCCGGGCGCTCGACAGGAGATCGGCGACGCGGCGCGCGATCGCAGGGGCCGGATCGATCCATTCGACCGGCCAGGGTGCGAGCCGCTTCATCCGCTCCAGCAGCAGGGGATAATGCGTGCAGGACAGCGTGACGACATCGGTGCGGCGGCCGTCAGCCTCGACGAAGCAGGGGGCGATCTCGGTGGCGAGGACCGCGTCGTCGACGGCCTCACCCTTCAGCGCCTGCTCGGCGAGGCCGGCGAGGCGCGTCGCGCCGACGAGCGTGACGCGGCGGCTGGCCGCATAGGTCTCGATCAGTTCGCGGGTGTAGTCGCGCGCTACCGTACCGGGCGTCGCCAGCACCGAGATCATGCCGCTGCGGGTCGCGGCCGCCGCCGGTTTGATCGCGGGGACGGTGCCGATGAAGGGGATGGCGAAGCGCGCCCTGAGCGCCGGCAGGACCAGGGTCGAGGCGGTGTTGCAGGCGATGACCACGAGATCGGGATGGAAGCGGGCGACGAGGCGTTCCATCACCGCGAGGACGCGGATGATGAGTGCGTTCTCGCTCAGCCGGCCATAGGGGAAGCCGGCATCGTCGGCGGCATAGACGATATGGGCGCCGGGGCAGGCCTGGGTCGTGCGCCCAAGCACGGTGAGGCCGCCGAGGCCCGAATCGAAGACGAGGATGGTCGGCTGGGGGCGGGGGATCGTGAAGGGGCGATAGCCCGTGCCGGCGAGGAGATCGACTTGCATGGTGGTGCCAAGGGAGTTCAAAGCTCGACTCCGCCAGAGACCGGTTAAGGGATGGTCAATGACGCGTTCAGCCGCTGTCTCGAAATTTAGTTGACCATGTCCATGAAATGGACCGGCCTCGGGATGGAGGCGGGCCATGGAAACCACCGAGACCGCCGTCGCCGCGATCTGCCGCTTCAACCGGTTTCACACCCGCTGGGTCGGTGCGCTCGGCGGCAGCCTGCATGGCTCGGGCCTCGCGCTCGCCGAGGCGTGCGTGCTCTATGAACTGGCGTTTCGGCCGAGCGCGGCCCGATAGCCGTCAAACCTTCAGGCGGGTGAGCGCGGCAGCCGCAGCCCGGCCGGCGAGCGTCGCGCCACCGACCGTCATCGCGCCACCGCCCGCCGTCGCCTCGCCGGCGATGAAGAGGCGGTTCCCGATCGGTTGGGCGAGAGCGTCGCGCGCCGTCTCGTGGCCGGGATCGCAGATCGAGTAGGAGCCGCGCGCGAAAGGGTCGATCCACCAGGCGGGGAAGGAGACGGCCTTCACCGCCTTGCGGAAATCCGAGCCGACCATCTTCATCAGGAGGTCGACGAGATGGGCGCGGGCCTCCTCGGTGCCGGCTTCCGAGAGCTTGCGGGCATAGTCGCCGCCGCAATAGCCGATGACGATGTCCTGGCCGCCTGGGAACATGTCGAGATTCATCAGGCGTTCGGGGGCGGCCGCTTCGAGGAAGCTCGCGCCCGGCGTGATGCCGAAGCGGTCGCCCTCGACCTTGAGCGCGATCTTGGTCAGCGCGCCCATGTGCAGGCCGGCGAGAGCGTCGCGCGTCGCGGCCGGCAATTCCGGGATGAAACGGATCGTGCCGGCTTTCAGCACGCCGACCGGAACGGTGACGATGCAGGCATTGGCCCGCAGCGTTCCCGAGCGCGTGGTGACCGTGACGCCCGGCCCGTCCCAGCGAATCGTTTCGACCGGCTCGTTCAGGCGGATATCGAGCCCAGTGGCCGAACGCGCGACGAGATTGCCGTAGCCGGAGGGGACGACGAGATCGTCTCCCGACCAGAGCCGCTGGTAGTCGCGTGCGGAGATGCGGCTCGATTCCTCGCCGATCGAGAGCAGCAGGCCGGACGCCGCGACCGGAGCCATTTCCGGGCCGAGATCGGCCAGCAATTCGGCGACCGACATGTCGCGCAGGCTGAGATCGATCGTCTCCAGCCGGCGGTCGATCTGGCCGAATGCGCTGCGGCGACGGCGGCGTTCCGGCTCCGCCATCGGCTGGCCGTCGGCAAAAACCTTGAAGCCGCTTCCCCAGGATTCGTTGGGTGTCGCGATGCCGAGGTCTTTGGCGATCTGAACCCAAGGGTTGCGCTCGGCCCAATGGATGAACATCGCGCCCGCGTCATAGATCGGGCCGAGCGAGGCATCGGTGAAGGCGCGCCCGCCGACGCGGCTACGGGCTTCGAGCACGACAGCCTGCCGCCCGGCGGCACGAAGAGCCTGCGCCGCGGCGATGCCGGCAGCACCGGCGCCGATCACGACGACGTCGGTGTCCGTCGCTGCGGCCGCCCGCCCGGCAATGGCAAAGCTCGCGCCCATGGCGCCGCCTCCGGTCAGCAGCTTGCGACGGTTCAACCCGGAATGACTGGGACTCATGACAGGAGCATGTGCACGGAAGGCGGCATTGCAATGGCGCGACGGCCGCTTGCCGGCCTTCGCCGATCACGAGGTCGGGAGCGGAGATTCCGAACGGTTTGCGGGTCCAATGTATTTCTAATTTAGAATATTTATTATTTAGAAGGAATCTATTGTTTTCGTTCTGTAATATTCGAAATTGACATGCATTATTGCGGTGAATATCCGTCTCTTTGCCTGACGTGAATGTATAGGCTCTTCTTTTTACTCATTTTAAATTGCCGTTCGGGTTTCAATGCCGGCGGCAAGGACGGGACTTGGGGCTATGGAGACTCTTTCCGGCCAGCTGCGCGGCGGCGTGGCGCTTGGAAGCCTGATGCTGGTGCTTCTGGCTTCTTCCGCGGAAGCGCAACAGCAGGGACGAAGGGCGACGACCACGCCGGCGCCGGTGGCCAATGAGGCGCCGGTCGTTCTCGACCAGATCAACGTGCAGGGCGAAGGCGTGCCCGGCGGGGCGCTGCTCAACGGGCCGACGACGACACGCACGACGCGCCAGGAGCTCGACCGTCAGCAGGTCCAGAGCCTGACCGACCTGTCCAACCGGGTCGAAGCCGGCATCACCTTCAACCGCCAGACCAATTCGCTCAACATCCGCGGCCTTGATGGCGCGCGCGTGCTGACGACGATCGACGGTATCCGCCAGCCCTTCACGACCGATACGCGCGTCAATGGTCGCGGCATCGGGGCCGCCTTCGACTTCGATTCCCTCTCGACGCTCGACCTGCTACGCGGCGGCAGCGGCGGGAGCACGCTGGGCAGTGGGGCACTGGGCGGCGCGCTGGCGGTGCGCACGCTCGACCCCGAGGACCTGATCCGCAATGGGCGCAATTACGGGGTGCTGACCAAGACCGGTTATGACAGCACTGACCGGGCCTGGTTCGGCAGCGCGGCCGTGGCGGCCAAGATGGGCAACACCTCCGTCCTGTTTCAGGGCGGCTTCCGCGACGGGCACGAGATCGACAACAAGGGCAACTACAAGGCGATTGGCGCGACGCGTACCGCGCCGAACCCGAGCGATTTCAACCAGTACAACGTCCTCGCCAAGATCTACCAGCAGGTCGGCGATCATCGTTTCGGCATCCAGGGCGAATTCTTCAAGCGCGCCGACCGGGTGCAGACCCGCACCAGCACGGTTTCGCTGACCGGCAATTTCCGCCCCGGCTCCTATCAGACCGGTGAGGATGTCGAGCGCAACCGCGTCTCGCTGAGCTATGACTATGTCGTGCCGGGCTCGTTCTTCGACGAGGCCCACGCAGTCGCGTACTGGCAGCGCCTGAAGCGTAACGACCTGGCTCGCGCCTATCGCTATACCAGCATCGTCGGCCCCTACATCCGCGACAACGAGAATGAGCAAAGTGCCTATGGCTTCAACGGCCACGTCATCAAGAACTTCCAGACCGGGGCGCTCACGCACCGCCTGACGGCCGGCACCGAACTGCGCATGTCGTCGCTGGAGCAATATTCGGCTGGTCTCGACAATTGCCCGGCGCGTCCGGCGTCCGGCTCGTTCACCGGCGCGTTCGCCACCTGCAACAATCTCTTCACCAACCAGTCCGACCAGCCGAAGGTCGATGGCAAGCTTGTCGGCCTCTATCTGCATGACGAGATCGGCATGCTCGACAATCGCCTGCGCGTGACGCCAGGCGTGCGTTTCGACTGGTACGAGGAAGCGCCGCAGAACACGCCGGCCTATACCAATAGCGGTTCCCGCCCGGTCGGCCTGCCGCCGTCATCGAGCGACAACGCCTGGTCGCCGCGCGTCCGGCTCGAATACGACATCCTGAAGAACGCCCCCATGGTGAAGGACGTCACCGTCTTCGCGCAATGGGCCAAGAGCTTCCGGGCGCCGACGGCCGACGAGCTCTACGGCCGCTTCGGCGGGCCTTCCACCTATCTGCGCGCGGGCAACCCGACGCTGCGGCCTGAAATCGGCAACGGCATCGATGTTGGCGTCCGCTTCGGCGACAAGCAGCTCGGTGGCTCGATCACCTATTTCCGCAGCAACTACCGGAACTTCATCGACACCTACCAGTCCCAGGCGCCGGGTGTCGGCGGGCTGTATCCGCAGGGCGGCATCACGACGTTCCGCAATATTCCCAAGGCGGAGATCCAGGGCGTCGAGATCAACGGCCAGTATGCCTTTGCGCCGAACTGGCTGGTGCGCGGCTCCTTTGCCTATACCCGTGGCATGAACAAGAGCGACAATACCTTCCTGAACTCGATCCCGCCGATGCAGGGCATCGTCGCCATCGCTTATGGGACGGAGACCTGGGGCGCGGAGGTTTCGACCAAGCTCGCCGGCAAGCGTGACGATGTCGCGGCGACGACGGGTTCGGCCCAGGGTTTCCGGGCGCCGGGCTATGCGATCTTCAATGCCTCGGCCTGGTGGCGCCCGATGCCGCAGATCGCGGACCTTGAATTCCAAGTCGGCGTCTACAATATCTTCGATCGCAAGTATTTCGACGCCGTCAACGTCCCGACCGGGGTTCTGGCCCAGGCCCGCGACTATTACAGCGAGCCCGGCCGCACGGTGAAGGCGACGATGAAGTACCAATTCTGACCGGGCGTTTCGAGACCCCCCGACCAGACCAGCCGGCCCTTCGGGGCCGGCTTTTTTTGTTGCGAAAGAGGTGCCGTCATTTTCAGGCGAAGCGGAGCGCAGATTTGGGAAGCCTGCCCGCGTCGAGCCCCCGAGTCTCCACCGTCATTGCGAGCGCAGCGAAGCAATCCAGGAAGACTGGATGGAACGGCTCGACCCAGTCCTCCTGGATTGCTTCGTCGCTTCGCTCCTCGCAATGACGTCTGGATCCTTCGGAAGGAAATGCTCGTTGCGAGCCCAAGGACGGCGGGATTCAGTCCTCGGCCTCGCCCGCCTGCCGCGCCAGGAGCTTGGCCTTCTTCGGCCCCTCGACCAGCGACTTGAAGACGCCGCGCAGCGTCCGGGCTTCCTGCTCGGTCATGTCGAGCCGGTGCAGGATGTCGCGCAGGTTCGCGGTCATCACAGGCTTCTTGCCGGCCGGGAAGAAGCCGCAGAGGTCGAGCTCGGCTTCGAGATAGTCGAACATCGACAGGATCATCTCGCGCTTGGCTGGCGGGGAGGGGTTGTTCTCGCGGAAGGGCGCTTCGCCACCCGTCGTCTTGAACCATTCATAGCCGTTGAGCAGGACGGCCTGGGCGAGGTTCAGCGAGGCGAAGGCGGGATTGACCGGGAAGGTCAGGATCGCATCGGCGAGACTGATCTCTTCGTTGGTCAGGCCGATGCGCTCGCGCCCGAACAGGATGCCGACGCGCTCGCCGGAGCCGATGCGGCCGGCGACCTCCGGCATCGCCTCGGCCGGGGTCAGCACGCGCTTCATCTGGCCACGCTCGCGGGCGGTCGTCGCCAGGACATGGTTCAGATCGGCGATGGCCTCGGCCGCGCTGTCGAAGAGCCGGGCGTTCTCCAGGATATGCGTCGCGCCGGAGGCCGCCGCGGTCGCGCCCTTCTTGAGGCCGCCGCCGCTCGGCCAGCCGTCGCGCGGGGCAACGAGGCGCATCTCGGAGAGGCCGAAATTCGCCATGGCGCGGGCGCACATGCCGATATTCTCGGCGAGCTGCGGCTCGACCAGGATGACGATCGGGGCAGGGGCCTGGACGGCCGGGCGGGTGCGGTCGGTACCGGAACCGGTCATGAGAAATCAGGTCTTGTCTTTGCGATGAGGCTTGCATCGCGCCCTGGATGGTCGGGCGCATTCGGCAAGCTCATACGTCATGCTCGCCCTCGTGGCGAGCATCCACGTCTTGAACCCACGCCCGACAAGCAAAGACGTGGATGGTCGGGACAAGCCCGACCATGACGAGTTGTGGAGCGCTCAGCTCGCGGCCTTCTCGACCGCACGCAGTACGCGCAGCATGTTGCCGCCGGCGAGCTTGGTCAGGTTCTCCTCTGACCAGCCGCGGCGGATGAGTTCGGCGATCACCGACGGGAAGGTCGTGGTGTCCTCCAGCCCGTCCGGATTGACCCAGCCGAAGAAGTCCGAGCCGATGCCGATATGGTCGTGGCCGATGCGCTTCGCGAGATATTCGACATGGTCGCAATACTGGGGAAGCGTCGCCTTCGGGCGCGGTCCGGACTTGGCGGTGATCTCGGCCTCAGCCTTGGCGCTGTCCATGCCCTCGGGCGTCTTGCCGTACTGGTCCTTGGCCGGGCGATGCCAGTCGCGCGAGGCCTGGCTGATGAAGTCGGGCACGAAGGTCGCCATCACCACGCCGCCATTGCCGGCAACGCGGTCGAGTACGTCGTCGGGGACGTTACGCGGGTGGTCGCAGAGCGTGAAGGCGTTGGAATGCGACCAGACCAGCGGGGCGCTGGAGACGTCGAGCGCGTCATGCATCACCTTGGGCGCGACATGGGCGAGATCGATCACCATGCCGAGCTTGTTCATCCGGCGCAGCACGTCCTTGCCGAAGCCAGTGAGGCCATTATGGCGCGGGGCGTCGGTGGCGGAATCGCACCAGTCGGTGGTGTCGTTGTGGCAGAGCGTCATCAGGCGCACGCCGAGGTCATAGTACGCGTCGAGCGAGTCGAGTTCGCCGTCGAGCGCCGAGCCGTTCTCGATGGTCATGAACAGGGCGATGCGCCCCTCGGCCTTGGCGGCCTCGACATCGGCAGCCGAGAGGCCGGGGCGGAAGACGTTGGCGTGGCGCTTGAGGATATCGCGCATCAGCGCGATCTGCGCGAGCGCGAAGCCGGCGGGCTTGGCCTGCTTCGGCGGGACATAGGCCGCGAAGAACTGTGCGGCCATCTTGCCGGCCTGCATGCGCGGGATGTCGGTGTCGCCCTCTTCATGGACCTTGTCGAGGCCGTAGGTCGCGACATCACCCTTCGCCTTGGCGTCCTTGCGGATGACATAGGGCAGGTCGTTATGGCCATCGATCAGCGGCACACGGTCGAGCAGCGCGAGCGCGGCGGCATAGGCATTGTCCTGGACGGGTGGTTTGGCGAGGGCCATGGCGGGGTCTCGGTCGGGAATCGGGAGCGGGATCGTGGCAGGGTGCGGGGCAGGAGGCGAGGGGGCGGGACGCAGGTCGGTCATCCCGCGGGCGCTGTCACTGTGTCATCCCGCACGTAAAGGTGTCATCCCGCAAGCGCTGCGGCACGATAGTGCTGCTGCGCAGATGCGGGATCGCGCGATGAGAAGGCGCCTCTTTCGGGAGACGGTCCCGTGTCTGCGCAGCAGCGTTTCACGCTGCAGCGCGCACGGGATGACAAGTGCTTTATGAAAAACGCGCCGCCGCAAACGGCTTCGGGTCGACGAAGACCTTCTGGCCCGTCACCATTTCCGCGATCATCCGGCCGGTGACGGCGGCGAGCGTCAGGCCGTGATGGGCATGGCCGAAGGAGAACCACAGGCCCTTGTGCTTCGGCGCCGGGCCAATGATCGGCATCATGTCCGGCGTGCAGGGGCGGCGACCGAGCCAGGGTTCGGCATCGACGCGCTCGCCGAGCGGGAAGAGCTGCTTGGCGATCGGCTCGGCGCGGGCGAGCTGCACCGGGGTCTTGGGCGCATCGCGATCGGCGAACTCGGCGCCGGTGGTCAGGCGGATGCCCTGCAGCATCGGGGCGAGGAAATAGCCGCGCTCGGTGTCGAGCACCGGGTGGTTGAGAACGGCATTGCCCTGCGGCTTGTAATGCATGTGGTAGCCGCGCTTGACCGCGAGCGGCAGGTGATAGCCGAGCTTCTTGCTGAGTACGTCCGCCCAGGGGCCGAGCGCGACGACGACGTCCTTCGCCTCGGCGGTGGTGCCGTCGGCGAGGGTGACGGTCCAGCCGGCGCCGTTCTGCGTGAGCGTGCCCGCATCGCCGATGGCGAGCTTGCCGCCGAGCTTCTCGAACAGCGTGACATAGGCCATGGACAGGCCGAGCGGGTCGACGACCGTCGTCGGGTCGGTCCAGTGCAGGCCGCCGATCAGGCTGCCATGGTCGAGATGCGGCTCCTCGGCCTTGAGGGCCGCCATGTCGAGCGCGCGGTAATTCAGGCCGAACTCGCTGTTCCAGCGGGCGGCCTCGGCGAGGCGTGTGTCGCGCTCCTTCTCGGTGCGGAAAACCTTCATCCAGCCGTCGCGGCGCAGCAGATTGGTGGCGCCGGCCTCCTGCGCGAGCGCGTCGTGCTCGGTGACGCAATGCTCGATCAGCTTGGCGTATTTATGGGCGATCGCCTCGTGCTGCGAGGCGCGCGAATGCATCCAGTAGGAGAACAGGAAGGGGGCGAGCTTCGGGATAGCGCTCCAATGATAGGACGCGTCGATGGTGTTGTTCATCGCGTAGCGGAAGAGCGCGCCGAAATCATGCGGAAAGCCGTAGGGGTAGACACCCTCGCGCTGGATCAGGCCGGCATTGCCGTAGCTCGTTTCCTCACCCGGAGCGCGCCGGTCGACCAGCAAGGTGGCACGCCCGGCCTTCTGGAGATGAAGCGCGACCGAGATGCCGACGATACCGGCGCCGAGAACGATCGTATCCACCTTCATAACCTGCTCCTGGCAACCCGTTTCGCCTGAAAATACCGGTTTAGGTGGGCTTGTCAGCGCTGCGACCGAATTTTGCGCCCATTCGCGTAATCTTTCGCAATTTCTGCGCCAACTTATCGAAAGTGCCAGCTGTGAGCTATGATTGGGAGATAAGTGCGCAATTTTATGCCGGCGCAGGACCGCCCTGCTCCCTCGGCAGGTGACGCTGTGCGCACCGTCAGTCAGTCTGCGTCTGTTTCGACAGCGATTCCAGAGCCCAGCCGATGCATCCCGCCGCCTTTCTCGCTGCTGCGCTCGCGTGGCTCGGTCGCCATGGCACGCAAGGCTTCGCGCTCTCGATCTTCCTGGGTCTCGCGCTCCCGCAATTCTCGGCGATGGCGCGGCCGGCGTTGCCGATCACGATCTTCTGCTTCACCACGGTCGTGTTCATGCGGCTCGATAGGGGCGTCACACTCGGGCTGCTGCGGCGTCCGGCCAAGCTCGCTGCGAGCTGCCTCTGGCTCGTCGCCGGGCCGGTGCTGCTCATCGGCGCAGCGCTCCTGCTGATCGGGCGCGAGAACCTCGATCCGGGCATCGTGCTCGGCCTCGCCATCATGGGGGCGGCGCCGCCGATCATGTCCTCGCCAGCGGTGGCGATCCTCTACGGCTTCGAGCCCTCGCTGATCATCGCCAGCGTGATCCTGACCACGATCGTCAGCCCGATCGTCGCGCCGATCCTCGTCGAGCTGCTGGCGGGGGCGGCGGTGCCGCTCGACCGCTGGGCGCTGACGCTGCGCCTCCTGATCTTCATCGGCGGCGGCATGGCGGTGGCGACCGCAATCCGGCTCTGGCTCGGCCTTGCCCGGATCAAGGCGATGAAGGCCAATCTCGATGGCTTCGGCGTGCTGATGTATTTCATCTTCGCCATCGCAGCGATGGACGGCGTGACCAAGGCCGCGCTCGACAATCCCAGGCTCGTTCTGTTCGTGCTGGGATGCGTCTTTGCCGTCTCTGCCGCTGGTCTGGTGTCGAGCTGGCTGGTCCTGCGGCTGTTGCCGGCCTCCGAGCGCTTCATGATCGGCTACGGCACCGGGCAGCGGAACATGGGCCTGCTGGTGGCAGCGCTGGGGGCGGGCGTCTCACCGACGACCTTCCTCTATTTCGCGCTGGCGCAGTTCCCGATCTACCTGCTGCCTTGGCTGCTCGGCGGCATCGCGGCCCGGATTCGACGCCGGGAGGCTGCTGACGGGCGTTGACGCAGGGGCTTGCGAGGCTTTCCCCGTCGCAGGAGAGCCGCGCCATGATCACCCTCTATTCCGGGCCGTTGAGCCTGTTCTCGCGCAAGGTCGAGATCGCACTGACCGAGAAGGGCCTCGCCTTCCAGCGCATCGTGGTGCCGTTCAACCAGACGACGGGCTACGACCCGCGGCATCCGGAAGTGCTGGCGCTCAATCCGAAGCGACAGGTGCCGGTGCTGACGGATTGCGGGCTCGTCCTCTACGATTCCACCGTGATCAACGAATATCTCGACGAGGCCTATCCCGAGCCGAAACTGATGCCGGATACGCCGGTCGAGCGGGCGCGCTGCCGGCTCGACGAACTCTATGGCGACGAGATCCTGTTCCAGGCCCTGAAGCCCCTGATGCATCGCACCGAGCCGCCTTCGCCGGATCGCGACCGGCGCATCGCCCAGGAGGCGGATGCGCTGATCGCCGAGGAGGGGTTGCTGCGTCATTACGACGTGCTGGAGCAGAAGCTGGCAGGGCGTCCGTTCTTCGGCGGTCGGTTGTCGCTGGCCGATATCTCACTGTTCATGGGTGTGCTCTTCATTCGCCGCCTTGGCGGGCCGTCGCTCGACGGCTATCCCGGACTGGCGGAGTGGTATGCACGGCTGAAGCTGCGCCCGGCCTTCGCGCAGGTGGTGGCGGAGATGGCGGAAGCGGACCGCAGGCTGTCCTTTCCGGTGGCGATGCGGCAGGGACGGAGCGCCTGAATATTCAGGGCGTCCTTCTCGGGCTTGACCCGAGAATCTCTTGCAGGCGCCGGCGCGGGAGCCTCCGTGTCGTGAGATGCTCGGGTCAAGCCCGAGCATGACGAGGTTGTATTAGCCCGGTTTCGCGATTGCGGCAGGCGGCTCAGGGCGTTAAACCCCCGGCCATGACCCACCCCATCCGCATCGCCCCCTCGATCCTCTCGGCCGATTTCGCCAAGCTCGGCGAG
>NZ_CAMFJF010000021.1 GCF_945956895.1 uncultured Allobosea sp. | reverse complement strand
AATCGGCGGGTATCGGCGGCGTTCGGATAGGCCCGAATTATTCCCACTCGATCGTGCCGGGGGGCTTCGAGGTCACATCGTAGACGACGCGGTTGATGCCCTTGACCTCGTTGATGATGCGGGTCGCTGCGCGGCCAAGGAAATTCATGTCGAAGGGATAGAAGTCCGCCGTCATGCCGTCGACCGAGGTCACGGCGCGCAGGGCGCAGACATGGTCGTAGGTACGGTAATCACCCATCACGCCGACGGTGCGCACCGGCAGCAGCACGGCGAAGGCCTGCCAGATCACGTCGTAGAGGCCGGCCTTGCGGATCTCGTCGAGATAGATCGCATCCGCCTTGCGCAGGATGTCGAGCTTCTCCTTGGTGATCTCACCGGGGCAGCGGATGGCGAGGCCCGGCCCCGGGAAGGGGTGGCGGCCAACGAAGGCCTCGGGCAGGCCGAGTTCGCGGCCGAGCACGCGCACCTCGTCCTTGAAGAGTTCGCGCAACGGCTCGACGAGCTTCATCTTCATGCGCTCGGGCAGGCCGCCGACATTGTGGTGGCTCTTGATCGTGACCGAAGGTCCGCCGGAGAAGGAGACACTCTCGATCACGTCGGGATAGAGCGTGCCCTGCGCCAGGAAATCGGCGCCGCCGAGCTTGGCGGCCTCGGCGTCGAAGACGTCGATGAAGAGCCGGCCGATGGTCTTGCGCTTGGCCTCCGGATCGGCACCGCACTTGGCAAGCTCGGTGAGGAAAAGCTCTTCGGCCTCAACATGGACCAGCGGGATGTTGTAGTGATCGCGGAACAGGCGCACGACCTCTTCCGCCTCGTTCATCCGCATCAGGCCGTGATCGACGAAGACGCAGGTAAGCTGGTCGCCGATCGCCTCATGGATCAGCACAGCCGCCACGGCCGAGTCGACGCCACCGGAGAGCCCGCAGATGACGCGGCCGGTGCCGACCTGCTCGCGGATCTTCTTCTGCATCTCGGCGCGATAGGCCGACATGCTCCAGTCCGGCTTGCAGCCGCAGATCTCGACGACGAAGTTGCGCAGCAGCTTGCCGCCATCGGGGGTGTGGACCACCTCAGGGTGGAACATCGTGGTGTAGAAGCGCCGCTCTTCGTCGCTCGCCACGGCATAGGGGGCGTTCTCGGAAGTCGCCTTGACGGTGAAGCCGGCCGGAAGCTGCGTGACCCGGTCGCCATGGCTCATCCAGACCGGATAGCGGCCGCCCTCTTCCCAGACGCCCTCGAACAGCGCGGAGGGGGTGACGATCTCGACATCGGCCCGGCCAAACTCGGCGGCGTGACCACCCTCGACCTTACCGCCGAGCTGATGCGCCATGGTCTGCTGGCCGTAGCAGATGCCCATCAGCGGAATGTTCGCCGAGAAGACCGCCTCGGGAGCGCGAGGACTGCCCTCGTCCGGCACCGAAGCGGGGCCGCCGGAGAAGATCACGCCCTTCGGCTTCATGCGGGCAAAGGCCTCGGAAGCCGACTGGAACGGGGCGATCTCGCAATAGACGCCGATCTCGCGGATGCGCCGCGCGATCAGCTGCGTCACCTGCGAGCCGAAATCGATGATGAGGATGGAGTCGTGATGGGGCTGAGCGCTCGTCATCGCGTCCCGTTAGAGCATCGGACCGAAAAGTGGAACCCGTTTTTCGGATCAATCCGATGCGGCTGTAAAGCATGGATCGCGCGGGCGCGCGCAACGCCCGCGGCCGGCTTAGCCCCCGCGCGTCAGGCAGGCCAGATAGAACCCGTCCGTTCCGGTACGCCGCGGCGAGAGCTGCAGGCCGTGGGTCGTGGCGAACCGGGCGAGCAGAGAGAAGTCGCTTTCGGCGCCCTTGAGCACGTCGATCGGTGCGATGGCGGAAAAGCCCGGATGCTTGCCGAGGAAGGCGCGGATCGCCTCGTCATTCTCCTCCGGCAGCACCGAGCAGGTGATGTAGGCGATACGGCCGCCCGGCTTCACCAGCCTGGCGGCGCGCGCCAGCACCTCGGCCTGGTCCTTGATGCGCTCCGCGAGAGCGCCGGGGCGCACCCGCCATTTCGCATCCGGGTTGCGCCGCCAGGTGCCGGAGCCGGTGCAGGGAGCATCGACCAGCACGAGATCGACCTGGCCGGCGATATCGGCGAAGGGCTCGTGGCCGCGCGAGCGCGGAATGCGGACCTCGACGATGCTGGCGCCGGAACGCGCCAGCCGGTCATGCAGCGGCGCGAGGCGGCGGCTGTCGAGATCGGTGGCATAAAGGCTGCCGCGATTGGCCATCAGCGCGGCCAGCGCCAGCGTCTTGCCCCCTGCCCCGGCGCAGAGATCGATCACGGTCTGGCCAGGCTGAGCGCCGGCCAGCAGCGTCACCAGTTGCGAACCCTCGTCCTGGATCTCGAAGGCGCCGGCGAAGAAGCTCGGCTCGGTCTGGAGCGAGGGGCCGCGGCCGTCATGGCCGGGCTGGAAGCGCAAGGCATCGGGCGACCAGGGGCCCTGCTCCGGCTGGAGATGGGCGAGGTCCTTCAGCACGGCGTCGCGGCCGGCCTTGAGACGATTGACGCGCAGGTCGATCGGCGCGCGGGCGGCCAGAGCCTCGCCCTCGGCGATCGCAGCTTCTCCGAGGCCCGTCCGGAACGACGGCCAGAGCCATTCCGGCACATCGGCCTGCACCCAATCGGGCGCGCCCTCGACAGAGAAGGCGGTGAGCAACGCGGTCTCGTCATCGCTCAGGGGCTGTGGGGCGTGATTCTCGCCGGAGCAGAGTTCCGCGATCTCGGCGACGCCAAGGCCACGCAGGCCGGCCAGCATGCCGAGGACGAGCGCGCGCGGCGTCTCTGACGCCATCGCATAGCCGGAGGACGCCTTGCGCCGCAGCGCGTCATAGACCAGCGAAGCGACAGCGGCCCGGTCCTTCGAGCCGGCGAAACGGCGCGACAGCCCCCAATCCTTGAGGGAATCGGCGGCCGGCCGGCGACGCTCGACGATATCCTGGAGTACCTCGATGGCGGCGCTGATCCGGGCGGCTGGGGTCATGACGCTTCAATCCTGGCGTCGGACGCATTCCGGAACGCCGCAAAGACGGAGTCGAACAAGTTTCGACCGATTCAAGCATGACGCAGCGACATGAAGGCCCCGGCGCCACACTCTTGACGCGGTCGTTCCACATGCGGAAAGACGATGCAACCGCATGTCGCGGCCATTGGGATACACTCACATGAAAAGCGCCAGCCGCATCGTCATCCTGAGCCTCGTCGCGCTGGGCCTCGCGGCCTGCGCCACCCAGCAGCAGCCGGACTACACCCCGCCGGCCTCCAAGCGCCTTGACGCCAAGACCACCCTCGAGAACCGCCGCTGAGATTGCGCGGGGCGGCTGCGCCGAAACGGCCGGCCGGCCTCATTCGCGTCAGCGACCACGAAACCCGCGCCGGCCTCTGCCGGGGCGGGTTTTTTGTTTCGGTAGCGCCATAAGCTCCCTCAAATCCGAGCACCCGCCTTCATGGCCGTGTCATATCCGCCCTCTTAAGGTCGCCCGCATTTCCGTGAGGCTGGGCCCAATTATGACAAAGAACCTCCTTCTCTCGACGACGCTCCTCGCCGCCCTGGCCTTCCAGGCCCCGGCCGCGCTTGCGCAGGCCGCGCCGACGCTCTCCGGCCAGAAGCCGCTCGTCATCGCCCATCGCGGCGCCAGCGGCTACATGCCTGAGCATACGATCGAGGGCTACAAGCTCGCGATCCAGCAGGGCGCCGACTTCATCGAACCGGATCTCGTCTCGACCAAGGACGGCATGCTCATCGTCCGTCATGAGCCGATGCTATCAGGCACGACCGATGTCGCCGACCGCCCGGAATTCGCCAATCGCAAGACGACCCGCAAGGTCGACGGCGTCGACACCACCGACTGGTTCGCCAACGACTTCACCGCGGCCGAGATCAAGACGCTGAAGGCCAAGCAGGCTTTCGCCGACCGCGATCCCTCGCATAACGGCAAGTACCAGATCCCGACCTTCCAGGAGGTGATCGACCTCGCCAAGGCCGAGAGCGCCCGCACCGGCCGGACCATCGGTATCTATCCCGAGACCAAGCACCCGACCTATCATGCGGCGCTCGGCCTCGCCTTCGAGGACAAGCTCCTCGACATGCTCAAGGCCGCCGGCTGGACCGACAAGACCGCCCCGGTCTTCGTCCAGAGTTTCGAGACCGCGAACCTGAAATACCTGCGTCCGAAGACGCAGTTGCGCCTCGTCCAGCTCGTCGATGGCGACGGCGTCGACAAGGACGGCAAGGTCACGCTGGTTGCGCCCTTCGATCGCCCCTACGACTTCGCCGTGCTCGGCGACAAGCGGACCTTCCAGGATATGCTCTCCGCCGAGGGGCTGAAGGAGATCGCGACCTATGCCGACGGCGTCGGGCCGTGGAAGCCCTATCTGATCGGTGCCAAGCAGACCATCGGCGCTGATGGCAAGCCGCAGGACCTGAACGGCGACGGCGCGATCGACGAGCGCGACCGCACGCTGATCGCCCCGACCAATGTGGTGAAGGACGCCCATGCGGCCGGGCTTCTGGTCCACAGCTGGACCTTCCGCAGCGAGCCGAAGCGCCTGGCCTCCGACTTCAAGGGCGATGCGGGCGCTGAGTACAAGGCGTTCTTCGCGCTTGGGCTCGACGGGCTGTTCTCGGACTTCCCCGACCAGGCGGTGAAGGCGCGCGACGGCAAGTAAGCGCCCTCGCCATAGACGGCACGGAGGGCATTTCACGTAAACGCGGGTCATCCCGGGCTTGACCCGGGATCCATGCCGGAGCGCTTCCGATCATGGTTCAGGCATGGATCCCGGCTCTGCGCTTCGCTCCGGCCGGGATGACCCGCGCTTCTGTGTAAAATCAGCACATTCTCGGAAGCGGTCACCCAACAAAAAACGCGCCGGCCTGGCCGGCGCGTTTCGATCGCTCGATGAACCGTTCTTTTCTCAGTGCAGGATCTGGCTGAGGAAGAGCTTGGTGCGCTCGTGCTGCGGGTTCTTGAAGAACTCGTTGGGGGTGTTCATCTCGACGATCTGGCCGGCATCCATGAAGATGACGCGGTCGGCGACCTGGCGGGCGAAGCCCATCTCGTGGGTGACGCAGAGCATGGTCATGCCCTCCTCGGCCAGCGACACCATGGTGTCGAGCACCTCCTTGACCATCTCGGGGTCGAGCGCCGAGGTCGGCTCGTCGAACAGCATGATCTTCGGGCTCATGCAGAGCGAACGCGCGATCGCCACGCGCTGCTGCTGGCCACCCGAGAGCTGGCCCGGATATTTGTGAGCCTGCTCAGGGATCTTGACGCGCTTGAGATAGTGCATGCCGATCTCCTCGGCATCCTTCTTCGGCATCTTGCGCACCCAGATCGGCGCCAGCGTCAGGTTCTCGAGGATCGTCAGATGCGGGAACAGGTTGAAGTGCTGGAAGACCATGCCGACGTCGCGGCGGATCTCGTCGATCTTCTTGAGATCGTTGGTGAGTTCCGTGCCGTCGACGACGATCTGGCCCTTCTGGTGCTCCTCCAGGCGGTTGATGCAGCGGATCATCGTCGACTTGCCGGAACCTGAAGGCCCGCAGATCACGAGCTTCTCGCCGCCGCCGACCTTCAGGTTGATGTCGCGCAGGACGTGGAACTCGCCATACCACTTGTTCACGCCGATCATCTCGACAGCGGTCGCGGTGTTCAGCGAGGTCTGCTTCAGCGCCGCGGGGCGGGAGCCGGTCGTCTTGGTTTCTGCCATTGCCATGGTTGTCGTCCCTCTCAACGTTTTTGGCCGGCGGCGAGGCGCTTCTCGACCGCGATCGAATAGCGCGACATTCCCCAGCAGCACAGGAAATAGAAGATGGCGGCGAAAGCGTAGCCTGTCGACCGGGTCGTGGGCGTCGCCCAGGTCGGATCGATCAGCGTCGCCTCGATGGTGCGCAGGAAGTCGAAGATGCCGACGATGGTGACCAGCGTCGTATCCTTGAACAGCCCGATGAAGGTGTTGACGATGCCCGGGATCACGATCCGCAGCGCCTGCGGCAGGATGATCAGGCGCATCATCTGCCAGTAGCCCAGGCCGAGCGACATCGCGCCCTCGTACTGGCCCTTCGGCATCGCCTGCAGGCCACCGCGCACCACCTCCGCCATGTAGGCGGCGGCGAACAGCGCGACGCCGATCAGCGGCCGCAGCAGCCGGTCCGGCGACCATTCCTGCGGCACGAAGAGCGGCAGCATGGTGTTGGCCATGAACAGCACGGTGATCAGCGGCACGCCGCGCACGAACTCGATGAAGATCACCGAGAGCAGCTGGATCGCCGGCAGCTTGGAACGCCGGCCGAGCGCGAGCAGCACGCCGAGCGGCAGCGAGAAGACGATGCCGACCGCCGAGATCAGGAAGGTCACGGTCATGCCGCCCCAGAGGCCGGTATCGACGCGCGGCAGCCCGAACGCCATCGGCCCGACATTCATCCAGAGCCGATAAAACAGGTATTTCAGGTATGTCGGGAAATTGACGAAGGAAAGCACCGCCTCGTCAAAGGCGTTCGGCGCCGGCGGCTTCCAGGAAACAACCGCCAAGAGCCCGAAAACCACGAGAGCAGTGTAGGCGAGCCGTTTCGGCCCGGAAAATCTTGCGACCGTCGGCTTGGCCTTTTCGTAGACCAGAGCGGCTTCTCCCACCAGGCCTGCAACCAAATCCGGATAAGCGGACAGGATCAAAAGCACGACAACCGCCGCCACCGAAAGAAGAAGGGCCCAACTGATGACGAAACCGGCCTTTTCTCCACCAAGCAGCAGCGCGAAGGCGCTCGTCGGCAGGATGACGAAGAAGAAGAAGGCTCCGACCTTCTTCAGAGGCGCCTTGTTCCAAAGCAGCCAGACGACACCGAGCGCGAACATCGCGAAGACGATGTTGACGCGCCAACGCTCCGCCACCGGGTAGGAGCCGTAGATGAAATACTGGGTGCGATCCGCGATATAGGCCCAGCAGGCACCGACCGGGCGCCCGACCTTGTCGGCGAGGCAGGCGTCGCGGTTCGCGCCGGTCCAGACCGCATCGAGGAAATAGAAGCGGACCATCCCCGGCACCGTGTCGATCACGAGCCAGACGCAGAGCAGCGTCAGGATCGCGTTGAGCGGGCTGGAGAACAGGTTCGCCCGGATCCAGGCCAGGGGGCCGGCGACGGAAAGCGGCGCCGGCTCCTGCTGGAGGGTTTCCCTGCGGACGAAGGCGTTAGGTGAGTTTTCGGTCGTTGCGTCGGTCATCGCGCAGCCCTCACCGTTCCACCAGCGCCATGCGCTTGTTGTAGATGTTCATGAAGAGCGATGTCACCAGCGAGATCGTGAGATAGACAGCCATCGTGATCGCCACGACCTCGACCGCCTGGCCGGTCTGGTTCAGCACCGTGCCGGTGAAGACCTGGACGAGATCGGGATAGCCGATCGCCACCGCCAGCGACGAGTTCTTGGTCAGGTTGAGGTAGTTGGAGGTCAGCGGCGGGATGATGACGCGCATCGCCTGCGGGATGACGACGAGCTTCAGCGTCGGCCCGTTGCGCAGGCCGAGCGCATGGGCGGCCTCGGTCTGCCCCTTCGACACCGCGAGGATGCCGGCGCGCACGACCTCGGCGATGAAGCCCGCCGTATAGGTGGTCAGGCCGATCAACAGCGCGACGAATTCAGGGAAGATCTGGATGCCGCCGCGCAGGTTGAAGCCGGCGAGCTCCGGATAGACGAAACTGATCGGCCGGCCGGTCACGAAATAGACCAGCAGGGGCAGGACCACGATCAGGCCGAGCGCGATCCAGCCGATCGGATACTGCCGGCCCGTCGCTTCCTGCTGCCTGTGCGCCCAGGAGCGGAAGACGAGGGTGGCGACGATGCCGATCAGGAACGCCCAGACGATCAGGCTCCCGCCGGGCCCCAGATGCGGATCGGGAATGTAGAGGCCGCGATTGTTGAGCAGAAATCCGCCCGGCAGCTCGATCGACTGACGCGGGTTCGGCAGCGGCTTCAGCACCGCGTTGTACCAGAAGAACAGTTGCAGCAGCAGCGGGATGTTGCGGATGACCTCGACATAGATCATCGCGAGCTTGGCGATGACCCAGTTGTTCGACAGCCGGGCAACGCCAACGAAGAAGCCGAGCAGGGTCGCGAAGACGATGCCGAGGCCGGCGACCAGCAGCGTGTTCAGCAGGCCGACGATGAAGGCGTCGCCATAGGTCGAGCCGCCCGAGGCGGAGAACGGGATCAGCTTCTGATTGATGTCGAAGCCGGCGGCATTGTGCCAGAAGCCGAAACCCGAGGCGATCTTCTGCGCGCGCAGGTTCTCGATCGCGTTCGATGCCGCCGACCAGATCAGGAAGAGGACGATCGCTACCAGAGCGGCCTGATAGACATAACCGCGGATCTTCGGGTCGTAGAATAACGACGCCTTGCCGGGTGTTACCTGTTCGCGGGGAATGCTCGACACCTGTCACGCCCTTTTTTTTGCTTCGCTTGTTGCGGCCGGCGATCCAGCGGCGATGCGGTTGCGCCGTGGTCGTCTTGTTGTCCGTGCCACTCTTCTGGTTTCGTGAACGGCGCCCGGCGGCAGGCCGTGCGCCCTTCCCTCAGCCCCCGGATCCAGTCCGCGCCCTGCGCTGCGACAGGTACCCGGCACCGGCCGCCACCGGCGCGATGATGATCTGCATGCGGTTCCCCTGTTCGGAGCGGGTTCGTCCCACCCTCGGCTAGCCAGCAAGTCCCGGGCCAAGCACCCGAGCCTTACCTTGATTCCTTCGTCCCATGCGGAGCCTTCCGGCTCCGTTTCATTTTGCGCACGGGGCTCTCGCCCGGTCCTCTGAGCGGATCGCCGGAGCGATGGCGAGCCACCTCCGAGTCCACCTCGCATTCTGGCCACGTTCGGTCTTCAGAGGCGAGTCCCGACCGAGGTTTCTTTCAAAAGATTCACGGTAATCGCCGACATGATGGGCGATGCGATAGGCCCAATCGCGATTCAGGCCGAGTTTCGCGACGGAAAATCGTCATCACCCGTCCGAAACACCGTGAAGCGGCCCTCTGAGCGGGGCGGAACGAACTTCGCTTTTTTGGGAAATATAGAAGATCGAGGTGGCCCGGCAGAAATCGACGTCGAAGCCAGGCAGCGAGGGCGCGAGGCTGGGCATGGCGGCGAATGCCATCGCGAAGAGGGACGGCACATTTGCCTTTCCGATGGCCGGACGGGCCCTGGACGACAGCAGCGGCGACACCATACAGCAACCAGGCACTCAGATCGGGCGTATCTCCAGCAGGGATCGCCTCGATATGCAAATGTGAAACGGGGCGCCGGTCAGACCGGCGCCCCGCCAACCTCTCAGCGAACCGGCGGAGCGTATTGCAGGCCGCCCTTGGTCCAGAGACCGTTCTGGCCGCGAGCGATCTTCAGCAGCGAGCCCTGGCCGACATTGCGCTCGAAGGATTCGCCGTAGTTGCCGACATGCTTGACGATGCGGACGACCCAGTCGGCGGTCAGGCCGACCTGCTCGCCGAACTTGCCTTCGGTGCCGAGCAGACGCTTGATCTCCGGATTGTCGGACTTCAGCTTCTCGTCGACATTCGCCTGGGTCACGCCGAGCTCCTCGGCGTTCAGCATGGCGAAATGGACCCATTTCACCAGGTTGAACCATTGCGGGTCGTTGTTGCGGGTAGCCGGGCCGAGCGGCTCCTTGGAAATGATCTCGGGGAGAACGAGGTGCTCGTCGGGGTTCGTCAGCTTCAGACGCTCGGCATAGAGGCCCGAGGCGTCGGTGGTGAAGGCGTCGCAGCGGCCGGCGTCATAGGCCTTGATCGTCTCGTCCGAGCTGGCGAAGGCGACAACTTCGTACTTGAGATTGTTGGCGCGGAAATAGTCGGCGAGGTTGAGTTCGGTCGTGGTGCCCTGTTGAGTGCAGACCGAGGCGCCGTTGAGCTGCAGCGCCGAGTTCACGCCGAGCTTCTTGCGGACCAGGAAGCCCTGGCCGTCATAGTAGTTCACGCCGGTGAAGAGCAGGCCGAGCGAAGCGTCGCGCGTCATCGTCCAGGTCGAGTTGCGGACGAGCACATCGACTTCGCCCGACTGGAGCGCGGTGAAGCGGTCCTTGGCCGAAAGCGGGATGAACTTCACCTTGTTGGGATCGTTGAAGATCGTCGCCGAGATGGCGCGGCAGAGGTCGACGTCGAGCCCCTTCCAGTTGCCCTGCGCGTCCGGCACGCCGAAGCCGGCAAGACCGGTGTTCGAGCCGCAGTTGAGGATGCCGCGCTGTTTCACCTGCGCCAGCGTCGCCTGAGCCGAAGCCCCGGTCGCTGAAAGCGCCAGACCGAATCCCGCCGCAAGCGCGGCCGCTACAAACTTTTTCATCGGTACTCTCCCGTTGGAACCCCTGATCCGGCTGATGCCGGAAGATATTTCTGGTCCCGCCGCCGGCAGCATTTTCGCCGCTCGGTTCGCCCCGCTTTCGTGCGGCGTCCCCATATCCTCGAGTCGATTGCCAGAGCGACTCATGAGCGTCAAGCAACCGCCATACGCATGAGCCGCCCCTTGTTCCCTGCATATATCACATGCGAGTTTGTGGGGCATGGTCAAGCCTGACCATGATTTTCCCCTTTTCTGGCCGTGCCGTCCCATGAAAAAGCTGACTTCGCCTGAATTTGCGCGCCTCGGCGAGCGCACGCGCCTCGTGCTGGCCGGGCGCGACCCGGCCGACAGCTACGGCTTTGTCAATGCGCCTATCGTACGAGGCTCGACAGTCGTCTACCCGAATACCGAAGACTTCCTCGTGCGCAAGGCGCGCTATACCTACGGCACGGACGGCAACCCGACGATCGATGCGTTGCTGGCGGCCGCCAACACGATCGAGGGCGGCGCCGGCGTCGTCGTGACGCCGTCGGGGCTGATGGCCTGCACGCTGGCCTTCCTGACCCTGCTCTCGTCCGGCGACCACGTCCTGGTGACGGACAGCGTCTATCGGCCGACACGAATCTTCTGCGACACCTTCCTGAAGCGGATGGGCGTCGAGGTGACCTATTACGACCCGCTGGTCGGCGCCGACATCGCCAAGCTGTTCAAGCCCAACACGCGAGCCGTCTGGACCGAGGCGCCGGGCTCGCAGACCTTCGAGATGCAGGATATTCCGGCTATCGTCGCCGCCGCGCGCGAGCGCGACATCCTTGTCGCGATGGACAACACCTGGGCGACGCCGCTGTTCTTCGACAGCCACAGGTTCGGCGTCGATCTCTCGGTGCAGGCCGGCACCAAGTACTACGCCGCCCATTCGGACGTGCTGATCGGCACCGTCTCGGCCCGCACGCCGGAGTTGTACAAGAAACTGCGCGCGGCCTGGGGCCAGCTCGGCCTCATCGTCGCGCCGGAAGACGCGTTTCTGACCCTGCGCGGCATGCGCACCATGGCGATCCGCCTGAAGGAGCAGATGCCGGCCGGTCTCGCCATGGCGGAATGGCTGCAGGCACGTCCCGAGGTCGCCCGCGTCCTCCATCCCGCGCTGCCCGGCGCGCCGGGACACGAGATTTGGAAGCGCGACTTCACCGGCGCCTCCTCGCTCTTCACCTTCGAACTCAAGCCGGTCTCGATGAAGGCGGTGGGCGCGATGCTGGACGGGCTTGCCCTGTTCGGGATCGGCGCCTCCTGGGGCGGCTATGAGAGCCTCGTCCTGCCCTTCGACTGCAAGGACTACCGCACCGCGACGAACCCGAACTTCAAGGGGCCGACGATCCGCATCCATATCGGCCTCGAGGACATCGAGGATCTCAAGGCCGATCTCGATGCCGGCTTCGCCCGCCTGCGCGCGGTGGGGTGAGCCGGATTCCCCCTCGCCGTCATTCTCGGGCGAAGCATGGCTTCGACCCGAGAATCTCAGGCAGGACGAGGATCGGGAGCCCCTCTTGGGAGAGATGCTCGGGTCAAGCCCGAGCATGACGCAGGTTTAAGACCTCAGAGCCCGCCGATCTCGAAATCGCGGCCGAGCAGCTTCGCAAGCTGCTTGAGCCGTCCCTCGACGCGCTCGCTCGCCAGCGCCGCGAGGTCGTCGGGGAAGCGCAGCAACAGGCGGTCGTCGACGCAGGTCGCAGCGATGCGCGGCAGAATCCCCGCCATGCCGGCCGAGAGCAGGTAGGCCACGCGGAAGATCGCCGCGATCAGCAGCGCCCGCGCGAGGACCGCCGGCGGCAGCAGGGTCTTCAGGCCGGCAGCGGCCGGCGAGCTTGCCTTCATCCCGGCATAGCGATGGAAGATCGTCAGCGCCAGGAACGCCCGCCCGACATGGTCGATGCCGGTGAAATAGGCGTGTGCGATGACATTCATGCTCTGCTCGCCGCGATAATCAGGATGGGCGCGCCAGCCGATATCGGAGAGCAGGCAGACCGTCTCGATCATCCGGCCTGAGGGCTCGTCCTGCGGCAGGCCGGCCGTTTCGAGAATGCCGCGGGCCCAGGCGATCAGTTCGGCCGCATGGCGCGGGTCGCGGGCACGCAGCAGGTTGTAATCGCGCGCGGCCTGCATCAGCGGGTCGGCGCTCTGCTCCTCCGGCGAAAGCTGCTCATGCAGGAGCCCTTCGCGCACGCCCTGCGCCGAGATGATGATCTCGCGCGGCTTGCCGCGCTTGATCAACTCGTCGAGCACCAGCGCGCCATAGGCCAAGAGCGGACGGCGGGCCGAGGACACCGAATCGATCGCGTCGAGCACCGAGACATCTGCCCGCTCGACCAGCTTGACGAAATCGGCGACGTCGCGGGTCGGAACGGAGTAGCCGTGCATCACGTTCAGCGGATAGGCCGCGCGATGCTGATGAAGCGTGGCGAGCGCGCGCCAGGTGCCGCCGACCGCATAGAAATCCCGCCCCTTCATCGCGGCGAGCTGTGGCAGCTTGTCGAGCTCGTCCTTGACGATCTTCTCTGCCGCCTTGAGCGAGCCTTTCGAACGATCGAGCAGGGCGAGGCCGCCGAGCGGAACGCTGGCGCCCTGCCCCACCGCGCCGCCCTTGACCGAGATCAGCTCCAGGCTGCCGCCGCCGAGATCGCCGACAACGCCGTCCGGGCTGTCGAAGCCCGAGATCACGCCGAGACCGGAGAGCACGGCCTCGCGCCCACCCGAGATCAGCTCGATCGGCTGGCCAATCGCCGCCTCGGCGCGGGCGATGAATTCGGGGCCGTTGCTGGCATAGCGCGCGGCGGCGGTGGCGATGACGCGAAGCTCGCCGACATGCATGGCTTCGCAGAGGATGCGGAAGCGCACCAGCGCGTTGATCGCCTTGGCGACGGCATCGTCGGCGAGGCGACCGGTCGAGGCGACCTGCCGGCCGAGCCCCGCCATCTCCTTCTCGTTGAAGACCTGCGACGGGGCGCGGGCCAGCATCTCGTAGACGACGAGACGGACCGAGTTCGAGCCGATATCGACGATGGCGATGGTATGGGACAACGCGAGCCGCCCCGGAGCATGCCTGAGCTCAGGCCTTGCGTCCCCCACGGCGCGAGAGGGCGCGGGGACTTGAATTGGAGAGCGATTTTCCACGTCCGGACAGACTCGGGTTCGTCATGAAGTACTTATGCGCGTTGAACGGCTCTTCGTTCGGCGCAGGGACAATGCGACGCGAGCCGCCATCGGGCAATATCGTCCAGCTCTGCTCGTTGTCGAGCAGGTTGGCCAACATGATCTGATCCAGCAACTGCTGATGCACAGTCGGATTCAGGATCGGGGTCAGTGCCTCGACCCGCCGGTCGAGATTGCGCGGCATCAGGTCGGCCGAGGAAATATAGACCTTGGCCTTGGGCGAGGGCATGCCGTGGCCGGCGCCGAAGGCGTAGATGCGGGTGTGCTCGAGGAAGCGGCCGATGATCGACTTGACGCGGATATTCTCCGAGAGGCCGGGCACGCCGGGCCTGAGGCAGCAGATGCCGCGCACGACGAAATCGATCTCGACGCCGGCCTGGCTGGCGTCATAGAGCGCGTCGATGATCTCGGGGTCGACCAGCGAGTTGCACTTGCCCCAGATCGCGCCCTTGCGGCCGGCCTTCACATGGGCGACCTCCTCGGCGATATCGGCGAGCAGGCGCTGCTTCAGGCTGGTGGGCGAAACCGCCATGCGCTCCAGCCCGGCGGGCTCGGCATAGCCGGTGATGAAGTTGAAGATGCGGGCGACGTCCTGCGCAATCACCGGATCGGCCGTGAAGAAGGAGACGTCGGTATAGATGCGCGCCGTGATCGGGTGATAGTTGCCGGTCGCGATATGGCAGTAGCTGACGAGCTGGCCGGCCTCGCGGCGCACGACCAGCGAGAGCTTGGCGTGGGTCTTGAGCTCGATGAAGCCGTAGACGACCTGGACGCCGGCGCGCTCCATCTCCTTGGCCCAGCGGATATTCGCCTCTTCGTCGAAGCGGGCCTTGAGCTCGACCAGCGCGGTGACCGACTTGCCGGCCTCGGCCGCTTCCGTCAGCGCCTTGACGATCGGGGAGTTCGCTGAGGTGCGGTAGAGCGTCTGCTTGATCGCGACCACATTGGGATCGCGCGCCGCCTGCTGCAGAAACTGCACGACGACGTCGAAGCTCTCGTAGGGGTGGTGGACGAGCAGGTCCTTCTGGCGGATCGCGGCGAAGCAGTCGCCGCCATGCTCGCGAATGCGCTCGGGGAAGCGCGCATTGTAGGGCTTGAACTTCAGGTCCGGCCGGTCGACGCCGACGAGCTGGGAGAGCTCGTTCAGGCCGATCATGCCGTTGACCTCGACGACCTCGTCGCTGTCGACCTTGAGCTCGCGCACGATCATCCGACGCAGGTGATCGGGCATGCCGATCGAGAGCTCGAGCCGGATGACGACGCCGAGGCGGCGTTGCTTCAACATGGTCTCGAAGACGCGGACGAGGTCCTCGGCCTCCTCCTCGATGTCGAGGTCGGAGTCGCGGATGATGCGGAAGGAGCCCGCGCCCTTCACCTCGTAGCCGGGGAAGAGCTTGCTGATGAACAGCGAGACCGCGTCGTCGAGCGCGATGAAACGGTGCAGGCCCTCACGCGCCAGGTCCGGCAGTTCGATGAAGCGGTCGATCTTGGTGGGCACGCGGATCAGCGCGTCGAGCTGGCGGCCGTCATGCTTGCGCTCCAGCGCCAGCGCGATGGTGAAGCCGAGATTGGGAATGAAGGGGAAGGGGTGCGCCGGGTCGATCGCCAGCGGCGTCAGCACCGGGAAGATGTAGTTGAGGAAGTAGTCCTCCAGCCAGATTCGGTCCTGCGAGGCGATATCGCCGGGTTGCAGCAGGTGGATGCGGTTTTCGTGCAGGTCATGGCGCAGTTCGGCCCAACGCGCCTGCTGGTCGGCGGTCAGCGCCGCGACCGCCTCGCCGATGGCGACGAGCTGGCCGGCCGGCGTCAGGCCGTCCTGGCTGCGCGTGACGACACCAGCCTTGAGCTGCTCGCGCAGGCCGGAGACGCGGACCATGAAGAATTCGTCGAGATTGTTCGCGGAGATCGAGAGGAAGCGCAGCTGCTCCAGCAGCGGGTGGCTGCGATTCGAAGCCTCTTCCATGACCCGGCGGTTGAACTGGAGCCAGGAGAGCTCGCGGTTCATGAAGCGCTCCGGCTGCTGGCGCAGCGACGGCGCGCCCTCCTCGCCGGCAGCCTCGACCTGGATCATCAGGGTCTCAGTGGTCATGCGCTTCACCCGTGCCCCGATCGGCCCCTCACCTATCGCCGATCTTGAAGCCATCCTAGCGTGACGCTTCGATGACAAGCGACATGATTTGAGGAATGCGGCCCGCGCAGAGACGGCCTGGTTCAACCCGCATCCTGCGGGAAGAGTTCCGCCAGGGCCTCCTGCACCAATGGGCGCGTCACCCGCCGGCCGCGCTCAAGCGCGAGTTTGTCGAGCCGGTCGACCACCTGGCGCGCGGCGGCGAAGGAGCGCTCCATCCGCATGGCGAGGGCGTCGATCACGGCGATGTCGACCACGAGCTGGCGATCGATGAAGAGCTTGACGAGAAGCGCCTTGAGCAGCCCGTCATCCGGCGGCTCGATCGTCGCGGCGGGGGCAAGCCTCAAACGCGAGAGCAGGTCCGGCACGCCCAGCCCCCAGAGATCGGGCGGGCGCCTTGCAGTCAGCAGCAGGAAGCCGCCGCGCGCCTTGATCGCGTTCATCAGGTGGAACAAGGCATGCTCATCGAGGGCGCCCGCATCGCAATCCTCGATCACCAGCGCGCCACCGGAGACGAGATGCGGCACCTGCGCCTCGCTCAGCTCCCTGGCGGGGATCGTCCAGGCATGGGCGGAGCGGGCCCAGATGGCGGCAAGATGGGTCTTGCCGGCACCTTCCGGACCCGTAAGCCGCAGCCAGGCCTCGGGCCAGGCCGGCCAGCGCTCGATCAGGCCGTAGGCGGCCTCGTTGGAAGCACCGACGAGGAAATCCTCGACGCCATGGCGGCTGTCGACCGGCAGGTCGAAGGCAAGCTGGCGCGGGCGCGGGGGCAACTCGGACATCGATGATTCAGCGCTCGATATCGATCGTCACATCGACCTTCACAGGGTTCGGATGGATGCCGCGATAGAGATTGCTGGCGAGGTACTGCCGGAGCGCGAAGCGGCAGAGCACGCCGATGACGGCGGCAAGCGGTACCGCCAGCAGCAGGCCGACGAAGCCGAACAGCGAACCGAAGGCGAGCAGCGCGAACATCAGCCAGACCGGGTGCACGCCGATGGAGTCGCCGACGAATTTCGGCTGGAAGATGTTTCCTTCGAGGAACTGCCCGGCAAGGAAGACCCCGAGCGTCGCCAGCGGCCAGGTCCAGTCCGGCCAGAACTGCACCGTCGCGACGCCGACCGAGAGCACGAGCCCGGTCAGCGAGCCGACATAGGGGATGAAGGAGAGGAAGCCGGAGATGATGCCGATCAGCGCGCCGAAATTGACGCCGATGACACTGAGGCCGATGGCGTAGAAACCGCCGAGCAGCACGCAGACAAGCGCCTGCCCGCGCAGGAAGCCGGCGATTGCCATGTCCATCTCGTGCAGCAGGCTACGGATGGTATCGCGATGGTCGCGCGGCAGCCAGCTGTCGACGGTCGCGACCATCCGGTCCCAGTCGACCAGCAGGTAGAAGGCGATGACCGGCGTCAGCACCAGCAGCGAGAATACGCCGACGATGGCGGTACCGCCGCTCCAGAGCGATTGCAGCAGACCGCCGACCCATTTCATGCCGTCGCCGACGAGATTGCCGAGCGAGCTCTGAGCGTCCTTGGTGAGATCGGAGGCGCCAAAGCGTTCGAGCCATGGCGCTCCCTTCTCCAGCACCAGCGCCTGGAGCTTGGCCGCGTCTCCCGGCAGGCGCGCGACGAGCCCGACGAGCTGGTGGCCGAGCAGAGGCGCCAGCAAGACCAACGCCAGCACGAAGGCGAGCAGGAAGACGAAGAGGATCACGATCGTCGCCACCAGCCGGCTCATGCCCCAGCGCTCCAGCCTGTCGGCCAGCGGGTCGAGCAGATAGGCCAGCGCCAGCGCTGCGATGAAGGGCAGCAGGACGTCCCGCAGGACCACCAGGAACAGAATGAAGACTAGAAGGGAGCCGACCCAGAAGCCGATCTGGCGCTGCAACGTCATCGATCAGCCTCTCTCGCGTCTCACGGCCGGCAGGACCTGTCAGATGTGCATCAGGCCCCGCGACTCCAAGCCGCAATGGCCGATAAAGTCCTGTCAACCTGCCATATGGCGCAGCCAGAAGGCGAGATAGGCCGTCATCGAGGCGACCGTCAACAGAGCGACGAGGAGTTCACAGGCCAGCGCGACGGAGCCAAGTTCGATGCCGAAGGCGCGCGAACCCAAAGCCAGCGCGGCGAAGCCGATCTGCGCGGCGGTGTTGAGCTTGCTGACGACGATCGGCGCGATCGTCAGCGGCTTGTCGAGCAGCCAGGACAGGATCACGGCCGCGACGATCATCAGGTCGCGCGCGACGACGAGCACGACGAGCCAGACCGGGACCGCGCCGACGACGGCGAGCGTGATGTAGATCGAGACGATCAGGGCCTTGTCGGCCACGGGATCGAGCCATGCTCCCAGCTCGCTCGCCATGCCGCAGCGCTTGGCGAGGAACCCGTCGACGGCATCCGAGATGCCGGCAACGACGAAGAGGATGAAGGCCGCATCCCAGTTCGCACCGACGATCATGACGATGACCAACGGCACCAGAAACAGGCGGCCGATGGTGATCAGGTTGGGGATCGTCATGGCGGAGAGCTTTGCCCAATGCAGGACACGACGCCAGAGGTGCGGGCGCCACAATTTCACTTTCCGGCGCGGTCATCCCGGACAAGCGGCGAAGCCGCGCTGATCCGGGATCCATGCCCGAACCTCTTTCGACAACGCTCAGGCATGGATCCCGGGTCTTCGCTTCGCTGCGTCCGGGATGACGGCGCAGGTTGGTGAGAAGTCGATAAAACCGCCCAAACGCCTTGCCACGGCGGGCGCGCTTGCCTATCGCTCCCGCGAGCACGCAAGGAAGGCGAAACGCAATGAGCAAGCCCGGCGCAAACGGACTGACCTATGCGCAGGCAGGTGTCGACATCGACGCCGGCAATGCCATGGTCGACGAGATCAAGCCGCTGGTGCGTGCGACGCGCCGGCCTGGCGCGGATGCCGAGATCGGCGGCTTCGGCGGGTTGTTCGACCTCAAGGCCGCCGGCTTCAAGGACCCGATCCTGGTCGCGGCCAATGACGGCGTCGGCACCAAGGTGAAGATCGCGATCGAGAGCGGGCTGCATTCGACGATCGGCATCGACCTCGTCGCGATGTGCGTCAACGACCTGATCGTGCAGGGCGCCGAGCCGCTGCTCTTCCTCGACTATTACGCCACCGGCAAGCTCGACCCGAAGGTCGGCGTCGAGATCGTGCGCGGCATCGCCGATGGCTGCCGCCAGGCCGGCTGCGCGCTGATCGGCGGCGAGACCGCCGAGATGCCCGGCATGTATGCCGAAAAAGACTACGATCTCGCCGGATTCGCGGTCGGTGCCGCCGAACGCGGCACGCTGTTGCCGCGCGAGGACCTGAAGCCCGGCGACGTCGTGTTCGGCCTGCCCTCCTCCGGCGTGCATTCGAACGGCTATTCGCTGGTCCGCCGCATCGTCGCGCTCAGCGGCCTCGGCTGGGAGGCGCCCGCTCCCTTCGCTCCCGAAAAGAGCCTTGCCGAAGCACTGCTGGAGCCGACCCGCATCTATGTGAAGCCGCTGCTGCAGGCGCTGAAGGCGACCGGCGGCATCAAGGCGCTGGCGCATATCACCGGCGGCGGCTTCCCCGACAATATTCCGCGCGTGCTGCCCGAAGGACTCGGTGTCGCGCTCGATCTGCCGGCGATCCCGGTTCCGGCGGTGTTCGGCTGGCTCGCCAAGGTTGGCGGCGTCGCGGAACGCGAGATGCTGCGCACCTTCAACTGCGGCATCGGCATGATCGTCGCGGCCGAAGCCAACAAGGCGGACGAGGTGCTCGCCGCGCTGAAGGCAGCCGGAGAGGCTCCGGTGAGGCTCGGCGAGATCGTGCCGGTCGCTGCGGCTGAGGAGCAGGTCAGCTATCGCGGCAAGCTCTCGCTGTGAGCGCCATCCCTCCCCGCAAGCGCGTCGGGGTGCTGATTTCCGGGCGCGGCTCCAACATGGTCTCGCTGGCGGAAGCGGCACAGGCGCCGGGCTATCCGGCGCAGATCGCGCTGGTCATCTCGAACATTCCCGATGTCGTCGGGCTCGACCGGGCGCGCGGTTTCGGCATCGCCACGGCGACAGTCGACCATCGCCCCTTCGGTAGGGATCGCGAAGCCTTCGAGCGGGCGGTGGACGAGGTGCTGCGGGTCAACCAGATCGACCTGCTCGTGCTCGCCGGCTTCATGCGCATCCTGACGCCCTGGTTCGTGGCGCGCTGGGAAGGGCGGATGATCAATATCCACCCCTCGCTGCTGCCGTTGTTCAAGGGCACGCATACGCACCGTCAGGCGCTGGAAGCGGGCGTTGCCGAGCATGGCTGCTCGGTGCATTTCGTCGTGCCGGAGCTCGATGCCGGCCCGGTGATCCTGCAAGCGAAGGTGCCGGTCCTGCCCGGCGATGACGAGGAGACGCTGGCGAAGCGCGTCCTCGTCGAAGAGCACAAGCTCTATCCGGCGGCTCTGGCGGAGGTCGCCTCCGGTCGTGCCAAGCTCGAAGGCGGCGCCGTCATCCGCGGCTGAGCAGCGGCATCGCCCTCGCGCTTGCAGCGCTCCCACTCCTCCTTCGCGCGCTCTTCCTCCTTCTGCCAGCGGCGGAAGAGATCGGCTCGGCGGGCGGGATAGCGCTCCTCCAGCGCGACGAGGCCCGTCAGGCGGTCGGTGCGGAAATGGCGGAAAGCCTGCCGGAGCTCGCACCAGGCGATGACGATACGGACGCGCTCGTAGAAGGTCATGCCGATCGGCCAGATCATGCGCTGCGTGGCATGGCCGCTCTCGTCGCTGTAGTGGATCGAGAGCTTGCGGCCGTTGCGGATGGCAGCGCGCACGGCCGCGACATCGACCTGATCGGCCTGCACATCCCCGGGATGGGACGCCGCGAACAAGGCGCCATCGAGCAGGATCGGCCGCAGATGCGGCGGCAGCACCGCCGCCACCTTGCTGACGACATCCTCGGCGGCACGCGCGAGCACGGGGTCGGCCCGCTCGCTCAGCCAGCGCATGCCGACCAGCACGGCTTCGATCTCGTCAGGTGACAACATCAGCGGCGGCAGGTCGAAACCTGCATCGAGCACATAGCCGATGCCGGCCTCGCCGCGCACGGGCACGCCCTGACGCACCAGCGCGCCGATGTCGCGATAAACCGTGCGCACGGAGACGTCGAGCTCGGAGGCCAGCGTCTCGGCAGTCACGGGGCGCCTGCGGCGACGCAGGCTCTGGATCATGTCGAGCAATCGTTCAGCGCGCTGCACGGCGGCGTCTCCCCACTCGTCTCCCGGTCCAATAGCCATGCCGTTCGACCGGAACGATCGAACGGGCGAGGATTGGACCTGCGGCAGAATGGCTCAACCGCGCTGACAGCTTCTGTCAGGAGTCTGTCAGCAGCAAGGCCAGAGGCGAAAGCATCGCCGGCATACGAAAGGCTCATCCCGGCGCAGCAAAGCGAAGACTCGGGATCCATGCCGGAAGGCTTCGGGCATGGGCCCCGGGTCCCCCCCGGTCGCCCGGGATGACCCGCGTATTTTACGAGAGTGAGAAAGCCGGCGCGCCGCTCAGAACGGGCGCTTCAGCTTGCACTGATCGATGAACTGCAGGCCCTTCTGGCGGGCCGTGTCGTTGAAATAGCCGGTGTCGCGGAAGGCCTGGATCTCGTCCTTGGTCATCGCGTTGACCGTGCCCTTGGCGTAGCAGCTGCAGGGGGTGTGGACCGCTTCACGCGTCGTGCCCATCAATTGCGACTGCGTGACGAGGCAGGCATCGAAGGCGCGCAGCTGGATCATGTAGGGGGTGAGGTTCTTCGCCGTCGGGTCCGGCGGCGGCAAGGTCGTCGAGCTGCTCGCGGCATAGGCCGAGACGCTCGCCAGAATCGACAGTCCACCGGCCAGAACGACCGCACCCATCCGCCGCATCTTCATGATTCCGCCTGCCCTTCGAGAACGGAGCGCAGCGAAGATCACGATGCCGAGCCCGTGCTCCGGCATGGCCATAGAGCGGGCCGCAGGTCAAGAGGTCTGCAGCGGCAGGACAGCCGATTTCATGGGCGGTGCGCCTGCCGCAACATACAGGCGGCCCGGCCGATCCTGGGCGACGGCTAGTCGACCTCGGGGGCGCGCTCCGCCAACTCCAGGAACACGGCCGCACAGAGTAACCAGAGGATCGCCAATTCCATCATCGCCGTCCCTCCTGAGAACTCCTTCGGCCGACGTCTCTGGCCGCGCGATCATTCTCCCCGCCATCGATTAACGCGCGGTATTCGAAGCGATCAGCCGCGGGTTCTCATCTCGCCCTCCTCGGCCGCCTGAGCCGGCAACGGCACGTTTCCGGCGCCGATATGGCTTTCGTCGCTGAACTGCTTCATGAGGTGACCGGACCAAAGCCGAAGGTGAAATCATGAGCGAACACAGCCAGCTGTGGCGGGCGCCCCTGCAAGGTGGCGGCCGTTGGCAGTACGAAGGCAAGGTTCGAATTGACCATGGCGCGTGGGTCGGAAGACACCCCGACGGTGCCAGGAGAAGCGGCCTGACCGTCAGCGGCGCAATTGCGTCGGGGCGCGGCAACTCCAGGGTCGTGGCTCAGATCGTCCCGGACGACTTCATCCATATCGCGCGGGCGATGTGCAGGGAGAATCGGGAAGCCGCCATACTGGCTTTCTCGCAGGCGATCCTCGAATTCATCGACCCCGAGGGCTCCCCAACCGAGGCCGAAGTTCTCCCTGGTCGCTGAAACCGGCGCAGCCGGATGCGCCGTTTCCCAGACGCAGCCTTTGCCCGCTCCCTTGCACCGAGCAAAAGATTCGGGAGATCAACCGCTTGAAAACGCAGAAGATAACGAAATGGGAACCTTAACCGCGCATTAAACCTCGTCCGCCAGATTGCGGGCATCGCCTATCGAAGACGCCATTGCGTCGGAGTTCTGGATCATGCGTTGCGTTGCGTATCTGGCCGGTCTTGCGACCTGCCTCGTCCTGTCTCTGCCCGGCCAAGCCCAGGCCCAGTCGCGGGATTACTCGACCCTGACCTCGCCCCAGCCGGCTCAGAACTGGTACCTCACGCTGGGCGCCGGCGTGCGCTATCAACCCGATTATACGGGCTCGGACGATTACGTTTTCCGGGCGCGCCCGATCATCTCGCTCGGCAAGGGCCTGAAGAGCACCTGGTGGAGCGCCGAGGATGACGCGATGCTCAGCATCGGCGTCTTCTCGGGCCAGGGCTGGCGCATCGGCTTCTCGGGCGACCTGCTCTGGAAGCGTAGCGCCAAGGTCAACCCGGCCCTCGTCGCGGTGCCCGCAACCAAATTCGGCGCCGAAGCCGGCGGCTTCGTCGAGTTCTACCCAACCTCCTGGCTGCGCGGCCGCGTCGACGTGCGGCGTGGCATCGTCGCGCATGACGGCGTCGTCGCCGACTTCAAGCTCGACGCCTTCTCGACCGTCGGCACCTGGACGCTCGGCATCGGCCCGCGCATGCGGATCGCCTCTGCCGACTATATCCGGACCTATTTCGGTACCGGCGGCGCGATGCCCGGCACGGGCGGCCTGCTGCAGCGTTTCAATGCCGGCGTGCACAGCTATGGCGCCCTGGCGCAGGTGACCTATAACTGGTCTGACCAGCTCAAGACCACGGCCTATGTCGAGTACAAGCGCCTCGTGGGCGACGCCACGCGCTCCGCAATCGTCAGGCCGTTCGGCTCCCGCGATTCGTTCACCTTCGGCCTGTCGGCGAGCTATTCGTTCGATACGGGAACGAACTACTCCTTCGGGCTCTGAGGAGCAGCAACGCCGCGGCGGGAACATCCCCCTGCCGCGGCCAGGTAATCCGCAAAAAGAAAAGGCGGGCCGGAAACCGGCCCGCCTTTCGCTTGTTCAGCAGATGGCTGAAATCAGCCGACGATCTCGTTGCCCGAGAAGAACTGCGCGATCTCGATCGCGGCGGTCTCCGGAGCGTCCGAACCATGCACGGTGTTCTCGCCGACCGAGAGGGCGAAGAGCTTGCGGACGGTGCCCTCGGCAGCGTTGGCCGGGTTGGTGGCGCCCATCACTTCGCGGTGCTTGGCGATGGCGTCCTCGCCTTCCAGGACCTGCACGACGACCGGGCCGGAGGTCATGAACTCGACGAGCTCGCCGAAGAACGGACGAGCCGCGTGCACGGCATAGAAGGTCTCGGCCTGGGCCTTGGTCATCTGGATGCGCTTCTGCGCGACGATGCGCAGGCCAGCCTTCTCGAAGACCGCGTTGACCGCGCCGGTGAGGTTGCGCTTCGTCGCGTCGGGCTTGAGAATGGAGAAGGTACGCTGGACAGCCATCGATCGATCCTTGGAAGGGGTACGGAAAAGGGAAATGCGGCGCGCTTATAGCTGCCGCCTTCGCACCCCACAAGGCTCGTGCGCAGGGCCGTCATGCCCAGAATCGATAAACCGGCAGATCAAGTCGATGTTAGATTGAGGCGTTGACGACAAGGAGCCTGCCTATGCTGCTCATTGGTCTCGCCTTCGCCAGCTGCCTGGCGCTGCTTTGTGAAATCTTGTCCGTAACGCCCGCTTCCATCACCGGGGATCGCAGGGGCAACCAGCCCCCGCCCTCAGGCGGCATCGGGGCATTCTGAACAGCGCCGCAGGGGCGCCAGCTTCCAGATCCCGAGCGCAGCTTCAGTGCCGCGTCAGAAAGGCGCGCGCCTCACGCAGCGCCAAAGCGATCTCGTCGCGCTTCATTTCGAGCGCCAGTTCCTGACGATGCACCGCGGCCCGGGCGCAACCGCGGGCAAAGGCGACGTTGAACCACATCTGCGCCTTGACCAGATCGACGGCCCCTGCCCGCCCCGAAGCATGCATCAGGCCGAGTTCGTAATAGGCTTCCGCCGACACTTCCGCCGGGATCACCAGCGAAGCGGGAACAGCGCTCATCTCCATGCGTGCCATGACAAACCACCCTCTTGTCGTTGCACCGGCCACCCGTCCGAAGGCCCCGGTCGATGGGTGCGAGAGTGGATCCGATCTTTAAAATGCTCCCTAAATTTCGAGATGAACCGAGTCTCAACGAGACGTAATCACCCGGTTAAATCAACGAAGGATTCATCTCGGAATCGCGAAAATCGCAATGATTACAACCCCCTGATCTTACGTCAGCTCGCCATGCATTGAGGATGGATTCACCTTGCGAAGCGGAAGCGGCGGAAACCTCTTCCGTTGCGGCAGTTTGGAGGCCGACCCAATCCCGGATATGGTTCATATCTGAACCATGCAGACATAGCTGGTCGAATACGGGAGGATCGGATGCATCACGGAACCGGATCGAAGCTTGCGGCCTTCGCCGCGCTCGGACTGCTGGCGAGCGTCGCGGGCGCGGCGGCACAGGAAGCCGTCGGCACCTGGGAGCGCGACACCGGCGCCTCGCGCGTACGCTTCACGAAATGCGGCGACGCGCTCTGCGGCTCGCTGTCCTGGCTCAAGGACGAGAAAGGCCCGGCCAAGGTCGGCCAGCGCATCTTCTACGACATGAAGCCGAACGGCGCGAACAAGTGGAGCGGCAGCGCCTTCAACCCCGAGGATGGCAAGACCTATTCGGGCACGATGACGCTCTCGGGCAGCACGCTGACCACCGCCGGCTGCGTCATGGGCGGGTTGATCTGCCGCTCGGTGAAATGGAACCGGATGAATTGAGGCTCGACGTCATGCTCGCCCTTGTGGCGAGCATCCACGTCTTGAACACCAGACCCGACCAGCGAAGACGTGGATGGTCGGGACAAGCCCGACCATGACGCAGTGCCCATGGTGCCAGTGTGCGCTCAGCGCGCCTTCTGCCCGAAGAGGATCGCCTTCTCCTCGGGCGTGCTGATACCGGCGGGGTTGCGCAGTTCCTCGCCGACCTTGATGCCGCGCAACACGGCAGGCCGCGCCAGCATCGTCTCCAGCCAGCGCGCGACATTCGGGAATTGCTTGAGGTCCTGGCCCTGCCGCTCCCAGCCGCGGGCCCAGCCGATGCAGGCCATATCGGCGATCGAGTAGTCGCCGCAGATATAGTCGCGGCCTTCGAGGCGCTTGTTCAGCACGCCGTAGAGGCGGTTAGCCTCGTTGGTGTAGCGCTCGATCGCGTAGGGCACCTTCTCCGGCGCGTAGAGGCGGAAATGATGGGTCTGGCCGAGCATCGGGCCGAAGCCACCCATCTGCCAGAACAGCCATTCGTCGACTTCGACGCGGCTGCGCTCGTCCTTCGGATAGAATTTTCCGGTCTTTCGGCCGAGATATTGCAGGATCGCGCCGGATTCGAAGATCGAGATCGGCTTGCCGTCCGGCCCGTTGGGATCAACGATTGCCGGCATGCGGTTGTTCGGGGAGATCGCCAGGAAGTCCGGCTTGAACTGGTCGCCCTTGCCGATATTCACCGGAACGATGGTGTAAGGCAGCCCGGTCTCTTCGAGCATGATGGTGATCTTGAAGCCGTTCGGCGTCGGCCAGTAGTACAGGTCGATCGGCTTGGCGGGGACTTCGGACATCGGTCGCTTCCTTTCAGGCGGGAGGCCTCGCCCCGAAACCTAGGAAGCCTCCGAAAGCCCCGGAAGGGGCTGAGGTCCGCTTTCGGCGCGACGAGCCATGCCCTGAAGGCGCCCCTTCCTCAGCCTCACTGCGTTGCCTCGCAAGCGCGTCATCCCGGACGGAGCGAAGCGGAGATCCGGGATGACGATGAGGGTCTTCGCCTCATAAGGAACAGTTCACGGCGAGAGCGCCATCTTGAAGCCCTCGTGGCTCTGCACGAAGCCGAGGCTGTTATAGAAACGATGCGCGTCGGGCCTGGCCTTGTGCGAGGTCAATTCGAGAAGGCCGACGCCCTTCTCCGCCGCAAAGCCGATCGCATGGCGCATCATGATCGCGCCGATGCCCCGCCCACGGGTCTCAGGTGCGACATGGACGCTCTCGATCTTGGCGCGAATGCGCCCGCGTTCGGCCATGCCCGGCAGGATGGTGATCTGGTAGGTGCCGACCACCTTGCCCTCCAGTTCGGCGACGAAGAGCGTGTTGTAGGGATTGGCCGCGATTGTCTCGAAGGCCTCGAGATAGACCGGATCCTGCGCCTCGGCCGCGATCTCATCGGGCGTGCGCTTCTGCACCGATGCACCATGCATGATGAGTTCGGCGACGCGCGGCACGTCCTCACGCTGGGCCGGACGCATACGGATCATGTCATTGTTCAAAGCGATCATCGGCAGGCTTCTTCATTTTGCTAGCAATGTCAGGACCCGGCGACCACGGATCCTTTCTCCAAGCTATGGCATCAGCCTCGCTGATCACCTTGCCGATATGCGTCATGTGATAGGTCGCGGAATAAAGCGCCTCCGCGACGAGACCTGACTTCACCAAGACATAGGCGTCGTCGACCAACACGTTGGCAAAATTTGGCTTGCGTTCTCTCCGAACGATACAATCGTGCAGGCTCGCATGACCGTCCGAGAGCACGATCTTGCAGGCGGTCGCGTAATATTGTTGGGGGTGAAACTGTTCCAGGAAGTCCGTGACCGGCGAAAAGCGAAGCAGGAACTGCCGTTCACCGAATGGGATCACGTCATAGGTCTTCATACGACGAACAGCCGCTTCGCCATCAGCAGCGTGTTGGGCGTGTCATCGCGCCCGTCGAAGCGCGCCTGCCGCTGCAGGAAGAAGCCCATGCGCTCGTAGAAGGCGATGGCCGGCTCGTTCTGGCTCTCGACCTCGAGCCGCGCCACCGGCGCCTCCGGAAAGCAGGCGAGCACGACCTGCAGTAGCGTGCGGCCGATGCCGACGCCCTGCCGGTTCGGCAGGACATAGAGCCGTGTCAGCAGCGCCGCGCCGTCACGCTCCTGCCGGGCGGAAGCCGTCGCGACGATCTCCTCGCCGACCAGCGCGACCAGGAAGATGCCCTCGTCGCGGCCGAGCTGAGCCCTGAGGTTCTCCAGGGAGTGCCAGGCATTGGTGATCTCGGCGACGCGCTGCCAGCCATAGATCCCGTCATAGGTAGCGTGCCAGGTCTCGACCAAAAGCGCCCTGACCGCCGGGAGATCGGCGGCTTCGGCGTCGCGGATGACGAGATCGGCGGGGGTCACCTGGCGCCCTCGCAGTTCCATCCGCCCGTCATTCCGGACAAGCCGCGAAGCGGCGCCGATCCGGAATCCATCGCAGGGCAGGCTGCTCTACGATGGATTCCGGGTCTCCGCTTCGCTGCGCCCGGAATGACGGCGTGTTTCAGAGTCAGATTCCCAGCTTCTGCTTCAGGATTTCGTTCAGCGCCTGCGGGTTGGCCTTGCCGCCCGAGGCCTTCATCGCCTGGCCGACGAACCAGCCCAGCATGGTCGGCTTGGCCTTGACCTGCTCGACCTTGTCGGGATTGGCCGCAATGATCTCGTCGACCGCCTTCTCGATGGCACCGGTATCGGTGACCTGCTTCATGCCGCGAGCCTCGACGATCTGGCGGGGGTCGCCGCCCTCGGTCCAGACGATCTCGAACAGGTCCTTGGCGATCTTGCCGGAGATGACGCCCTCGCCGATCAGGTCGACGAGGCCGCCGAGTTGCGCGGCCGAGACCGGCGAGGTCGTGACGTCCTTGCCTTCCTTGTTGAGGCGGCCGAACAATTCGTTGATCACCCAGTTGGCGGCGGCCTTGCCGTCGCGGCCCTTGGCGACGTCCTCGAAGTAGTCGGCCTGATCGCGCTCGGCGACCAGCACCGAGGCGTCATAAGGCGAGAGCCCATAGGTCGCGATGAAGCGGGCCTTCTTGGCGTCCGGCAATTCCGGCAGCGCGCCCTTCAGGCTCTCGACGAAGGCATCGTCGAATTCGAGCGGCAGCAGGTCCGGATCGGGGAAATAGCGGTAGTCATGCGCCTCTTCCTTGGAGCGCATCGAACGGGTCTCGCCCTTGCCGGGATCGTAGAGCCGGGTTTCCTGATCGATCGTGCCGCCATCCTCGATGATGCCGATCTGGCGGCGCGCCTCGGTCTCGACCGCCTGGCCGATGAAGCGGATCGAGTTGACGTTCTTGATCTCGCAGCGCGTGCCCAGCGCATCACCCGGCTTGCGGACGGAGACGTTCACGTCGGCGCGGAGATTACCCTTCTCCATGTCGCCGTCGCAGGTGCCGAGATAGCGCAGGATGGTGCGCAGCTTCGAGACATAGGCCTTCGCCTCCTCGGCCGAGCGCAGGTCGGGCTTGGAGACGATCTCCATCAGCGCCACGCCCGAACGGTTGAGGTCGACGAAGCTCATCGTCGGGTGCTGGTCATGGATCGACTTGCCGGCATCCTGCTCCAGATGCAGCCGCTCGATGCCGACCGTGATCTGTTCGGTCGGCGAGAGATCGACCACGATCTCGCCCTCGCCCACGATCGGGCTCTTGTACTGGCTGATCTGGTAGCCCTGCGGCAGGTCCGGATAGAAATAGTTCTTGCGGTCGAAGACCGAGCGGTTGTTGATCTGCGCGTTGAGGCCGAGGCCGGTGCGCACCGCCTGCTTCACGCATTCGGCATTGATCACCGGCAGCATGCCGGGCATGGCCGCGTCGACGAGGCTGACATGCTCGTTCGGCTCGGCGCCGAAACCGGTCGAGGCGCCGGAGAACAGCTTGGCATTGGAGGTGACCTGGGCATGAATCTCCATGCCGATCACGATCTCCCAATCGCCGGTCGCGCCCTTGATCAGCTTCTTCGGGTCGGCGGGGCGGGCATGCGCGTTCATCTGGTCTCTTCCGACTGAATTCGTGGCCTACGCGTTACGATGTCAGCGGGCGGGCGGCAAGCATCCGTTGCGTCGACCTAGCACGCTGAGGCGGCGAAAATGCCCCGCCGCGTTGCGCTCCTGCAACCGGATGGCGGGAATGTGGCTTATGTGGCGCAATATCGCGCTTCTTGACGAGTGATGGTTCTTGACATTCGTCACTCGTCACCCCTTCTTGCGCAAAATGCCGGAAACCCCCATTGGTTGCGCCGGCTCGTTACCCCGGAGTTCCGTCATGTCACGCAGCCGTTTCATCGGTCTGGTGCTCACCGCCGCCTTCACGTCGACCGCGCTCACCGCGTTCGACGCTGCCGCTCAGGGAGCCCCGCCAGCTCCTCCGGTTCAGGTCGCCAACCCGCTCGCCAAGCGCATCACCAACTGGGACGAGTATACCGGCCGCTTCGAGGCCAGTGATCAGGTCGAGGTGCGCGCCCGCGTCTCCGGCTTCATCGACAGCGTTCATTTCCGCGACGGCGCGCTCGTCCAGAAGGGCGACCTGCTCTTTACCATCGATCAGCGGCCTTACAAACTGGCCGTCGACGTGGCCCGCGCAGACGTTGCCCGCGCCAAGGCGCAGGTCGAGCTCGCCCAGAACGAGGTCGAGCGCGCCGAGGGCCTGACGCAGAACCGCACGATCACGGCGCGCGACGTCGACCAGCGCCGCGCCAACCTGAACAGCGCGATCGGTACGCAGCAGGGCGCCGAGGCCACCCTCAAGAATGCCCAGCTCAATCTCGAATGGACCGAGGTTCGCGCGCCGCTCGCCGGGCGCATCTCGAACCGCCGCGTCGATCCGGGCAACCTGATCGCGGGCGGCCAGTCGGGCGCCTCGCTGCTGACGACCATCGTCGCGGTCGATCCGATCTTCTTCAGCTTCGACGTCTCCGAAGCCGATTATCTGCGTTATGCGCGGCTGAGCAACCCGCGGGACGGCGCCAGCAAGGACACGGGAACGCCGGTCGAGGTGCGCCTCTCCGACGAACCCAAATGGGGCCGCCGCGGCAAGGTCAACTTCGTCGACAACGCGCTCAATGCCCGCTCGGCAACGATCCGCGGCCGCGCCGTGTTCGAGAACAAGGACCAGTTCCTGACGCCGGGCGTGTTCGGGCGCCTGCGCTTCTTCGCCGGCGAAGCCGATGCCTTGCTCGTTCCGGACACGGTCATCGTCTCGGACCAGGCCAACAAGATCGTGCTGACGGTCGGCCCCGAGAACAAGGTCGTGCCGAAGCCGGTCGTGCTCGGCCCGCTCAGCGAGGGCCTCAGGGTAATCCGCTCGGGGCTCACGACCCAGGACAAGGTGATCGTCGGCGGCAGTGCCAATCCGATGGTCCGCCCGGGCGTCGCCGTCGCGCCGCAACCCGGCGAGATCAAGCTCGCGACGACGAACTGAGCGCCTGCCGCGCCGGCTTTCCCCGAAAACCGGCGGCCGCCTCTCGGGCCATGCACGGCCCGGCATTGAATCATGGGCGCCAACGGGCGCCCGCCCGCCTTATTCCGGCCAGGACATCCCCATGTTCCGCTTCGCCCATTTCTTCATCGACCGCCCGATCTTCGCCACCGTGCTTTCGGTGCTGCTGACGATCGCCGGCGCCATCGCGCAGCGCTCGCTGCCGATCGCCGAATATCCCGAGATCGCGCCGCCCACGGTCTCGATCACCGCAACCTATCCCGGCGCCTCGGCCGAGACGGTCGCCGCCACGGTGGCGACGCCGATCGAGCAGGAGGTGAACGGCGTCGACGACATGCTCTACATCACCTCGCAGTCGACCGGCGACGGGCGGGTGACCATCAACGTCGTCTTCAAGGGCGGCACCGACATCGACCAGGCGCAGGTGCTGGTGCAGAACCGCGTCTCGCAGGCCGAGGCGCGTCTGCCGCAGGATGTACGCGCGCTCGGCATCCAGGTCCGCAAGGCCTCGCCCGACTTCCTGATGGTCATCAACATGATCTCGCCGGACGGGTCGCGCGATGCGCAGTACATCTCCAACTACGCCTCGCTCTACGTGAAGGACGTGCTGACCCGCGTCGACGGCGTCGGCGACGTGCAGGTCTTCGGCGCGCGCGACTTCTCGATGCGGATCTGGCTCGACCCGGCCAAGGTCGCGGCGCGCAACCTGACGGCGGGCGACGTCGTCGCGGCGCTCAGGGCCGCGAACGTGCAGGTCGCGGCCGGCGCACTCAACCAGCCGCCGGCGAGGTCGGACGAGGCCTTCCAGCTCTCGGTCAACACGCTCGGCCGCCTGACCGACGTCTCGGAATTCGAGAGCATCGTCGTGCGCTCCGATGCGGATGGCGGCACGATCCGCGTTCGCGACATCGCCCGCGTCGAGCTCGGCTCGCAGGACTACACCTCCAACGCCTATCTCGACAACAAGAGCACCGTCGCCATCGCCGTCTTCCAGCGTCCGGGCTCCAACGCGCTCGCGACCTCGGACAAGCTGATCGCGACGATGACCGAGATGGCCAAGCAGTTCCCGGCCGGCCTCGAGCACCGCATCATCTACAACCCGACCGAATTCATCGGAGAATCCGTCGACGCGGTGGTGCGGACCCTGCTCGAGGCGGTGGCGCTCGTCGTCGTCGTCGTGATCCTGTTCCTGCAGACCTGGCGCGCCGCGATCATCCCGATCGTCGCGATCCCGGTCTCGCTGGTCGGCACCTTCCTGGTGATGAGCGCGGTCGGCATCTCCTTCAACACGATCTCGCTGCTGGCGCTGGTTCTGGCCATCGGCATCGTCGTCGACGACGCGATCGTCGTCGTGGAGAATGTCGAGCGCTATCTGGCCGAAGGCATGTCGCCGAAGGAAGCGGCGCACAAGACGATGGACGAGGTCGGCGGCGCGCTGCTGGCGATCGCGCTCGTGCTGTGCGCGGTGTTCATCCCGACCGCCTTCATCAGCGGCCTGCAGGGCACCTTCTACCAGCAGTTCGCGGTCACGATCGCGGCCTCGACGGCAATCTCCTGCTTCGTCTCGCTGACGCTGTCGCCGGCCATGTCGGCGGTGCTGCTCAAGCCGCACAAGAAGCATGACGAGCACGAGCAGCACGGCTTCTTCTACAGGCTGGGCGCACCGATCCGCTGGTTCTTCCACTACTTCAATGCGGGCTTCGACTGGCTGTCGCGGACCTATGGACGCATCACCTCCCGGCTCATCCGCATCGCGGTGATCCTGCTGATCGTCTATTCAGGCCTGATCGCCGCGACCGTCTGGGACATCCGCAAGACCCCGACCGGCCTCGTGCCGCAGCTCGACCGCGGCTACTTCATCGTCGCGCTGCAGCTGCCGCCAGGTTCCTCGCTCCAGCGCACCGACGAAGTGCTCCGCAAGGCGAACGACCTGCTGCTGTCGCGCCCCGGCGTGGTCCATACCGTGGCCTTCGCCGGTCTCGACGGCGCGACCTTCACGATCGCCCCCAATGCCGGCGTGGCCTTCGTCACGCTCGCGCCCTTCAAGGACCGCGAGAAGGCCGGGCTGACGACCGAAGGTATCCTGAACGATCTTCGCCGGCAGATGTTCAGTATTCCGGAAGCCTTCGCGCTGGTCATTCCGCCGCCGGCCATTCCCGGCATCGGCACGGGCGGCGGCCTGAAAGGCTATGTGCAGGATCGCGGCGGGCGTGGGCTCGCGGCGCTGGAGGGCGCTGCCTGGATCGTCGCAGGATCGGCGGGACAGGTGCCGGGCATCCAGCAGCCCTTCACGCTGTTCTCGACCAAGACGCCGCAGATCTACGCCGATATCGACCGCACCAAGGCGGAGATGCTCGGCGTGCCGGTGACGCGCATCTTCGAGACGCTGTCGGTCTATATGGGCTCGGCCTATATCAACGACTTCAACCTGCTGGGCCGCACCTTCCGCGTCACCGCGCAGGCCGACAACCCCTTCCGCCTGACCACGCGCGACGTCGCCAATCTCAAGACCCGCAATGCGGATGGCGAGATGGTGCCGATCGGCTCGATCGCCTCCTTCCACGACACGACCGGCGCCTATCGCGTGCCGCGCTACAACCTCTATCCGGCGGCCGAAGTGCAGCTCTCGATGGCACACGGCTATTCAACCGGACAGGGCATCGCGGCGGTCGAGCAGATCGCGCAGCAGCGTCTGCCGGCCGGCTTCGGCTTCGAATGGACCGAGATCGCGCTGCAGGAGAAGCTCGCCGGCAACACCGCGATCATCGCCTTCGGCCTCGCGGTGGTGTTCGTCTTCCTGCTGCTGGCCGCGCTCTACGAGAGCTGGCTCCTGCCGCTATCGGTCATCCTGATCGTGCCGATGTGTATCCTGGCGGCGATGTTCGGGGTGAACTACGCCAATCTCGACCGCAACATCCTGGTCGATATCGGCCTGGTGGTGCTGGTCGGCCTGGCCGCGAAGAACGCGATCCTGATCGTCGAGTTCGCCAAGCAGGCGGAGGACGAGGGCATGCACCGCCGCGACGCGGCGATCGCTGCCGCCCGCACCCGCCTGCGGCCGATCCTGATGACCTCGATGGCCTTCATCCTCGGCGTGCTGCCGCTGACGATCTCGGTCGGCGCCGGCGCGGAGATGCGCCAGGCGATGGGCATCGCGGTGTTCTCCGGCATGCTGGGCGTGACCTTCTTCGGCCTGATCTTCACGCCGGTGTTCTACGTGATGGTGCGCTGGCTGGCGGACCTGCGCGGGACCAAGCGCAAGGCGCAGCCGCCGCGCGGGGATGCATCCACCGCTCACTCGTGATCTGATCGCCCCCGTCTCGAATCGACGCGGCGGGGGCGGTCGACAATGTCTCAGTGGCTCCTGCCGCTCGTAGCCCTCGCACTCGTCGCGATGGCGATCCCGTTCGTCGCCTCCTGGTCGCACTATCGCCGCCTCAAGCGCGCCGAATACATCAGCAACTACCAATGGCCTCCGGGGCTACTGGACAAGCTCGCCAAGCGTCACCCCGGCTTCACCCGCAAGCAGACGGCGCTCGTCGCGCAGGGGCTGCGGCAGTTCTTCCTAGCCTATCTCAATAGCGGGCGCGCATATGTCGCGATGCCCTCGCAGGTCGCGGACGATCTCTGGCACGAGTTCATCCTCTATACCCGCGCCTACCAGGAATTCTGCCAGAAGGCCTTCGGCGGCATGCTGCATCACACGCCGGCCGTGGCGCTCGCGCTCAATCGCAAGAAGAACAATACCGGCCTGCGGCGCGTCTGGCTGCAATGCTGCCAGCTGGACGGCATCAACCCGTCGAACCCCACGCGACTGCCGCTGCTGTTCGCGCTCGATCTCAAGCTGAACATCCCCGGCGGCTATCGCTACCACCCTGATTGCGAGGAACTCCGCCGCAGGGGCGACGCCGGCACGCAATGCGGTGGCGACTTCTCCAGCACATCCTATGACGGCAGCACGGACGGCTTCAGCGACGGCAGCAGCTCAGACGGCGGCAGCTCCGATGGTGGCTCGGGTGGAGATGGCGGCGGCTGCGGCGGGGGCGGCGGAGATTGAGCGAAGCGCTCAACCCCACCAGCGCTCGGACACCGCGAAACGGCCGGCCGCCTGCTCGATCACCGCGCCGAGCGAGAACAGCGTCTCTTCGTCGAAGGGGCGACCGATGAGCTGGAGGCCCAGCGGCAGGCCCTGGGCGTCGAGACCCGCGGGCACGGCGATGCCGGGGAGGCCCGCCATGTTCACCGTCACCGTAAAGACGTCGTTGAGATACATCTCGACCGGATCGGCCGAACCCTTCTCGCCGATGCCGAAAGCGGCGGACGGTGTGGCGGGCGTCAGCACGGCGTCGATGCCCTGCGCGTAGACCGTCTCGAAATCGCGCTTGATCAGGGTGCGGATTTTCTGGGCCCGGACGTAATAGGCATCGTAATAGCCGGCCGAAAGCACATAGGTGCCGATCATGATGCGGCGCTTTACCTCGGCGCCGAAGCCGGCGGCGCGGGTCTTCTCGTACATCTCGACGATGTCCTTGCCCTGCTCGCGCAGGCCGTAGCGGACGCCGTCATAGCGGGCGAGGTTCGAGGAAGCCTCCGCCGGAGCGACGATGTAATAGGCCGGCAGGGCGTATTTGGTATGCGGCAGCGAAATCTCGACGATCTCGGCACCGGCGGCCTTCAGCCAGGCGATGCCCTGCTGCCAGAGCGCATCGATCTCGGCGTTCAGGCCATCCAGGCGGTATTCGCGGGGAATGCCGATCTTCATGCCCTTCACCGAGCGGCCGACGGCCGCCTCGTAGTCCGGCACGGCCATATCGACCGAGGTCGTGTCCTTCGGATCGTGGCCGGACATCGAGCGCAGCATCACCGCCGCGTCGCGCACGGTCTTGGCGATCGGCCCGGCCTGGTCGAGCGAGGAGGCGAAGGCCACCGTGCCCCAGCGCGAGCAGCGGCCATAGGTCGGCTTGATGCCGACCGTGCCGGTGAAGGCGGCGGGCTGGCGGATCGAGCCGCCGGTATCGGTCGCGGTCGCAGCAAGGCAGAGATCGGCGGCGACGGCCGCGGCCGAACCACCCGAGGAGCCGCCCGGCACCAGATGGTTGCCCTCGACGGCGCCACCAGCGCCAGAGCCGACATTGGAGCCCTTGCGGCGCCACGGGTTGACGACATTGCCGAAGGCCGAGGTCTCGTTCGACGAGCCCATCGCGAATTCGTCGTTGTTGAGCTTGCCGAGCATCACGGCGCCGTCGCGCCAGAGCTGGCTCGTGACCGTCGACTCATAGGCCGGCACGAAATTGCCGAGGATGTTCGAGCAGGCGGTGGTGCGCACGCCGTTGGTCGCGAACAGGTCCTTGATGCCGAGCGGCAGGCCTTCGAGCGGGCCCGCCTCGCCCTTGGCGAGCTTCTCGTCGGAAGCCGCGGCCTGCTTCAGGGCGTGCTCGGGGGTTTCCAGCACATAGGCGTTAAGGGCGCGGGCCTTCTCGACGGCAGCGATATGCGCCTTCGTCAGTTCGGTGGCGGAGAAGGTCTTGGCTTTCAGGCCGTCGCGGGCCTCGGTCAGCGTCAGGCGGGTGAGATCGGTCACGGGAGGGTTCCGGAATTTATCTGGTCGCAAAGGCCGGATCGCAACGCGCATCCGGGATGATCGAAGGAGCGCGCCGCGCGCTTATTCGATCACCTTCGGCACCATGAAATAATCGTCCTCGGAGGCAGGGGCGTTGGCGACGATCGCATCGGCGATCTCGCCATCCGTGACCACGTCCTCGCGCTGCTTCATCGCCATCGGCGTCACCGAGGTCATCGGCTCGACACCGTCGACATTGACCTCGTTGAGCTGCTCGACGAAGCCGAGGATGGCGTTGAGCTCGCCTTGCAGCTTGGCCAGATCAGCCTCCGGCACGGCGATGCGCGCAAGATGCGCGACGCGTTTGACGGTGGCGAGATCGACCGACATGGCGGACTCCTGGACAGGGCGCGGATCGCGCGCCGGAAAACGGTTCGCCGCGCTATAGCGCGGCGAACGGGCAAAGGTAAATCAGCATTGATCGATCAAACCGGTTTCCCGGCTCAGATCGTGAAAGCCTCGCCCTTCTTCGGCAGCACGACTTCGATGCCGCTGCCCTGCATGCCGGCGACGAAGACATCGGCGTTCTGGTCGATGATCGGGAAGGTGCCGTAATGCGCGGGGACCGTGACCTTCGGCTTGACAAAGCGGGTCATGGCGAGCGCGGCAACCTTGCCGCCCATGGTGAAGCGATCGCCGATCGGACAGATGCAGATCTCGACGCCATGGATTTCGCTGAGCAGTGCCATGTCCGAGAAGATGTCGGTATCGCCCATGTGCCAGAGCGTCTTCTCGCCCTTGGCCTTGATGATCGCCCCATTGGCACTGCCGACCGGAACATTGACGCCGCCCTCGCCCATGCCGGCCGAATGGTCGGCGCGGGTCAGCGTGACGCTGAAGGGGCCGAGATCGACGGTGCCGCCGGTATTCATCGGGCTGAAGTTCTTCAGGCCCTGCGAAGCCAGATGCATGGCAAGATCGTAGTTCGTGATGACGGTCGCGCCAGTCTTAGCGGCGATGTCGAGCGTGTCGCCGACATGGTCGCCATGGCCGTGGGTGACGATGATGTGGCTGACGCCCTTGGAGATCGCGGCGACATCGCCCGCGAAGGCCGGGTTCCCGGTGAAGAACGGATCGATCAGGATGGCGGCGCCGTCGATATCGACGCGGAAGGCGGAATGGCCGTACCAGGTGAGTTTCATGCGAAGGCTCCGGGCTTTCGATCAATCGAAATGCGTCGTCGGATATAGATCATTCCAATCGGGATTGGCACGTTCGATGAGCGCGATCTTCCAATCGCGCGGCCAATGCTTGATGCGTTTCTCCTGCGCGATGGCTTCCGCGGGATCGTCGTAATGCTCGGCATAGACGAGGCGCGTCGCGCCATAGCGGCTTGCGAATTCCGAGCCGCGACCGTCGCGGTGTTCCTCGACGCGTCGAGACAGGTGGTTGGTCACGCCGATATAGAGCCTGCCGTTCTTCTGGCTCGCGAGAATGTAGATCCACACCTTTAACCCACGCGTGAGTCATCTCGGGCGAAGCGGAGCGTAGACCCGGGATCCATGCCTGAACCTGACAAGAAGAGGTTCCGGAGACAACTACGAAGGTTCAGGCATGGATCCCGGATCGGCGCGGCTTCGCCGCTTGTCCGGGATGCCCCGCGCTGGAGACGTATCGACAAGCTGGAACAGCCCGTGCAGGTTCTTGCGATGATGCCAGATGGAAATCGCCCCATGACCGACGCCGCCAAGGTTTCCAGTCAAGAATTGGCCCGCCGCATCGCCCAGGGGCATGGCGACGCGCCGGCTGATCTCGTCATCAAGGGCGCGAAGCTCTTCGATCTCGTCACCGGCGCGCTGGTCGAGAGCGATATCGCGATCTGCGGCGACACCATCGTCGGGACGTACGGCACCTACGAGGGCAAGCGCGTCATCGACGCCAAGGGCCTGATCGCCGTTCCCGGCTTCATCGACACGCATCTGCACATCGAATCCTCGCTGGTGACGCCGCTCGAATTCGAGCGCTGCGTGCTGCCGCATGGCGTCACCACCGCGATCTGCGACCCGCACGAGATATCGAACGTGCTAGGCGCGGAGGGCATCCGCTATTTCCTCGCCTGCGCCGAGGCGATGCGGATGGACCTGCGCGTCAACCTGTCGAGCTGCGTGCCGGCGACGCATCTGGAGACCGCAGGGGCCGCGCTGGAAGCCGCCGACCTGACCCCGATGATGGATCATCCCAAGGTGATCGGCCTGGCCGAGTTCATGAACTTTCCGGGCGTGATCCATCGCGACCCCGGCTGCCTCGCCAAGCTCGAAGCCTTCTCGCATCGGCATATCGACGGCCATGCGCCGCTGGTGCGCGGTATGGATCTCAACGCCTATCTCGCCGCCGGCATCCGCACCGACCACGAGACGACGACGGCCGACGAGGCCCGCGAAAAGCTCGCCAAGGGCATGGCGATCCTGATCCGCGAGGGCTCGGTCTCGAAGGACCTGCATCAATTGATCCCGCTGATCTCGCGCGACGCCTCGCCCTTCCTCGCCTTCTGCACCGATGACCGCAACCCGCTCGATATCAGCGAGGAAGGCCATCTCGACTACATGATCCGCACCGCCATTGCGGAGGGTGCCGATGTGCTCGCGACCTACCGCATCGCCTCGCTTTCGGCGGCGCGGAATTTCGGTTTGTTCGACCGTGGCTTCATCGGGCCGGGCAAGCGCGCCGATATCGTGCTGGTCGAGGACCTCGCCGCCTGCTCGGTGAAGCAGGTCCTGACGGGGGGCCGGCTGGTCGAGGAGGCACTGTTCGCGGATCGGGCGACGATCGCGCCGGTCGGGCTCGGCAGCGTGAAGAGCCGCAAGCTCGCGCCAGCCGATTTTGCCGTGAAAGCCCGCGACGGCGAGACGCCGGTGATCGGCGTGGTGCCGGGGCGGATCATCACCGAGCGGCTGGCGATGGCCCTGCCCTCGCGCGACGGCGAGGCCCTGCCCGACCTCGCGCAGGATGCGATCAAGGTCACGGTGATAGAGCGGCACGGCAAGAACGGCGGCATCGCCACCGGCTTCGTCCATGGCTTCGGCATGAAGCGCGGCGCCATCGCCTCCTCGGTCGGGCATGACAGCCATAATCTCTGCGTCGTCGGCGTCGACGAGGCCTCGATGGCGGCGGCGGCCAACCGCCTGATCGAGATCGGCGGCGGCTTCGCCGTAGCCGATGATGGCAAGGTCACGGCGGAGCTGGCGCTGCCGGTCGCGGGGCTGATGAGCGAGCAGCCTTTCGAGGCGGTGCGGCACGATCTGGAGCGCTTGCGCGCGGCGGCGAAGGCGCTCGGCGTCGTGCTGGCCGAGCCCTTCCTGCAGGTCGCTTTCCTGACCCTGCCGGTGATCCCGCATCTCAAGATCACCGACAAGGGATTGGTCGATGTCGATCGGTTTGATTTTGTTTGAGGTTGCGAGCGGCCTCGTTTCATTAAGCAGATGAATCCCTTGCGAGCCGAAGCTCGCAATCCGATTCAACTGCGGAAACGTCAGATTCGCTCCTCCAGCGCAGCCATGACCTTCTCGGCCACGAGCCCGGACACCCGGCCGTTCGACTCCACCGTATTGCCGGCGATATGCGGCGTCAGGATCAGGTTGGGCGCGCCGGCGAAGACCTTGGCGGCGTCCTTGCCGAGCGGCTCCTGCTCGTAGACGTCGATCGCTGCGCCGCCGAGCTTGCCGGCCTTGAGCGCCTTGACCAGTGCCGCCTCGTCCATGATGCCGCCGCGCGCGGTGTTGATCAGGATCGCGTCCGGCTTCATGCGGGCAAAGGCCTTCGCATCGATCATGCCGCGGGTTTCCGAAGTCAGCGGGACGTGCAGGCTGATGACGTCGGCCTGCTCCAGCAACTCGTCGAACTCCAGCCGCCGCACGCCGCTCCAGGCCGGGTCATCGGCCGGCAGGCGCGGATGATAGGCGGCGACCTCCATGCCGATGGCGCGGGCATGATGGGCGACGTCGCGGGCGATCGAGCCGAAGCCGACGAGGCCCATCAGCTTGCCGGCGATCTCGCGGCCGATCAGCTTCGTCTTGGGGAATTCGCCGGCCACCATCGCGGCATTGGCGAAATATGCGCCGCGCAGCAGGGTCATGGTCGTGCCGATGACGTATTCGACGACGGAGAGGCTGTTGGCGCCCGTCGCGGGGAAGACACGGATGCCGCGGGCGGCGCAAGTCTCCATGTCGAGATTGTCGAGGCCGACGCCGAGCCGGCCGATCACCTTGAGCGCCTTCGCCGCTTCCAGAACCTTGCCACGCACCTGCGTCTGGTTGCGCACGATCACGGCCGGTACATCGGCGAAGAGCCGCGCCATCTCGTCCGGGTTGGCATAGAGCTCGGGATCGTAATGGACCGCGAAGCGTGCCTTCAGATTGGCGACGGCAGTGTCGTCCATGAATTCGGTGATGACGATATCGGTCATGGCGCGGTGCTGACGAGGAAGCGGAGGCGTTGATCGGGGCCGTAGAGCGGCGCGACGAAGGTCTCGACCAATCGTCCGCCATTCTTCTCGATGATGCGGCGCGAGGCGTGGTTCGTCGCGTCGCAGGTGATGGTGATCTCGGGCAAGCCGGCCTCGCGCGCCACATCCAGCATCGCGGCGAGCGCCGCGGTGGCGTAGCCATGCCCGGAGAAGGCCGGCAGGATGGTGTAGCCGACATGGCCCAGCACATGCTCGGGCAGGGCCAGGATCGGGCGGCCATCCTTCTCCTGCCAGCGCAGGTTGATCGAGCCGATGAAGGGCCGCTCGGACCGGTCCTCGGCGAAGATCCAGCGCGTCGGACCGGGAATGCGGTCGACCTCGCGGCCATCCGGCAGACGAATGCGGCCGGGGCCGCCGCGGATCTCGGCGAGGAAGGCGTCGGGATCGGCCGCGATGGCGGCGAGCTGCTGAGGCGCGACGTTGCGCGTGGTATTCGGCGACCAGCCGCCGCGCAAAGCCGCCTGATAGGCGCCGAGCAGGGTCTTGTCGGGAACTTGCAGCGAAATCCGCGCCGGCACGGGAGGCATCCTTCTCAGGCGGCTGCGCCGCCGACTAAGCCGGCGCATATAGCGTGGCAGCCGGCAATGCGCGATGACTTCCGCGCTACAGATGCAGGAAACCCGCCATTCCCGGAGTGCGTCGGAGAAGGTATCGCTCGCGACGCCGGCCGGCGCGTGATACCGCGATTGCCATGACCAGCCAGATCGTCCCGCTCGAAGCCTTCATCGACCTGCCGGCCCATGCGCGGCTGCTCGGGCTCGATCTCGGCAGCAAGACGATCGGGCTCGCGCTCTCCGATGTCGAGCGGCAGATCGCGACGCCGCTGGAGACGATCCAACGGGTGAAATTCGGGCTCGATGCCGCCGCCTTGCTGAAGGTGGCCGAGAAGCATGCGGTCGCCGGGTTGGTGATCGGCCTGCCGCTCAACATGGACGGCACCGAAGGGCCGCGCGTCCAGTCCACCCGTGCCTTCGTGCGCAACCTCGCGCCACTGACCGACCTCCCGATCGTGTTCTGGGACGAGCGCATGTCGACGCTGGCGGTGACGCGCACCCTGCTCGACGCGGATGCCTCGCGCGCCAAGCGCGCCGCCGTCGTCGACAAGATGGCGGCCGCCTATATCCTGCAGGGCGCGCTCGACCGGCTGGGCCGGCTCGGCCCGCAGGAGACCGAGGGCGACGAGGCCCAATACGACTGAAGGCCGCGCGCCCGGAGGCGAAGCGGCCTTCGTGAAAGTCTTAGCGGCTGGTCTCGGACCAGTGGCGATCTAGCGGAAGATCTGCCCGCGCTTGATCGCCTTCTTCTGCGCCTCGCGCTCGTTCTTGACTGCGCGCTTCTGCTCTTCGAGCGTCATGCCGGCCATCGGATTCGGAGCACGGCCACCATAGCCACCGCCCCGGCCGTCATCGCGGCCATAGCCGCCGCCCGAGCCATAGCGGGGGCCGCGGTCATCGTAACGCCGGGAGTCGCGGCGCTCGTAATCGCGGCGTTCGTAGCCGTCGCGCGGCCGGCGCTCGTAGCCCTCGCCGGAACGGCGCTCGTAGCCATAGCCCTGGCTGCCGTAATATTGAGCGACCGCCGGCTGGGCAGAGGCCCAGGCCAGCGCCACCAGGCCAAGGCCCGCGAGCCCGGCGCGTCGAAGCGATTTCATCGTGACAATCCCCTATCGGCAAACCCACGACGTCATCCATGACGCCGAAATCCGAATAATGTCCTCACACACAAAGGCCCGCGCGGATTGCGCGGGCCTTGCAGGCTTTAGCTGCGGTCGACCTCAGCGATAGTCGCGGAAGTCATAGCCGCCATAGGGGTTGTAGTAGCGCCTAGGGGCGACATAGACCGGCGCCGGCGGCGCATAATAGTCGTCGTCGTAATAGTAGCTCGGCGCCGCATAGGCACGGTTCTGCGCCGCGATCGCGGCCGCACCGAGAATGCCGAGGCCGACGGCACCGGCCACCGCCGCACCGCGCGACGGGCCGCGCCAATAGCCACGATAGCCGTGACGATAGCGATACTGAGAGTATTCGACCTGCGCCTTGTCGAGGCGCGCCGCATCGAAGCCGCGCACATCCTTTGCCATGGCAGGAATGGCGAAGCTGCCTGCGGCGACACTGGCGGCGGTCAGCGCAATGGCGACCTTCTTCTTCAGAGACATCATGGCGGCATCTCCTTTCACGAGATCAAACCGAACCTTGCAGCAAGGATGCAGCGACCCGGTTGAATGAGACCTGAACCAATCGCGGCAGCATTGCGGCAGGGACAGAGTGGTCCTTCTCCCGCGCCCTTGCCGGCCATGACGGGGCATGACAGGGACAGGTCGGTTCGCCAGTTCAACGGCCACCCGCCGCCATTGTTCCCGCCACGGCCTTACGGCCGCGCCCTCCCTTCCGGCCCTGCCATGCTCGACAGTCTGATCGCCGTCTTTCTCGTCATCGCGACAGGCTGGTTCCTGAAGGCACGCCATATCGTCTTGCCGGCGCATTGGATCGGCGTCGAGCGCCTGACCTATCAGCTCCTCTTTCCGGCCGTGGTGATCCATACGCTGGCCATGGCCGATCTGCGCAGCATGCCCGTCCTCGGCATGGGCTCGAGCCTTATCCTCGCGATCCTGAGCGTCGCCACCCTGCTCCTGATCGCCCGCCCGCTGCTGGCGCGTGCCGGCATCGACGGGCCGGCCTTCACCTCGATCTTCCAGGGCTCGGTGCGCTGGAACACCTTCGTCGGCCTCGCGCTGGCCGCCGGCCTGCAAGGCCGCACCGGGACGACGCTGATGGCGATCGCCGTCGCCTCGATGATTCCGCTGCTCAATGTCATGTGCGTGTTCGTGCTCGCCCGCTTCGCCAGCGGCAAGCCGATGAGCCTCGGCGCGACGATCCGCTCGATCCTCTACAATCCCTTCATCTGGTCCTCGGCGGTGGGTCTCGCGCTGAATCAGGTCCAGTGGATGCTGCCCAGCGCCTTCACCGGCTATCTCGACGTGCTCGGGCGCGCCTCGCTCGGCATCGGCCTGCTCGTGGTCGGATCGGCGCTCGATCTCGACAGGCTGGCCCGGCCGCGTCTGGCCCATGCCGTGGCAGTCGCGCTCAAGCTCGCGGTCATGCCTGTCTTCGCCTGGCTCTATGCCGGCTGGTTCGGCGTCACCGGCCCGGCCCTGGCGATGACGGTGGTTGCAGGCGCGGTCCCGACCGCCACCGCCGCCTATTTCCTGGCCCGCGACCTGGGCGGAGACGCGCCGCTGATGGCCGAGATCACCACGCTCCAGACGCTGCTCGCACTGGCTTCCCTTCCGGCAGCGGTCTATCTTCTCCTATAATATACTATCGCTTGAAATTCATTCAGATTTGCAATCTAAAATTGCATACCGGCCGGCACCGACACCCTGCCGGACGAGCTGGTCCCCCGATATGGGAGGGAATCCATTCGCCATGAAGGATAAAGTTTCCAAGCTCGTCGCCCTCGAATCCGACTCGGATGAGGACGATGACGAAATCCCCGACCAGCCGATGTCGCCGCTGGAGGCCGCTTCCTTCATCGAGGGCATGGCCGCCGAATTGCGCATCATGGCCCGTAACACCAGGCTCAGCGCCCTCAGCTATTTCCTGGAAATGGCGCGGCTCGAGGCCTCCGCCGAAGTGGAGCGGCTGGCGTCGCCGAGCAGCGAAAGGCATTGAGTCGAAAGACCGTGCCACGACTCACGGCAGGTTGCGCGACAATGTTCCGCCGGGATGGCGCCGTATCGCCCCGGTCAGTTCCAATTCGACAAGAACATGGCCGACCTCGCGGGCCGCGAGCCCGCTGGCGCGGACGAGATCATCGAGCGCGATCGGCGCCGGGCCGAGAAGATCGAGCACCAGTCGGCCGGGATCGGGCTCGTCGTTCGTCTGGCTGGATGACGGAGGCTCCGCCTCGAAGCCGTTCTCATGTCGGGAATAGCCGGGCGCCGGCGTGATTTCAGGCAGGTCGAGCTCGTCCCACATCGCCTCGGAGGCCGGCTCTCCCGCGAGCTCGCGCATGACGCGGGCGGGAAAGGACAGATCGAGCTCGCGCTGCCGCATGGGCTGCAACGCCTCGATGACATGGGCCGCTTCGGCGCAAAGTGTCGCGCCCTCCCGGATTAGGTGATTGCCGCCCTCGGCGCGCGGATCGAGCGGCGAGCCCGGCACGGCGAAGACCAGCCTCCCCTGCTCGTTGGCGAAGCGCGCGGTGATGAGCGAGCCCGAGCGGCGGGCGGCCTCGACCACGACCGTACCGAGGGACAGCCCCGAGACCAGCCGGTTACGGCGGGGGAAGTCGCGCGCCCGCGCGACCCAGCCGAGCGGCATCTCGCTGACGAGCGCGCCGCGCTCCAGGATGCGGCGGGCGAGCGGGATGTTCTGCGGTGGATAGACCTCGTCGAGCCCGCCGGCGAGCACGGCGACGGTGCCGGTTTCGAGGCTTGCTTCATGGGCGGCGGTGTCGATGCCGCGCGCCAGCCCTGAAACCACAGTGAAATCGGCCTCGCCGAGTTCGCGGGCGAGCCTCGCCGTGAACTTCATGCCTGCCGCCGAGGCGTTGCGCGAGCCGACCAGCGCCACGCCCGGCCTTTGCAGAACCTCGACGCGGCCGAGCACGGCCAGCAAGGGCGGGGCCGAATCGATCGCCTGCAGCGGCACCGGATAGTCGGCCTCGCCGAGGGCAACGAAGCGACCGCCGAGGCGCGACAGCCCCTCGAACTCACGCTCGGCTTCGCTCGCAGGGCAGATGCGGATGTCGCGGCCGGCCTGCCGGGCAAGAACAGGCAGCGCGTCGAGCGCCGCGGCTGCACAGCCGAAGCGGTTCATCAGCGAGCGGAAGCTGCGCGGACCGATGCTCTCGCTGCGGATCAACCGCAACCAATCGAAACGCTGGCGATCGGAGAGCACGATCCCAGCCATGCCCTGTCAGCCCTTCTGGCCGATCTTGCCTTCGCGCCCGGCCAGCAGCCGGGCGATGTTCTCCCGGTGCATGATCCAGAGCAGGACGGTGAGCCCGGTCATGACGAGCGCGGCCTTGGGCATCCCGGCCCAGAACCAGAGCAGGAGCGGCGTCAGGACGCTGGCGACCAGCGCCGCAAGCGAGGAATAGCGAAACAGATAAGCCAGGCTCAGCCAGATCGCAGCGAAGACCAGCGCGATCGAAGCCTTCACGCCGATCAGCACGCCGATATAGGTCGCGACGCCCTTGCCGCCCTTGAAGCCGAGCCAGATCGGGAAGAGATGGCCGAGGAAGGCGCCGATGCCGGCCGCCAGCGCAGCCTCCGGGCCGCCAAGGAAACGCGCGCCGACCAGGACCGCGACCGTGCCCTTCAGCATGTCGCCGACGAGGGTCGCTGCCGCGAGCTTCTTGTTGCCGGTGCGCAGGACATTGGTCGCGCCGATATTGCCCGAGCCGATGCTGCGCAGATCTGGTCCGCCGGCAAGCTTCGTCAGGATGATGCCGAAGGGAATCGAGCCGAAGAGATAGCCGACGACGAGGGCGATCAGCGTGGCGGGGCCGGACAGGCCCCAGTTCAACGTCTCAGCCATTCAGCCCCTCATACCATCGGCCAGTGGGCGCACAGTAGAATCTGTTCCCGCCATAAGGAAGTGTCACGTCATCCCGGACAAGCCGCGGAGCGGCGCCGATCCGGGATCCATGCCTGAACCTTCTTCGGAAGCGCTCCGGCATGGATCCCGGGTCAAGCCCGGGATGACCCGCGGAGGTTTGGGTTCCCTTACGCTTCGGCCTCATAGGCCACCCGGCCGCCGACGAAGGTCGCAGCCACGATGCCTTCGAGCCGCGCCTCGTCGAAGGGCGAATTCTTCGCGCGCGACTTGAGCTTGCGCTTGTCGACGACGAAGGGCGCCTCGGGATCGAAGAGCACGAGATCCGCAGGCGCGCCGACGGCAAGCCTGCCCGTATCGAGACCGATCAGCGCGGCCGGCCGCGCCGAAAGCGCGGCGAGTAATTGTGGCAGGCCGATCTGCCCGGCCTGGACCAGGCGCTGGACGGCCGAGAGCATCGTCTCGATGCCGAGCGCGCCGTCCGCGCATTCGGCGAAGGGCTGGCGCTTGGTCTCGACGTCCTGCGGATCGTGATCGGAGACGACGACGTCGATCACACCCTCCGCCAGCCCCGCGACCATGGCGAGGCGGTCGTCCTCATGGCGCAAAGGCGGCGTGACCTTGCAAAAGGTGCGGTATTCGCCGACATCGTTCTCGTTGAGGGTGAGATTGTTGATCGACACGCCGCAGGTGACGCGCGCACCGTCCTGCTTGGCGCGGCGCACCAGCTCGACCGATTCCGCGCAGGAGATCATCGCGGCATGATACCGGGCACCGCTGGCGCGGGCGAGGCGGATGTCGCGCTCCAGCATCACCGTCTCGGCCTCGATCGGAATGCCCGGCAGGCCCTTGCGGCTGGCGAATTCGCCCTCGTTCATCACGCCGGAGCCGCGCAGGTCGGGGTCCTCGACATGGTTCATGATGAGCGCGTCGAAATTGCGCGCGTAGATCATGGCGCGACGCATGACCTGCGGATTGCGCAGGCCCTTCGCGCCGTCGCAGAAGGCGACCGCCCCGGCTTCCAGCAGCAGGCCGAATTCGGTGATCTCCTTGCCGTGCAGCCCCTTGGTCAGGGCCGCGCAGGAGAGGACGTTGACGACAGCCTTGTCGCGGGCGCGGCGCTTGACGAAATCGATGATCGCGGGATCGTCGATCACCGGGTTGGTGTCCGGGCGGCAGACGACCGTGGTGACGCCGCCGGCGGCGGCGGCCTGCGAGCCGGTGCCGAGCGTCTCGCGGAACTCGGCGCCGGGCTCGCCGAGGAAGGCGCGCAGGTCGACGAGGCCCGGCGTCAGCACCTGCCCCTTCGCATCGATGCGGCGCACGCCCTCGCCTGTCGCGGGCGCGCCCTGCCATTCGACCGCGGCGATCGCGCCGTCGCGGATCAGCACAGAGCCTGCGCCCTCGCGCCCGGTGGCCGGGTCGATCAGGCGAGCGTTGACGATTGCGATGTCCTGCGTTTCAGCCATGTTCGGTCTCTTTGCGCTCAGACATTCGGCAGATGCTGGGCCAGCGCATCGAGCACCGCCATGCGGACGGCGACGCCCATTTCGACCTGCTCGCGGATCAGCGACTGGGCGCCGTCGGCGACGGCCGACGAAATCTCGACGCCCCGGTTCATCGGGCCCGGATGCATCACCAGCGCGTCCGGCTGGGCGCGCTCCAGCTTCTCGTGGTCGAGCCCGTAATAGCGGAAGTACTCCTTCGACGAGGGCACGAAGGCACCGTGCATGCGCTCGAGCTGGAGACGCAGCATCATGACGATGTCGGCGCCCTCCAGCCCCTTGTTCATGTCGGTGAAGACCTCGACGCCCATGCGCTCGATGCCGGCCGGCAGCAGCGTCGTCGGCGCGATCAGGCGGACTTTCGCGCCCAATGCGTTGAGCAGGATGATGTTCGAGCGGGCGACGCGCGAATGCAGGATGTCGCCGCAGATCGCCACCGTCAGCCCCTGGATGCGGCCCTTGTTGCGACGGATCGTCAGCGCGTCGAGCAGGGCCTGGGTCGGGTGCTCATGGGCGCCGTCGCCGGCATTGACGACGGAGCAGCCGACCTTGCGGGCAAGCAGGTTGACCGCACCGGCCGCATGGTGGCGCACGACGATGATGTCCGGCCGCATGGCATTCAAGGTCGCGGCGGTATCGATCAGCGTCTCGCCCTTCTTCACCGAAGAGGAGGCGACCGACATGTTCATCACGTCGGCGCCGAGGCGCTTGCCCGCGAGCTCGAAGGAGGCCTGCGTCCGGGTCGAGGGCTCGAAGAACAGGTTGATCTGGGTGCGGCCGCGCAGAGTCGCCGTCTTCTTCTCGACCTGTCGGGAGAGCGCGACATAGGTTTCGGCCCTGTCCAACAGCGCCTCGATGTCCAGATGGGACAACCCCTCGATCCCGAGGAGATGGCGGTGCGGGTAGAGCGGTGCTGGCGATGTCATTTGAAGCAGGCTGTTTAGGCGCGAGTCGGGCGCGGCGCAAGCGGCCCCGAACCGGGAGGGCACATGTCCTGTGGGTCTTCTCATGCAGGTCTTGGAGCTTTCGGCCAAACGACGCTACCAATCGGCTTTTCCGCCGTGCGTTGAGGATGCCGCCTTGTCCAGTCCGACCGATGCCTTCGTTCCCGCCCCCAATGGGGCCCTCTGGCAGACGATCGCGCCCGCCGAGGCCGGCTTCGACCCGGACAGGCTGAAGGCCGCGGTCGAGTTCGCCCGCGAGCAGGAAAGCCCCTGGCCGCGCAGCCTGTACTATCCGGACGGCAGCTATGTCGGGAATGTCGAGTGGAACGAGCGCGGCCCCTGGACCGAGATCGTCGGCCCGGTGCGCGAGCGCGGCGGCCCGGCCGGGCTCATCCTGAAGGGCGGGCGCATCGTTGCCGAATGGGGCGACACAGCGCGCGCCGACATGACCTTCTCGATCGCCAAGAGCTATCTGTCGGTGCTGGCTGGCATCGCCTTCGACGACGGGTTGATCAAGGACGTCGAGGAGCCGGTCGGCAAGACAGTTGCCGGCCCGGTCTTTTCCGGCCCACATAACGGCCAGATCACCTGGCGCCACCTGCTGCAGCAGTCGAGCGAATGGCAGGGCGAGATCTTCGGCAAATCCGACCAGGTCGACCATAACCGCCAGATCGGCCCCGGCGCCGACAATAGCCGCAAGGGCCAGCGCCGCGAGCTCAAGACGCCAGGCTCCTTCTACGAATATAACGATGTGCGCGTGAACGTTCTCTCCTACGCACTGCTAGAATGCTTCCGCCGGCCGCTGCCGGAGGTGCTGCGCGAGCGGGTGATGGATCCGATCGGCGCCTCGCCGGACTGGGAATGGCAGGGCTACAGCACCTCCTTCGCGGATATCGACGGACGCTCGGTCCAGTCGGTGCCGGGCGGCGGGCATTGGGGCGGCGGGCTGTTCATCGGCGCGCGCGACCATGCCCGCTTCGGCCTGCTGGTCGGCCGGCAGGGCGACTGGGGCGGCCGGCAGATCCTGTCGCGGGACTGGATCAAGCGCATGCTGACGCCCTCGCCCACCCTGGCGAATTACGGCTATCTCTGGTGGCTTGCTGCCCGGCCGGGCGTGCCGGCCTCGTCCTTCTCGGCGCTCGGTGCCGGCAGCAACGTGATCTGGGTCGACCCCGAGCAGGACGTCGTCGCCGTGCTGCGCTGGATCAACGGCGCCCAGACCGATGGCTTCATCGACAGGCTGGTGGCGGCGCGGAGCTGAAGGCCTTCACCAAACAGCAGAGCCCTCATCCTGAGGAGCAAGCGGAGCTTGCGTCTCGAAGGATGCTTCAGGTGGCTCCAGTTCCTTCTGGAGCATCCTTCGAGACGGCCGCGTTGCGGCCTCCTCAGGATGAGGGCTTTGCTGGAAGGTGCGAAGACTGCTGCGGACCTCCCCCGCTTGCAAAGCCGGCGATCGCCCCCATGTCTCACCGCTGCATCAGCGGGCAAGCGATCATCGTCACCCCCCCATTCGGGGTTTGACACGGCGGGCGCGCTGAACCACTTTCGCGCGCATCTTCCGAACCGCAGCGGTCTTGCGGGTCGCGGGACCGTCCCTCAGGGCCGGCTCCGCGCTCTGATCAGGGCTGTTATCGAGACACGAAAATCATGAAGCTCCTCGTCGTCGAGTCGCCGGCCAAGGCCAAGACGATCAACAAGTATCTGGGCTCCGACTACGAGGTGATCGCCTCGTTCGGGCATATCCGCGACCTGCCGGCCAAGGACGGCTCGGTCGAGCCCGATAACGACTTCTCGATGAAATGGGAGATCGAGGGCCGCGGCGCCAAGCAGGTCGCCGAGATCGCGCGCGCCGTGAAGGGCGCCGAGAAGCTGATCCTCGCGACTGACCCGGATCGCGAGGGCGAGGCGATTTCCTGGCATGTGCTGGAGGCGCTGAACCAGAAGAAGGTGCTGAAGGGCATCCCCGTCGAGCGCGTCACCTTCAACGCCGTCACCAAGGACGCCGTGCAGAAGGCGCTGGCCAATCCGCGCGCGATCGACCAGGCGCTGGTCGACGCCTATCTGGCGCGGCGCGCGCTCGATTATCTCGTCGGCTTCACGCTTTCGCCGGTGCTGTGGCGCAAGCTCCCGGGCGCCCGCTCGGCCGGCCGCGTGCAGTCGGTGGCGCTGCGCCTCGTCTGCGACCGCGAGCGCGAGATCGAGGCCTTCCGGGCCCGCGAATACTGGTCTCTGGTCGCGACGCTCGCGACCGAATCCGGCCAGACCTTCGAGGCCCGCCTCGTCGGCGCCGACGGCAAGAAAATCGCGCGGCTCGATATCGGCAACGCGGAAGAGGCCAAGGCCTTCAAGGCGGCGCTGGAAACCGCCCTCTTCACCGTGGCCGAGGTCGAGGCCAAGCCGGTCAAGCGCCATCCGCAGCCACCCTTCCAGACCTCGACGCTGCAGCAGGAGGCCTCGCGCAAGCTCGGCCTCGCCCCGGCGCGGACGATGCAGCTGGCGCAGCGCCTCTATGAAGGCGTCGATATCGGCGGCGAGACCGTCGGCCTGATCACCTATATGCGTACCGACGGCGTCGACATGGACGGCTCGGCCATCGCCGCGGCGCGGAGCGTCATCGGCAAGGAGTTCGGCGCGAAATACGTGCCGAACGCGCCGCGCAAGTACACGGTCAAGGCCAAGAACGCGCAGGAAGCCCACGAGGCCATCCGGCCGACCGATCTCGGCCGCCTGCCGGCGATGGTCGCACGCCATCTCGAGCCCGAGCAGGCCAAGCTCTACGAGCTGATCTGGAAGCGCACCATCGCGAGCCAGATGGAATCGGCCGAGATGGAGCGCACCACGGTCGATATCGCCGCCAAGGTCGGCGCCCGCAATCTGGAACTGCGCGCCTCCGGCCAGGTCGTGCTCTTCGACGGCTTCCTGACGCTCTACCAGGAGAGCCGCGACGACGAGGAAGACGAGGATTCCAGGAAGCTGCCGGCGATGAAGGCCGGCGACAAGCTGGAGAAGCGCGACATCGCCGCCGACCAGCATTTCACCGAGCCGCCGCCGCGCTTCTCGGAAGCGAGCCTGGTCAAGCGCATGGAAGAGCTCGGCATCGGCCGGCCCTCGACCTATGCCGCGACGCTCTCGACGCTGCGGGACCGCGAATATGTCCGCATCGAGAAGAAGCGCCTCGTGCCCGAGGACAAGGGCATGCTGGTCACAGCGTTCCTGGAGAGCTTCTTCAAGCGCTATGTCGAGTTCGACTTCACGGCGAATCTCGAAGAGAATCTCGACCGCGTCTCGAATGCCGAGATCGACTGGAAGGCGCTGCTGCGCGCCTTCTGGGACGAATTCCAGGCCTCGATCGGCGAGACCAAGGACCTGCGCGTCGGCGACGTGCTGGAGGCGCTCAACGGCATCCTCGGAGACTATATCTTCCCGAAGAAGGCCGATGGCTCCGATCCGCGCGTCTGCCCGACCTGCGGCAACGGCCAGCTCTCGCTGAAGCTCGGCAAGTTCGGCGCCTTCGTCGGCTGCTCGAACTACCCGGAATGCCGCTATACGCGCCCCCTCTCCGTGCCCGCAGCGGACGGCGAGGCTAGCGCCGAGGGCGGCCAGGGCACGCCGGGCGTGCGCATCCTCGGCACCGACCCTGTGACCAATCTCGAAGTCACGCTGCGCGACGGCCGTTTCGGCCCCTATATCCAGCTCGGCGAAGGCGAGAAGCCGAAGCGCTCCAGCCTGCCCAAGGGCATGAGCCCGGCGAGCGTGACGCTGGAGAAGGCACTGGCCCTGCTCTCCCTGCCGCGCGAGGTTGCCCGGCATCCCGAGAGCGGCGAGCCGATCCTCGTCGGCATCGGGCGCTTCGGGCCTTATGTCCAGCACGGCAAGGTCTACGCCAATATCGACAAGGATGACGACGTGCTCGAACTCGGCGCCAACCGCGCCATCGACCTGATCGTCGCCAAGGAGGCCGGCGGCGGACGCGGCGGCAGGGCGACGACGCCGGGCCGGGCGCTCGGCGACCATCCCGCCGGCGGCGCTCTGGAGGTCAAGGCGGGCAAGTACGGCCCCTATGTCGCCTGGGGCAAGATCTTCGCGACACTGCCCAAGACGATGACGGCGGAGAGCGTCACGCTGGAGCAGGCGATCGAGCTGGCGAACGCCAAGGCCGAGGCAAAGGGCGGCGCCAGGGGCAAGGCGAAAGCCGCCAGCGCTGCGACGAAGGCCAAGGCGCCGGCGAAGAAGCCCGCTGCGAAGAAGGCCCCAGCCAAGAAGGCCGCTGACAAGGCTCCCGCCAAGGCCCCTGCCAGGAGCAAGGCCAAGGCGGCGGGCTGACCCTTCCGTCATTCTCGGGCGAAGCCCTTGGGTCCGGCCTTCGGTCGGCCCAAGGGTAGACTCCGCGCAGATCCGAGAATCTCATGACGCGGGGGCTACGGGAGCCTCATCCGGCATGAGATGCTCGGGTCAAGCCCGAGCATGACGGCATCCGGCGCCTCGCCCGCCGCCACCGTTGACTTCGCCGACGATGGGAGGAGGATACTCGCTCTGATGCGTCACCACGCAAGAGAGGGGCGCCTATCATGACCATCGCCAAGAAGCTCCAAAGCTATATCGACGGCCAGGGCATCGCCTATGACACCGTCGCCCATCATCGTACGGCCACCAGCAGCCAGGCGGCACAGGCGGCCCATATTCCCGGCAGCAAACTGGCCAAATCGGTCGTCGTCCATCACGAGACCGGCTATGTGCTCGCCGTCGTGCCGAGCACGCACCGGATCGAGCTGTCGCGCCTGCAGGATATGATGGAGAAGCGGCTCGGTCTTGCCTCCGAGGACGAGATCGGCTCGCTCTTCTTCGATTGCGACATCGGCGCCGTTCCGCCGGTCGGATCGGCCTATGACGTGCCGGTGATCCTCGACAAGAGCCTCGGCGACGCCAAGGAGGTCTATTTCGAAGGCGGCGACCACCGGACATTGGTGCATGTCAGCGGCGCCGATTTCCGCAACCTGATGAAGGATGCGCGGGTCGCAAGCTTCAGCCACCCGTCCTAGCAGGGACATGGCCGGAGCGGCGTGAGACGGACGCCTGCCGGCAGATGGCGTGGTGAAGACTTTCAGCCGGCGGCGGATGCGCCGGCCGGAAGTCAGCCGTTTCCTGCGACCACGACGATGCGCTTGACCTCGCCGCGCAGGAAGGCCTGCAGGAAGCGGTCATAGTCCTTGAACGAGATGCAGCCGTTCGAGTCGCCGCGCGGCCCGAGGAGGTAGGTGTGCGCGAGCAACCCGGCGCGGCCATGGATCGCGCCACTGCCGCCGACCGGGTTCAGGCGGATGGCGCGCACGCCGTGGAACAGCGCCTCGCGCTCGGTCAGCGTATAGGTATGCGGCGGGGTGACGCCCTTCATCCGGACATGGGCGTAGCGGACATCGTCCATCATCTCGCCGAGGCCGGAATGCGCCTCCAGACGCTCGCCATTCGGCATGTAGACCATCTTGGCGGCGATATCGTAGATCGCCGTGCCGGCCTCGGCGGTGCGCGTCGGCGTACCGACCGAGGGGCTGAGCCGGGTGATCCGGCCGCGATCGACGATGTCGTCCTGCGGCGCGGCATAGGCGAGCGCGGTCCCGGCCGGCTCGGCCTGCTTCTGCACGCCGAACAGCTTCTCGAAGAAGTTGCGGTTGTCCTCAGGCGTCGGCGCGGCAGCCGCTGCCGTCCGGTTGCGGCGCGGCGTGGTCGGCTGCGCGACGCGCGGCTGAAGCTGTTGCGGCTGAAGCTGCTGGGGCTCCGTCTTCGGAAGCAGGTCGAGGGGGCGCGGCACCGGCATGGGCGCGGCCTTCTCCGCCAGCGTGACCGGCGGCTGGGACGGCAGCGGCAAGGCGGGTTCGGCGGGAGCCACGGCGGCCAGCGAAGATGACGACGGCTGGAAGGCCGAGCGGACCGGAGCGCCCTGGACGAAGGAGGCGCCTTTGCCGCCCGACAGGGCCGGATCGAGCAGGCCGCTATAGGCCGGTGCCTGCTGCTGGGCGAGGCGGGCAGCCGGTGCCTTGCGGGCGGTTGCGGTGAGAGTGTTGCCGGCATCGGGGCTAGGCGCGCCCTGCCCCAGCATCCAGAAGCCGGATATCGCGCCTCCGCTCAGGGCGAACGCGACGAGGAGCCCCTTAAGCAAGGGCCGGCGGCGACGGCGCGGCCGCACATAAGGCGCGCCACCTTCCCGCACATAGGTCGTATAGGTCATCCGCCGCACTCTCGATACGCTTACGCCACGCCCGGCGGCAGCAGGCACAGCGTCGCCGCTCGCATCTCGACAAGGGGAGATGCGATGCACGTCGCGGTGAGACAGAGCATACCGGGAGAACCCAAACTTCGTTCCGTATCGATAAGGCGCTGCCTTGGTTAATCGCCGGTGAACCGCGTCGATAAATTTTCGCGTTCCGCATAGGGCTGGGCGAGGCACGGCGCGCGCCTCCAAAGCCATGCGAAGACGGCGCGATCGCGGCCGGAGGGTGGAGGAAGAAAGACGATGATTTTTTTCTGATCTGCCCCGATTGGCCCATCTTTTCCGGCGAGGCTGCAATCTCAGCCCATTTTTCCCAAACTGGCCTTCGAATCGGATATGTCGCAAGCATCGCAACCGCAGGAGTTGCAGCCGCCGGAATCGCAGGATTCCAACGCGCCTGCGTCGGAGGCCCGGACCGCCGTGAGCCAGCCAGCCGAGCCGAAGACGAGCTCCGTCGCCGCCCTGGGCGCGATCGTCAGCGGCGCGCTGATCCTGCAGATCGCCTCGACCATCGTGAACACGGTGGTGCCCTTGAAGATGGCGCTGGAGCAGAAGGCGCCGCTGCTGATCGGCCTCGTCGGCTCGGCCTATTCCGTCGGCTTCCTCGCCGGCTGCTTCGTGATCCCGACCTTTATCCGCCGCGTCGGGCATATCCGCGCCTTCGCGGTCTTCGCCGCCTTGCAGGCAGTCTTCACGATCAGCTTCGCGCTGACGCCGCTCGATCTCTGGGGCATCTCGCGGCTCGGCATGGGCTTCGCCGGCGCCGGCCATGCGATCTGCATCGAGAGCTGGATCAGCGGCCAGGCCAAGGCCGGCCAGCGCGGACGCCTGTTCGGCTTCTACCAGATCCTCAACCGCCTTGCGCTGATCGGCTCGCAGATCGGCGTCGGCTATGTCTCGCTGCAGTCACACGACATCTTCCTGCTGGCGAGCGCGACCTTCTCGATCGCGCTGATCCCGGTCGGCATGACCCGCGCCAAGGGGCCTGAATCGGGCGAGGTCGTCTCTGTGCGCCTCAACACGATGTGGCAATACGCGCCAGCCTCGGTGATCGGCTGCCTCTATGTCGGCCTGATGGGCGGCGCGCTGACCAATGTCGCCCCCGCCTACGGCATCCTGATCGGCCTCGACCAGACCTGGGCGATCCTGCTCACCGCCGGCATCCAGATCGGCGCGCTCGTGCTGCAATGGCCGCTCGGCCTGCTGGCCGATCGCGTCGAGAGCCGCAAGATCATGCTGAGCGCTACGATCTCGGTCGTGGCCTGTTCGCTGGCGCTGGGAGCCGTGCTCTGGCTCTCCGTCCCCCATACGCGTTTCTGGCTGTTCGGCCTCTTCGCCCTGATCGGCGCCGGCGCGATGCCGATCTATACGGTTGCCGTCGCGCATGCCTATTTCCGGCTCGGCCGCGAGCGGGCGCTCGGCCTCTCCGCGCAATTGCTCTTCCTCTGGGCGATGGGCTCCGCCATCGGCCCGCTGGTCTCCGCCGCCTTCATGCAAGCGGTCGGGCCGAACGGGCTGCTCGCCTATCTCGGCGGGCTCTCGGCGGCAGCGGCGGCCTATCTCGCCTTCCGCCTGCGACGCAACCCGCCCTCGGCCAATCCGTTCGGCGAGCGCAAGCCGGTCGCGCCCACCATTCCCGATGTCTCGCCTTCGGGGCGTCGGAGCGAAGCCGAAGGAAAGTAGGCCACCGCCTATTTCGCGACAGCGTGACGGCTCGGTTTGGCCTTGAGCTTGAGCTCTTCCAGATCCTGACGCTCGCGCGGCGTGTTGCGCATGAGCTGGTCCTTGCCCGGCTGATACTGCACCGGCTGGTCGGTATCGACACCGTACCAGGCGGCTGCGCGCAGCACGAAGGAGGGATCCGCGAGATGCGGGCGCCCGAGCGCCACGAGATCGGCGCGGCCGGCGGCGATGATGGTGTTGACCTGATCGGCGGTGGTGATGTTGCCGACGCACATGGTCGCGACCTCGGCCTCGTTGCGGATGCGATCCGAGAACGGCGTCTGGAACATGCGGCCGTAGATCGGCCGCGATTCCCTTGCGGTCTGGCCTGTCGAGACGTCGACGAGGTCGCACCCCTCGGCAGCGAAGGCCTCGGCGATCGCGACGGAATCCGCCGCCGAGAGACCGCCCTCGACCCAGTCGGTCGCGGAGATGCGCACCGACATCGGCTTCTCGCGCGGCCAGGCCTCGCGCAGCGCCCGGAACACTTCGAGCGGATAACGCAGACGGTTCTCGACCGAGCCGCCATAGTCGTCCGTGCGCTTGTTGGTCAGGGGCGAGAGGAAGCTCGCCAGCAGATAGCCATGGGCGCAGTGCAGCTCCAGCATATCGAAGCCGGCACGCTCGCCACGCTCGGCAGCGACGACGAACTCAGCCGTGACCCGGTCCATGTCGGCGCGGGTCATCTCGCGCGGCACCTGGCTTTCCGGGTAGTAGGGCAACGCCGAGGCCGAGATGATCGGCCAAGCGCCCTCCGGCAACGGGCGGTCCATGCCCTCCCACATCAGCTTGGTCGCGCCCTTGCGTCCGGCATGGCCGAGCTGGAGGCAGATCTTCGCGGCGGAATTCGCATGCACGAAGCCGACGATCCGCTTCCACGCGGCTTCCTGCTCGTCGTTCCAGAGGCCAGTGCAGCCGGGGGTGATGCGGGCGTCCGGCGCGACGCAGGTCATCTCGGTGAAGATCAGGCCGGGACCGCCGATGGCGCGCGAGCCGTAATGCATCAGGTGCCAGTCCGTCGGCTGCCCCTCCTCTGCCGAATACTGGCACATCGGCGAGAGCGTCATGCGGTTCTCGACCCGCATCTCGCGCAGCTTGAAGGGCTGGAAGGCCGGCGGGACGGGCGAGCCGTCCTTGCGCCGCCTGGCGAGGTCTCCGAGCCCGTCGGCGACGAGCTTGTCGACGGCGGTGACCATTTCCGGCGCTCGTAGTGCCAGATTGTCATAGGTGATCGCCTTGGAGCGGGTCATCAGGCCGAAGGCGAAGCGCAGCGGCTCGAACCCCCAGAAGCGCTTCAGCTCCTCGAACCAGACCAGCGAGACATCGGCCGCATGCTGGGTCTTCTCGACCTCCTCGCGGCGCTGCGTCTCGAACAGCTTCAGGCCGGCCGTGACATCGAGCTTGGCCTGCCCCATCGCCTTGTGCAGGGCGATGGCGTCCTCCATCGCAAGCTTGGTGCCGGAGCCGATCGAGAAATGCGCGGTCGCCTTGGCGTCGCCGATCAGCACGACGTTCTCGACCACCCAATGGCGGCAGCGGATCATCGGGAAATTGCGCCAGAGCGAGCGATTGGTGATCAGCCTGTGGCCCTGCAATTCCTCGGCGAAGACACCTTCAAGGAAGGCGGCCGACTGGGCTTCATCCATGGCGCCCAGGCCCGCCTTCTCGAAGGTCTCCGGGTCGGTCTCCAGCACCCAGGTCGAGCGGCCGGCCTCATACTGGTAGCAATGGGCGATGAAGAGCCCGTGCTCCGTCTCCTTGAAGAAGAAGGTGAAGGCATCGAAGGGGCGGGTCGAACCCATCCAGGTGAAGTGATTGGGGCGCAGGTCGGTCTGCGGCTGGAAACGGTCGCGCCAGTTCTCGCGCAGACGGCTGTTGACACCGTCGGCAGCGACGACGAGGTCATAGTCGCGCTTCAGCGTTTCGACATCGGCGATATCGTCGCCGAAATGCAGGTTGACGCCGAGCTCGCGCGCCCTCGCCTGCACCAGCATCAGGAGCGAGCGTCGCGAGCAGCCGCAGAAGCCGTTGCCGGGCACGCGGTAGCTGTCGCCCTTGAAGTGGATCTCGATATCGTCCCAGTAGGCGAAATTGTCGCGGATCGCGGCATAGCTCTTCGTATCCGCCGCCTTGAAGGTGTCGAGCGTCTGGTCGGAGAAGACAACGCCAAAGCCGAAAGTGTCGTCTGGCTGGTTGCGCTCGAAGACATCGACCGTCAGCTCCGGCCAACCCCGCTTCATCAGCAATGCGAAATAGAGCCCCGCAGGCCCTCCACCCACGACCGCGATACGCATCGACGCCTCCATTCGGGAACCGGCCGACCCGGCTTGAGAAATTATTTTAAACCTAAAATGTTTTTGAGCTCAAGAGACTTTTGCGGCGATCCTGGACGGATTGCGGCCGCCGGAGATCGCAAAGCCCCTCTGTGGCAGTTATTTTGCGCCGCGAAATACCCTGCCCCAGCGTCGCCGGCAGACCGCTTGCAAATTCCTTCAGACTTAAAATATATTCGCATTCGGAGGTCGAACGGCCATGATACTGCAAGGACAGCGCGCACTGGTAACGGGTGGCGGACGCGGCATCGGCCGGGCCATCGCCGCCGCGCTGACGGTGGCCGGGGCCCGGGTCAGCATCCTCGGGCGCGACGAAGCGACCCTGCGGGAGGTCGTCACTGCCGGGGGCGCCGCCGATTTCGCGGCCTGCGACGTGCGCGACGAAGCCTCGGTCTCCGCGGCGCTCGACCAGCTCTCCCGCTTGCATGCATTCGACATCGCCATCGCCAATGCCGGCGCGGTCGAGACCGGCCCGTTCATGCGCAGCGACAGCGAGCGCTTCCGCCGCATGGTCGAGATCAACCTGATCGGCACGGTGAACCTGTTCCACGCCACGCTGCCGGCCATGCTGGAGCACCGCCGTGGGCGGTTGATCGCCATCGCCTCGACGGCCGGGCATCGCGGTTATCCCTATGTCAGCGCCTATACGGCGGCGAAACACGCGGTGGTCGGGCTGGTGAAGTCGCTGGCGCTGGAGACGGCGCGCTCCGGCGTCACCGTCAATGCCGTTTGCCCCGGCTATGCCGACACGGACATGGCGACCGCCAGCATCGACAATGTCGCCGCCAGGACCGGCAAGAGCCGCGAGGAGGCGCTCGCGGCAATGATCAAGGACAATCCGCAGGGTCGCCTGATCGCGCCGGAAGAGGTCGCGGCCGCCGTGCTCTATCTCTGCGGGCCGGGCAGCGATGCCGTCACTGGCCAGTCTCTGCTCGTCAATGGCGGGGAGTTCTGAGATGGAAACGCCCTCCTCTTCCCTGATCCTCGACCGCGAGACCAAGGCCAGCGAACGCCCCGGCGACCACAAGGACGAACTGCGCCTGTGGCTGAGGATGCTGACCTGCTCGACCCTGATCGAGACGGAAATCCGCAACCGGCTGCGCGAGGAATTCAAGACCACCCTGCCGCGCTTCGACCTGATGGCGCAGCTCGACAAGACCGTGGTCGGCATGACCGTCGGCGAAGTCTCGCAGCGCCTGATGGTCTCGAACGGCAATGTCACCGCCGTCGTCGCGGGCCTCGTGACGGACGGATTGGTCGACAAGCGCCCGGCGCCGCAGGACCGACGCGTCCAGATCCTCACCCTCACGGCCACGGGCCGCAAGGCCTTCCGCGCCATGGCCGAGCGCCATGAGGACTGGATCGCCGAGCTTTTCGCCGGGCTCGACCAGATCGAGATCGCGCAGCTCTTCCGGCTGCTCGGACAGACGAAAGCCTCGCTGCATCGCGCCATTGCCGCGCGGGCAGAGGACGCCGCCAAGGGAGACGCCTGATGGCCCAGATCGCCAATGCCACGACCCTGCCGGTCGCGGGCTTCAAGCCGGAACATTTCAGCCTCTCGGTCTCCGGCAAGGTCGCGACGGTGACGCTGAACCGGCCTGAGAAAAAGAATCCGTTGACCTTCGCAAGCTACCGCGAACTCACGGATTTCTTCCTTGCCGCGCAGAAGGAAGAGAACGTCAAGGCGATCGTCGTCACCGGCGCCGGCGGCAATTTCTCCTCGGGCGGCGATGTCTTCGAGATCATCGGGCCGCTGGTCGCGATGGAGACCAAGGACCTGCTCAAGT
>NZ_CAMFJF010000020.1 GCF_945956895.1 uncultured Allobosea sp. | reverse complement strand
TGGAATCAATCAGCGCCCAACCACGCAACCTATTTAATAGGTCCTGAGCCTAGGTCAGCCCGAAAGCCGCGTTCCACCTTTCGGGCTGATGCTCCATCGTCATGGTCGGGCTTGTCCCGGCCATCCATGTCTTCGCTGGTCGAAGGTCGCGTTCAAGACGTGGATGCTCGCCACAAGGGCGAGCATGACGGCGGGCTCCCCGGCATTGATCCCCGGCCGCGCTCACCGCACCGGCCAAGCCCCGCCGCAGCGCACGCCGCTGACCCAGCTATCGGCCTGGCCGAGCCCGATGCCGAGCGTGCCCAGCACGCCGTTGAGGATCTGGTCGAGCGGCGTCGCCGCACTGGCGGTGGCGCCGCCGAGCAGGCTGTTGAGCAGGCCGCCATCCAGCTTGAGCAGGCGCGAACCGCCGGCGAACGAGGTCTGGGCATCCTGGACGGCAACGGCGCGGGAGTCGATCGGCATCGTCGCAGAGATCGCGAAGAGGGTCGCGGTGCCACCCTTCTGGTTCCCTGCGAAGCTCTTGAAGCTGAGCATGGACGTCCCCCGCTGGCATGAGATCTTCAAAAAACGTGTTCAGTATCCGCCGCGCCAGGCGACGGCCCGGCGCTCAATCATCGGTTGTGGAAGCGAGGCCGGCCGGCTGAGGCTGTCGTAGGCCGAGCCGCTCATGTCATAGGCGACCGCGACCTCGAAACTCTCCAGCAGTGGCTGGTCTGGCCGGTGCGGACTCTGATCTTTGCCGGGGCGATGAAGGCATAGGAGCCGGCATCGGCGGTGACGAAATCGTGGGCCATCTTGGGACGTTCGCTGTCGTTGAGGCCCGAGACGGACGAGCGGGCCGCCTCCGCGGCGATCTGCTGGATGCTGTGATAGATGCCGAAGGCATAGCCCATGATGCCGACGGGGAGCGGCAGGAGGACCGGGCGACGAAGGCGAATTCGATGACGGTCGTCGCGCGCTGGCTTCGGCAGAAGGGGCAGGACAGGCAGTATGGCCGTTCCTCAAAAGATACGCGCATCTATAAGTTGTAAATCTCCCTCATGATAAAAAGTAAACGTTTGCTCGGCCAAGCAATCGCCGTTCAGCGCGGGCGAACGGGTTAAGTAAAATTTTACGCTGGCGGGTTTGCTTCGCTGGTACGTCGCCGTCGCTTCGAGACATTTCCCGCCCATGCTTTCGACATCTCCAGCGGAATTGGATGCGGCTCGCGTCGAACGGCTGTCGCCCGTCGGCGGCTTCGTCGTCGGGGTGATGTGTCTGCTGGTCAGCTTCGGGGCGCTCGCGAGCCTGCCGCGTGCGGTTGACGGCACCGCGCCGGTCGCCATCGTCTTCCCGCCCTGGACGGATGGGGCCGAAGCGATCGCACGAAGCTTCGCCGCCGGCCATCGTGTCCTGCGCAGCGGCCGCCTGTCCGCGATCGTCGTCGTGGCGCCGACATTGAACGGGCAGGCCCCCGCGCTCCCGAAGGGCGCGTGGTTCTCTCTTGTCCTCGCGGGCCTTGCCGGATGCCTTGATAATCCCGGCGGCACGGAAGCCTCGCCATGATCTGGGCCCTGTCAGCGGTACGCAGTCGGGTGACGCAGGCCCTGCTCGCGCTCGGATTGCTGCATGTGCCGCTGTTGGCCCTGGCCTTTTGGGCCAATGGTGCGTCCGGCGCAGGCCCGGTCGCGATGGCGGCGCTGGTCGTCCTCGTGGCCATGATGAGCTATCGCCTGGCCGGCCCGGCGATCGTGACGCGGCTCGTCATTGCGGCCATGCTGATCGGGCAGGTCTCGATCCTGGTGTTCAGCTTTGCCGGCCATCCCTGGCAGCCGGACATCCATATGTATTATTTCGCGGTACTGGCGCTGCTGGCCGGCTTCTGCGACTGGCGGCCGATCCTGGTGGGTGCCGCGCTGACGGCCGCGCACCATCTCGTGCTGCAATACGTTTTGCCGGCCGCAGTCTTCTACCAGGGTGGCAACCTGCTGCGCGTACTGCTCCATGCGGTGATCGTCATCATCGAGACGGCGTTCCTCGCGGTCTTCGCCGTGGTTTTGGAGCGCATGTTCGCGGTGAACGAGCAGAACCTGGTACGGGCGCAGGAAGCGGCCGAGCGCGAGCGCCTCGCGGGTGAGAAGGAACGCAGCCTTGCCGAGGAGCTCGGACGGCGTGCCGAGATGCTGCGCGATGTCGTAGCCGGGTTCCGCACCCAGATGGAGCAGGCGATGGCCGTGCTCGATGATTCCGCCGCGGCGATGAAGACGGAGGCGGGGACGCTGACGGAAACCTCCGACCATGTCCAGCGCCAGACCGCGATGGTCTCCGATTCCGCCGCCGGCACCATGGACAGCATCGACCATCTTTCGGCCGCCAGCATCGAACTCGTCGCCTCCATCGGCGAGATCGGCCGCAATGCCAGCCAATCGGCCGATGGTTCGAAGGTGGCTGCGGAACTCGCGCGGCGCGCCAGCGCTGAGATCGAGCATCTCGCCCAGAGCAGCGAGAATGTCGGCGCCGTCGTCGAGATCATCCGCGGCATCGCCGCCCAGACCAGCATGCTCGCGCTCAATGCCACGATCGAGGCGGCCCGCGCCGGCGAGATGGGCCGGGGCTTCGCCGTTGTCGCCAGCGAAGTGAAGACGCTCTCGGCCCAGACCGCCAAGGCCACAGACGAGGTCTCGCAGCAGATCGGTACGATGCAGCAGGCCTCGCAGCGCTCGCTCAAAGCAATCCGCGACATCGTCGAGGCGATCGGCGAGGTCGAGAGCGTCGCCGACGCGATCGCGCTCTCGGTCGACGAGCAAAGCCGTGCCACGGCCGAGATCGCCCATCAGGTCCGGCTCTCCTTCGAGGGCGCGCAACGCAGCGCCGACGTTGCCGGTGGCTTCGAGATCATGACCCGCCAGACCCACGGGGCTGCTCAGCAACTGCAGAGCGCTGCGAGCGCGCTCGCCCAGCAGGCGCAGGAAATCCGCCAGGATGTGGCGAGCTTCTGTGGGCGTGTCGCTACGGTCTGAACCCTACCAGGGGTGGCCGGGGCCGACAGGCCCGATGCCGAGGAAGGCGCCGAGGCTCGCCGCGATGTCGGAGAAGCTGCTGCGGCGTCCAAGTGGCTTAGGCTCGATGCCGGGGCCGAAGGCGAGAATCGGGACGTGTTCGCGTGTGTGGTCGGTGCCGGGCCAGCTCGGATCGTTGCCGTGGTCGGCGGTGATCACGGCGATGTCACCCGGCCTCAGCGCGGCTTCGATATGCGGCAGATGGCGATCGAAGGCTTCAAGCGCCGCTGCATAGCCGGGGATGTCGCGCCGGTGGCCGAACTCGGTGTCGAAATCGACGAGATTGACGAAGCAGAACCCGCCATCCGGCAGGCCGTCCCAGGCCTCCAGCGCCGCATCGAGCATCGCCGCGTTGCCGAAGGGCTTGATCTCGGTGCCGGTGGCGCGGTGCGCGAAGATGTCGCCGATCTTGCCGACGGTGACGACCGTGCGCCCCTGTGCCGTCAGCCGGTCGAGGATCGTCTCGTCCGGCGGCGGGATGGCGAAATCCTTGCGGTTGCCGGTGCGGGTGAAGCCTTCCTCCGGCGACCCGACGAAGGGCCGCGCGATCACGCGGCCGATCCGCAAGGGATCGACGAGGCCGCGTACGACCTTGCAGAGCGCATAGAGCCGATCGAGCCCGAAATGCTCTTCATGCGCCGCGATCTGCAGCACGGAATCGACCGAGGTGTAGCAGATCGGCTTGCCCGTCCGGATATGCTCCGCCCCGAGCTCCTCGATGATGACGGTGCCCGAGGCATGCCTGTTGCCGAGGATGCCGGGCAGGGCGCCTTCCTTGACGATGCCCGCGACCAGCTCCGGCGGGAAGGAGTTCTCGAGATCGGTGAAATAGCCCCACTGGAACGGCACCGGGCAGCCGGCGATCTCCCAATGCCCGGACGGCGTGTCCTTGCCCTGGCTGATCTCGACGCCGTAACCCCAGCGCCCCTCGGACTTGACCGGCTTCACGACGCCGGCCAGCGGCTGGCCGGTCGAGGTTTCGCATGCATGGGCGAGGCCGAGGCGCACGAGGTTTGGCAATTTGAGCGGCCCGCGGCGCAGGCCTTCGCGATCGCCACGCCCATCCGCGCAGGCCTCGGCGATATGGCCGAGCGTGTCGGAGCCCGCATCGCCATAGGCGGCGGCATCGGCCGCGCCGCCGCAGCCGACCGAATCCAGCACGATCAGGAGCGCGCGCGCCATGCTCAGTCCCTCACCGCAGCGGTGTCGGCCGTGTCGAGGTTCAACGCGGCAGCCAGCAGGGCCTGCGTATAGGCCTCGCGCGGCTGGGCGAAGATCGCCTCGGCCGGGCCTTCCTCGACCACCTTGCCGTTCTGCATCACCACCACCCGATGCGACAGCGCCCTGACCACCTTGAGGTCATGGCTGATGAAGAGATAGCCGAGCTTACGCTTGGTTTGGAGGCCGCGCAGCAATTCGACGATCTGCGCTTGCACGGACATGTCGAGCGCCGAGGTCGGTTCGTCCAGCACCACGAATTTCGGATCGAGCGCCATCGCCCGCGCGATGGCGATGCGCTGGCGCTGGCCGCCGGAGAACTCATGCGGGTAACGGTCCATCGCGGCCGGATCCAGGCCGACATCGGCGAGCGCCTGCGCCACGATCTCGCGGCGCTGCTGATAGGTCAGTCCAGGCTGCTGGATGGCGAGCCCTTCGGCCACGATCTCGGCGACCGACATGCGCGGCGAGAGCGAGCCGTAGGGGTCCTGGAAGACGACCTGCAGATCCTTGCGCTTCGGCCGGACCTGCTTGCTGGACAAGCCATCGATCCGGTCGCCGAGGAAGACGATCGGCCCTTCCGACGCGATCAGCCTGAGGATGGCGAGGCCGAGCGTGGTCTTGCCCGAGCCGGATTCGCCGACGACGCCGAGCGTCTCGCCTTCGCGCACCTTGACCGAGATGCCGTCGACGGCCTTCACATGGCCGCTGACGCGGCGCATGAGGCCGGACTTGATCGGGAACCAGACCTTGACCGGCCCGGCCTCCAGCAGCGTCGCGGCGTCGCTCGGCACGGGGGAGGGGCGCCCCTTCGGCTCCGCCGCGAGCAGGCGCTTGGTGTAGTCGTGCTGCGGATTGCCGAAGATCTCGGCGACGGGGCCGTGCTCGACGACCTTGCCCTTCAGCATCACGCAGACCCGGTCTGCGATGCGCCGGACGATCCCGAGGTCATGCGTGATGAACAGCATCGCCATGCCGAGCTTTTCCTGCAGCTCCTTGAGCAGCTTCAGGATCTGCGCCTGCACCGTGACGTCGAGCGCCGTGGTCGGCTCGTCGGCGACCAGGAGTTCGGGCTCATTGGCGAGCGCCATCGCGATCATCACGCGCTGGCGCTGCCCGCCGGAGAGCTGGTGCGGATAGGCGTCGAGCCGGCTTTTCGCGTCGCGGATGCCGACGAGGTCGAGCAGTTCCAGCGTGCGGGCGCGTGCCTTCTCGCCGCGCAGGCCCTTGTGCAGTTCGAGGATCTCGCCGATCTGCCGCTCGATCGTGTGCAGCGGGTTGAGCGAGGTCATCGGCTCCTGGAACACCATGGTGATGTCGTTGCCGCGCACCTTGCGCATCGCGTCCTCGTCGGCCGCGATCAGGTCCTGCCCGTTGAACAGGATCTTGCCGGAAGGGTGATGCGCGGCCGGATAGTTCAGGAGCTTGAGGATCGACAAAGCCGAGACCGACTTGCCCGAGCCGGACTCGCCGACCAGCGCCAGCGTCTCCCCCTTGGCGATCGAGAAGGAGACGCGGTCGACGGCGAGCGTCTCGCGCCCACCCTGGCGGAAGGCGACGGAGAGGTCTTCGACGGAAAGCAGCGGCGCGGTCATGCGAAGGTCTTCCGCGGGTCGAAGGCGTCGCGCACGGCCTCGCCGATGAAGATCAGCAGCGACAGCATCAGCGCGATCACGATGAAGCCGGAGAGGCCGAGCCAGGGCGCCTGGAGGTTCGACTTGCCCTGCGCCAGCAATTCGCCGAGCGACGGCGAGCCCGGCGGCAGGCCGAAGCCGAGGAAGTCGAGCGAGGTCAGCGTGGTGATCGAGCCGTTCAGGATGAAGGGCAGGAAGGTCAGGGTCGCGACCATCGCGTTTGGCAAGAGGTGCCGGATCATGATGGTGCGGTTGGGAAGGCCGAGCGCGCGCGCCGCCCGGACATACTCGAAATTGCGCGCCCGCAGGAACTCGGCGCGCACGACCCCGACCAGCGCGACCCAGGAGAACAGCAGGAGGATGCCGAGCAGCACGAAGAAGCCGGGCGTGATGATCGCGGCGACGATGATCAGCAGGTAGAGCGCGGGGATCGAGGTCCAGATCTCGATCAGGCGCTGGAAGATCAGGTCGGTCCAGCCGCCGAAATAGCCCTGGATGGCGCCGGCGGCGATGCCGACCACCGAGGAGAAGGCGCAGAGGATCAGCCCGAACAGCACGGAGATGCGGAAGCCGTAGATCAATCGCGCGACGACGTCGCGGCCCTGGTCGTCGGTGCCGAGCCAGTTCCATTCGAGGTCGCGGCAGGTCGATCCGCCCGTGCGCTCCGCGATCGCCTTGCACCGCTCGTCCTTGAGCAGCCAGGTCGGCGGGGCAGGGGCCGGCACCGGCAGGTCGAGATTATGCGTGCGATAGGAGTAGCGGATCGGTGGCCAGATCGCGAAGCCGTTGGCCGCGATCTCCTTGGCGATGACCGGGTCGCGGTAATCGGTCGTGGCGAGGAAGCCGCCGAACTTCTCTTCCGGGTAGTTCACCGCGACCGGGAACAGCCACTCGTCCTTGTAGCGCACGACGAGCGGCCGGTCGTTGGCGATGAACTCGGCGAAGAGCGAGAGCACGAACAGCGCGAGGAAGAGCCAGAGCGACCACCAGCCGCGCTTGTTGGCCTTGAAGTTGTTGAGCCGGCGCCGGTTGATCGGCGAGAGCTTGAGCCAGCCCTGCTTGGCCTCGGCCGGCGCCAGCGGAATATCGCTGCGCAGGGCAGGCGGGGGAGCGTCGATCAGCGTGTCCATGCTCACGCCTCCCGGCTCTCGAAATCGATGCGCGGATCGACCCAGCTATAGGTCAGGTCGGTGATGAGATGCACGACGAGGCCGATCAGCGAGAAGATGTAGAGATTGGCGAAGACGACGGGATAGTCGCGGTTGACGATCGCCTCGAAGGAGAGGAGCCCGAGCCCGTCGAGCGAGAAGATCGTCTCGATCAAGAGCGAGCCCGCGAAGAGCGCATGCACGAAGGCGCCGGGGAAGCCGGCGATGACGATCAACATGGCGTTGCGGAAGACATGGCCGTAGAGCACGCGCCGCTCGCTGAGGCCCTTCATCCGCGCGGTCAGGACATATTGCTTGCGGATTTCGTCGAGGAAGGAGTTCTTGGTCAGCAGCGTCGAGGTGGCGAAGGCGCCGAGCGCCATGGCCAGCACCGGCAGCGCGATGTGCCAGAGATAGTCCTTGGCCTTGCCGATGAGGCTGAGCTCCGCCCAGTTGTCGGAGGTCAGGCCCCTGAGCGGGAAGATCTGCCAGAACGAGCCGCCGGCGAAGAGCACGATCAGCAGGATCGCGAACAGGAAGCTCGGGATGGCATAGCCGACGATGACGACGGCGCTCGTCCAGGTGTCGAAGCGCGAGCCTTCCTTCATCGCCTTGCGGATGCCGAGCGGGATCGAGATCGCGTACGAGATCAGCGTCATCCACAGCCCGAGCGTGATCGAGACGGGCAGCTTCTCCTTGATCAATTGCAGCACCGGCGCGTCGCGGAAATAGGAGCGGCCGAAATCGAAACGGGCATAGTCGCCGAGCATCTTCAGGAAGCGCTCATGCGCCGGTTTGTCGAAGCCGAACTGCTTCTCCAGCTCCTTGATGAAGGCGGGGTCGAGACCTTGGGCGCCACGGTAGGCGCTAGCCTCGCCATGTGCCCCGGCGTCGCCGGCCTGGCCGCCGCCGACACGGTCGGCCGCGCCGCCGCTGTTCGGGTTCTGGAGCTGCGAGATCACGCGCTCGACCGGCCCGCCCGGCGCGAACTGCACGATGACGAAGGAGACGAGCAGGATGCCGAACAGCGTCGGCACCATCAGCGCAAGGCGCCGGGCGATATAGCTCAGCATGAGGCTCCGCCGTCATTCCGGGGCAGGCCGCAGGCCTGAGCCCGGAACCCAGAACCGATACCCTTGATCGAGAAGCGGAACCTGCCCGAGCCCAGACGGCAGGCGGCATCGGTTCTGGGTTCCGGGCTCTTCGCTCCGCGAAGCCCCGGAATGACGTCGAGGTTCTGCACCATCACGCCTTTCCGATCCGCTTGGCCTTCTCGGCGTCGTACCACCAGATCGCCGGCGCGCCGGAGGAGTATTTCGGCTTGGTCGCCGGCCGGTCGTACATGTCCCAATAGGCGAGGAGTTCGTTCGGGTTCCACCACATCGGGATCCAGTAGCGGCCGGCGCGCAGCAGCCGGTCGAGACATTTGGTGGCGACGACCACCTCGGCGTAGCTCTTGGCCTGCGCGATAACTGCGAGGATCGCGTCGATGGCGGGATCGCGGATGCCGCAGAGATTATCCGAACCGGGGACGTCGGCCGAGGCACTGCCATAAAGGCTCCGCAGGCTATCGCCGGGAATCAGGCTTCCGCCGCGGTTCAGGACGATGATGTCGAAATCGAATTCGCGCAGCCGTCGCTGGTATTGCGCCGAGTCCACGAGCCGGGAGCCAGCTTTGATGCCGAGGCGCCCGAGATTCTGCTGAAACGGCTGGGTATGAGGCTGCAGGGCCGCGCCGTCGTCGAGGAATTCAATCTCCAGCGGCGTTCCGTCAGGAAGCCTGAGCGTTCCGCCCTCACGTTTGCAACCGGCTTCGCGCAGCATCTCGTCGGCCCGGCGCAGCAGAGCTCTGTCGCTACCGGAGCCGTCCGAGACGGGTGGCAGCCAGGGGGCGCCGAAAACCTCGTCCGGAACCTTGCCGCGGAATGGTTCGAGCAGCTTCAACTCCTCCGGCGAAGGAACGCCCGCGGCCTTGAAATCCGAGTTCTCGAAATAGGAGGTCGCCCGGGCATAGAGGCCGTACATGATATTCTTGTTGGTCCACTCGAAATCGAAGACCAGGCCGATGGCCTCGCGGATGCGAGGATCGGCGAACTTGCTGCGTCGGCAATTCAGGAGCCATCCCTGCACGGCCGACGGCGCCGTGACAGGCAGCGTCTCGCGCTTGACCTTGCCGTCGCGCGTGGCAGGGAAGTCGTAGCCGGTGGCCCAGATGCGGGAGGTGTATTCCTGCTGGAAGGTGATTTCACCGCTCTTGAAGGACTCGAAGGCTACGTCGCGGTCACGGAAATAGAGCCAGCGTATCCGGTCGAAATTATTGGTGCCGACATTGACCGGCAGATCCTTCGCCCAATAGTCCGGAACGCGCTCGAATTCGATGAAGCGCCCCTGTTCGAAGCGCCCGACCTTATAGGCGCCAGAGCCGAGCGGGGGCTCCAGCGTCGACGCCGTGAAGTCCCGGGTCGACCAATAGGTTTCCGAGAAGACCGGCAGGCCGGCGACGATGAGGTGCAGATCGCGGCTGCGCTTCGGCGAGAGCTTCACGACGACGATGTCGTCGCTTTCCGCTTCCGACGAGACGAGCTCGCTCAAGAGCAGGCGATAGAGCGGATGTCCCTTCGCCTTCAGGATGTTCATCGAGAAGGCGACGTCGCGCGCCGTTACACGCGTACCGTCATGGAAGCGTGCTTCCGGCCGCAGGCGGAAGCGATAGGTCAGCTTGTCGGCGGAAACTGCGACGCTCTTCGCCAGCAGGCCGTAGAGCGAGCCGGGCTCGTCGCCCGAGCCGGTCATCAGGCTGTCGAAGCAGGCATCCATCCCGGCTGCGCCGTCGCCTTGCAGCACGTAGATGTTGAGCGTGTTGAACGTGCCGAAATTCTGGTTTCCCTGACGGCTTTTGATTTGCATCGTCAGGCTGCCACCCTTCGGCGCCTTGGGGTTCACATAGGCGAAATGCGGGAAGTCAGGCGGCAGGGCGAGCTCGCCGAAGGTCGAGAGCCCATGCGATTCGGCTTCCTGCGCCAGCGCCGCCTGAGGAAGCTGAGGCAGGGCGCCCGCGACGGTCGCGGCTCCCGCAGCTTCCAGCAATCTGCGGCGTGTGATGCGCATCGCCATCGTTTCGCGTCTCCGTCTGATTCGCCGTTGTCCTGTGTCGCCTGCGCGGAGGGTTACGGCAATGGCTGGCGGGAGGTCGATTGTGCGGGCAAGCCGAAGGCGGGGGCAAGGCGCCGCAAAACAAAAAGCCGGGCGAAAGCCCGGCTTGTCGTAGCGGATGGTCGCAGGTTGCCGAAGATCAGGGCTTCGGCAGCGGCTGCGGCGAATCCGAGAGCGAATTCAGATAGGCGACGACGTCGGCGCGGGTCTCGGGCTTGGCGATGCCGGCGAAAGCCATGATCGTGCCGGCGACATAGGCCTTCGGGTTCTTCAGGAAATGGTCGAGCGCGTCGGCGTCCCAGGTCTTGTCGTTGCGGCCCTTCATTGCCGCCGAATAGCCGAAGCCATCGATCGAACCCTCGTTGCGGCCATAGACGCCGAAGAGGTGCGGGCCGACCTTGTTGGCGCCGCCCTTCTCGAAGGTGTGGCAGGCCTTGCAGGCGGCAGTGGCCTTCTCGCCCTTGGCGATGTCGGCCTTGGCGAGGCGCACTGCGATAGGCTCCTCGGCTACGGCAGCTGCGGCGGCGCCGCCACCATGGGTCGGTTCCTCGCTCGGCAGGTCGAAGCCCGTCACGACCGGCTTCTTCGGCGCGAAGACGATGCCGGCCGTCATGTTGAGGCCCATCACCACGAGCAGCGTGGAGAGAACCGCGCCGGCGATCTTGTTGGCTTCGATGTTCATCGTATCCGAACCCTGGTGCCCTCCGCGGCCCTAGGCGCGGGAGACGAGATAGCGCTTGGCCGGAGTCTCGAAAGGCTCCAGCTTCTGCCGTTGCTTAACCGCTTTGCGCGCTTCATTGCAACTCGTATAAGCACGCACCGTTTGAGACTTTTTGCCGCCCAAGCCGAGCACGCTCCAAAAATGGCCCATCCGCTGATCCTGATCCCGGCCCGCATGCAGGCCACGCGCCTGCCCGGCAAGCCGCTCGCCGACATCCATGGCGAGCCGATGATCGTCCATGTCTGGCGCCGTGCGGTCGCATCCGGGGCCGGAGACGTCGCCGTGGCGACCGATGCGCCGGAAATCGCCGCCGCGATCGAGGCGGCCGGCGGCAAGGCGGTGATGACCAGCGCCAGCCACCAGACCGGCTCGGACCGGATCAAGGAAGCGGCCGACATCCTCGATCCCGAGCGGCATTACGATATCATCGTCAATGTACAGGGCGATTTCCCGACCCTGGCTCCATCAGCCATTGCCGCCGCTGTGAAGCCGCTCGCCGATCCGGCTGTGGATATCGCGACGCTGGCAGGTGTGATCGATGACGAAGAGGAGAAGACGGCGCCGAGCGTCGTGAAGCTCGTCGGCAGCGAGATCGCGCCCGGCCACATGCGCGCGCTTTATTTCACGCGCGCCACGGCGCCGCATGGCGACGGGCCGCTCTATCACCATGTCGGTCTCTATGCCTATCGCCGCGCCGCGCTCGATCGCTTCGTCAGCCTGCCGCAATCGCCGCTGGAACTGCGCGAGAAGCTGGAGCAGCTGCGCGCGCTGGAGGCTGGCATGCGGATCGACGTCATGGTCATCGACCATGTGCCGCGCGGCGTCGACACGCCGCCCGATCTCGACCGCGCCCGCGCGATCCTGACGTCCCGCTAAAGCCGTTCCGGCGGGGGCTGCATCGCGGCCCGCTTCCGGGAGGGCGGACAACAAGAAGCTGAGGAGCCTGAAGTCGTCCCATGTCCTTCGTCGTGTCTTATCAGGGTGAGCCCGGAGCCTTCTCCTCGCAGGCGGCCCTTCAGGTGTTTCCGGACTGCGAGCTTCTGCCCTGCGCCACCTTCGAGGATGCGCTCTCGGCCGTCAGCGACGGCACGGCCCGCTACGGCATGATCCCGATCGACAACTCGATCGCCGGCCGTGTCGCCGATATTCATTACCTCTTGCCGCGTTCGGGGCTGCACATCATCGGCGAGCATTTCCTGCCGATCCGCTTCCATTTGATGGGCGTTCCCGGCGCGACGCTGGCGACGGTCAAGACCGTGCAGAGCCATATCCATGCGCTCGGCCAGTGCCGCAAGATGATCCGCAAGCTCGGCCTGAAGACAGAGGTCGCGGCCGACACGGCCGGCTCTGCCCGCCAGGTGGCCGAGGCCGGCGATCCGACGCGCGCGGCCATCGCCCCGCGCATCGCGGCCGAGGTCTACGGCCTCAATATCCTGATGGAGGATATCGAGGACGAGAAGCACAACACCACCCGCTTTGTCGTGCTCTCGAAATACCCGGAATATGCTCGCCAGGGCCTCGGCAAGACCGTGACGACGCTGATGTTCCGCGTCCGCAACATCCCGGCCGCGCTCTACAAGGCGATGGGTGGCTTCGCCACCAACGGCGTCAACATGACCAAGCTGGAAAGCTACATGGTCGACGGCCATTTCTCGGCGACGATGTTCTATGCCGATGTCGAGGGCCATCCCGATGATCCGGCGCTCAGGCGCGCGCTCGACGAGCTCTCCTATTTCTCGAAGGAGATGAAGATCATGGGCGTCTATCCCGCCAACGACTTCCGCGAAACGATCGAGGAAGCGGGCGAGTAAGGGCCTGTGGGGCGTACTTGGCTTCGCCAGGCAGGATCTTCTCTCGGGAACACACCGTCATCCCGGGCTTGCCCCGGGATCCATCGTAGTGCGCAGAGCCCCATGATGGATCCCGGATCGGCGCTGCTGCGCAGCTTGTCCGGGATGACGGTGCGATTCCGCGGTGGCGTAAAAAAAAAGGGCAGTCCGCCTCAGTCGCTGACGCCTTCACGTCCTTCGATGGTCATGAGCGTCGCGGTTAGCAGGGCGATGAGCTTCTCCTGCCCGCCTGCTTCGGCAAACACCTTGGCCTGTGCCAGCGTCAGCGTCCGGCCGCTCTTCACGACCTCGCCGCGCGCGACGATGCGCTCGCCCGCGGCGGGTGCGACGAGGTTGATCTTGAATTCCGTCGTCAGCACGCCGCGGCCGGGCGGCATCAGGCTCAAGCCTGCATAGCCCGCAGCGGAATCGGCGATGGCGCTGACCGCGCCCGCATGGACGAAGCCGTGCTGCTGCGATACGGCCGGGCACGGTACCAGGACGATCTCGACGAAGCCCGGTGCGACGGAACCGAGGCTGGCCCCCAGCGTCGCCATCAGCCCCTGTTTGACGAAGCTGGACCGGATGCGCTCCTCGATAGCACGCTGCTCGGAGGTCATGTCCGGCTCTCCAAAGGAGGGATCGGGCTAGATGCGCTCGCCTTCGAGCGCCCATGTCCGCACCAGCGTGTTGGCGATGGCGATATGCTGCGGGCAGGCGAGGCCGTCGGGATGCTTGCCTTCCAGCATCTGCAGCACTTCCTCGCGCGGGAACCAGCGGCCTTCTTCGAGCTCGGTCATGTCGAGCGTGATCTCGTCGCCGAGCGCTTCGGCGATGCAGCCCATCATGATCGATGAGGGGAAGGGCCAGGGCTGCGAGGCGAGGTAGCGGACAGCGCCGACCCTCAAGCCCGCCTCTTCCCAGCTCTCGCGCCTGACCGCGTCCTCGATCGTCTCGCCCGGCTCGACGAAGCCGGCGATGCAGGAATACATGCCCGGCGCGAACCGGGCCTGGCGCGCCAGCAGGCAGGCGTCGCCGCGCGTCACCAGCATGATCACGACAGGGTCGGTGCGCGGGAAATGCATCGCGCCGCAGGCGGTGCATTCGCGCCGCCAGCCCGAGGCGCCGGCGACGGTCGGCCCGCCGCACTGGGCGCAGAAGCGGTGGCGGGCATGCCAGTCGAGCACGGCCTTCGCCTCGCCGAGCGGCCCGACCTCGCCCTCCGGCACGATGCGCTTCAGCGCGACCGAGCGCAGATCGGTGACGAACAGTTCGGAGCGTTCCTTCAGCGATTCGGCCAGGGCCTTGTCGAGCAGGCGCCCGAAGCGGGGCGTCCCGTCCTCGGCCAGCCCCATAAAGATTTCCTCGGCGGCCGGGCCGAGCATTTCGGTCTCGCCATGGCTGAACCAGACCGTCAGCGCCTCGCCGTCTAGCCGCTTCAGGATCGGCGTCTCGCCGGCGACGACCGCGATCCGCGTATCCGAGCGGTGGCGTAGGGCCGTCACCGCATCGGGCTTGTTGCGCAGGTCTTCGCGCCGGTCGAGCCGGTTGATCGCGAAGCCGGTGAGGGAGGAGCGTTCGCGGCGAGGCAGGGCGTCGTTCATGCTTCGGGTCTAGACCCGCGACGCCATGCCGCGCAAGCGCGTCTCACGCCTCCCCGCGTCCGCGCAGAAGATGGATGATGCCGGAGAAATCCGTACCGCCTTCGCCCCAGGCATTGTGCAGGCCGAAGAGCTGCGCGGCGGCCGCGCCGAGCGGGGTCGCGGCGCCCGCCGCCTGCGCCGCTTCCTGCGCCAGCTTGAGGTCCTTCAGCATCAGCGCCGAGGCGAAGCCCGGCTTGTACTCGTTATTGGCGGGCGAGGTCGGCACCGGCCCTGGCACCGGGCAATAGGTCGTCAGCGACCAGCACTGGCCCGACGAGGTCGAGGCGACGTCGAACAGCGCCTGGTGCGACAGGCCGAGCTTCTCGCCGAGCACGAAGGCCTCGGAGACGCCGATCATCGAAATGCCCAGGATCATGTTGTTGCAGATCTTGGCCGCCTGGCCGTTGCCGGCGCCGCCGCAATGCACGATCTTGCGGCCCATCTTGGCGAGGATCGGCTCGCCCTTGCCGAAGGCGTCCTCCGTGCCGCCGACCATGAAGGTCAGCGTCGCGCCTTTGGCGCCGCCGGTGCCGCCCGAGACCGGGGCATCGAGCGAAAGGCAGCCGCGCTCGGCCGCCAGGGCATGAGCCTTGCGGGCGCTCTCGACATCGATGGTCGAGGAATCGATCAAGAGCGTGCCGGGCTTCACCGCCGGCAGGATGTCGGCCCAGACGGCGAGTACATGCTTGCCGGCGGGCAGCATCGTGACGACGACCTCCGCATCGGCAACGGCCTCCCTCGCCGAGCCGGCGATGCCGACGCCCATCTCTGCGGCGGCATCCTTCGACGCCTGCACGAGATCGAAGGCTTTGACGCTATGCCCGGCCTTGACGAGGTTCCCGGCCATCGGGCCGCCCATATTGCCGAGGCCGATGAAGGCGATGTTGGTCATGTTGCACTTCCTTCCATTCTTCTTGACGGAATACTCTTAGCGGAATACCTTGGCGATCGATGATCCGATCCTTCGCGCAGCGCGATGCCGAGCTGCTCTTCAACGACAGGCCGGTCCGGCGCTTCGCCGCGATCGAACGTATCATCCGCCGCAAGCTTCTGCTGCTTCACGCTGCTGCCCGGCTGGACGATCTGCGCATTCCGCCCGGCAACCGGCTGGAAGCTTTGCGCGGCGACCGGGCCGGGCAACATTCGATCCGCGTCAACGAGCAATGGCGGATCTGTTTCATCTGTAGGGATGGGGAGGCGCATGATGTCGAAATCGTCGACTATCACTGATCCGCAGGGCCTCGGCGAGCAGGTGTTTACCTCGATTCCGCCCGGCGAAATCCTGCTGGAAGAATTCATGAAGCCGCTCGGCATCACCCAGAACCGCCTGGCGCGCGATATCGATGTGCCCGTCAGCCGCATCGCCGGGGTCGTCAAGGGCGATCGGGCGATCACGGCCGACACGGCGCTGCGCCTTGCGCAGTTCTTCGCGACCTCGCCGGAGATGTGGATGGCCCTGCAGAGCGATTACGATTTGCGCATCGCCCGGCTGGCATCCGGCCGCGAGATCGAGAGCCGGGTGAGGCCTCTCGCCGCATAGGCTCAATTCCCCTTCGAGCGCCCCACCAGCCCACGCGCGACGATCATCCGCATCACCTCGTTGGTCCCTTCCAGGATCTGGTGGACGCGGAGATCGCGGACGATCTTCTCGATGCCGTAATCGGCGAGATAGCCGTAGCCGCCATGGATCTGCAGGGCGTGGTTGGCGACTTCGAAGCCGGTATCGGTGGCGATGCGCTTGGCCATGGCGCAGAGCTTGGTCGCGTCCGGCGTCTTGGCGTCGAGCGCCGCCGCCGCGCGCCAGAGCAGGCTGCGGGCCGCCTCCAGCTCGGTCGCCATGTCGGCGAGCTTGAACTGCAGGGCCTGGAAATCGGCGATGGCACTGCCAAAGGCCTTGCGTTCCTTGGCATAGGCGAGGGAACGATCGAGCGCCCCCTGCGCTCCGCCGAGCGAGCAGGCTCCGATATTGAGCCGCCCGCCATCGAGCCCGGCCATGGCGATCTTGAAGCCGATGCCCTCGGGGCCGAGGCGGTTCGCCACCGGCACGCGGCAGTTCTCGAAGATCACGGCCCGCGTCGGCTGGGCGTTCCAGCCCATCTTCTTCTCGTTCGCGCCGAAGGAGAGGCCGGGCGTGTCCTTCTCGACGACGATGGTCGAGATGCCGGACGGGCCGGCCTCGCCGGTGCGCGCCATCACGACATAGATGTCGGAGACCCCGGCGCCGGAGATGAACTGCTTCTGTCCGTCGAGGACATAATGATCGCCGTCGAGCACCGCCTTGGTCTTCAGCGCGGCGGCGTCGGAGCCGGCGCCGGGTTCGGTCAGGCAGTAGCTCGCCAGATGCTCCATCGTGCAGAGCTTCGGCAGGAAGCGCTGGCGCTGTTCGTCCGAGCCGTAGCGGTCGATCATCCAGGCGCACATGTTGTGGATCGAGATATAGGCCGCGACCGTCGGGCAGCCGGTCGAGAGCGCCTCGAAGATCAGGGCCGCATCGAGCCGCGTCAGGCCGGAGCCGCCGACATCGTCCCGGATATAGATGCCGCCCATGCCGAGCGCCGCCGCTGCGCGCATCTCCTCGACCGGGAAATGCTTCTCCTCGTCCCAGCGCGCGGCATGGGGCGCGAGCGTCTCGGCTGCGAAGTCCTGCGCCATGTCGCGGATGGCGATCTGGTCCTCGGTCAGGGAAAACGGGCTCAAGGCTTGCGCTCCTGGGGCTTGAGGGCGGTTGTCCGCGGCTTTGCAGCCTGGGGCCGTGGCGGCTGCGGATGGGCCCCGTCATATGGTTTGGCGTTGCCGCGATGCGGTGACCGACCGGAGTCGAGGGTGACGAAATCCTCCGATCGCGCGGGCACCCCGGCCTTGCCGACGAAGACGCGCGGCCCCTTGTCGGTCACGACCACGTCGCCATAGGCGAGATCGCCGCCGAGGAAGGTCTCGACGGTGACGGGCGGAGGCGGTGGCGGCGGCAGGCTGGCCTGCAATTCCCGTCGCAGCCGATCCTCTTCCCTCATCCGTTCGAGATAACCCTGGCTTCGGGTCCTGGCCGCAGCGACCCGCTGCTGCCAGAGCCGGCGGCAGCGGAGGAGCTGGGCATCGTCCAGGCGAAGGAGGCCGCCGGCTGCCGCGTCGCAGAGCGCTTCTTCGGTCGTGGAAGAAGCGTCCGGCGCGGGGTCGTCAGCGAGGGCCGGCAAGATGCCGCAGAGGAGGACGAGCGACGATGCGATGATCCGCAGCGATCGCTCCATGGCCTCCTCCGTCGGTGGCGTCTCAGTTCATCGTCGGGATGACGAAGCTCGCACCGTCCTTGATACCGCTCGGCCAGCGCGCCGTCACCGTCTTGGTCTTGGTGTAGAAGCGGATCGAGTCCGGGCCGTGCTGGTTGAGGTCGCCGAAGGAGGAGCGCTTCCAGCCGCCGAAGGTGTAATAGGCCAGCGGAACCGGGATCGGCAGGTTGATGCCGACCATGCCGACCTGGACCTTCGAGGCGAAGTCGCGCGCCGCATCGCCGTCGCGGGTGAAGATCGCGGTGCCGTTGCCGTATTCGTGGTCGTTGGTCAGCTTCAGCGCCTCTTCATAGGTGTCGGCACGCAGCACCGAGAGCACCGGTCCGAAGATCTCCTCCTTGTAGATGCGCATGTCCTTGGTGACGTTGTCGAACAGGCAGCCGCCGACATAGAAGCCGTTCTCGTAGCCCTGCATCTTGAAGTCGCGGCCGTCGACCAGGAGCTTGGCGCCTTCCTGGACGCCGATGTCGACATAGGACTTGATCTTCTCCATCGCCGCCTTGGTCACGACCGGGCCGTAATCGGCGTTGACGTCGGTCGAAGGACCGATCTTCAGGCTCTCGACGCGCGGGATCAGGCGCTTCACCAGTTCGTCGGCGGTGCCCTTGCCGACGGGGACGGCGACCGAGATCGCCATGCAGCGCTCGCCGGCGGAGCCGAAGCCGGCGCCGATCAGCGCATCGACCGTCTGGTCCATGTCGGCGTCGGGCATGATGACCATGTGGTTCTTGGCGCCGCCGAAGCACTGCACGCGCTTACCGTTCGCGCAGCCACGGCTGTAGATGTATTCCGCGATCGGGGTCGAGCCGACGAAGCCGACCGCCTTGATCTCGGGATTGTCGAGGATGGCGTCGACAGATTCCTTGTCGCCGTTGACGACGTTGAGGATGCCGGGAGGGCCGCCCGCCTCGATGAAGAGCTCGGCGAAGCGCATCGGCACGCCGGGGTCGCGCTCGGAGGGCTTCAGGATGAACGCATTGCCGCAGGCAATCGCGGGGCCGAGCTTCCAGAGCGGGATCATCGCCGGGAAGTTGAACGGCGTGATGCCGGCGACGACGCCGAGCGGCTGGCGCATCGAGTAGATGTCGATGCCGGGGCCGGCGCCGTCGGTGTACTCACCCTTCATCAGGCCGGGAACGCCGAGCGAATATTCGATCACCTCGACGCCGCGCTGGATGTCGCCCTTGGCGTCGGGAATGGTCTTGCCATGCTCGCGGGCGAGCAGCTCGGCGAGTTCGTCATTGTTCTGCGCGATCAGGTCGAGAAACTTCATCAGCACGCGGGCGCGGCGCTGCGGATTGACAGCGGCCCATTTCGGCTGCGCCTCGGCGGCGTTCCGCACGGCGGCGTCGAGTTCGGCCGCTGAGGCGAGGGCGACCTTGCCGATGATGGTGCCGTCCATCGGCTGGTAGATGTCGGCCGTCCGGCCCGAAGTGCCCGCGACATGCTTGCCGCCGATGAAATGCCCAACCTGACGCATCGCGCCCTCCCTACGAACTGATGGTGTGTTGATCTTGTCATCTCCCTACCATTCTCGTTTACGCACGGCTATAGCGAGTGTGAAACGCCGGTCGTGCGAAAACACAAATACGGGAGAGAGCCTTGGAGCGCTTCGACTGGGACGACCTCCGCTTCTTTCTGGCCGTTGCACGCTCAGGCAGGCTCACCGCCGCCGCGCGCCGGCTCGGCGCCGATCATGCCACTGTCTCGCGCCGCATCACCTCGCTGGAGGAAGCGCTGAAGGCCAAGCTCTTCGAGCGCCGCCCTCAAGGCTACACGTTGACCGCCCATGGCGAGCGCCTGCTCGCCAAGGCCGAGAGCATGGAGACCGAGGCGCTGGCCATCCAGAGCGATATCGGCGGCGCCGACATGGCGCTCTCCGGCACGGTCAGGATCGGCGCGCCGGACGGGTTCGGCACCTCGTTCCTGGCGCCGCGTCTGGCGCTGTTCGCGAAATCCTATCCGGGCCTGGAGATCCAGCTCATCGCCATGCCGCGTCTGCTCTCGCTCTCGAAGCGCGAGGCCGATGTCGCGATCACGCTGGCGCCGCCCAAGGAAGGCAAGGTCGTCGCCCGCAAGCTCTCCGACTACCGCCTCGGGCTTTACGCCTCGCCGGAATACCTGGCTGCGATGCCGCCGGTGACCAAGCCGGAGGATCTCTTCGAGCACCGCATCATCGGCTATATCGACGACCTGATCTTCTCACCCGAGCTCGACTATCTCGACGAGGTCGCCAAGGGCCTGCGCGCCCATGTCCAGAGTTCGAGCGTCATCGCCCAGATGAACGCCGTCGTCGCTGGCGCCGGCATCGGCGTGATCCATCACTTCATGGCGGAGGGGGAGAAGCGGCTCGTGCCCGTCCTGCCCGAGACGGTCTCGATCACGCGCTCCTTCTGGCTGCTGGTCCATGCCGACCTGAAGGACGTGGCGCGGGTGCGCGCCATCGTCGATTTCGTCGTCCGCGAGGTGAAGGTTTCGCGCGCCCTGCTGATGGGCGAGGCGAGGGTGGAGCACCGCGCCGCCGCCGAATAAGCACGGAGGAAGGCGGCGCCTGAGCCGACTGGCAGGCCGCTTCGATGGCGGTCGCCCTAGGGCTTCAACGGCAGCCCACCGTGATAGGCGGCAAGGAAGCGCTCGGACGATATCAGATCGGCAAGCGCCCGCAGGTTTCCGGCAACCGCCGGGCCGAGCGTCGTTTCGATCCGGCCGTTGGCATCGGCCCAGCGTGAGATGGCCTGCTGCATGAGGCTTCGGCCGGCAGGGGTGAGGGTTGCCCGCTTGCTGCGTCGGTCTTCCCGATCGGGGTGAAGTGTGACGAGACCGTCTCGAACCAGCGGGCGCAATGCATGGGTCAGCGCCGAGATCTGGACAAGCTGGTGCGTCGCGAGCTCGTTGAGCGTCGGCCCCTTATCCTCTCGACTAAGCCCGTTGATGGCGACGAGCAGTCCGAATTGGGTCGCCTTGAGCCCGAGCGGCGAGATGGCATCGTCGTAGAGCTGGCCGAGGCGCCGTGTCGCACGGCGCAGGGCGGTATTGGTGCAGGCGAGCGCGAGGGCGGCTTCCGGAACGACGCCGGGAGCAACGCCGTCATCCGCCTCGCTGGTTGGAATCTGATCCATGCCTCTAAAATAGTTGAGCCCCGCACTATTGAAAGAGGGATGCCACATCCCATTTGATTGAGCGCTCAACAAAAAAGTTGAGCGCTCAATCAATAAGGTTTTCATCATGAGCACGCTTTCCCACCGCAAGCTCGCCGTCATCACCGGCGCTTCCGCCGGCATCGGCGCTGTCTATGCCGATCGCCTCGCGGCCCGCGGCTATGATCTGCTGCTGATCGCGCGCCGGCGCGATCGGCTTCAGGAGGTCGCCGACCGCATCGTCTCAGCCCATGGCCGCAAGGTCGCGATTCTGGTCGCCGATCTCGCGAACGAGTCCGATCTCGCACGCGTCGAAAAGGATCTCGCCGCGCGGGGTGATATCGAGCTGTTCGTCAACAATGCCGGCATCGCCCGCTTCGCGCCGATCGCAAAGGCTCCAGCCGCCGATTCGATCGCGCAGATCGCGCTGAACGTCACGGCGCTGACACGGCTGACCCATGCGGTCTTGCCGGGCCTCGTCGCCCGCAACCGCGGCACGATCATCAACATCGCGTCGATCCTCAGCCTCCACACGTTGCCGCATAGTGCGGTTTACAGCGCGACCAAGGCGTTCGTTCTGGCGTTCTCGCGTGGCCTGCAGGCGGAGGTCGAGGGGACGGGGGTGAAGGTCCAGAGCGTGCATCCCCCCGCGACGGCGACCGACATCTGGGAGCTTGCAGGTGTGCCGCTGGAAAGCTTCGATCCCGAGAAGGTCATGGTCGTAGGCGAACTCGTCGACGCTGCGCTGGCCGGGCTCGACCGAGGCGAAACCATCACCTGGCCGTCGGTCGCGGATGAAGGGCTCTGGATCGGCTTCGAGCAAGCCCGTGCCGCCATCATCGCGGCATCGCAGACCCGCGAGCCGGCGCCGCGCTACGCTGTCTGAGACGAGTGACCGCCAGGCAAGCCGCTTCGTCGAGAGGCGGTTTGCCGCGCCTCAGGCGGCAGTGCGAACCCTGTCGCGCCCATCCTGCTTGGCGACGTAGAGCGCTTCGTCCGCCTGGCCGAGGCCGGTTTCGAGCAGGGCATCGGGCGCGAGCGCGGCGACGCCGATCGAGACGGTGAGCGGCAGGGTTTCGCCGTTGATGACGAAGGGCGTGCCGGCGATGGCCGCCCGGATGTCGCTGCACAGGCTCGCGGCCTCGGCGAGATCGGCGCCGGGGAAGATGATGGCGAATTCCTCGCCACCGACGCGGGCCAGCAGGTTGAAGCCGCGCTCGGCCATGTTGCCGAGTGTCCGCGCGACGGCCGCCAGAGCCCTGTCGCCGCCGTCGTGGCCGTGGCGGTCGTTGAGCCGCTTGAAATGATCGATGTCGAGAATGGCGACCGAGATCGGCAGGCCCATCTTCCGGGCCTCGCAAACGAGCTGCCGGCCGCGCGCGAAGAAATGCCGGCGGTTGAACAGGCCGGTGAGGAAGTCGCGCGCCGCGAGGTCCTGCAACTGGCGGAGCTGGTCGAGCACCTCGACATTGGAGGCGATGCGGCATTGCAGCTCCTCCAGCACGAAGGGGCGTGAGACGAAATCATGCGCGCCGGCTTTGAGGAAGCCCGCTGAGGTCTGCCGGTCGGTCGAGGAGGAGATGCCGAGAACGCGCACTGCCGGGTGATGCCGGCGGATGCGCCGGGCCAGCTCGAACCCGTCCATGTCGGGCATGTAATAGTCGCTGACGACGAGCTGGATGTCGGGATTGCTCTCCAGGATCGTCAGCGCTTCCTGCCCCGACCCGGCCTCGACCACGGCATATTGCTGGATCGACAGCATCCGCGCGAGCACCTTGCGGGTGGTGCGGGTGTCGTCGACGACGAGGATGCGGGTATTGCGGTTGTTCAGCGCCCGCCTGACCGTGCCGACGATATTGGGAAGGGCGAACTCGTTGTCCTTCAGGACATAGTCGATGACCTCCCGCTCCATGATCCGGCCGCGTGTGGCGAGATCGAAGGTCGCGGTGAAGACCACCGAAGGGATGCCGTGCGTCACGGTCCAGTCGAGTGCTTCGCCGCGCGGCGCGTCCGGCAGGTTGAGGTCGACGACCGCGATCGCATAGGCGCCGGGGGCCGCGACGATGAGGTCGCTGACCTCTTTCAATGAAGCGCAGGTTGTGACGGGCAGTCCGGTCTCCGCATGGAGCATCTGCCGCAGCGCCAGCGAGAAGGTTCGCGAATCCTCGATGACAAGAATCTGCCGGTCGTCTGGAACGGTCTCCGGCCTGGCCTGTAATGTCTGATGGGCACCCATGCTCCATCTAGGGCGCCCGCAAGTTTAATTTTCCGTCACGTCTGCCCGGCAGACCCGTCAAATCCGCCAGGGCAGGATGTTGTGCTGCCGGTTGCGGCCGATCAGGTCGAGCACCAGCATGACCGCGAGGATGACGGCGCAGGCGCTGACCGCCACCGCTGCGGCCTCGCCGGCAAGCCCGGCTTCCTTCAGGCTGAACAGCACGACGCCGAGCGTCTCGGTGCCCGAGGACCAGAGCAGGGCCGATACCGTCAGCTCGTTGAAGGCGACGAGGAAGACCATCAGCGCCGAGACGGCGGCAGCCGGCGCCAGGATCGGCGCGACGATGAAGCGCAGCATCTGCACGAGATTGGCGCCATCGAGCTTCGCCGCATCCTCGTGATGCGCCTCGATCTGGGCCATCGCCGCGACCGGCGCCTTCAGCGCCAGCGGCAGGAAGCGGGCGAGGTAGGCGAAAAGGATGATGAAGGGCGTGCCGTAAATGCTGACACCGAGCAATGGTAATGGCTTCAGGAAGATCAGGATGCAGGCGATGGCGAGCACGATGCCGGGCAGGGCATAGGGCAGTTCGATCATCAATTCGACGGCGCGCCGAAACTTGCCGAGCCGTCGTTCCAGCGCATAGGCGAAGACGATCGCGAGGGCGGCGAGGATCAGTGCGGCGCTCCCGGCGAAGAGGAGCGAATTGCGGAAGGCCCGCATGGTCACGGCCTGCCGGAACAGGACTTCCGTGAACTTGTCGAAGGTCAGCGTCTGCCAGGAGAGAGTGACGCCTAGCGCCGGCGTCAACGCTTCGCTGAGCAGGGCGAGCAGCGGCAGGCCGAGCTTCAGGGTGAGCAGCAGCCAGAGACCGGCCGCGACCAGCGGATGTGCCGAGCCGAGCAGCCAATACGGCTCGAGCGGGCGCTCGATCTCGACCTTGCCGCGCTGGTTGCGGGCGGCGAACGCGGCCGCGATGATGCCGAGCGCGGCGACGGCGCCGACCAGTACGGCGAGCGCCGCGGTCTCGCCGAGGCTCGACGGGCCGAAGCTCGACAGTCGGCGGTAGATCAGCGTCGGCAGCGTCAGGTAGTTCACGGGCAGGCCGAGCAGGGCGGGAATGCCGAAATTGCCGACGCCCGCGACGAAGGCGATGAGCCCTGCGGCGATGATCTGTGGCCGCAGCACCGGGATGACGATCCGCGCGGTGATGGTTGCGGGCGCGGCGCCTTCCATCTGCGCCGCCTCGACCAGCGATTGCGGGATGCTGCGCAAGCCGGTCCACAGCGTGATCGCGACGAGCGGCGCATGGTGCAGCGCCATGACGAGGATGATACCGCCGCGTCCGAGCAGCGGGTTCGGCGTCCCCGGCGGCGGCGCGAGGCCGATCAGCGAGAGGAACTGCGAGTTCGGCGCGAGCAGGCTGAGGAAAGCGAGCGCCGCCACCTGCGGCGCGATCATCATCGAGAACACGAAGGCGAAGGCGAGGGGACGCTTGCCGCTGATATCGGTGACGCCGAGCGCCAGCGCAGCGATGCCGCCGACAAGGAGCGCACCGAGCGCCGAGAACGAGGCCGTCTCCAGCGTGTGCCAGGTCGCGGTCACCGCCGCGCGGCTCGCCATCTCGGCGAAGGCCTCGCCCGGCGCGAACTGCCAGCCTGATGCAAATGCAGCCAGCGCCAGCCGGAAGAAGGGCAGGCCGCCGAGCAGCAGCGCGACCGCGACGACGAGCGCCGGCAGGCCCCAGCCTTCCGGCAGGCGGAAGCGCGGAGCCGGCGGGGCCGCGATCGCGGGCTCCCGCCGGCTGTTTCGGGCGATGGCCAGCGTCATGGCGCCGGCCGTCGCGACAACGGGGCCGCCATCACTCGAAGATCGTGCTGAAGCGCTTGCGGGTCGCGGTCTCCTCGATCAGCGCCTTGGCGGCGTCGAAGGCCATCAGCTTGATCGCGCTGCGGGCAGGGTAGCCGGCCGGCAGGGCAACATCCGGATGCGCCGCGACATAGCCCTGCTTCAACGCGAGCTCCTGGCCCTCCTTGGAGAGCAGGAAGTCGATGAAGGCCTTGGCGGCTTCCGGGTTCTTGCTGCTCTTCAGGATCGCGACCGGCTCGCTGACGGCGGAGACGCCCTCGCTCGGGAAGACGAACTCGACCGGCGCGCCCTTGGCCTTCTCGCGGATCGGCATGAAGTCGACGATCATGCCGTAGAGCTTCTCGCCGGTCGCGACCTGGCGCAGGATGTCGCCATTGGCGCCGGCCGCCAGCGTGCCGTTCTCCCTGAGCTTCTCGTAGAAATTCCAGCCGTCCTTGAGGTTGCTGGTCAGCGTGATCGTATGGATCAGCGCGGCGCCCGAGTTCAGCGGGCTCGGCATGGCGAGCTGGTTCTTCGCCTCCGGCTTGACGAGATCCGCCCAGCTCGCGGGCTTCATCGCGGCCTTGGTATTGTAGACGATGCCGGTGGTGATCAGCTTGGTCGCGAACCACATCTTCTGGGGATCGTGGATGCCTGCGGGATAGCCCGCGACATCCGCCTTGTCATGGGCGAGCAGGCGCCCGTCTTTCTTGAGACCTTCCATGGTCACGGCATCGGCGATCAGCAGCACGTCGGCCTGCGGCGCGCCGGCTTCGAACTCGGCCTTCAGCTTCGCCATGACGCGCGGCGTGCCGTCGCGCACGAAGGAGACATCGACCTTGGGGTATTTCGCCTTGAAGGCGTCGATCGTCTGCTGGGCATCGGTATTGGGCTGGCTGGTATAGAGCACCAGCTTGCCTTCCGCTGCGAGGACCTGCGGCGCGGCGGCGAGGCCGGCCGCGAGGATGAAGGCGCTCAGGGCCTTGCGCTGCATCTGGGAACTCCATCTCTTGATCGCGTCTGCGAGATGGCGCTGCCGGTAGCCGCGCCACATGACAGTTCCATGAAGCGGGCCGGGATCTCCCCGATCCGGCGCTGCGGTTTTCCGAGCCCTCATCCCGAGGAGCCGCGTCAGCGGCGTCTCGAAGGATGAGGGCTCGCGGAACGCGGGGAGATCGACCAGCCGCATGTCGAGAGGCGCTTGCGTACTCTGGAATTAGAAATACTATTTATCGAGGCTCGGCCGACTTGTTTCGTGCGGGGCTTTTCGATTAGGGTCGCGGCAAGACGATCACAAGGTCGCTTTAAAACGGTTTAAACGGGAGGATATCGGATGAAGCTGGTTCGGCATTTCGCCATGGGAACGGCTGTCGCGGCAGTTTTCGCAGGGTGGTCCGGCGCCGCCATGGCGCAGGAGACGCTGACGGCCTGGTTCACCAAGGGCTTCTACAAGGGCGAGGACGATGCGCTGCTCGCCGTCGTCGACAAATTCCAGAAGGCGACGGGCGTCAAGGTCGAGCTCTCGCTCTACGCCACCGAGGATTGCGTGACGAAATCGGTCGGCGCGGTCGATGCCGGCACGCCTCCCGATGTCGGCTTCTGCACCACCTATGATTTCCGCACCACCGGCAAATGGGCCTATGACGGCAAGCTCGAGGATGTCTCGGACGTGCTCGAGCCGCTCAAGGCCGACATCCAGCCGATGGCGCTCTCGACCACCTTCCTGATGAACGGCAAGGCCGGCAAAAAGTCATACTATGCCTTCCCGGTCGAGCAGCAGATGATGCACATCACCTACTGGAAGGACATGCTGGAGGAGGCCGGCTTCAAGGAGGCCGACATCCCGAAGACCTGGAACGGCTATTGGGACTTCTGGTGCGACAAGGTCCAGGGCGGGATGCGCGCCAAGGGCAAGCGCGTCTACGGCATCGGCCATCCGATGGGCATCGCCGCGTCCGACACCTTCTACTCGTTCCTGACCTTCGCCAACGCCTATAACGCCAAGGTCGTCGACGAGAACGGCAAGATCGTGCTCGACCAGCCCGAGAACAGGAAGGCGATGGTCGAGGCGGTGAAGTCCTACGCCAACGTCTTCCAGCGCGGCTGCACCCCGCCGTCCTCGGTGAACTGGCTGGACCCCGACAACAACGTCGCCTTCCACAACCGCACCACCGTCGCCACGCACAACGCCACGATCTCGATCGCCGGCAAGCACATGGACGACATGAACAACCCGGCGCTCACCGCCGAGCAGCGGGCGACGGCCAAGAAGAACTACGAGGACAACATCCGCACCGCCGAGTTCCCGCTCAAGGCGGACGGCAGCAAGATGACCAACCTCGCCGCCGTGAAGACCGCGGTGATCTTCGCCGATGCCAAGAACAAGAAGCGCGCCAAGGAGTTCATGGCCTTCTTCATGAAGGACGAGAACCTGCGCCCCTTCGTCGAGGGCTCGGCCGGCCGCTGGGTGCCGACGACGCTGAAGGCGATCGAGGCGCCGTTCTGGTCCGATGGCAAGGACCCGCATCGCGCGGTGGTCTACAAGCAGTACAAGGACGGAACGGTGCCGTTCCAGTTCGTCTACAACTACAATTTCACGACCGTGAACGCCGAGAACGTCTGGGCCAAGGCCGTGAACCGCGTGGTCCAGGACAAGATCCCGGCCGAGCAGGCCGTGGACGAGATGATCGCCCGCATCAAGCAGATCGCCGGCTGACACGCGCCTTCGTTGCGCTTGCGTCAACGACCCGCCGCGGCAAGGATTGCCGCGGCGTATCTTTCACTGGGTGACAAGAGCCTCTGACAAATCCGGAGAGTCCATGAGCACAGCCGCCATGACAGCGCCGCTTGCGGCACCGCGCGAGGATGCATCGGGGTTCACGCGCGACCGCGCGATGTGGGGGGCCATCATGCTGGCGCCCTATGTGCTCGTCTTCGCCGTCATGGTGGTCTATCCCGTCGCCTACGGCCTCTGGCTCGGCCTCAACTGGAACTCCTACCGGGCGCTCTTCGCCGATCCGATCTTCATCCGCACCGTCGTCAACACGATCGTCTTCCTGTTCGTGGCGGTGAACCTGAAATTCCTGATCGCGCTCGGGCTGTCGGGCTTCTTCGTGCAGCAGCGGCCCTGGATCCGCATCGTCCTGGTGCTGTTCATCCTGCCCTGGGCGGTGCCCTCGATCCCGACCATCCTGTCCTTCCGGGTGATGCTGAACCCCGAGAACGGCATGCTGAACCAGCAGCTCTTCCAGTGGTTCGGCATCATGGAGGGGCCGGGCTGGCTCACCGATCCGACGCTCGCCTTCATCTCATCGATCTTCGTCCATATCTGGAAGTCGCTACCGTTCTGGACGCTGATCCTGATCACCGGCCGGCTCGCCATCGCGGCGGACCTCTACGAGGCCGCGAGCGTCGACGGCGCCAATCGCTGGCAGCAGTTCCGCTTCATCACCTGGCCGTCGCTGGCGACGCTCTACGTCACCTCGACCATGCTCTCGATGATCTGGACGCTGGGCGACTTCAACAGCGTCTACCTGCTCACCGGCGGCGGGCCCGGCGATCTCAACCATGTGCTGGCGACGCTCGGCATCCGCTACATGCGCAACAACAATCTCGATCTCGGCATCGCCTCGATCATCGTCGCCATGCCGCTGATCCTGCCGATGGTCTTCGTGATGGTGAAGCGCCTGTCGAAGGGGCCGGACGCATGAAGAAGTTCCTCGACGAAGGCAAGCTGCTGCTGGTCGCGATCCCCGTCCTGGTCTGGACGCTGCTGCCGATCTATCACCTCTTCGTGCTCTCGATTTCCAACCAGGAATCGATGCTGGCGGGCAAGCTCTGGCCCGACCAGCCGACGCTGCAGAACTTCCAGATCGTCTTCGCCCAGCAGCACTACTACCTGCACAATTTCTGGCGGCAGATGTTCAACAGCTTCTTCATCGCGGTCGCGACGGGGCTGATCACGCTCTTCGTCGCCACCTTCGCGGCCTTCGCCATCGCGCGCCTCAAGGTCAAAGGCGGGCGCACGATCATGAACCTTGCGCTCGCGACCTATCTGATCCCGGCCGCCTTCCTCGCCATCCCCATGTACAAGGCGATGGGCTCTTATGGCTTGCTCAACACCCAGGCCTCGCTGATCCTCGCCATGGTCGCGCTGGCCTCTCCCTATGCGATCTGGGTGCTGAAGCAGGCCTCCGACAAGCTGCCGAAGGAGCTCGACGAAGCCGCCGTGATGGACGGCGCGACCTCGATCCAGCTCTTCCGGCTGGTCTATCTGCCGCTGATGAAGCCCTCGATGGTGGTGATCGGCATCTACGCGCTGCTGCTTGCCTGGAACGAGTATCTCTACGCCTTCCTGCTGCTCTCCTCGGAGAAGGCGGTTCCGCTGGCGGTGGGGCTCGGTCTTTTCCTCTCGGCCGACGATGCGCCCTGGAACCTGCTGATGGCGGCGGGCCTGCTCTATGCCATCCCGCCGGCGGCGATCTACTACCTGTTCCGTAAGAACATGGTCGGCGGCTTGACCTCGGGCGCGGTGAAGAGCTGAGGGTGGTTCGAATCGCCTTCCGGGAGAGGAGCAAGAGGCCTCCGGCAGGCTACGCGACATTCACTGATCGGGGATGGCCGGGTATCTCCCTTCTCCCCTTGCGGGAGAAGGTGCCGGCGGGCGGATGAGGGGGCGCGCGACATCGGCAATCCCGGCTCCCGTTGCGATACGCTCATCGGAGAAGGCGGCGCGACCCCTCATCCGGCCCTGCGGGCCACCTTCTCCCGCAAGGGGAGAAGGGAAGCTACGCTCTTCACTCGCGATCTGTGAATGCCGTAGCCTGGAAAGAGAGGGGATTCCCCCGCTTCCATCGCCATGACACGCAGCGTCAGCGCGCCGCATGGCAGGGCTGCTTCATCGCTCTCGCAATCGCAGCGAACAGGCGTCACAGTGACGCGTTACGATAAGAAGAAATGCCGAGGACCGAATTGATGACCGCCTCCAAGCTCGACCAGCTCCGCCAGGTGACCACCGTCGTCGCCGACACCGGCGATATCGAGGCCGTGCGTCGCCTGAAGCCTGTCGACTGCACCACCAATCCGACGCTGATCCTGAAGGCGGTGGAGACGCCGGCCTATGCGCATCTCGTCGACGAGGCGATCGGCTGGGGCAAGAAGCAGGGCGGCGGCGAGAAGGCGGTCCATGCCGTCTGCGACCGCCTCGCGGTGAGCTTCGGCGCGGAATTGACCAGGATCGTCCCCGGCCGCGTCTCGACCGAGGTCGATGCCGATCTCTCCTTCGACACGGACGCGACCATCGCGAAGGCCCGCGCCGTGATCGCCGCCTACAAGGAGCGCGGCGTCGAGAAGGACCGCATCCTCATCAAGATCGCCTCGACCTGGGAGGGGCTGCAGGCCGCCAAAGTGCTGCAGGGCGAGGGCATCGATTGCAACCTGACACTGCTCTTTGCACTGCCGCAGGCTGTTGCTGCGGCCGAGGCGAACGCCTTCCTCATCTCGCCCTTCGTCGGCCGTATCCTCGACTGGCACGTCAAGGCCGGTGGCGGCCCCTACACCGCCGAGACCGATCCCGGCGTCGTCTCGGTCAAGAGCATCTACGCCTATTACAAGGCTTTCGGCATCAAGACGGTCGTGATGGGTGCCTCCTTCCGCAACACCGGGGAGATCGAGGCTCTCGCTGGTTGCGACCGCCTGACCATCGGGCCGGGCCTGCTCGACGAGCTCGCCGCCGCGACCGGTGACCTGCCGCGCCGTCTCTCGCCGGCTTCGTCGCCGCAAATGGAGGGGGGCGTCAGCAGAAAGCTCGGCTTCGACGAGAAGGCCTTCCGCTTCGCGATGAACGAGGACGCCATGGCGACCGAGAAGCTGGCCGAAGGCATCCGCGGCTTCGTCAAGGATCTGCGCGGCCTGCGCAAGCTCGTTGCCGCAAAGCTCGGTTGAGGCGCTTCCAGCCGAGTTGGCTCGTGACGTGATCTGCCGCTTTGCGGCGGATCATTGACGAAGTCGTCACGCGGGCTTCTGATGGCTCCTGTCCTGACGGGTCGCATTGACTGTCGCGGCCCGCCCAACCGGAGTCGGCCATGACCACGCCTGCAGAATCCTCGCCTCGCTCGGGTTCCTCGCTCGCCACGCATCTCGTCCCGCTCCGGCGCAATTCGGGCTGGCTGCTGGCCGAGGGTATCGTGCTCGTCATTCTGGGCGTGCTGGGGCTGGGCGCCGTTGCGCTTCTCAGTCTCGCGAGCGCGATCTGGTTTGGCGCGATGATCTTCGTCGGAGGTATCGTGGTGCTGATCGATGCGTTCCGCCATCAGGGTTGGAGGAGCCGCCTCTGGCACATCCTGATCGGCGTGCTCTACGTCGCGGTCGGCGTGATGACCTTCGTCAATCCGCTGGTCACGACGGCTTCGCTGACGCTGCTGGCCGGTGCGGCCCTGGTCGCGACCGGCGTGCTGCGCCTTGTCGTCGCCTTCCAGAGCCGGGAATTGCCCGCCTGGGGCTGGGTCGCCTTCTCGGGCCTGCTGTCCTTGCTTCTGGGCGGCATGATCCTGGCGCAATGGCCGGCGTCCAGCCTGTGGGTGCTCGGCACCTTCCTGGCGGTCGAGCTGATCTTCCAGGGCTGGGCGGCAATCGCGCTGGCCCGCGCGATCCGGTCGACCTTCGACGGGGTGAAGCCGCGCTAAGGCCTACTCGCCGGCCTCGGCTGTCACGGCTGCCTTGGCCGGTGTGCTGAGGTTGCCGAAGCGGGCGCGCCCGCCGGCGGCAGCCGTCTGCAATTGCTGCTTCCAGCCCTTCGAATCGCTGCCGCCGAGCGCGACGAAATCGGCCGGGCGCGCCGCATCGGCATCGCGGCCCTGATAGACGAGCACGCCGCCGGCGGTGACGACGATGTCGCCGCGCCGGAGCGTCGGGTCCTTGAGATACCACTGCTTGTCGGCCTGGGGATCGAGCTGGACGATCGCCGGCTTGGGTTTCGAGGACACCTCCGGCGCCCGGGCACGCGGCGCGCGAACGCGCGGCTCGTCGTCATATTCGTAGATCGGGGACGCCCGCAGGCGCGGCCCACCGCCGAAGAAGGCGCGGGCGAGATCATCGAAGAAGCCGGCCGCCTGGGCGCCGGGAGCGGCCGAGAAGATGAGCGCTGCGGCCACTGCCCATCGCATCATTCCTGCTCGCGTCATCGCCTTGCCTCCCTGTCGTCGCCTTATCAACGACGAGTGGTCGCGAAAGGTTCGATCCGGGTTCACGAAAGCGGTTAAGAATCTTTCCCGGAGAACTCCGGCTTTCTCACATCTGCGTGTCTGCCTCTGCCGGTCGGCGGGAAGCTGCGCTTAATAAGGGTACGATCCGGCTGCCGAGGAGCCATGCCATGATGATGCGTGTGCTGCTTGTCGCGGCTCTGCTGGGGCCGCTCCCCGCTTCGGCATTCGCGCAGGAGAACTGGTCGCTGTCGAAAGGCGGCGGAGAGGTCGCTTTCGTGGCGCGCCATTTCGGCATCCAGACGGCAAGCGGCCGCTTCGGTACCGTCGACGGCACATTGGCGCTCGATTTCGATCGGCCGGAGCACAGCCGAATCAGGATGACGATCCAGACCGGGTCCTTGCGGACGGGGGCCGATCTCGTCGACGGCTTCATCAAGGGGCAGACGATGCTCGACGTCGCACACTATCCGGTCGCCAGCTTCGTGTCCCAGCAGGTGGTGCGGACCGGTGAGCGCAGCCTCTCGATCACGGGTCAGCTCACCATCCGCGGCGCCTCGCTGCCGGTCACAGTCACGGCTGTCGCCGAAAGCGATCCGGCGGGGCTGCGCGCGGGCGGCAATCTCCCCTTCCACGCCAATGCGAGCTTCTCGCGTGCGGCCTTCGGGATCGGCCGCGAGGTCAATATCGTCGACGATCAGGTCGAGATCGATATCAAGGGCGTGGTTTCGCGGTAGAGTGTGTTCCGTTCGGGGCGGATGGCGAAGACCGTCATTGCGAGGAGCGAAGTGACGAAGCAATCTAGGGGGACAGGGTTGAAGCGCTTCACCAAGTCCCCCTGGATTGCTTCGCTGCGCTCGCAATGACGGCATCCGATGCTCTGGGATATCCGGTGATGCACCCCCGCAACTGGCATCCGCTCATCGTCCTGCTGCATTGGGCGACGTTGCTGCTGATCCTGCTGCAATACGGGCTCTCCCGCCTGATGGGCGACGAGACGCGCGACCTGCTCTCCCGCTTCGCGCTCTACCAGTGGCACAAGTCCTTCGGCCTGACGCTCGCCGGACTCGTTCTGCTGCGCACCGCTGCCCGGCTTCTGTTGCCGGCGCCTGCGCCGCTCCCGATGCCGCGTTGGCAGCATGTTGCAGCCGCCGTCGTTCACGGCGGGCTTTACCTATGCCTGCTGGCCTTGCCGGTCACCGGCTTCCTGATGGCGGCGGCCGCGCCGATCCAGATCCCGACGCTGTTCTTCGGGCTGTTTTCCGTGCCGCATCCGATCGGCCCGGATCAGGCCGTCTACGATGCAATGCTGCGGGCGCATGCGACGCTGTTCGACATCCTGGCCGCGCTCGCCTTCATCCATGCAGGCGCGGCCCTGCTGCATCAATACGTCCTCCGGGACGGTCTGATGCGGCGGATGTGGTTTGGCCAGCCTTAGTGCAGGCCGATGCGTAACAGAGACGCGGCGTCATCCCGGACAAGCGGCGCAGCCGCGCAAATCCGGGATCCATCATAGAGCCCCGGAGCCCTCCGATGGATCCCGGGTCAAGCCCGGGATGACGGCGGGTTTCGAGGAAACCCAGTGACCCTTAGCCCTTCTTCTGCGCCGCGAAGGCCTCGGCCCGGATCGTCGAAAGCGACTTCGCCGGGGTGATCGCCTCGGGGTCGAGCAGGCAGTGGATGATCGCGGGCTTGCCGCTCTTCACCGCGCGCTCGAAGGCAGGAGCGAACTCCGAGGTCTTCTCGACCCGCTCGCCATGGCCGCCGAAGGCCTTGGCGTACGCCGCGAAATCCGGGTTCTTCAGCGTCGTCGCCGAGACGCGGCCGGGATATTCGCGCTCCTGATGCATGCGGATCGTGCCGTACATGCCGTTATCGACCACGACGACGATCACCGGCAGGTCGTACTGCACGGCCGTCGCGAAATCCTGGCCGTTCATCAGGAAACAGCCATCGCCGGCGAAGGCGATGACGGTGCGCTCCGGGAATATCCGCTTGGCGCCGATCGCCGCCGGCACGCCATAGCCCATCGAGCCGCAGGTGGGCGCGAGCTGCGTCGCGAATTTGTTGAAGCGGTGGAAGCGGTGCACCCAGGTCGCGTAGTTGCCGGCGCCGTTGCATAGGATGGCGTCGTCGGGGAGTTGGCTGCGCAGCCAGCGCACCATCTCGCCGGGATGGAACTCACCGGGCACGGGCGCCGGCTGCTCGCTCCAGGCGATATAGGCTTCATGCGCGGCAGCGCCGGCGCCCTTCCAGGCCGGGGCCTTCGGCGGCTCGATCGCATTGAGCGCGGCACAGAAGCCGGCCGGCGAGGCGTTGATCGCGAGCGTCGGGCGATAGACCCGGCCGAGCTCTTCCGGATCGGCATGGACATGGACCAGCGGCCGGCCCGGATTGGGAATGCCGAACAGGGTGTAGGACTGGCTCGGCATCTCCGAGAGGCGCCCGCCGACCAGCAGGACGAGGTCGCTCTCCTTGATGCGGGCGAGCAGCCTCGGGTTCGGGCCGATGCCGAGATCGCCGGCGAAGTTGGGGTGATCCGCCGGGAACAGCATCTGCCGGCGGAACGAGACCGCGACGGGCAGGTCGAAACGCTCGGCGAAGGCCTGGAAGTCGGCGATCGCCTCCGGGCTCCAGCGCGAGCCGCCGAGGATCGCGATCGGCGACTTGGCCACGGCGAAGCGCTTGGCGAGATCGGCCATCTGCGCCGGGGCGGGGTGCTGCTCGGTGACCTGATAGGGCTCGGCGTCGGCGACATCCGCGAGGTCGGTCAGCACGTCCTCGGGCAGCGCGATCACGACCGGGCCGGGGCGGCCGGAGGTCGCGACATGGAAGGCGCGGCTGATGATCTCGGGGATGCGCGCGGCATCGTCGATCTCGGTCGCCCATTTCGTCATCGTGCCAAAGACGGCGCGGTAGTCGAGCTCCTGGAAGGCCTCGCGCTCGCGCATGCTGCCGTCGATCTGGCCGACGAAGAGGATCAGCGGCGTCGAGTCCTGGTCGGCGATATGGATGCCGGGCGAGGCATTGGTCGCACCGGGGCCGCGCGTCACGAAGCAGATGCCGGGCTTGCCGGTGAGCTTGCCGGCGGCTTCCGCCATCATGCAGGCGCCGCCCTCGGCCCGGCAGATGGTGACCTTCATCGAGGCATCGTGCAGCGCGTCGAGCACGGCAAGATAGCTCTCGCCCGGCACGCAGAAGGCGTCGGTGGCGCCGTGGATCAGAAGCTGGTCGACGAGGATCTGCCCGCCAGTGCGATTAGCCATGCTGCGGCCCTCCCCAGGCCGGGTCGTTCAAAATGTCGTCGGCATGTTCGCCGAGCCGAGGGCTAGGCCGCCCTGCCACTTGCCGCACGCCGTTCATGACGATGGGCGAGGCGACGGTCGGAATGCTGCCCGCCTTCGCGGCCCCGCTCGGCAGGTCGACCCTGACGCCGCGTGCGATCACCTGCGGGTCGGCGAAGACCTCGCCGATATCGTTGATCGGCCCGGCCGGCACGCCGACCTTTTCGAGCCCGGCCAGCAGGTCGGCCTTGCTCTGGCGCCGGCAGAGCTCGTGCAGCCGGGCCGTCAGCGACACGCGGTTCTTCACGCGCGACTTGTTGTCGAGATAGTCGGGGTGGTCGGCCAGCGCCGGCTCGCCCAGCACCTCGCAGAGCTTGCGCCACTGCCCGTCATTGCCGGTCGCGATGATGATATGGCCGTCCGCGACCGGGAACACGTCATAAGGCACGATGTTCGGATGGGCGTTGCCGAGCCGCGGCGGCGGGTTGCCGCCGACGAGATAGTTCATCGCCTGGTTCCCGAGCACGGCGACCTGCGAGTCGAGCAGAGCGAGATCAAGCGTCGCGCCTTCGCCGGTGGCATCGCGCTGGCGCAAGGCCGAGAGGATGCCGACCGTGGCATAGAGCCCGGTATAGATGTCGGCGACCGCGTAACCCGCTTTCATCGGCGCGCCCGCCGGCTCGCCGGTGATCGACATCGCTCCGCCCATCCCCTGGACGAGGAAGTCGTAGCCGGCGCGCGGCGCATAGGGGCCGTCCTGCCCGAAGCCGGTGACCGAGCAATAGACGAGGCGCGGGAACTCCTTGCGCAGCGAGGCCGCGTCGAGACCGTATTTCGAGAGGCCGCCGACCTTGAAGTTCTCGATCACGACATCGGCATGGGCGGCGAGCCGCCGGACCAGCGCCTGTCCCTCAGGCGTGCGGAAATCGGCCGTGATCGAACGCTTGCCGCGATTGGCGGCGTGGAAATAGGCGGCGGAGAGATGCTCGTCGCCAGTGCCCTCGACGAAGGGCGGGCCCCATTTGCGGGTGTCGTCGCCCTCAGGCGCCTCGACCTTGACGACATCGGCGCCGAGATCGGCCAGGAGCTGGCCGATCCAGGGACCTGCGAGGATGCGCGCCAGTTCGAGGACGCGCAGGCCGGCGAGGGGAGAGGCGGAGGGCGTAGGAAGGGACATGAAGATAGCCTGAACGCCGTCATCCCGGGCTTGTCCCGGGATCCATCGAAGGGCCAATCCTTGGCAGGGATTCGGCTCTACGATGGATCCCGGCGCTCCGCTTCGCTGCGGCCGGGATGACGGGTGGGTTTCAGAAGAACGCCTGCAGGCCGGTGATCGCGCGGCCGAGGATCAGCGCGTGGACGTCATGTGTGCCCTCATAGGTGTTCACCGTCTCGAGGTTCGCGGCGTGACGCATCACCTGATACTCGATCTGGATGCCGTTGCCGCCATGCATGTCGCGGGCCTGGCGGGCGATGTCGAGCGCCTTGCCGCAATTGTTGCGCTTGACCAGCGAGATCATCTCCGGCGCCATCTTGCCGTCGTCGAGCAGGCGCCCGACACGGAGCGAGCCCTGCAAGCCGAGCGTGATCTCGGTCAGCATGTCCGCGAGCTTCTTCTGGTAGAGCTGCGTCTGGGCCAGCGGCTTGTTGAACTGCTTGCGGTCGAGCCCGTACTGGCGGGCGCGGTGGAAGCAATCCTCGGCGGCGCCCATCACGCCCCAGGAGATGCCGTAGCGGGCGCGGTTGAGGCAGCCGAACGGGCCCGACAGGCCCGAGACGTTCGGCAGCAGGTTCTCTTCGGGAACGATGACGCCGTCCATGACGACCTCGCCGGTGATCGAGGCGCGCAGCGAGAGCTTGCCGCCGATCTTCGGCGCGGAGAGGCCCTTCATGCCCTTTTCGAGGATGAAGCCGCGGATCTGGTTGTCATGCGCGGCCGATTTCGCCCAGACGACGAAGACGTCGGCGATCGGCGAGTTCGAGATCCACATCTTCGAGCCGGTCAGCTTGTAGCCGTCGGCGACCTTTTCGGCGCGGGTCTTCATGCCGCCGGGATCGGAGCCGGCATCCGGCTCGGTCAGGCCGAAGCAGCCGACCCATTCGCCGCTGCCCAGCTTCGGCAGGTACTTCTTGCGCTGCTCCTCGCTGCCATAGGCATAGATCGGGAACATCACCAGCGAGGACTGCACCGACATCATCGAGCGGTAGCCGGAGTCGATGCGCTCGACCTCGCGGGCGACGAGCCCGTAGGAGACGTAGTTGGCGCCGGCGCAGCCATATTCCTCGGGGACGGTGACGCCGAGCAGGCCGAGCTCGCCCATTTCGTTGAAGATCGAGCGATCGGTCTTCTCGTCGAGATAGGCGTCATGGATGCGGGGAGCGAGCTTCTCCTGCGCATAGGCGCGGGCCGTGTCGCGGATCAGCCGCTCGTCCTCGTTCAGCTGCTCGTCGAGCAGATAGGCATCGTCCCAGGTGAATTTCGCGAGCTTGTGGCTGCCGGCCATGGTGTTCGTCTCCCTCAGATTCCAGAACCGTCATTCTGGCGCTTCGCGGAGCGAAGAGCCCGGAATCCAGAACCGCGGAACAGAAACCAGATCAGTGGAACGGTTCGCCCCTCTTGAAGAGGGCATCGGTTCTGGGTTCCGGGCTCGGGCCTTCGGCCCGCCCCGGAATGACGGCGGTGTTTCCTTATCTACCGATCACGCATCCACGTCGAAGCTGACGCCCTGCGCCAGCGGCAGCGTGGTGCCGTAGTTCAGCGTGTTGGTGGCGCGGCGCATATAGGCCTTCCAGGCGTCCGAGCCGGCCTCGCGGCCGCCGCCCGTCTCCTTCTCGCCGCCGAACGCGCCGCCGATCTCGGCGCCCGAGGGGCCGATATTGACGTTGGCGATGCCGCAATCCGAACCCTCGTCGGAGACGAAGAGCTCGGCCTCGCGCATGTTCAGCGTGAAGATCGAGGAGGACAGGCCCGCGCCAACGGCGTTCTGGATCGCGATCGCCTCGTCGATGGACTTGTACTTCATCACGTAGAGGATCGGGGCGAAGGTCTCGCGCTCGACCGGGCCGCACTGCCTGGGCATCTCGACCAGGGCCGGGCGGACATAGAAGCCGCCGGAGCCGACATCGACCTTCTCGCCACCATGGACCTTGCCGCCCTCGGCCTTGGCCTCGGAGAGCGCCTTCTGCATGCCCTGATAGGCGGCCTCGTCGACCAGCGGGCCGACCAGCACGCCGGCCTCGCGGGGATCGCCGATCTTCACGCTAGCATAGACCTTGGCGAGCTTCGGCACGAGCGCGTCATAGACGCTTTCATGCACGATCAGGCGGCGCAAAGTGGTGCAGCGCTGGCCGGCGGTGCCCATCGCCGCGAAGGCGATGCCGCGCAGCGCGATGTCGAGATCGGCCGAAGGGGCGACGATTGCGGCGTTGTTGCCGCCGAGTTCGAGGATGGCGCGGGCGAAGCGCGCGGCCAGCTTCTGGCCGACTTCCTTGCCCATGCGGGTCGAGCCGGTGGCCGAGACGACCGGAACGCGATGGTCCTGGACGAGGATGTCGCCGAGCTCGCGGCCGCCGACGAGGACCTCGGAGAGGCCGATCGGAGCTTCCGAACCAAAGCGCTTCATCGTCTTCTCGACGATGGCCTGCACGGCGAGCGCGGTCAGTGGGGTCTTCTCGGAGGGTTTCCAGACGACGCTGTCGCCGCAGACGAAGGCGAGTGCCGCGTTCCAGCACCAGACCGCGACCGGGAAGTTGAAGGCCGAGATTACGCCCACGACGCCGATCGGATGCCAGGTCTCCATCATGCGATGGTTCGGGCGCTCGGTGGCGATGGTCAGGCCGTAGAGCTGGCGCGACAGGCCGACGGCGAAGTCGCAGATGTCGATCATCTCCTGAACCTCGCCGAGGCCTTCGGAGGTGACCTTGCCGGCTTCGAGCGTCACCAGCAGGCCGAGATCGGCTTTCGCGGCGCGCAGTTCCTCGCCGAGCAGGCGGACGAACTCGCCGCGACGCGGCGCCGGCACCTTGCGCCAGGCGAGATAGGCGGACTGGGCCCGGCCGATCGCGGCCTCGGCTTCGGCCGGCGAGGTCTCGCGCAGCGTCACGACGGTCTCGCCGGTGATCGGCGAGCCGGCCGAGAGGCCTGCATCGGCATAGGCGCTTTCGGAGACGCCGAGGCGCTTGAGCAGGGCGAGCGTGTCTTTCGGCAGGGATGTGGCCATCTGTGTCTTCCAGCGGTCGCGAGCGGGAGCCAAAGGGCGCATGCCCTGGGGCGCATGACATAAAAGCGCGGGAACCGGAGGCCGCCGCGCTTGAGGCCGGAACAATGCCCTCTTTCATGGCGCGACGGCAACCGATATGTTCTCACGACTTGATGAGAATTAATCATGGATGATGCGCTCGTTCCCGGTCGCCTCTCGGTGCCCTCGCTGTCGTCACTCGCCGCCTTCGAGGCGGCGGCCCGGCATGGCAGTTTCACGCGCGCGGCGGAGGAACTGAACCTGACGCAGGGCGCGGTCAGCCGGCAGGTCGCGCATCTGGAAAAGGTGCTCGGCGTCAGCCTGTTCGAGCGTGTGAAGAAGCGCGTCAGCCTGACGGCGGCGGGTGCAGCCTATGCCAACGATATCCGCGACGGCCTGTCTCGTCTTGCCGCCGCGACCGTCTCTGCCATGGCCTTCCGCGGTGCCGCGGGCGTGCTCAATCTCGCGACCCTGCCGACCTTCGGCACGCGCTGGCTGATTCCGCGCCTGCCGCGCTTCACCGAAGCGCATCCCGGCATCACCATCAATTTCACCACGCGGCTGGTGCCCTTCGATTTCGCCCGCGAGCAGGTCGACGCCGCCGTGCATTTCGGTGCCGAGAACTGGCCGGGCGCGCGGCTTCATCGCCTGATGGGCGAGGAGGTCGTGCCGGTCGCGGCGCCCTCGCTGCTGGCGCGCGTCGGCATCACGGAGGCAGCCGACATGCTGCGGGCGCCGCTGCTGCAGCAATCGACCCGGCCGCGCGCCTGGGCGAACTGGCTGGAGCAGCAGGGGCTCGCGCCGGAGCGAGCCTTGATGGGGCCGCGCTTCGAGCAGTTCGCGATGATCGCGCAGGCGGCAGTGGCGGGCCTCGGGCTCGCCATCGTGCCGCGTTTCCTGGTCGAGGAGGAATTGCGCTCTGGCGCCCTCGTCATCCCCATCGACCGGCCCGTGACCGGCAAGGACGGCTACTACCTCGTCTATCCCGAGGAGAAGGCTAATCTGCCGACCGTGATCGCCTTTCGTGATTGGCTGCTCGGGGAATGCGCGCCGCCGAATTGAAGCGCCTCTCGACAAGCGCCTCGCGCTCGTTCATTCATGCGCGAAATTCACCAACCCGGCTTTTCCATCGAAGCCGGCTGCGCGAGGCCTGCCATGCCGCCCGTCTCCGAAAGCGCCGATGTCGTGATCTGTGGAGGCGCCGCGATCGGCTCCTCCGTCGCCTATCATCTCGCCGCAGATCCCGGCTTCACGGGTAAGGTCTTGGTGATCGAGAAGGACCCGACCTACCGCTTCTCGGCCTCGGCGCTCTCGGCCGCCTCGATCCGCCAGCAGTTTTCGAGCGCGGTGAATATCCGCATCTCGCTCTTCGGCATCGATTTCCTGCGCAATATCGGGAAGCATCTCGCTGTTGATGGCGAGGTTCCGGCCATCGACCTGCATGAGGGCGGCTATCTCTATCTCGCCAGCGAAGCGGGTGCGCCGATCCTGGAGGCCAACCAGAAGCTGCAGGCAGCCGAGGGCGCCGATATCGCGCTCTACGATCCCACGACGCTGAAGCAGCGCTTCTCCTGGCTCAATACCGAGGATCTCGCCTGCGGCACCTTCGGCGTGAGCGGTGAGGGCTGGTTCGACGGCTGGGCGCTGCTCCAGGCTTTTCGCAAGAAGGCGCGCAGCCTCGGCGTCGAGTATCGGCAGGGCGAGGTCGCCGGCTATGTCACCGAAGGCGGCCGTGTCACTGCGGTCGAGCTCGCCGATGGCAGCCGCATCGCCTGCGGCGCCGTGGTCAATGCCAGCGGCACCCATGGCGCAAAGCTCGCCGCGACGGCAGGTGTCGCAATCCCGGTGAAGTCGATGAAGCGCTATGTCTTCTCCTTCACCTGCAAGGGCGATGTCGATGGCTGCCCGCTCCTGATCGACACGACTGGCGCCTGGTGCCGGCAGGAGGGCAAGCGCACGGCGGAAGGCCAGCTCTTCATCGGCAGCTGCTCGCCTCTGACGCCGGAGCAGGATGTCGAATGGATCGAGACCGATCCCGCCGCCGAGGATGTCGACTGGAGTTTCTTCGAGGAGGTGGTCTGGCCTGCGCTCGCCACCCGCATCCCGGCTTTCGAGCAGATCAAGCCCGGCCGCGCCTGGGCCGGGCCCTACGACATGTGCGGGCTCGACCATAACGCCATCGTCGGCCCTGCTGTCGGTCTGCCGAACCTCTATCTCGCCAACGGCTTCTCGGGCCATGGCCTGCAGCAATCGCCGGCTGTGGGGCGCGGGCTTGCCGAGCATATCGCGCATGGCCGCTATCGCTCGCTCGATCTTGCCGATCTCGGCCACGAGCGCATCGTTGCGAACCGGCCGCTCAAGGAGGCCAACGTCATCTGACGAGGAGGCTGCCATGGTCGATCCCGCTTTCGTCCAGACCATGGCCCGCTACAATGCCTGGCAGAACCGCAGCCTGATGGCGGCTGCGGACGGCTTGACCGACGAGGCGCGCAAGCTCGATCGCGGCGCCTTCTTCAAGTCGATCCACGGCACTTTCAATCATGTGCTCTGGGGCGATGAGACCTGGCTCAGCCGCCTCGCCGGCAGCGAGAAGCCCTCTGTCGGCGGGCGCGACTCGGCGGTTTATTTCGATGGCTGGGCACAGTTCTGCGCGCGCCGGCGCCAGCGCGACCAGTTCATTCTCGACTGGGCCGAAAGCGTTACGGCCGATTGGCTGCGCGGCACGTTGATCTGGTACTCACGCGCGGCCGGCCGCGAAATGGGCAGGCCGCGTGCCTTCGTGATCGCCCATTTCTTCAACCACCAGACCCATCACCGAGGCCAGATCCATGCGATGCTGACGGCGGCGGGAGCAAAGCCTGACGATACCGACCTCTTCCTGGTCGACGAGGTGCGGTAAGAGGGCCTTGCATGGCCGTTCCCATGACGCAGCCGATTGCCGGTTCTCGCGATCCATGGTCCAAGCGCTGAGTTCCGCCGGAGCGCTTCGCATGCCCGAGACGACGACCCTCATCACCTTCTCGCTGATCGCGCTCGGCATGGTGCTGACGCCCGGCCCCAACATGATCTACCTGATTTCGCGCTCGATCGCGCAGGGCAGGGGCGCCGGGCTGATCTCGCTGGGCGGCGTCATCCTCGGCTTCTTCGTCTACATGTTCTGCGCCGCCTTCGGCATCACCGCGCTGCTCTTCGCCGTTCCCTATGCCTATGACGTGCTGAGACTCGGCGGCGCGGCCTATCTGCTCTGGCTTGCCTGGCAGGCGGTGCGGCCGGGCGGGCGCTCGCCCTTTCATGTCCGCGATTTGCCCCATGACGGGCCGCGCAAGCTCTTCGCGATGGGCTTCCTGACCAGCCTGCTCAATCCGAAGATCGCGATGTTCTATCTCGCGCTCCTGCCTCAATTCATCGACCCGGCCGCCGGCCATGTGCTGAGCCAATCGGTCGTGCTCGGCTTTGTTCAGATCGCGATCAGTGGCAGCGTCAACGCCCTGATCGCGACGGCAGCCGGCAGCGTCGCGCTGTTCCTGAAGACGCGACCCTTCTGGTCGCTGGTGCAGCGCTGGCTGATGGGCACGGTGCTCGCCGGCTTCGCCTTGCGCATGGCGATGGAAGCGCGGCGCTAGCCACTCGGGATGTCGACGCTCGAAACCGCATCGAAAACGCCTCGACCGGGCTTGCCGGACCTGTTCACCGGCTTTCTCAAGATCGGCCTGATGGGGTTCGGCGGCGTCGGGCCGGTAGCGCGCCATATCATCGTCAGCGAGCGCAACTGGCTCGACGATCGCGGCTATGCCGAACTGATGGGCATCTGCCAGGCGCTGCCCGGCGCGAACACCGTCAATGCCGCCGTAATGCTGGGCGACCGCTTCCGTGGCGGGATCGGCGCACTGACCTGCGTCTTCGCGCTGATGGCGATGCCGCTGCTCTGCCTGGTCGCGCTCGCGAACGGCTATGACGCCGTCTCCGGCCATCCCCTGGCGCAGGTCGCGCTGACCGGCGCCGCCGCCAGCGCCGCCGGGCTGATCCTCGGCACTGCTTTGCGGCTCTTGACGAAGGCCGGCCTCGCGCGCTGGGCCTGGATCATGGCCGGGGCCGCCTTCGTCGCGGTCGGCCTGCTGCGCTTGCCGATGCTGTCAACCTTGCTGGTGCTCGTGCCGCTCGGGCTGGTCGCGGCGACGCTGGGAGCGCGGCGTATCTGATGGAACGCGGCATCTACTTCCAGCTGATCGTCACCTTCGGCACGATCTCGCTGATGGCGATCGGCGGCGCCAATGCCGTGGTGCCGGAAATCCACCGCCAGGTCGTCGATATCCTCGCCTGGATGGATGCGCCGACCTTCGCCCGCCTCTTCGCCATCGCGCAGACGGCACCCGGCCCCAATATCATGCTCGGCAGCGTCATCGGTTGGCATGTCGCCGGCGCGACCGGCCTGCTCGTCGCGACGACGGCACTCCTGCTGCCCTCCTGCCTGCTGGCGCTCGCCTCCAGCCGCGGCCTGCAGCGCTTCGGGGGCAGCCGCCTCGTCCGGATCGTTACGCTCGCACTGGTGCCGATCGCACTCGGCCTGATGCTGGCGAGCGGCGTGGTCGCGACACTTGCCGCCGATGCCGGCCTCGTCGGCTATGCGATCACGGCGGCGACCGCGCTCGTGACCTATCGCTCGAAGGTCAATCCGCTTGTGCCGATGGCGATCGGGACGCTTGCCTATGCCCTGGCCTGGTCTGTCGGCATCGCCTGATTTGCATGCCGAAAGGACGAAGCGTCGAGGCCATGCGCCGCATGAATGGCATAGTTGGCGCCGCTTGCCATTGCCGGCTGTCGCAATGGCGATAAGCTGCCCATATTGTCCCATCCGGAACGAATGTGAGTGAGCCCATGAGCGCCCTGAGCCAAAGCGCCCTGACCCCCGAGGAGAAGAAGGTCACCGAGTGGCTGGCAAGCCGCAAGGAGGGCATGGTCGCGCTGCTGCGCGAGCTCGTCGATACCGACTCGGGTTCCTACGACAAGGCCGGCGTCGACCGGGCCGGCGATGTCGTCGCGCGCTTCCACAAGGCGAACGGGCTCGATGTCGAGATCGTGCCGGACAGCCGCTTCGGCGACGCGGTCCGGGCGCGCCTGCCCAACCCCACCGCCAATGACCAGCGTCCGGTCATGCTGCTCGGCCATCGCGACACCGTCTTCCCGCAGGGCGAGCCGACGCGCCGGCCCTTCACGATCAAGGGCGCGCGCGCCTATGGGCCGGGCGTCGCCGACATGAAGGCGGGGGTGATGATCTCGGCCTTCGTCGCAGCCGCCTTCGCCGAATGCGGCGGCCTGGCCGCGCCGCTGCTGATGCTGACGACCAGCGACGAGGAGATCGGCTCGCCGTCGTCGCGTCCGGTGATCGAGGCGGCTGCGCGCGAGTCGCGCTGCGTCTTCAATGCCGAGCCCAGCCGCTTGCCGGCCGGCACCGATTTCGCCAGGGATCAGAAGCAGTCCGTCACCAGCGGCCGCAAGGGCGGCGTCTTCATGCGCGCCGAATTCACCGGCAAGCCGGCCCATTCCGGTGCGAATTACGAGAAAGGCGCCTCAGCCATCGTCGATCTCGGCCACAAGATCCCGAAGCTCCAGGGGCTTACCGATCTGGAGAAGGGCATCACCGTCAATGTCGGCCTGATCGGCGGCGGCCAGACCGTCAACACCATCGCGCCCAGCGCCTGGTGCGAGATCGACCTGCGCTATGTCACCGCCGCCCAGCGCGACGAGATGGTCGGCAAGATCAAGGCGATCGTCGAGGCGCCGGAGGTGGCCGGCACCAGCGCCGTGCTCTCGATCAAGGGTGAGTTCCTGCCGCTGGAGCGCTCCTCGGAATCGGCCGCGCTCTACGACACCTATCGCGAGGCGGCGGCCGCCTTCGGCATTGGTGTCACCGCGGAATTCACCGGCGGCTGCGCCGATTCCGGTTTCACCGCCGCACAGGGCACCCCGACCTTGTGCAGTGTTGGCCCGATCGGCGGCATGGCCCATACGCCGGACGAGTTCCTGGAAGTCGAGAGTATCGTCCCGGCGGCGCAGGTGCTGGCGCTTGCCGTGATGCGGGCCGCCGCCAAGGTGGGGTGACGGCGAGCAGCCGTCATGCTCGGGCTTGACCCGAGCATCTCAGGCAGAATGGAGCGCTTCCAGCCAGAGCGATCTCGTCACGAGACGGCCGGGTCAAGCCCGGCCATGACGGCGGGCGCTCAGAACGCCTCTTCCCAATCCCGGCTGAGGCGCATCGCACAGTTGATCAGGCCGACATGCGAATAGGTCTGCGGAAAATTGCCCCAGAGCTCGCCTGTCTTCAGGTCGGCATCCTCCGAGAGCAGGCCGAAGCTGTTGCGCCGCTGCAGGATGCGTCCGAACAGTTCCTTGGCTTCGTCGCTGCGCCCGATCGCATTGAGCGCATCGACATACCAGAAGGCGCATATCAGGAAGCCGGTGTGCATGTAGCCGAAATCATCCTGCGTGGCGTAGCGCAGCAGCAGGTCGCCGCGCTTGAGATCGCGGCCGATCGCCTCGACGGTGGCGACGAAGCGGGCGTCGTCCGGCTTGACGAAGCCAAGCTCGGCGAGCAGCAGCAAGGTAGCGTCGAGATCCTCGCCGCCGAAGGTCGAGGCGAAATGGCCCTTCGTCTCATTCCAGATCTGCTCGGCGATGGTGCTCTTCAGGCGCTTGGCCTCGCTCTTCCAGAATTCCTTGCGGTCGGCGCGCCCGAGCGTACCGGCGATGCGCGCGAGCCGGTCGCAGGCCGCCCAACACATCACGCTGGAGAAGGAATGCACCGCCTCCTTCTCGCGCAATTCCCACGGGCCGGCATCGGGCTTGTCGAACACGGCGATGGCGAGCTCGCCCATGCGTTCGAGCTGCCCGAACAATGTCTCCTTGCCGGGCTGGATCAGCCGTCGGTCGAAGAAGGAATGCGTCGCCGCCAGCACGACCGCACCATAGCCGTCATTCTGGATCTGCACGGCCGCGCCGTTGCCGAAGCGCACCGGCTTGTGCCCGCGATAGCCTGACAGGTTGCTCGCCTCGAACTCGGTGAGCGAGCCGCCGCGCGTGATCGGATAGAGCGGCGGCAGATGCTCGGCGCCGCTTTCGGAGAAGGTGTCGACGATATTGGTGATGAAGCCGAGATAGTCCTCCATCGTCCGCGTCGTGCCGAGCCGGTTCAGCGCATGCACGACGAAATAGGCGTCGCGCAGCCAGCAATAGCGATAGTCCCAGTTGCGCTGGGTGCCCGGCGCCTCCGGGATCGAGGTCGTCAAGGCCGCGACGATCGCGCCCGTTTCCTCGAAGGAGCAGAGCTTCAGCGTGATCGCGGCCCGGATCACCTCCTTCTGATACTCGAAGGGGATCGAGAGCGAGCGCACCCAGTCGTGCCAGTAGTCGGTAGTCTTGTCGAGGAACTCGCGCGAGGTCGTCTCGATCTCGGCGCGCAGCGCCTCGTCGGGGCCGATGAAGAAGGAATAGGCCTGGTCCACGGCGAAGGGCGTACCCTCGACGACATAGGAGAGCGGTGCGTTGGTCGTGAGTCTTATCGTCTGGTCGGCGCCGACGAAGCGGACATGGTTGGAGCCGCGGGTGATCTCGTCCGGCTTCTCGCCGATGCCGAGACAGGGCTTGACCAGCACGCGGATACGCGGCCGGCCCGAGACGCGCCGGACTCGGCGCACCAGCTGCGGCGGCCGGAAGAAACGCTCGTAGCGGACGAAGCGCGGCGCGAAATCGAGGATCTCGATCGCGTTGCCCTGGTCGTCCGAGAGCACGGAGGACAGGATCGCGGTGTTGTCGAGATAACCCTGCTCGCAGCGCGTCATGCCGACGAGCTCGATCCCGAAGAAGCCCTTTTCGGGGTCGGCATCGCCGCCCTCGGCCTGGTTGTCGATCAGCGAGCAAAACACGGGGTCGCGGTCGAAGCGCGGGAAGCAGCCCCAGACGATGCGGGCGCGGCGGTCGATAAGGGCGGCAATCGAGCAATTGCCGATCACGCCGAGGTCGAGCGAGGCGGAGTGCTGCCCCGCGGCCGAGGTCGTCACGGTCATGGTCGGTCAATCCTGCTTGAAGCTGGCAGCGGAAAGATGGCCGCTTTCGGCGGCTTCGAGAAGGATATGCCTGAGCGCGGTGGGCGAAGGCAGCCGGCAGGTGGCATGGCTTTCGCGGTCCGTGCCGATGCGGACGGAGATTCCGCCCATGGCGTTGACCGCCTCGAACCCGTCCTCGTCGGTGATGTCGTCGCCGATAAAGACCGGCCGGCGGCCGGCATAGGTCGGGGTCGCCATCAGCCAGGCGATGGCATGGCCCTTGCTGGCACCGGCCGGAACCAGCTCGGCGACGGCTTTCCCTTCCTGCAGGCGCATGCCCGGCCCCATTCGCTTGGCGATGCCGCGCATCAGAGCCAGAGCTTCGTCCTCCAGTGCCGGAGCGAGGCGCCAATGCAGCGCGACGGAAATGCGCTTGTCCTCGACGATGATGCCGACATGGCTGTTGGCGAAGCGGACGAGATCGCGCAGGGCGGCGCGGATGCCCTCATGGGAGTCGGCCCGCGAAAGGATCTCGTCGCCGACGCGAATCTGGGCGCCGTGGAGTCCGGCGGTGTCGAAGCGGTGCGGTGCCAGCATCTCGTCGAGAAAACCGATGGGGCGGCCTGAGACCAGCGCCAGCGCGCCGCCGAGCTGCGTGCGCAGCGTTGTCAGCGCCGGAGCCACGCGCCGGTCGAGCTGGACATCCTCCGGAGAGGGCGCAATCTCCACGAGCGTTCCATCGAAATCGAGGAACAGAGCGATTTCACGATCCGCGAGAGCGATCTCGTGAACGTTTGCAGCGATATCGGGTTCGATCAAGGTCGTCATCGTCTCGTATCTGGGCAGAGAAGGCGGCAGAAGAGCGGCCATACAGCCAAGGACATCCTTTTCTGTCTTTTCGACGGGCCGCGGCCTTGTCGAAAATAGGGTTCGAGGGGTTGCCTCGATCTGTCGAAAGCCTACCATGTCGTCGCGATTTCACCGCACGGCTGCCACAGCGCTGCCATGTGACCGCGTCCGCACCACGGAAACATTACGCTTTCGGAAGCGTTCTGTTCCTGCCGCCGATGGCGAAATGCGGGCGGCCCCTGCCGGAGAATGCGAGTTTATGCGTCTTGTCATCGTTTCCAACCGCGTCACGATTCCCGATCGCCATGAAAAGGTGATGGCGGGAGGTCTGGCCGTCGCGTTGCGCGAGGCGCTGGAGCAGCGGGGCGGCCTCTGGTTCGGCTGGAGCGGGACGGTGAGCGAGAGCGGCCCGACGCAGGTCCGGCAGGTCGAGCATGGCAATGTCACCTACGCCGTCACCGATCTCAGCGAGGCCGAGCGGCAGAGCTACTATCTCGGCTTCTCGAACCGGGCGCTCTGGCCATTGATGCATTATCGCCTGGGCCTGACCGAGTTCCAGCGCAGCGACTACATGGGCTATCTCGGCGTCAATCGCCGCTTCGCCCGTGCGCTCGCCGGGCTGATCAAACCCGACGACCTCATCTGGATTCACGACTACCACCTGATCCCGCTGGCGGCGGAGCTGCGCCGGCGCGGCGTCACCAACCGTATCGGCTATTTCCACCACATCCCCTGGCCGGCGGCCGAGGTCATCGGCGCCTTGCCCTTCAGCGCGACCTTGATCCGCACCATGGCCGCCTATGATCTCGTCGGCATGCAGACCGAAGTCGACGCCCGCAATCTGATCGGCGGGCTGGTGTCGCTCTGCGGTGCCCGCTCGGACGGAAGGCGCGTGCGGCTCGGCGCCCGCGAAACGTCGGTGCAGGCCTTCCCGATCGGCATCGATGTCGAAGGCTTCCGCCGGCTTGCGGTCGCCTCCGCCCGCCAGGCTGCGACGCCGCTTCGCGCCACCAAGGAATCGCTGGGCGAGCGCAAGCTGGTCATCGGCGTCGACCGGCTCGACTATTCCAAGGGCATCGTGCAGCGCCTCGAAGCCTTCGGCGAGTTTCTGCGCAACCACCCCCAGGAACGCGGCCGGGTCAGCCTGCTGCAGATCGCGCCGCCCTCGCGCAGCGACGTGCCCGAATATGCCGAACTCGACCGCCAGTCCGACGAAGTCACCGGACGCCTCAACGCCCAGCTCGGCGAGTTCGACTGGACGCCGATCCGCGTGGTCAAGAAGGCCTATTCGCGCAAGGCGCTGGCGGGCTTCTATCGCCGCGCTCAGGTTGGCCTGGTCACGCCGATGCGCGACGGCATGAACCTCGTCGCCAAGGAATATATCGCGGCGCAGGACCCTGCCGACCCCGGCGTGCTCGTGCTCTCGCGCTTCGCCGGCGCCGCCCAGCAGATGGACGAGGCGCTGATCGTGAACCCGTTTGATTCCTATGAGGTGGCGGAAGCGATCCGCACCGCACTCGCCATGCCGAAGAGCGAGCGTATCCGGCGCTTCGAGAAGCTCTATGCTGTCATCGCCTCGACCGATATTGACTGGTGGACGCGGCAATACCTGCTGGCGCTGTCGGGGGAGGATGCCGTCGCCGAGGCGCCGGTCGCCGGCGGTGCGCGCAAGGAGCCGCGAGCCGGGGCGCGGCGAGCAAACCGGGGCGAGGCATCCGCCGCGTCATCGGCTGGGCCGGAAGCCGGTGTACGCAAGATGTCGGCAGGGGCGGGCCGCAAGCAGAGGGCTTTTGGGAGCTCTCATCTCACGTTGGTGCGTCCCTGAGACTTGGCGCTGAGGCCCGGAAACGACCGAAATCTTGGGGGGATGCTGGGGATCTTGCTCGCGGCCCTTGCCGAATAAGGTCTTTCGTCGCTAGAAGGCAGCATGATCGGAGTGGGCGACTCAGGTCTGGACAGGCATCGTATCGTCGATGGCTGAGGAGGCGGGCGGAGGGCTGAGATCGATGCGAGGCGCTCTCGGAGGACCGGGCGTTCTGTTGCGCCGTCTCCGCGAGGTCATGGCGGCATCGATCAGTCCGCAGGAGCGGCTGGATCGCCTCGTCGTCCTGATCGCCGGCAATCTCGTCGCCGAGGTCTGTTCCGTCTACGTCCTGCGCGAGGACGGCTCCCTCGAGCTCTACGCCACCGAAGGTCTCAACCGCGAGGCGGTCCACCTCACCACCATGCGCGCGGGCGAAGGCCTCGTCGGCCTGATCGCGAGCGAGGCCGAGCCCTTGGCCCTGTCGGACGCGCAGGCGCACCCCTCCTTCTCCTACCGTCCGGAGACGGGCGAAGAGGTCTATCGCTCCTTCCTCGGCGTGCCGATCCTGCGCGGCGGCGCCGTGATGGGCGTGCTCGTCATCCAGAACCGGGCCTCGCGGATCTATTCCGAGGAGGAGGTCGAGAGCCTCCAGACCACCGCCATGCTGATGGCGGAGATGATCGCGGCCGGCGGCCTCAAGTCGCTGGCGGCGCCGGGCGCCTCGATCGGCCTCGACCGGCCGATCCATGGCGTCGGCGTGGCGCTGGCCGATGGCGTCGGCCTCGGCCATGCCGTGCTGCATGAGCCGCGCGTCGCGATCACCAATCTCATCGCCGAGAATCCTGCGGCCGAGGTCGGCCGGCTCGAGGCGGCGATCGGCGAGATGCGCGCCTCGATCGACGAACTGGTCGAGCGCGGCGATGTCGCCCATACCGGCGAGCATCGCGACGTGCTCGAGACCTTCCGCATGTTCGCCCATGACCAGGGCTGGCTGCGCCGCATGCGCGAGGTCGTGATGACCGGCTTGACCGCCGAGGCGGCGGTCGAGCGCGTCCAGTCCGACACCCGCGCCAAGATGCTGCGCCAGACGGATCCCTATCTGCGCGAGCGGCTGCACGATCTCGACGATCTCGCCAATCGCCTGCTGCGCACGCTGGTCGGCAAGGCGAACGGGGTCGCCCGCGAGAACCTGCCGGAGAACGCCATCCTCGTCGCCCGCTCGATGGGGCCGGCGGCGCTGCTGGACTACGATCGCGCCCATCTGCGCGGGCTCGTGCTGGAGGAGGGCGGGCCGACCAGCCATATCGCCATCGTCGCCCGCGCGCTCGGCATCCCCGCCGTCGGCGAGGTCGTCAACGCGACGGCGCTGGTCGAGTCCGGCGACGCCATCATCGTCGACGGCCAGGCCGGCGAGGTGCAGATCCGCCCGCAGCCCGATGTCGAGAACGCCTACAAGGACAAGGCACGGCTGCGCGCCCGCAAGCAGAAACAGTATCAGAAGCTGAAGGAGCTGCCGGCGGTCACTCGCGACGGCGTCGACATCACCCTGCAGATCAATGCCGGCCTGATCGTCGACATGCCGAATATCGAGGCGACCGCGGCCTCCGGCATCGGCCTGTTCCGTACCGAATTGCAGTTCATGGTGGCGCAGCACATGCCGACCACCGCCGAGCAGCAGGCGCTCTACGCGGCCGTGCTGGAGGCTGCGGCCGAGCGTCCCGTCACCTTCCGCACGCTCGATATCGGTGGCGACAAGGTGCTGCCCTATATGGAGCGCGTCGAGGAGGAGAACCCGGCGCTGGGCTGGCGCGCGATCCGCATCGGCCTCGACAAGCCGCGGCTGCTTCGGGCGCAGGTGCGTGCGATGCTGCGCGCTGGCGCCGGTCGCGACCTCAAGATCATGCTGCCGATGGTCGCGACCACCGAGGAGTTCCGTCGCGCCCGCATGATCATCCGCCGCGAGCAGGTGATGCTGGAGAAGCAGGGCGTCGCGCCGCCGCGCGACCTGCGCGTCGGCGTCATGGTCGAGGTGCCCTCGCTGCTCTTCGAATTGCCGGAGATCGCGCGCGAGGCCGATTTCCTCTCGATCGGCACCAACGACCTCATGCAGTTCCTCTTCGCCGCCGATCGCGAGAACAAGCGCGTCGCCGATCGCTTCGATCCTCTGGGCGTCGGTCCGCTCCGGGCGCTGCGGCGCATCATCGAGGCTGCGGCCGAGACCGGTTGCCCCGTCACCGTCTGCGGCGAGATGGGCGGCAAGCCATTGGAGACTATGGCCCTGATCGGCCTGGGCTATCGCGGCTTCTCGATGTCGGCGGCCTCGATCGGGCCGGTCAAGGCGATGCTGCGCGCGCTCGATGCCGGCAAATTGCGCGAGCGCATGGACTGGATGCTGGCCTCGCCGGAAGGCGCGACCAACCTGCGCCCGCAGCTCGCGGCTTTCGCGGCCGAGTTCAAGGTTCCGGTCTAGCGACGTAGCTTGCGCCGTCGCCTCTTCCATTCGTTTCACGAGTTCACTGAATGTCCCTTCAGCTTCCTCAGGACCGTCTCGACGTCATCGTGGCGCGCCATGCCGCCGCGACCGACGAGATCAACCATGCGACCGAGGCCGCGCGCACCGTCGAGCTCGCCAAGGAACTGGCCGAGCTCGATCCGGTGGTCGCGGCGATCGCCTCCTGGCGGCAGGCGCAGGTCTCGCTGGAGGAGGCCGAGGCGCTGATCGCCGATCCCGCGACCGATGCCGAATTCCGCGACCTCGCCTATGAGGAGCGCGACGCGGCCCGCGCCGAGATCGACGCGCGCGCCCGCGAGATCCTGGTCGCCCTGCTGCCGAAGGATGCGGCCGACGAGCGCGGCGTCATCCTCGAGATCAGGGCGGGCACGGGCGGCGACGAGGCCTCGCTCTTCGCCGGCGACCTGCTGCGCATGTATCAGCGCCACGCCGCCCAGAAGGGCTGGAGCGTCGATATCCTCTCAGAGAGCGAGGGGACGATGGGTGGCTTCAAGGAGGTCGTCGCCGAGATCAACGGGCGCGGCGTCTATGCCAGGCTCAAGTTCGAATCCGGCGTCCATCGCGTCCAGCGCGTGCCGGATACCGAGGCGAGCGGGCGCATCCATACCTCCGCCGCGACGGTCGCAACCTTGCCGCTCGCGACCGATGTCGACGTCACCCTCAACGATGCCGATATCCGCATCGACACATTGCGTTCGGGCGGTGCCGGCGGCCAGCACGTCAACAAGACGGAATCGGCGGTGCGCCTCACCCATATCCCGACCAACACCGTCGTGCTGGTCCAGGACGAGCGTTCCCAGCACAAGAACAAGGCGCGGGCCTACGAACTCCTGCGCGCCAAGCTCTTCGACATGGAGCGCCTGCGCATCGATGCGGAACGCTCGGCCGATCGGCGTTCGCAGGTCGGCTCCGGCGATCGTTCGGAACGCATCCGCACTTACAACTTCCCGCAGGGGCGCGTGACCGACCATCGCATCAATCTGACCCTCTACAAGCTCGACGAGATGATGCAGGGGCTCGTCCTGGACGAGATCATCGATGCGCTGACTGCCGAGCATCAGGCGAAATTGCTCGCTGATGAAGGCGTCGTTTGAGATGAAACCAAATCGCGTCGAGAGCGTTGGTGACGTACCGACACCAGCGAAGAGGGGGATCTCCCATGATGAAGCTGTTTTCCGCTCTTGCCGTGGCTGGACTGATGACGACCGCGATGACGGCGACGTCGCAGGCCCAGGAAAGCAAGGTCTTCCGCAGGATGACCGCTGGGCAGCCCGCGCCGCTGCACGGCTCGATGACCCAGGCGCAGGCGCGCAAATCCTGTCAGATGGACTTGAGCGGCTCGCGCGAAAGCAAGAGCTCGCTGAATATCAAGATGCGCCAGTGCATGGACAAAAAGATGAACGGGACCATGTAGGTCCGCTCGTTCGTCCGGTTTCCTTAAAGGGGAGGGCGCCGTGCCGACCGTGAGGGAGGCGCGGCGCCTGGCCGTTCAAGCTTTGCGCGAAGCCGGCATCGAGTCGGCGGGGCTCGATGCACGACTACTGCTCGAAGGTGTGCTGGCTACGCGCGATCTCGATCCTGACCATACGCTCGATGCGGCAGCTGCCGCGGCTTTCGATGGCTTTCTGCGCCGTAGGCTCGCTCGGGAGCCCGTCTGGCGCATCCTCGGCGAGCGCGAGTTCTGGGGGCTGACCTTCCGCCTTTCGCCGGCGACGCTGGAGCCCCGGCCCGATAGCGAGACGATCGTCGAAGCGGCGCTCGTCCAGCTGGAAGGTCGCCGCGATGAAGCGCTGGCGCTGCTCGATCTCGGTACCGGCACCGGCTGCCTGCTGCTGGCGCTGCTCAGCGAATTGCCGCGGGCGCGCGGTCTCGGCATCGACCTGTCGGATGAAGCCTGCCGGACCGCGGCCGGCAATGCCGCGCTTAACGGTCTGGAGAACCGGGTGGCATTCCGGCAGGGGAACTGGACCGAAGGCCTCGTCGGCCCCTTCGATCTCATCGTCTCGAACCCGCCCTATATCCCCTTGGCCGAGATCGCGACGCTTTCCGTCGAGGTCCGCGAGCACGATCCCATGCTGGCGCTCGACGGCGGTGCCGATGGGCTCGGTCCCTACCGCCTCTTCGCATCGTCGCTGCCGCCCTTGCTGGCGCCGGGCGGCGTCATCGTTCTGGAAATCGGGGCAGGGCAGGGGCCGGATGTCGTTGCGTTGATGCAGGCGGGAGGGCTTGAATTCCGGGGCAGCCGCTACGATCTTGGAGGGCATGAGCGGGCACTCATCTTCACGCTCGCTTGAGAATGCACAGGCTTTTGGTCGATTTCGCTTGGAGAAGCAGCCAAAAGCAGCTATGCAGCATTCAGCCGAAGCTGGTGGCGTCAGAGCCGGGCTTCTGGGCAGTTCCCGATCGTACAGGATTTGCTCGAGTTCGGCATCGTTTGCGGGCGTGTTCCCGGGATGGTGCAGCTGACAAGCCGGATGGAGCCCCGAAGGCGCGTGGCGCCGATCGGCTCGTGGGGTTGAAGCCCCTTTTTTGGAAAAGAGCGCGTGAAGACCAGGAACGGCGTATCGCCCCTTCAGGTCACCTTAGCACGACACAGCGTCGCAACCCGCTGTGCTTCGCGACGCGCATGACGGCACCACGGTTGCTTTGAACACAGAAGCGCGAGACAGACGCGAATGAGACCAGGTCAGAACCGGCGTATGCGCGGCCGCAACAATAACAGCGGCAACAATAACGGTAATCGCAAATCTCCCAACCCGCTGCAGCGTAGCTACGAATCCAACGGGCCGGACGTAAAGGTTCGCGGTACGGCGCAAAATGTCGCCGAGAAGTATCTGCAGCTTGCGCGTGATGCCCAGTCTTCGGGTGATACCGTTGCTGCTGAGAGTTACTTCCAGTACGCTGAGCACTATTATCGCATCCTGCTTGCGGCGCAGGAGCAGATGACTCAGCAGTTTGGCCATTCCTTCCCACCGAACCGCGCCTTCGTCGAAGATGCGGACGAGGGCGAGGAAGAGGGCGACGAGGAAGGCCAGGCCTTCCAGCCCGGCACCGGCCCGCAGCCGGAGATGCGCTCCAATGGCTACGGCAACCCGAATGGCTATAACGGCCATGGCGGCCAGCGTGCCGAGGGCGACGGCAGTGAAGGCCAGCAGCAGGGCGGCCAGCGCTTTGATCGCCAGAACCGCCGCGAGCGTTTCAACAACGACCGCAACAACAATAACAACGAGCGTCGCTTCGATCGCCAGGATCGCGGCGAGCGTCGTTTCGACCGCAATGCCGAGGGCGGACAGGGCGCTCCCGGCGGCTATGCGCCGCGCCCCGACGCGCCGCGCTCCGACATCCCGGTCAGCGAAGGCGGCGCCATCGAGGCGGCTCCCGAGCAGGCCCAGGGCGAGCCGCGTCGTTTCGAGCGCCCGGAGCGGAGCGAGCGTCCCCAGCGCGAGCGTCGCCCGCGCCGCGAGCGTGAAGCCGAGGCCGATGCGGGTGACGACGTCGCCGCCGCACTGCCGTCCTTCCTGACCAACCCCGTGCGTGTTGTTGCGCCGGAGCCGGTCGAGGCCCCGGCAGCCGAGCCGGTTGCAGCCGACGCGCCTGCCGAGGAGGCTGCGGAAGCGGCGCCGAAGCGCACCCGCCGCCGCCGTTCGCCGCGCGAGGTCATGGATGCGCTGGGCTCGGAGACGGACGGCTCTGCCGAGTAAGCCGTTCCCGGGGCAGCGTTTGGATATGAGAAAGGGCCCTCTCGGGCCCTTTTTCTTTGCTGCACGTTGCCGATACCCGTTGGGACGGCCGTCATGCTCGGGCTTGACCCGAGAATCCCGTGCAAGATGAGGCGCCTCTCCTTCCTGAGATGCGCGGGTCAAGCCCGAGCATGACGGCCGAGTGTCAGGCGATGCCGAGTTCGGCCGGCGCGTCCGCGGCCGTCAGCCTGTCGCCTTCGCTCAGCGTGCCTTCGGCGAGGATGCGGCAATAGATGCCGCAATCGACATGGCCGTAATTCTTCATCAGCGCCCTCGGGATCTGCATGTCGCGCGCGCCGGTCTCGGGGTCGACATTGGTCGCGGCGCAGCGCTCGATCCGCTTGATCACCTGCAGGCGCAGGCCGCCCGGGCCGGTCAACTCGCGGTCGACAAGATCGTTCTCGGCCCAGGGTGCAAGACCGCTGACCATCAGGTTGCCGCGGAAGCGCAGGGGATCGACGGGCTGGCCCAGGCGCGCTTCGAGATCGGCGACGCTGGCGAGGTTGATGATCGAGACGAAGCCGGAGCGTGAATCGGTGAAGCGGTAAGTCGGCGGCGCGGTCAGCAGCTTCGGCTCGCCGCGCAGCTCCTCGGGCATGAAGCCCGTGAAGAAGCGCGAGATTGCGGCATGGCCCTCTTCGTTGGCGGTCGCCGCGCGGAGCACCTCCTGCCCATCTTCATGGATGACGAGATCGCCGCTGGCGTCGTCGTAGCGGGTCTTGAGCCGGGCCAGCGACTCGTTGCGCATCAGCATGAGGTACTTGATCTTGGGCTGATGCACGGGCTCGGCCACATCGAAGCCGGAGGGGCCGTTCTCGATGGCGAAAAGCCTATCGCCCGGGAAAAAGCCGCCGGCCGGCAATGCTGCGCGCTTGAGCCGTTCCGGCGAGAGCCCCTTCACGGGATAGCGGTAGAGTGTCTCGATGCGCATGGTCGGGTCCGGCTGAGGCAAGGTGGCGGACCATAGCCGTACTAGGCGGTCCTGACAGATCAAATTCTGTATCCGTTTCGATCAGTTCCCGGCATCGGCCCGAATAGTGGGAATCGGCCTTCGGGGGAGCCGATGCCACATTACTCGTCTTCGCCGTCACTGACCGAACGCTGGCAGCCCCAGCCGGCGAGCACGGCATCGGTGTCATCCGCGACGAAGAAGCGGGCGGCGTCGCGGTCGTAGCCCTCTCCCAGCAAGCGCTCGTAATCGGTATGGACATGGCGGACATGGCTGCCGAGCGCGAGCCAGAGCGCGGTCGAGGGTGGCAGGTCCTTCATGTGGCGCCGCTCCGCCAAGGCGACCACGGCCTCGGCATCGGACAGCGGAATGCCCGGCGCCACCGCCCTCAAGGCTTTCCGAATCGCCTGCTGTCGCTTGGTCCCGGCCATGCCCGATCTGTGCCCGCCGCTTGCGCCAGGTCAATTCTGCGGCGGCCCTCTTCCGTTGCGCCAATGTCACACTATCTTGGAGGGCGAGGGGCGGCCCATCGCGGCGCCCCATCCTGATGAAAGGGCAGCAGGTTCACGTTGCTACGGGGCGTGGCCTGCGGGCGGAGTGATTTGAATGAATATTGAGAAATATACCGATCGCGCGAAGGGTTTCCTCCAGGCGGCGCAGACGATCGCCTTGCGGGAGGGGAACCAGCAGTTCACCCCCGAACATCTTCTGAAGGCCCTGCTCGACGACAACGAGGGCATGGCGGCGGGTCTGATCGACCGGGCCGGCGGCCAGTCGCGCGTCGCCTTGCAGCTTGTCGACCAGGCGCTGGCCAAGCTGCCGAAGGTCTCGGGCGGTTCGGGCGGGCTCAACCTGACGCCGGGCCTCGCACGCGTCTTCGATACTGCCGAGAAGGCGGCGGAGAAGGCCGGCGATAGCTTCGTCACGGTCGAGCGGCTTTTGCTGGCTCTCGCGATCGAGAAGGACAGCGAGGCGGGCAAGGCGCTGTCGAAGGCCGGCGTGACGCCGCAGGCACTGAATGCCGCGATCGAGGCGATCCGCAAGGGCCGCACCGCCGATTCCGCGTCGGCCGAGCAGGCCTATGACGCGCTGAAGAAATACGCGCGCGATCTCACCGCCGCGGCGCGCGAGGGCAAGCTCGACCCGGTGATCGGCCGCGACGAGGAGATCCGCCGCACCATCCAGGTGCTGTCGCGCCGGACCAAGAACAATCCCGTCCTGATCGGCGAGCCTGGCGTCGGCAAGACCGCCATCGCCGAGGGCCTCGCCTTGCGCATCGTCAATGGCGACGTGCCCGAGAGCCTGAAGGACAAGGAGCTGCTCGCTCTCGACATGGGCTCGCTCATCGCCGGTGCGAAATATCGCGGCGAGTTCGAGGAGCGGCTGAAGGCCGTGCTGACCGAGGTCTCGTCCTCCGATGGCGGCGTCATCCTGTTCATCGACGAGATGCACACCCTCGTCGGCGCCGGCAAGACCGACGGCGCGATGGATGCGTCGAACCTGCTGAAGCCGGCACTCGCCCGTGGTGAACTGCACTGCGTCGGCGCGACCACGCTCGACGAGTATCGCAAATATGTTGAGAAGGACGCTGCGCTGGCGCGGCGCTTCCAGCCCGTCTTCGTCGAGGAGCCGACGGTCGAGGACACCATCTCGATCCTGCGCGGTCTCAAGGAGAAGTACGAACAGCATCACCGCGTCCGCATCACGGATTCGGCGTTGGTCTCGGCTGCGACCTTGTCGAACCGCTACATCACCGACCGCTTCCTGCCCGACAAGGCGATCGACCTCGTCGACGAAGCCTCGGCCCGCCTGCGCATGCAGGTCGACTCGAAGCCCGAGGAACTGGATTCGATCGACCGCGAGATCGTCCGTCTCAAGATCGAGCAGGAGGCGCTCAAGAAGGAGAGCGATGCCGGCTCGAAGGAGCGGCTGAAGCGGCTCGAATCCGAGCTGGCCGACCTGGAGTCGCGTTCAGACACCATCACGGCCAAGTGGAAGGCCGAGAAGGACAAGCTCGGCCACGCCGCGGAGATCAAGACCAAGCTCGACAATGCCCGCAACGAGCTCGCTCAGGCGCAGCGCAAGGGCGAGTACCAGCGGGCAGGCGAGCTCGCCTATGGCGAGATCCCGCAGCTCGAGAAGAAGCTGACCGAGATCGAGGAGAAGGGCGAGAGCGCCGGCATGGTCGAGGAGGCGGTGACGCCCGATCACGTGGCTGCCGTCGTCTCGCGCTGGACCGGCGTGCCGGTCGACCGGATGCTCGAAGGCGAGAAGGAGAAGCTGCTCCGCATGGAGGAGGTTCTCGGTGCCCGCGTCGTCGGGCAGAAGGAGGCGGTGGAGGCGGTGTCGACCGCGGTTCGGCGTGCCCGTGCGGGCTTGCAGGACCCGAACCGTCCGATCGGTTCCTTCATGTTCCTCGGCCCCACAGGCGTCGGCAAGACCGAGCTGACCAAGGCGCTCGCCTCGTTCCTGTTCGACGACGACACGGCGCTCGTGCGCATCGACATGTCCGAGTACATGGAGAAGCACTCGGTCGCCCGGTTGATCGGCGCGCCTCCCGGCTATGTCGGCTATGAGGAGGGCGGGGCCCTGACGGAAGCCGTGCGGCGCCGGCCCTATCAGGTCGTGCTGTTCGACGAGGTCGAGAAGGCGCATCCGGACGTGTTCAACGTCCTGCTGCAGGTGCTCGACGACGGCCGCCTGACCGATGGCCAGGGCCGCACCGTCGATTTCCGCAACGTGCTGATCATCATGACCTCGAATCTCGGTTCGGAATTCCTGGTGAACCAGCCCGACGGCCAGGACAGCGATGCCGTCCGCGACGAGGTCATGGGCGTGGTCCGCCACGCCTTCCGGCCGGAATTCCTGAACCGGATCGACGACATCATCCTGTTCCATCGCCTGCGGCGGAATGACATGGACGCGATCGTCGATATCCAGATGGCCCGGCTGCAGAAGCTGCTGGTCGATCGCAAGATCACGCTCGAGCTTTCCAAGGAGGCGCGCGAGTGGCTGGCGGACAAGGGTTACGACCCGGCCTATGGCGCGCGCCCATTGAAGCGCGTGATCCAGAAGTCGGTGCAGGATCCCCTGGCGGAAGCCATCCTCGCGGGCGACATCGTCGACGGCGAGGACGTGCCGATCACCGTCGGGCCGGGCTCGCTGATGCTGGGGGCCGTTCCCGGCGTGAAGGAGAAGCGCCCGGCTGGCGTGGCGCTGAACTGACGCGGTTGCCTTCCCTTCTCCCCTTGCGGGAGAAGGTGGCTCGGCGAAGCCGAGACGGATGAGGGGTCGCGTGGCCTTTTCTGTCATTGCGAGGAGCGAAGCGACGAAGCAATCCATGGGAACGGTTGAACCGTTTACCTGGACTGCTCCGCTACGCGCGCAATGACGGTGACCGTCGCGCGACCCCTCACCCCAACCCTCTCCCGCAAGGGGAGAGGGGGCAGGTTGGTGCTATCCCCGCTTCAGCAGAAACACCGCCTGCGCGCCGAACAGGTTCCAGAACCACCAGGGTGCGTTGACGCCGACCCGGCCGCCGGCGGCGTCGAGCGCCACCGCGCGCTCCTTGCGGGCGCCGATCTGGTCGCACAGCGTGACGAAGTCGCGGATCGTGCAGAAATGGATATTGGGCGTGTCCCACCAGGCATAGGGCAGGGCGTCCGTCACCGGCATCCGCCCCTGGAAGAACACCTGCGAGCGCATCCGCCAATGCCCGAAATTCGGGAAGGAGACGATGGCGTGCCGGCCGATGCGCAGCATCTGCTCCAGCACGAGGCGGGGATTGCGCGTCGCCTGGATCGTCTGTGAGAGGATGACGTAGTCGAACGAGTCATCGGGATAGTCGCCGAGGTCGGTATCGGCGTCACCCTGGATCACCGAGAGCCCGCGCGCGACGCAATCCGCCACGCCCTCGCGCGACAATTCGATGCCGCGCGCATCGACCCGACGGGTCTCGGCCAGCAACGCCAACAGGGCGCCGTCACCGCAGCCGACATCAAGCACGCGCGTGCCCGGCTGCACCATCTCGGCGACGAGCCTCAGGTCGATGCGGTTGGTCTGGGTGCTGTCGGGGAGGGTCATCCGGAAAGGCTTTCTTTCGCGCGGAATCCACTGCCGTCATTCCGGGGCGGGCCAAAGGCCCGAGCCCGGAACCCAGAACCGCAGTTTCTGTTCATCAAGCCGCCTGCCAGCCGATGCCCTCTGGATGAATGGCATCGGTTCTGGGTTCCGGGCTCATCGCTGCGCGATGCCCCGGAATGACGGCAGGGTTTCCGCATTCTCAAAGCCCCCGCGCCCGTGCCGCCGCGCCGATGAAGCCGCGTGTCGTGGCGAAGAGATTGGGCTCTTCCAGCAGGAAGGCGTCGTGACCCTTGTCGCTCTCCAGCTCGACGAAGGAGACCGAGGCGCCGGCCGCGTTGAGCGCGTGCACGATCGCGCGTGAATCCGCCGTCGGGAACAGCCAGTCGGAAGTGAAGGAGGCCACGCAGAAGCGCGTCTTGGTGCCCGCGAAGGCCCGGGCCAGTACGCCGTCATGGTCGGCGGCGAGGTCGAAATAATCCATCGCCCGCGTCACGTAGAGATAGGAATTGGCGTCGAAGCGCTCGACGAAGCTCAGCCCTTGATGGCGGAGGTAACTCTCCACTTGAAAGTCGGCGTCGAAGGAGAAGGTCGGCGCTTCCCGGTCCTGCAATTTGCGGCCGAACTTGCGGTGCAGCGCCTGCTCCGAGAGATAGGTGATATGCGCGCCCATCCGCGCGACCGACAGCCCCTTGGCCGGGCGCGTGCCCTCTTCGAGATAGCGCCCCTGCCGCCATTCCGGATCGGCCATCACCGCCTGCCGGCCGACTTCATGGAAGGCGATGTTCTGGGCTGAATGCTTGGCTCCCGTTGCCAGCGGCAGCGCCGAGAACACGCGGCTCGGATAGCTCGCCGCCCATTGCAGCACCTGCATGCCGCCCATCGAGCCGCCGGCGACGCAGAACAACGTCTCGATGCCCAGGGAGTCGACGAGCGCCGCTTGCGCCCGCACCATGTCGCGGATGGTGACGACCGGGAAGGACAGGCCCCAGGGCTTGCCCGTGGCCGGGTTGGTCGAGGCCGGCCCGGTGGTGCCGGTGCAGCCGCCGATGACATTCGCGCAGATCACGAAGAAGCGGTCGGTATCGATCGGCTTGCCAGGCCCGATCATCGCCGTCCACCAGCCGCCCTTGCCGGTGATCGGGTTGCGGCTCGCGACATATTGGTCGCCGGTCAGGGCATGGCAGACCAGCACCGCGTTCGATTTCGCTGCATTCAACGTGCCATAGGTCTGGTAGGCGATCTGCCAATGGTCGAGCACCACCCCGCAATCCATCAAGAGCGGCGTCTCGGGCCCGAAGCGCGCGACCGGGCTGGAGGGTTCGTTCGCCTCCTTCTGCGGATCGGCCAGGCTGGGGGAGAGATCGCTCATATCGTCCGCTTCGGCAGTAGGATTTGTCTTGCCGGTCCAGGCGTTCGGAAAATCGAACTCTAGCGATGACCTGCCGAAGCGTTCCTGTCAACGCGGGACTGCGCGGCCGGCTTTGCCAAGGCGCGGCGGGAGCGCTAAGGAGCGTGGCC
>NZ_CAMFJF010000019.1 GCF_945956895.1 uncultured Allobosea sp. | reverse complement strand
TCCTGCTCCGGGAGCCACTTTTCCCCCTCACATCGATAGATCGCTTTAACCGTCGGTGGTGTATACCTGCGGCCAGGCGGCGCTTGCCTTTTGCGCGGGGGTCGAACAGAAAGCTGCCGAAGAACGGCGCGATGGCTGCACCGGTCGCGGCGGCTTCGGAAGAGCAGTCGCTTCCCGGCAATGCCGGCGTCGTGGACGGAGAGTTCGGTATGGACGATTTCACCTCGCTGCGCCGCAATATGGTCGATTGCCAGCTGCGGACCTATGACATCACCGACCGGGCTGCGCTGGCTGCCGCGGATTCGGTGCCGCGCGAAGCCTTCGTTCCTGAGAATCTGTCGCATCTCGCCTATCTCGACCAATCGATTCCGCTGCCGGGTACCGGTCGGGCGCTGATGACCCCGATGGTGGCCGTCCGCATGATCCAGCTTCTGGACCCGCAGCCGGGCGAGACCGTGCTCGAATATGCCGGCGGCTCTGGCTACGGCGCAGCACTGATGGCGGACATGGAAGCGAATGCGACGCTCTGGGAACCTGACGCCGCAGCTCGCGCTCTGGCCGAGGCGGCCCTGGCCCGGGCAGGCGCCAGCGATGTGACGGTCACGGCCACGCAGCCCGCCAATGCCAGCTTCGATGCGATTCTCGTGAGCGGGGCCTGCGAGGTTTCGCCTGAGACGCTCTTTCCGCTGCTGCGGCCGGAAGGCCGGCTCGTCGTGGTCGAAGGGCTTGGCCGCGCCGCGCGAGTCATGCTCTACATGAAGTCCTCCGACATCGTCTCCGGTCGCCCGGTTTTCGATGCTGCGGCGCCCGTCCTCTCGGAGTTCCGCCGTCCGGCGGCCTTCGTTTTCTGATGTCGGCGGGGTTCTCCGACATTGAAAAGTGTCGCATTTTTGCGGCAGTGAATGAACGAAACCGCTCCGGTGCCGCCCCATGCGTTGGCGGAAGGTGCCGTGATCGGTATAAATTGCAACTCTGCCGAGGCTGGGGCGATGCCTGGGCGCGACTTTCAGTGCGCACATGAGGCGTCCAGTGCATAAACGCAACGACAAGACTTCCGGGTTTGGGCTCTCCGCCGCCTTCGCATTGGCGCTGGCAGGCGGTTGGGTCGGGCCGGTTTCGGCTCAGACCATGGAATCTGCGCTCGCACGGGCCTATTCCGCCAATCCAACGCTCAACGCGCAGCGCGCCTCGGTCCGCGCGACCGACGAGAACGTGCCGCAGGCGAAGGCGGGCTATCGCCCCCGAATCACGGCTTCGGCCGATATCGGCGCCAGCATCACCCAGCAGGAGATTCCTGGCCTCGCCACCAGTTCGCCTTTTCATTCCACGGTCAATTCGCGCCTTGGCCCGCGTGGCGCCGGCGTGCAGATCGACCAGAACATCTTCGATTCAGGCAAGACCCGCAGCTCCGTGAGCCAGTCCGAATCGCAGGTGCTCGGCGCGCGCGCCACCCTGCGCAACACCGAACAGAACGTGCTGCTCGATGCCGCTACGTCCTACATGAACGTGCTGCGCGACACGGCGATCCTCAATCTCAACCGCAACAACGTCGAGGTGCTCGAGGAGCAGCTGCGCCAGACCCGCGACCGGTTCCAGGTCGGCGAAGTGACGCGCACCGACGTGGCGCAGGCGGAAGCACGCCTGTCCTCGGCGCGGTCCCAGGCGATCCTCGCCGAATCGAATCTGAAGACCTCGGTGGCTCGCTTCCGGCAGGTTGTCGGCACGGAGCCGCGCTCGCTCGCTCCGGCGCGTCCGGTCGAAAGCTTTTTGCCGAAATCGCTGCCGGCCGCGCTGAACCAGGCCCTGACGGTGCACCCGGCTATCGTCGCGTCGCTGCACGGCGTCGATGCCGCGGAATTGCAGGTCAAGGTCACCGAGGCCGATCTCTATCCCGTCGTCGGCGTGCGCGGCCTGGTCCAGCAGCGCTACGACAGCCAGTATTCCGGCGACCAGCGCTTTTCGGCCAGCCTCGTCGGCACGCTGACGATCCCGATCTACGAGGGTGGCCAAGTCTATTCCCGGACTCGTCAGGCCAAGGAAACGGCCGGCCAGCGCCGGATCGAAGTCGATACCCAGCGCGATACCGTGCGCGCCGCGGTCGTCTCCGCCTGGGGCGGGCTCGATGCGGCCAAGGCGCAGATCATCGCCGCCCAGGCGCAGGTCGAGGCCGCGTCCACGGCCCTGTCCGGCGTCCGCGAGGAGGCGAAGGTCGGCCAACGCACCACGCTTGACGTGCTCAACGCGCAGCAGGAACTGGTGAGCGCCCGCTCGAGCCTCGTGGTCGCCCAGCGCGACCGCGTCGTCGCCTCCTATGCGGTCCTGTCGGCTGTCGGCAAGCTTTCCGCCCAGACCCTCAAGCTCAAGGCGGAGGTCTACGACGCTCGCCAGCATTATGAGCAGGTTCAGGGCAAGCTCTGGGGCACCCAGACGCCGGACGGCCGCTGAGGCCTGCGGCATCCTGATCGCCGCGCGCCCGGCAGGGCGTGATGGCGGCAGTCTTCCATCGATGACCTCGTCGCAGCTTCCCGAAATGGGCAGGCTGCTGTTCGGCGCGATGCGATAGGGCAACAGGGCCGATTTCTCCTGTGGGAGAGCCTGCTGGCGCCTTGTCTGGCAAGGTCAGCGTGGAATACTGCGCTCTTGGAGCGGCGTTGATTCCATCGGCGCGCACGGTGTCCAACGGTCAGACTCTCATGAGCGCGCAAGCCAAGCCCAGCGAACCGTCGATGGAGGAAATCCTCGCCTCCATCCGTCGGATCATCTCGGATGACGAGGCGAAGCCGGCCGAGGAGGCCGCTGCGCCGGAGGCCGAATCCGCGCCTGCGCCGGTCGCCGCGATCGATGACGACGTGCTCGACCTTGGGGCCGAGGCTGCTTTGGTTGCCGCCCCCGCTCCTACGCCCGCGCCAGTGGCCGAGCCGGCTCCGCCCGTTGAGAATCCGGATGATTCCGATATCGCCTTCGCCGACGACGAGCCCGCCGCAGCCTTGCCGCCGGAGCCGCCGGCTGCTCCGGTCGAGCCGCCGGCCCCCTTTCAGCTTGCGCCGCAGCCTCAACCGGCTTTCACACCCGGCCCCGATATGGCGAGCCTGTTGTCGGATCAGGCCAGCTCCGTCGTGACCAATGCCTTCGGCCAGCTGGCTTCCACCGTGCTCAGCAACAATGCGCGGACGCTGGAAGATCTGGTCAAGGACATGCTGAAGCCGATGCTCAAGACCTGGCTCGACGACAATCTCCCGACTATGGTCGAGCGGCTGGTGCGGACAGAGATCGAGCGCGTCGCGCGCGGCGGGCGCAACTGAGTTCCAAGGCTGTCCTGCGGAAACACGCCGTCATCCCAGGCTTGACCCGGGATCCATCGTAGAGTGCAACGCCCTTCGATGGATTCCGGATCGGCGCCGCTGACGCGGCTTGTCCGGAATGACGGCGCCTCTTCGGAGACGTGAAGTACGCTCTATTCCGGCCTGACCGTTCGCCGCCGCCGCGTGCGTGGCCGCGCCCGTTCGAATGCGCCGGCCTCCTTGAGACGCATCACCCCGTAACCGGCCAGGGCGAAGGCCGTCGCCGGCGCGCCCAATCGCGCGACCAGCATGGTCAGGCCCACGGCGACGGGGCGGGGATAGCGGCCGGAGGCCGCCTCGATTGCGAACCACGCCCCGAGGGCATGGACCATGAGTTTCATCATCGCATCCTGCTCGTCGGTTCCGAGCCTCGAACAAAACCGGGAAGGGGGTTCGACGTCGGTAATTCCTGGCTCCTCCATAACTGCGTGATGCCGCTCCGGTTCCTGCAGCCGAACCTTGTCTGAGGCCGATGCGGGTTCGCCAAGGCGCGGTGCATCATCGAAAACGTTGACGCATGCCCTGCGCATGGGCTCTTAAGGGCCGAGACCTTTTTGGCCCGTGATTTTTCCGGCCGGGGCAGGTTCCCCGGCCTTTCTGCGTTCGAGCGATGCGATGATGGACAAGACTTTCGAACCGGCAGCCGTCGAGGCCCGGATCAGCAAGGCCTGGGACGAGGCCGAAGCCTTCAAGGCGGGCAGGGGCGCTGCACCCGGCGCCGAGCCCTATTGCATCGTGATCCCGCCGCCGAACGTCACCGGCTCGCTGCATATGGGCCACGCGCTCAACAACACGCTGCAGGACGTGCTCTGCCGTTTCGAGCGCATGCGCGGCAAGGATGTGCTCTGGCAGCCCGGCACCGACCATGCCGGCATCGCGACGCAGATGGTCGTCGAGCGCAAGCTCGCCGCCGAGAACCGCAGCGACCGCCGCAGCATGGGCCGCGAAGCCTTCCTCGCCGAGGTCTGGAAGTGGAAGGAGGAGTCGGGCGGGACGATCGTCAACCAGCTCCGCCGCCTCGGCGCCTCCTGCGACTGGTCGCGCGAGCGCTTCACCATGGACGAGGGCCTCTCGGCTGCCGTCCTCAAGGTCTTCGTCGGCCTGCACAAGCAGGGGCTCGTCTACCGCGCCAAGCGGCTGGTGAACTGGGATCCGAAATTCCAGACCGCGATCTCGGATCTCGAGGTGTTGCAGGTCGAGAAGACCGGCACGTTCAAGTGGCAGCGCGGCGGCGAGGAAGAGTTCGACGCTGCCAAGCTCGACAAGGCGCTGAATCGCGACCCGAACGGCCATCTCTACTATTTCAACTACCCGCTCGAAGGCGCGACCTATGACGCTGACGATGCCGCGACCTTCATCACGGTCGCGACGACGCGTCCCGAGACGATGCTGGGCGATACTGGCGTCGCGGTGCATCCCGAGAACGAAAAGATCGGCCATCTGATCGGCCGCAAGGCGGTGCTGCCGCTGGTCGGCCGCATCATCCCGATCTTCGGCGACGACTATGCCGATCCGGAGAAGGGCACAGGCGCGGTCAAGATCACGCCGGCGCATGATTTCAACGATTTCGAGGTCGGCAAGCGCCATCAGCTCGACGTCGTCAACATCCTCGACGGCGAGGCGCGCATCCTGCTTCGCGGAAATGAGGATTTCACGACTGGGACCGATGCGGAGGCGGTTCAAGCCGTGCTGGCGCTCCACGGCCTCGATCGCTTCGTCGCGCGCCGACGCGTCGTCGAGATGATGGCCGCGCGCGGCTTGCTCGCGAAGGTCGAGCCGAACACCCACACCGTCCCGCATGGCGACCGCTCGGATGTCGTGATCGAGCCCTGGCTGACCGACCAGTGGTATGTCGACGTCAAGCCGCTGGCGCAGCGCTCGATCAAGGCCGTCCAGGACGGGCGCACCAAGTTCACGCCCGAGAACTGGACCAAGGTCTATTACGACTGGCTGGAGAATATCGAGCCCTGGTGCGTCTCGCGCCAGCTTTGGTGGGGCCACCAGATTCCGGCCTGGTACGGGCCGGACGGCGAGGTCTTCGTTGCCGAGTCGGAAGCCGAGGCGCAGACGCTGGCGATGGCGCATTACGGCGACACCGTCGCGCTGAAGCGCGACGAGGACGTGCTCGACACCTGGTTCTCCTCGGCGCTCTGGCCGTTCTCGACGCTGGGCTGGCCGGAGCAGACGGCCGAGCTGAAGCATTATTACCCGACGGCGACGCTGGTCACCGCCTTCGACATCATCTTCTTCTGGGTCGCCCGGATGATGATGATGGGTCTCAACTTCATGGACGAGGTGCCGTTCAAGGACGTCTACATCCACGCCATCGTTCGCGACGAGAAGGGCGCGAAGATGTCGAAGTCCAAGGGCAACGTCATCGACCCGCTGACGCTCGTCGACAAGTACGGCGCCGACGCGCTGCGCTTCACGCTGAGCGCGATGGCGGCGCAGGGCCGCGACATCAAGCTCAGCACGCAGCGCGTCGAGGGCTATCGCAACTTCGCGACCAAGATCTGGAACGCCGCGCGCTTCGCCGAGCTGAACGGCTGCGCCCGTGCGGAAGGTTTCGATCCGGCGAGCGTCAAGCAGCCGCTCAACCGCTGGATCCTGAGCGAGGCGGCGCAGGCGGCGGAAGAGATCGCAGCCGGCATCCCGAGCTTCAAGTTCAACGAGGCGGCGGGCGCGGCCTATCGCTTCGTCTGGAACCAGTTCTGCGACTGGTATCTCGAACTCGCCAAGCCGGTGCTGCAGGGCGAGGGGGTCGATGCCGCCGCCAAGGCCGAGACGCAAGCGACGGTGGCCTTTTGTCTCGACCTGATCTGCCAGCTCCTGCACCCGTTCATGCCGTTCCTCACCGAGGAGCTCTGGGCGCAGAAGGCGGAAGCCGGGGCGCCGCGCAAGCTCGCGGCCGGTGACGCTTCGCTGGTCTGCCTGACCCGCTGGGCCGATCTCTCGGCGCTCAAGGACGCGGCGGCCGAGGCCGAGATCGGCTTCGTCGTCGACCTGATCTCGGACATCCGCTCGGTGCGCTCGGAAGTGAACGTGCCGGCCGGGACGCAGGCCCCGCTCGTGCTCGTCAATGCCTCGGCGGCGACGCGGGCGACGATCGAGAGCTGGCGGCCGATGATCGAACGCCTCGCGCGCGTCTCCGACATCGGTTTCGAGGCGGCGGCGCCGGCCCAGTCGGCCCAGATCATCGTGCGCGGCGAGGTCGCGGCGCTGCCGCTCGCCGGCTTGATCGATCTCGACGCCGAACGCTCGCGCCTGACCAAGGAGCTCGCCAAGCTCGACCAGGACATCGCAGTCGTCGAGAAGAAGCTCGGAAACCCCGATTTCATGGCCCGCGCGCCCGAGGAGATCGTCGAGGAGAATCGCGAGCGCAAGGCCGCGGCCGAGGCCCGCAAGCTCAAGGTCGCGGAGGCGCTGGCGCGGCTGGCATAAGAAGCCGCCCCGCTGAAGCGAAGGTCACACGCGCGTCGTCATTCCGGACAAGCCGCGGAGCGGCGCCGATCCGGAATCCATCGAAGGGCGGCGAGTTCTACGATGGATTCCGGGTCTACGCTTCGCTCCGCCCGGAATGACAGCGCATACTGACCTGCCCCTTCAAGATGAGGGCCGGCATACCCAGCCAAGGTCAGCCGCGGGTATCGCATTCCGGTCACGGCTTCGTCGTCAAATTGACGCTGATCCAAGAGAGGACTCGCATTCTCTCGCGGACCCCGCTTAGATGCGCCCGACGCAAACCCGCCATGCAGAATGCGTGGCGGCTCAAGGACCGGCTGTTCAGAACCCATGCTCAAGCGAGCTTATGACTGGTGCGTTTCGTACGCTTCCCATCCTGCGGCCCCGTGGCTGCTCTTCGGCCTCACCTTCATCGAGAGTTCGTTCAGCCCGCTGCCGCCGATCCCGCTGCTGATTCCGATGTGCATCGCCCGGCCGGACCGGGCCTGGCTCTATGCCGGCATCTGCTCGCTCGGCGCCGTGCTCGGCGGCTATCTCGGTTATGCGATCGGCGCGCTGCTCTACGAGTCGGTCGGCGCCTGGCTGATCGGCATCTACGGATTGCAGGACAAGGCGGCCAGCCTGATCGCGACCTCGCAGGACTACTGGTTCTGGGTGCTGGTCACCAAGGGCCTGACGCCGATCCCGTTCAAGATCGTCACGATCATGTCCGGCTTCCTGCATTTCGACCTGTGGAAGTTCACCATCGGCATGGTCGTGTCGCGCGCGACCTTCTTCCTGATGATCGCAGTGGCGCTGCGCTTCTATGGCGACGACATCCGCATCTTCATCGAGAGGCATCTGCCGATGGTGGCGCTGGCCCTGCTCGTGGTCATCGTCGGCGGCTTCTTCGTGCTGCCGATGGTGCTCTGAGCGGCCGTTACGTCACCCTGTCGACCCAAGTTTTGTGACATCGACGCAACACTCGGATGGGAACGGTGCCCGGCGCCGTCCCTGCGGCCATAACCGCCAAGAAGCCGCCACAAACGAAGCCCAGCAAAACGCTGCGTTAAGTGCCTGAGATATATCAAAATCGGGACTAGCGCGCCGGATCTTGAACGGTTCCGGAGAGTTTTCGGGGTTTCGGGGGCGCGATTGCTCCCGGCAGGCATGGCGTGGCACATCTTCGCGCCGTGCTGGTCGGGGGACAGGGCGAGTGGCGATGGACGGGCGTGTGTACGACAAGTCGAGGCTGCCGAGCCGCCATGTGAGCGTCGGCCCGGCCAAGGCCCCGCACCGTTCCTATTATTACGCGATGGGCATGACTGCGAAGCAGATCGCGCAGCCCTTCGTCGGCGTCGCCTCCTGCTGGAACGAGGCCGCCCCCTGCAACATCTCGCTGATGCGCCAGGCCCAGGCGGTGAAGAAGGGCGTCGCTTCCGCGAGCGGCACGCCGCGCGAGTTCTGCACGATCACGGTCACCGACGGCATCGCCATGGGCCACCAGGGCATGAAGTCGTCGCTGGCCTCGCGCGAGGTCATCGCCGACTCGGTCGAACTCACCATGCGCGGCCATTGCTATGATGCGCTGGTCGGCCTCGCCGGCTGCGACAAGTCGCTGCCCGGTATGATGATGGCGATGGTGCGTCTCAACGTCCCCTCGATCTTCATCTATGGCGGCTCGATCCTGCCCGGCAATTTCAAGGGCCGTCCGGTCACCGTCCAGGACGTGTTCGAAGCCGTCGGCAAGCATTCGGTCGGCGCCATGTCGGACGAAGACCTGAAGGAACTCGAAGAGGTCGCTTGCCCCTCGGCCGGTTCCTGCGGCGCGCAGTTCACCGCCAACACCATGGCGACCGTCGCCGAGGCCATCGGCCTCGCGCTGCCCTATAGCTGCGGCGCCCCGGCGCCCTACGATGTTCGCGACACCTTCTGCTACACCGCCGGCGAGATGGTGATGGAATTGATCGCGCGGAACATCCGCCCGCGCGACATCGTCACCCGCAAGGCGCTGGAGAATGCCGCGATGGTCGTCGCCGCGACCGGCGGCTCGACCAATGGCGCGCTGCATCTGCCGGCGATCGCGCATGAATGCGGCATCGATTTCGACCTGTTCGAGGTCGCCGAGATCTTCAAGAGGACGCCCTATATCGCGGACCTGAAGCCGGGCGGGAAATACGTCGCCAAGGACATGTTCGAGGTCGGCGGCATCCCGCTGGTGATGAAGAGCCTGCTCGATGCCGGCTATCTCCACGGCGACTGCATGACCGTCACCGGCCGCACCATCGCCGAGAACATGGCCTCGGTGAAGTGGAACGACCAGCAGGACGTGGTCTACCGCGCCGACAAGCCGATCACGGTCACCGGCGGCGTCGTCGGCCTGCAGGGCAATCTGGCGCCGGAAGGCGCGATCGTGAAGATCGCCGGGATGCCCGAGGACCAGCTCGTCTTCACCGGTCCGGCCCGTTGCTTCGATCGCGAAGAAGACGCCTTCGAGGCCGTCAAGAACCGGACCTACAAGGAAGGCGACGTGCTCGTCATTCGCTACGAGGGCCCCAAGGGTGGCCCCGGCATGCGCGAGATGCTGGCGACCACCGCTGCCCTCTACGGCCAGGGTATGGGCGACAAGGTTGCGCTGATCACCGACGGCCGATTCTCGGGTGCGACCCGCGGCTTCTGCGTCGGCCATGTCGGGCCTGAAGCCGCCGTCGGCGGCCCGATCGGCCTGATCCGCGACGGCGACATCATCGAACTCGACGCCATCACAGGAAAGCTCGCAGTCCGCCTTTCTGATGCCGAACTTGAAGCGCGTCGTAAGGACTGGAAACCGAGGAAGACCGACTACAACTCCGGCGCGCTGTGGAAATACGCGCAGACCGTCGGCTCCGCCAAAGGCGGCGCCGTTACCCACCCAGGAGGGGCGGCCGAAACCCATTGCTATGCGGATATCTAGCTCAACCATAGCATGCCTGTTCCTGTTGCTCGGCGGCCCGCAGGTCGTCCTGGCGCAGGACATTTCAGGCACGAAGCTGCTGCCGCCGCGCGCCATTCCGGGCGGGGCGCTGCCGGAGCCGGACGATTCCGTCCGGGTGCCGGGCGCTGCCGCGATCGCTCCCGCGCCCGATACGCCCACCGCCCATACGGCGCTGCCGCTCGTGCCCTTCACCAGCGCGCGCGACGCACTGAAGGCCTGGATGCGCGATTCCACCGCCGGCAATAAGGTCGGCGCTGTCCGCGCGCTCGAATACGCGGCCTCGCAGGGGCATCTCACGGCACAGTACAAGCTCGGCCGGATGTATGCCGGCGGCGAGGGCGTTCCGGCCAACGATCTCAAGGCCTTCGAGTATTTCTCGAAGATCGCGGACGAGAACGCCGACGCGATTCCCGGTACGGCCGACGCCCGGCTCGTCGGCAGCGCCTTCGTCGCGCTCGGCAACTATTTCTCGGACGGCATCAAGGGCAGCTATGTGAAGCCCAATCCCGACCGGGCCTTCGACATGTTCCACTACGCCGCCTCCTATTTCGGCGACCCGGACGGCCAGTACAATCTCGCCCGCCTCTACATGACCGGACAGGGCGCCAGCCGCGACCCGCGCCAGGCGGCCCGGTGGATGAAGCTCGCGGCTGAGAAGGGCCATGCGCCGGCCCGTGCCGCCTTCGGCGAGATGCTGTTGCGTGGCGGCGAGGGCGTGCCGCGCCACCCGGTGCTCGGACTGATGTGGCTCGCCATGGCGCGCGAGGGCGCCGATCCGGCCCGTGAGTCCTGGATCATCGAGCGGCATGACCTGGCTTTCGCGGCAGCCTCGGCCAACGATCGCTCGGCGGCGCTCGCCCTGATCGAGCGCCAGCATCTGGTGAACTCACGCAGCGGCACCGCGGCTCAGAACTGAGCTATAGCGGCGGAAACACGCCGTCATTGCGAGGAGCGAAGCGACGAAGCAATCCAGGGGAACTGGGGCAGACGCTTCAGCCCAGCGCTCTGGATTGCTTCGCTGCGCTCGCAATGACGGCGTGATTCCGCCGCGAGCTCGGACAGGGCGCCCGGCCTCGGCCCTTCACTGCAATTCGATCATCACCGGGACATGGTCCGAGGGCTTGTCCCAGCCGCGGACATGCTTGGCGATCTTGACGCCCGAGAGCCTGTCCGCCGCCTGGGCTGAGAGCAGCAGGTGGTCGATGCGGATGCCATTGTTCCGCTGCCAGGCGCCGGCCTGATAGTCCCAGAAAGTGTAGAGCCCGGACGCATCGGTCGTGCTGCGCAGGGCTTCGGTCAGGCCGAGATTGAGGAGATCGCGGAAGGCCGCCCGCGTCTGCGGCAGGAAGAGCGCGTCGCTGACCCAGGCGGCCGGGTCGCGGGCGTCGCGCGGTTCGGGGATGACGTTGTAGTCGCCGGCCAGCACCAGCGGTTCCTCATGCTCCAGCAGCATCCGCGCATGGGCGGTCAGGCGATGCATCCAGCCGAGCTTGTAGGGGTATTTCTCGGTATTGGGCGGGTTGCCATTGGGCAGGTAGATCGAGGCGACGCGCACCACGCCGTCGCCCAGGGGCAATACACCCTCGAGATAGCGCGCCTGCTCGTCGCCATCATCGCCCGGCAGGCCGCGGCGGACATCCTCCAACCGCGAACGACTGAGGATTGCAACGCCGTTGAAGGTCTTCTGCCCGTGGATCTCGACCTGCCAGCCGGCCGCCTCGATCTCGGTGCGCGGGAAATCGGCATCGACACATTTGATCTCCTGCAGGCAGAGCGCGTCGGGCTCGGCCTCCTTCAGGAAGTCCAGGAGATGGCCGAGGCGCTGCCTGACCGAATTGACGTTCCACGTGGCGATCCGCACGAGATGCTCCGATTCAGACGAGCCGCAGATAAGCGGTAGCGCCGCCGCCAAGGCAAGCCGGTTTCGACCGCAAACGAAAAACTCCCCGCATCGCTGCGGGGAGTCGTTGTCTACGATCGCGCTGTCGCCTGCTGTCAGGGGCAGGCGCGGACGACGCCGCCTGAGGCGATATAGGTCCCGGTCTCCGGATTGTAGCTGCGGAAGCGGCGCGAGCAGTAGGCGACTGCGTCGGTGTCCTCAACGCTATAGCCATAGGCGCGCGGTACAGGCCGAGCATAGACCACCGGCGGCGCGACATAGACCGGCTCCGGTTCGTAGTAGACTGGCGGCGGGGCGGCCAATGCGCCGGCGGCGAGCGCACCACCGACGATTCCGGCCGCGATGCCAGCTCCTACGGCCGGACCGCGACGATAGCCGTAATAACGCGGGCCATAGCCATAGCGACCATAGTACTGCACGTTCTGGACGAGATCGCTGCCGGGCTGCACGGCCGCGACGGCCGAGGCTGCGGGAGCGAGCGGGGCCGCCGCAGCCGGAAGGGCGAGTAGAGTGCCACCGGCAAGGGCGGCAGCGACGGCGAGCGTCCTGATCATGACGAAACTCCTCTGCGATACCTGGCGAGCGGAACTCCGCATGTTCCCCCGTTTGGCTTCGAATGTAGCGGTCCGGTGACCACAAGGAAAGTTAGCAGTCAATCCGGGCTTAAATGGGTCGTCACGCTCGCGTCGCTTTTGCCCTCGAAAGCAGCTTCGGAGTGCTTGCACCGGCGGAAATTCCCCGTCATCTAGCGTTGCACTCACGTATCGATGATCTGCTTGAAAGGATCGGAACCCGACTATGGCGCAACCGCGCGAACCGTCCGCCCAGCCTGCCGCGCTTGGTCCCCTGAGGCCGCTACCGGCCTTGATCTTCAGCTCGCGCTGGTTGCAGCTGCCGCTCTATATCGGCCTCATCGTAGCGCAGTGCGTCTATGTCTTCCTGTTCCTCAAGGAGCTCTGGCATCTCGTCACCCACGCCTTCGATTTCAGCGAGCAGCAGATCATGCTGGTCGTGCTGGGGCTGATCGATGTGGTGATGATCTCGAACCTGCTCATCATGGTCATCGTCGGTGGCTACGAGACCTTCGTCTCGCGGCTGCGACTCCAGGGCCATCCCGATCAACCGGAATGGCTGAGCCACGTCAACGCGAGCATCCTCAAGATCAAGCTCGCCATGGCGATCATCGGCATCTCGTCGATCCATCTGCTGAGGACCTTTATCGAGGCCGGCAATATCGGCATCGAGGGCAAGGCGAACTACACCGAGACCGGCGTCCTGCTGCAGACGCTGATCCATGTCGTCTTCATCCTCTCGGCGCTCGGCATCGCCTGGGTCGACAGGATGACGTCGACGCCCGGCAAGGGGCACTGAGAACGACCTTTCGAAACAGAAACGCCCCGCCGATCCGGCGGGGCGTTTTACTTTTGGGTGCGCAGGTCTTTGACGGAACGATGCCGTCATCCCGGACAAGCTGCGGAGCAGCGCAGCTCCGGGATCCATCGTAGAATTCCGGAGTCCTCCGATGGATCCCGGGGCAAGCCCGGGATGACGCGGCGGTTCCGGGAAGAGCTAGCCGCGTTCATGGCCAGCTCGGATGCCTATTGCCCGCGGCCGCTGCGGGCGGCGAAGCGGATCGCCTCCTCGGCGGCGCGGAACAGGGCCTTAGCCTTGTTGATGCATTCCTCCTGCTCGGAGGCCGGGTTCGAATCGTAGACGATGCCGGCGCCGGCCTGGACATGCATGCGCCCGTCCTTGACCACCGCCGTGCGCAGCACGATGCAGGTATCCATCTCGCCATTGGCGCCGAAATAGCCGATGCAGCCGGCATAGGCGCCGCGCGCATCGCGCTCCAGCTCGTCGATGATCTCCATCGCCCGGACCTTCGGCGCGCCCGACACTGTCCCGGCCGGGAAACCGGCGATGAGGGCGGCGAGCGAATCGTGCTTCGGGTCGATCCTGCCTTCGACATTCGAGACGATGTGCATCACCTGGCTGTAGCGCTCGATGAAGAACGAATCGGTGACCTTGACCGAGCCGATCTCGGCGACGCGGCCGACATCGTTGCGCCCGAGATCGAGCAGCATCAGGTGCTCGGCGCGCTCCTTCGGGTCGGCGAGCAACTCCTCGGCCAGGGCATTGTCCTCAGCCTCGGTCGCGCCGCGCCGTCGCGTGCCGGCGATCGGCCGGATCGTGACCGTATCGTCGCGCAAGCGCACCAGGATCTCGGGGCTGGAGCAGACGATCTGGAAGTCGCAGAAATCGAGATAGCAGAGGAAAGGCGCCGGATTGACGCGCCGCAGCGCCCGGTAGAGCGCGAAGGGCGGTAGCGCGAAGGGCGCCTCGAAGCGCTGCGACAGCACGACCTGGAAGATGTCGCCGGCGCGGATGTATTCCTTCGCCTTGTCGACCATCTCCAGATACGCGGCCTCGCTCGTGTTCGAGGTGGTGACCGGCTCCGGCAGGTTGGCGATGTCGACCTCGGCCTCGGCGGGGAGGGCGCCTTCCAGCGCCTGCACCACGGCTTCCAGCCGCTCCTGCGCCCGTTCATAGGCATGGCGCGCGCCGACGCCCGGCATATGCCGGACTGGTGTTACGACATGGATCTCGTCGCGCACCGCGTCGAAGACCACCATCAGCGTCGGCCGGGTCAGGATAGCGTCGGGCACGCCAGTGCCTGTTTCCTTCGGCTCCGGCAAGCGCTCCATCAGGCGAACCATGTCGTAGCCGAGATAGCCGAAGACGCCGGACGCCATCGGCGGCAGCCCTTCGGCCTCCGGAATGGCGCTCTCCTCGAGCAGAGCGCGCAGGCTCTCGAAGGCCGGGCGCGGATCGGCAAGGAAGCTCTCGCCCAGCGCCGGCCGGCAGAGCGAGGCCTGACCGTGATGGCAGCGCCAGATCAGGTCGGGCTCCAGCCCGATCATCGAATAGCGGCCGCGCACTGCGCCGCCCTCGACCGATTCGAGCAGGAAGGCCGGGCCGCTGGTGGCATGGCGCAGCTTCAGGAAGGCGGCGACCGGCGTCTCGCAATCGCCAACCAGCACCCGTCGCAGCAATTGCGGGGCGCCGGTCTCGTAGGTCTGCGCGAAGCGCTCGAACTCCTGGAGCGGCTGCATCGTCAGTTCTGCGCCCCGCCCGTCGCGTTGCGGAAGGCCGCCTCGTTGATGCTGACGCCGAGCTCGGCCTGCCGCTTCGCGACATATTGCAGCATGATGTCCTCGCTCACGCTCTGCGAAAGCAGGCGCTCGAAATTGCCGGCTTCCTGCGTGGTCCGGACATAAGGCGCGACGGTGGCCGAATCGACCCGGAACAGGATGCGCGAACCGTCGACCCCGGCGGCCGAACCGCTCTTGCCGGCGGCGGTGCCGAAGACCTGCGCGACGACCGTGCCCGGCAGCTCAGGGCGCTGGTCCTGGCGGCCGATATCGGCGGCGGTCTCGATGGTGAGCCCGGCCGAGGCGGCGACCGCGTCGAAGTTCTCGCCCTTGTCGAGCCGCTCCGACAGCTCACGCGCCTTGGCGGAAAGCCTGGATGCCGTCTCGTCGGCGCGCCACTGCTTCTCGACCTCGGCCTTGACCTCGTCGAAGGTCCGCTCGCGCGCCGGATCGATCTTGGTGACGTCGAACCAGACATAGCCGGTGTCGCGGCCCAGGCGGATCGCCTCGTTGTCGACGCCGATATCAGAACGGAAGATGGCCTGCAGCGTGGCGTCGGCGCCCGGCAGTGCCTCCTCCTTCGAGCCGTCCGGACGCGTGAGGCTCGCGCTCATCGGGCCGGCATTGCGCAGCTTGAGATTGAGCTCCTTGGCGATCTCGGCGAGCGGCCGGGCCGAGGCGCGCTGATCCTCGATCTTGTCGTGAAGCTCGGTGACCTGGCTCGCGGCGCGGCTCGTCGCCAGTTCCTGCTTCACCTCGGCCGCGACCTCCTCGAACGGGCGGACATGCGCGGCGTCGACCTTGGTGACGCGCAGCAGCACGGTGCCGAAGGCGCCCTTGACCGGGGCGCTGACGGCGCCTTCCTCCAGCGCGAAGACTGCCTCGCGCACCACGGGGTCAACCATCTGCGCGCGGGTGAAAGTGCCCAGCGTCAGGTCGTTGAAGGCGACGTTCCGCTCGGTCGCGATCTCGTCGAAGGTCTCGCCGCCGTCGATCTTGGCCTTGGCCGCCTTCGCTTCCTCTTCGTTCGGAAACTGGATCTGCTGCACGGTGCGGGTTTCGACCGCGGTGAAGCGCTGGGCCTTGGTTGCTTCGTAGCGGGCCTTGGCCTCCTCGTCGGTGACCTTGGCCGGATCGGCCAGCGTTTCGGCGGTGATCGAGAGGATGGCGGCCGTGCGGAACTCCGGCGCGCGGAAGGCGATCTTGCGGTCGTTGAAGAAGGTCTTGAGCTGGTCCTCGCTCGGCGCCGCGATCTCGCCGGCCGCGCTCGCTGGCATCCGGGCGAAGGTGATGGAGCGCTTCTCGTTGCGCAGTCGGCTGCCAAGCTCCTGCAGCGCGACCGGAGCGACGAGGCCGCCGGTCAGCATCTCGGACAGCTGCTGGCGCAGGATGGTCGAGCGCTGGAGCGCGACATAGCTCTGCTCGGTATAGCCGTTCGAACGCAGCAATTCGTTGAAGCGGGCGGGCGAGAATTGGCCGGAAGCGTCGCGGAAGACCTGGTCGTCGAAGATCAGGTTACGGATCGTCTCGTCGGAGACCGCAAGCCGCATGCTCCGCGCCGTCTGGTCGAGCGTCGACTCGGTGAGCAGGCGGGAGAGCACCTGCCGGTCGAGACCAAGCGCGCGCGCCATCTCAGGGGAGATCTGGCGGCGCTGCTGGCGGATCAGGTTCTGGATCTCGTTCTGATAGGCCGTGCGCATCTGCTCGATGCCGATCTCGGCCTTGCCGATCTTGGCGACTTCGTTGCGGCCATAGCCGCGGAAGATGTCACCCACGCCCCAGATCGCGAAGGCGAGGATCAGGATGCCGAACAGGACACTGATGACGAGCTTGCCGAGCAAACCCTGACTCGCCTTGCGGATGCCCTGCATCATCATGGAAGCTGTCTTTCCCTGAACCTGTTCGTGGCGCGCAAACGAGCCCGCGCGCGTATTTTCCGGCGCTGCTTATAGGAACCGATGGCGAAAGCCGCAATCGCCCTGCCGCCGCTGGTCGCGTTTCGCCTTTCGAGCCCTCATCCTGAGGAGCCGCGTCAGCGGCGTCTCGAAGGATGCTTCAGGAGGCTCCCGAACCATCTGGAACATCCTTCGAGACGCCATTCCTCTTGGAATGGCTCCTCAGGATGAGGGTTGAAGGGGACAAAGCGAGCGTTCTGCTTCACGACCACGCGATTGCGGCGCCGGCCGGGCGTTGCTAGAGCCGGGATAACGAATTTCGGAGGATCGACGTGACGCGCAGCATCAAGCCGCTGGTGGCGGGCAACTGGAAGATGAACGGCCTGAAGGCCGACCTTGTCATCGCGGCCGAGGTGGCCAAGGGCTACGACGCCACCCTGAAGCCGAATGTCGACCTCGCCATCTGCCCGCCCGCCAGCCTGCTGTTCACGGCGACCGCTGCCCTGATCGGCTCGCGCATCGCGACCGGCGGGCAGGATTGCAGCACGCAAGCCTCCGGCGCCTTCACCGGCGAGGTCTCCGCCGCCATGCTGGCGGACGCCGGCGCAAGCTTCTGCATCGTCGGCCATTCCGAGCGCCGCACGCTCCATGGCGAGACCAATGCCACGGTCAAGGCCAAGGCCGAGGCCGCGCAGAGGGCGCTGCTGGTGCCGATCGTCTGCGTCGGCGAAACCAAGGACGAGCGCGAGGCCGGCAAGGCGCTTGCCGTCGTCAAGAAGCAGTTGCGCGGCTCGGTGCCGGACGGCGCGACACCTGATACGCTCGTCGTCGCCTATGAGCCGGTCTGGGCGATCGGCACGGGGCTGACGCCGACGGCGGCGGATGTCGCCGAGATGCACGAGGCGATCCGCGCCGAGCTCGGCCGCTTGCTGGGCAAGCAGGCCGCTGCCGGTGTGCGGCTGCTCTATGGCGGCTCGGTCAAGCCCTCGAATGCCGCCGAATTGATGAATGTCGCGAATGTCGACGGAGCGCTTGTCGGCGGCGCCAGCCTCAAGGCCGAGGAGTTCCTGGCAATCGCGCGGGCCTGCGCCGGCTGATCACAGGCTGCAAATCGGCCGTCGTGCAGGGGTGGCGCTGCCGGTCGGCACATGTTATGTGCCCCGCCGAATTCGCCTCGACCTTTCGAGGAGGAGCGGGTAGCCCTTGGCGGCGGCCCGCGCCATGCCCATTTCGTGAGACCATGCAGAACGTTCTCATCGTCATCCACCTGATCATCGTCGTCGCGCTCGTCGGCGTCGTGCTGCTGCAACGCTCCGAAGGCGGCGGCCTCGGCATGGGTTCCGGCGGCGGAGGCGGCGTCGGCGGCTTCATGACCGGACGCGGCCAGGCCAATGCCCTGACCCGCGCGACCGCGATTCTCGCCGGCCTGTTCTTCCTGACCTCCATCGTGCTGGCCGTGATGGCCACGCGCGGCCGCGTCCAGCGCTCCATCATCGACGGCGCGCCTGCGACCTCTGCCCCGGCCACGCCCGGCGCGCCTGCGGGGCCGAGCGCCCCGAATGCCGGCGGCGTCCTCGACCAGCTGCGCCAGATGCAAAACCAGAATCAGGGCGGTGCACAGCCGCCGACGCCGCCAGCGGCGCCGCAGCAATAAGATGGGGCAGGGCCGGGAAACCGGCCCTTCTCTTTTGAGTTTGGAGGGGCCGGGCGACCGGCCTTCTCTTTTGTGGACAAGCGCGCAGGGCAAGGCGGGACTGCTCAGAACGCGCTTAGCGAATCGAACCCGTGGCGATAGAGGTGAACTCCCATGACGCGGTATGTTTTCATCACCGGCGGCGTGGTGTCCTCGCTTGGCAAAGGCCTGGCGGCGGCGGCTCTCGCAGCCCTTCTCCAAGCGCGCGGCCATACGGTCCGCCTGCGCAAGCTCGACCCTTACCTGAACGTCGATCCGGGCACGATGAGTCCGTATCAGCACGGCGAGGTCTTCGTCACCGACGATGGTGCCGAGACCGATCTCGACCTCGGCCATTACGAGCGCTTCACCGGCCGGCCCTGCAACCGGGGTGACAATATCACCACCGGCCGCATCTACATGGACATCCTGACCAAGGAGCGCCGCGGCGACTATCTCGGCGCGACCATTCAGGTCGTTCCCCATGTCACGAACGCCATCAAGGAATTCGTGCTCACCGGCAACGAGGGCTACGACTTCACGCTGGTCGAGATCGGCGGCACGGTCGGCGATATCGAGAGCCTGCCCTTCCTCGAATCGATCCGCCAGATCAGCCAGCAGCTCCCGCGCGGCCAGTGCATCTTCGTGCACCTGACGCTGCTGCCCTATATCCCGACAGCCGGCGAACTGAAGACCAAGCCGACCCAGCATTCGGTCGCTGAACTGCGTTCGATCGGCATCCAGCCCGACATCCTGCTCTGCCGTACCGACCGCGAGATCCCGCGCGAGGAACGCCGCAAGCTCGCGCTGTTCTGCAATGTCCGCGAGACTGCGGTCATCGAGGCCCGCGACGTCGCCTCGATCTACGACGTGCCGCTCTCCTACCATGCCGAGGGGCTCGACACCGAGGTGCTTGCCGCCTTCGGCATGGACGCCAAGGCCGAGCCCGACGTGACCGGCTGGAAGCGCATCTCCGACCGGGTGAAGAACCCCGAGGGCGAGGTCACCATCGCCGTCGTCGGCAAGTATACCGGCATGAAGGACGCCTATAAGTCCCTCATCGAGGCGCTGACCCATGGTGGCATCGCCAACAATGTGAAGGTCAATCTCGACTGGATCGAGTCGGAGGTTTTCGAGAAAGAGGACCCGGCGCCCTTCCTCGAGCATGTCCACGGCATCCTCGTGCCCGGCGGCTTTGGCCATCGCGGCGCCGAAGGCAAGATCAAGGCGGCGACCTTCGCGCGCAACCGCAAGGTGCCCTATTTCGGCATCTGCTTCGGCATGCAGATGGCGGTGATCGAGGCGGCTCGTTCGCTGGCCGGCATCGAGAACGCCAATTCGACCGAGTTCGGCCCGACGCAGGAGCCCGTCGTCGGCCTGATGACCGAGTGGATGCGCGGCAACGAGCTGGAAGAGCGCGCAGCCGGTGGCAATCTCGGTGGCACGATGCGCCTCGGCGCCTATGCCTCGACGCTGGCGGCCGGATCGAAGATCGCCGAGATCTACGGCTCGACCGAGATCTCCGAGCGCCATCGACACCGCTACGAGGTGAATATGGGCTATCGCGAGCAGCTCGAAGCCAAGGGCCTGCGCTTCGCCGGCCTCTCGCCTGACGGCCTGCTGCCCGAGACGGTCGAATATCCCGACCATCCCTGGTTCATCGGCGTGCAGTACCATCCCGAGCTGAAGTCGCGCCCCTTCGAGCCGCATCCGCTCTTCGCCAGCTTCATCGAGGCGGCGAAGGCCCAGAGCCGCCTGGTCTGACGCAAGAGGTTGCCTGGACAATTGCGGGGGAGCCCCCGCTCGGAAGCGCCCTTGTCGTTCCGGGGCATCGCGTCAGCGAAGAGCCCGGAACGACAATCGTGTGGCGCGAAGCCGCTATGACCAAGCGCCCGGCGCATCCTCCTTTTAGATGATGGCTTGCGCAGTTTTCTTGCTAACCTGACTATTCGGCATCGTGGACTTGGTGTCCTCGCAGCGGCACGGGGCAGGGCGGCATGACGATCTCGATGGCGGGCCTGCCCGCATTCCTCCTCTATTTCGTCGTCGGAGCGGCCCTGATCGCCGCTTTCGTCGCGATCTACCTGCGCATGACAACCCATGACGAGATCGCCCTGATCCGCGGCGGCAATCTCTCGGCGGCTATCGCGCTCGGCGGCAACACGGTCGGCTTCTCCTTGCCGCTGGAGCAGGCGATCTCGCAGGCCAGCAGCATTCCCGACTGCGTGCTCTGGGCGGTTGCCGCGATGATCATCCAGTTCGCAGCCTATGGTGTCGCGCGCCTTCTGATCCCGGAGCTGTCTCGGAAGATCGAGGAGGACCGCTTGCCTTCGGCTGTGATGCTCGCCGTGATCGCCGTCGTATCCGGGACGCTGGCCGCGGCCAGCATGACGGAATGAGGTGGCGATGAAGCGCTCCTCGCAGATCGGACTCGGGGCTGCCGGCGTCCTCCTCGTCGCCACCGTCTGGTCAATGACCGGCGACAGCCAGGAGGAGAACCTCGTCTACAACAGCCTGAGTGATTGCCGCGCCGCGGGGCAGCTCACGGCGCAGCAATGCGAGACCGCCTTTTCGGAGGCGACCGCCACGCGTCTGAAGGATGCGCCGAAATTCCAGAGCCAGAGCGCATGCGAGGCGCAGTATGGCGCCAATGGCTGCGGTTCGGCGACCATCGGCGGCGCGCAATACTTTATCCCGGCGCTGGCCGGCTTCATGCTGGCGCGCGGCCTTGCCGGCGGCCCGGCGCAGCCTCTGATGCCGCCGACCGCCGCCGCCTGCCCGCCGGGCTCGGCGCAGCCGGAATGCCAGCAGGCCCGCGCCGCGACGTCGTCCTCGTCTTCGGGCTCATCAGGCGGCAGCAGCTCCTATCGCAGCAGCCGGTCGCGTGCCTATTCAACGACATCCGGGAGCAACGTCACAGCCGCCTTCGCCGGTGGCGCCCGCGGCGGCAGCGTCTCGACGACAAGTGTCTCCTCGCGCGGCGGCTTCGGCTCGACGGCGCGCTCCTATTCCTCGCATTCCTCGTCCTGACATGCGGCGCGTCACCTTGTCTCCACGCTCCGACTGGGTCGAGCAGGTCGAGCGCCTGGGCTTTGCCTTCCATACGATCGACGGCGAGACCTATTGGGACGAAAGCGCCGCTTTCGCCTTCACGCTCGAGGAGATCGAGCGCGATATCGAGGGGCCGACGGATGCGATCGAGCAGCTCTGCTTCGCCTTCATCGAGACGGCGCTCGACCACGAGGAAGCGCTGACCAAGCTCGCGATTCCCGCCGAGCACTGGGACTATATCCGCGAGAGCTGGAAGCGCGGCGAGCGCAATCTCTATGGCCGACTCGATCTCGCCTATGACGGGCGGGGGCCGGCCAAGCTCCTCGAATACAATGCCGATACGCCGACCGCGCTCTTCGAATCGAGCGTCGTGCAGTGGGACTGGCTGGAACAAGCGATGGCGCGCGGCGCGATCCCGAAGGGTAGCGACCAGTTCAATTCGTTGCATGAGCGCCTGATCGCGGCCTTCAAGGGCCTGCGAGAGCCGTCGCCCTACCGCCTGCACCTGACCTGCGTGCAGGGCAGCCCCGAGGACAAGGGCACGGTCGATTACCTCACCGATTGCGCCGTGCAGGCCGGGCTCGACGCGCGCTTCACCTATATCGAGGAGCTCGGGCTGCTCAGCGACGGACGTTTCTGCGACGGCGCCAACCAGCCGATCGAGACCTTGTTCAAGCTCTATCCCTGGGAATGGATGTTCCGCGAGAGCTATGGCAAGGCGCTCGCCGGCTCTGGCTGCCAGTTCATCGAACCGCCCTGGAAGGCGATCCTGTCGAACAAGGGCCTGCTCGCCTGCCTCTGGGAGATGGAGCCCGGCCATCCCAACCTGTTGCCGGCCTTCTTCGAGGGCGATCCGCGCTGCGCGACGCTCTCAGGCAAGCATGTGCGCAAGCCGCTCTATTCGCGCGAGGGCGCCAATGTCACGCTCATGGAGCGCGGCCGCGTGCTGGACAGCGATGACGGACCCTATGGCGCCGAGGGCCACATCCTGCAGGATGCCGCGACCAATCTGTTCTCCGCTGAGGGCAAATACGCCGTGCTCGGCTCCTGGCTCGTCGCCTCGCAGGCCTGCGGGCTCTGCGTCCGCGAGGATGCCTCGCCGATCACCAAGAATACGTCGCGCTTCCTGCCGCACTATATCGAGCCCTGAACGCGCGACATGACCGCGCCCCGATCTGTGCTAGCCTTGGGCTCCGATACGCCTGTCGACGGAGCCTGCCATGTCTGCAACAGCCTCAACGCCCCGCGGTCTCGACCATCTCGTCATCGGCGTCCGTGACCTCGATGCCGCCTGGCACTTCTATGAGAAGCTCGGCTTCCGCGTCGGATCCCGCAACCGTCACCCCTGGGGCACCGAGAATCGGATCGTGCAGTTTCCCGGCTCCTTCCTCGAGTTGGTGACGATCGCCGACGATGCCGCCATCCCGCCCCATGGCGAGCGCCGCTTCTCGTTCGGCGCCTTCGTGCGGGAGGCGCTGGCGGGGCAGGGCGAGGGGCTCTCCATGCTGGTGCTGGAGAGCAAGGACGCCAAGGCCGATTCTGCGGCCTTCAAGGCACTAGGGATCGGCGATTTCGAGCCCTTCTTCTTCGAGCGCCGGGCGAGGCGCCCGGACGGCAGCGATGTCCGCGTCGCCTTCGAGCTGGCCTTCGCCGCCGATTCGCGCGCCCCCGAATGTGGCTTCTTCGTCTGCCAGCAATTCGAGCCACAGAATTTCTGGAACCCCGAGTTCCAGCAGCACCCGAACGGTGCGACCTCGCTTTCCGCCGTGGTGATGCTGGCGGAGGAGCCCGCCCTCCACCGCAGCTTCCTCTCGGCCTTCAGCGGCGGTGCCGAGGTGCTGGAGGGCAATGAGGACTACGTCCTCGCCCTGCCGCGCGGGCGCATCGACGTGCTCGATCCCGAGGCGGCGCAGGGCGCCTATCTCGTCGAGCCCGATACGACGCCGGCCCGCTTCCTCGGCTTCTGCGTCTCCGTGCCCGACCTCGAAGCCGTGGCAGAGCGCCTCACCGAGAATGAAGTGTCATTCCAGCGTGGCGAGGAGCGGCTCTTCGTGCCAGCCGAAGAGGCTTTCGGCTGCATGGTGGCGTTCGAGCAGGGGTAGGGCGCGCTGATTTCTGACGGAACCACGCCGTCATCCCGGACAAGCTGCGCAGCAGCGCCGATCCGGGATCCATCGTAGAGCTCCGGAGCCCTCCGATGGATCCCGGGGCAAGCCCGGGATGACGGCGGTGGTTCCGCGGAGAACTGCCGGCGTCAACCCTTCGCCTCGACCGGCGGCAGCGAAGCCAGCAGCCCGATCAGGGCACGGTCATGCAGCACGACCATGCGCTCCTTCGGCTTCAGCCAGATCGCGGCGTCGTCGACCGTCTCGGCATCGACGAGCTTGGCCTGCGCCACGGCGCGGTCGGGCTCGATCTCGCCACGACGGCGCGACTGGCCATAGGGCAGCATCAGCTCATGGGCGTGACGCAATTCGGCATCGCCATGGAGCGCCTTGATCGCGTCTGCATCATCATAGCCGGCCTTCTCGAACTCGGCCTGCAATTCGTTGGCGCGGGTGGCGATCGCGGGCGGGGCGCCTTCCTCCGGCGTCATCAGGAGCTTGTGACGCTTGAGCCAGAGGCCGATGGCGAGCTGACCCGAGGCCCAGGAGAGCGGGATCGCCAGCACGAGACCGACGATCGTCGGCGACATCCAGGCAAAGAGCGAGGTCGCGATCATGAAGGCCGAGAGGCCGGTGACGACGCCGAGCACAGTGTGAGTTCGGTGACGGCGGATGATGTCCTTGAGCGGGATAGAGCCGTCGTCTCGCCGCTGCGGGTTCCAGCCGGTGTCGCGGCCGAGCAGGATCTGGAAGACCGAGCCGGACTGGATCAGCATCATGATCGGCGCGAAGAAGGCCGAGAACAAAACCTCGATCAGCGCCGAGACGATCAGGCGGATCGCGCCGCCGCCGGCCTGTCGGAGCTTGGTGTTGAACAGCGTCAGCAGGAGGCCGAACAGCTTCGGCGCCAGCAGGATCGCCATGGTGATCGCGAACAGGCGCAAGGCGCGCTCGGGGTCGAAACGCGGCCAGACCGGGAAGAGCGTGAATTCCTGCGTGAAGTACTCGGGCCGCGCGTAGTTGACCTGCAGCACGATCAGGATGCCGACCACGAGCTGCATCAACCAGAGCGGCGAGGCTAGATAGCCCATGATGCCGGTGGCGAAATGCTGGCGCGTCGGCAGGATGAAACCCTTGGCGCCCATGATCCGCGAATGCTGGAGATTGCCCTGGCACCAGCGCCGGTCGCGCACGGAGATGTCGATCAGCGAGGGCGGGCTTTCCTCATAGGAGCCCGTCAGGTCCGGCAGCATGTAGACCGACCAGCCGGCGCGGCGGATCAGCGCCGCCTCGACGAAATCGTGGCTCAGCACATGCCCGCCGAAGGGTGGCTTGCCCTTCAGGTCCGGCAGGCCGCAATGATCGGCGAAGGCCCGCGTCCTGATGATCGCGTTATGGCCCCAGTAGTTGCCGTCGCGGCCGGACCACATGGCAAGGCCCGTCGCGATCACCGGCCCGTAGACCCGTGCCGCGAATTGTTGGAGCCGCGCGAAGAAGGTGTTGCGGTTGATGATCAGCGGCAGCGACTGGATGATGCCGGCGTCGGGGTCGTTCTCCATCGCGGCGGCGAGGCGCACGATGCAGGTGCCGGTCATCAGGCTGTCGGCGTCGAGCACGACCATGTGCTCGTAGAGCCCGCCCCAGCGTGTGACGAAATCGGCGATGTTGCCGGCCTTGCGGTGGTGGTTCTTCGGCCGGTGTCGGTAATAGACACGGCTATTCGGTCCGAGCCGCTCGCGCAGCGCCAGGAAGGCGCGCTCCTCCGCCACCCAGACATCCGGATTGGTCGTGTCGGAGACGATGAAATAGTCGAAATGGTCGCCGAGCCCTGTCGCCTCGACTGATTCGCGAATCGCCGCCACCGCCGCGAAGATGCGCGCCGACGACTCGTTGTAGATCGGCATCACCACGACGGTGCGGTGTTTCAGGCTTTCCGCCCGGTCCGCCCGGCCGGCGCCGAAGAGCACGCCGAAGAAACCGAGCAGCGCGCTGGTGAAGGCGAGCGCGATCCAGGAGAAGTTGATCGTGAACAGCACAAGCAAGGCGTACTGCAACGAGGTCGTGCGGCTGACCGACACGACATTGTACATTTCCCAGGCGCCATAGGCGGTCAGCGCGAGCCCGCCGCCGAAGACGAAGAGGCGCTTCAGCCAGGGCGTCTTCCAGTTGGCCGGCGCGGCCGGCATGCGGCGATCCGAAGCCTTCCAGCTCCGGAACGACTGCACGGGCATGACGAGCGGCTCTTCGGGAGGCGTAGCCGGCTCGCGGGCCGCGCTGTAGCTGCGCTGTTCCGTTTCCATGGCGTCGCGGCGGGTTGCCGTTACCAGGTCCATCGATTCAACCAGGTCTCAGAGACGGGCTGACCGCCCGATTGCAGGACGAGCCGGAGCTCGGAGAGATTATCGTTGCCGGGGTCGACCTCGAAGCCCACCCGCATCAGCTTGCGCTCGGGATAGGGCCAGAGTCTGACATTATGCACGGCGCCGGGCTGGGCCGTGATCGTCGCCCGCGTCGAGGCGACGAGGGCGGCGTCCGCGAGCTTGTCGCCGGTGAAGTCGATGACGAAGCGCCGGCGGCGCCCCTGTGAGCCCTTGCCCTGCCGGGTGCGCGTCGCGATTGCCAATGGCGGACGCTCCGGCGGCTGCCAGCACCAGGCCTGGCGATAGCTCAGCGAGGTCTCGCTGCCGGCCGCGAGCGGCTGCTTCGGCCGCCAATAGGTGATGATGTTCTTGTTGACCTCGGAATCGCTGGGTATCTCGATCAACTGGACCGAGCCCGCGCCCCAATCGCCGAGCGGCTCGTTCCAGACACTGGGCCTGAGCTCGAAGCGCTGGTCGTCGTCCTGGAAGGCCGCCGGATCGCGCTCGCGCTGGACCAGGCCGAAGCCCTTGGGGTTCTCGTCGACGAAGGAGGAGACCTGCAGGGTCGCGGGATTGTTGACCGGCCGGTAGATCCACTCGCCGCCGCCCGACTGCATCTGCACGCCGGAGACCTCGCCGATCGAGGGGCGGATGTCGTCGAAGGCGCGCCGGCTCTGCGGACCGGAGAGGAAGGTCGCGCTGGTGCAGCCGAAGCCGACATGGTCCAATGCCTGGCGCGCGAACAGCGTCATCTCGACATCGATGAAGGTGACGTCGCCCGGGCGCAGCGTCATCCGCACGGCGCCGGCGACGCTCTCCGAATCGAGCAGGCCGTGAATCACCAGCGAGCCCACGGCGGGGCTCGGACGCTCGATCCAGAACGCCCGGAAGAAGGGCAGTTCCTCGCCGCGCGTCTCGCCCGGGCGCAGAATCAGCGCACGCGCCATCGCGCCGAAATTCTGGCCGCGCGCCAGGGCGCGGAAGAAGGTGCCGCCCTGGAAGACCGCGACCTCGAAGGGGCGTTCCAGCCCGGCCGCGATCCGCATGCCCGAGAACTGCAGGTCGGCATTGCCCGTCGGCGGTGCGACACGCCCATAGTCGAACTTGCTACGATCGAAGCCGATGCGGCGCACCGTGCCATCCTCGATCGTGAACAGGCTGACGGGATTCGAGAAGACGAAGCCGCGATGCAGCGGCTCGAGCGTGAAGCCGCGATTCTCGCCGGCCCAGACCGTGGCGCCCGGCTGCATCCGAATCCCGGCATATTGATCCGCGGGCAGGGCGGTGTAGCCCTCCGGCAGGTCGTTCGTGGCCAGCGGAATCAGCGGGCGCTGGGCCAGGGCCCTGGCGGCATCGACGACTGCCGCGGGGTCGAAACGCTGTCCGTCCACGAGCGTGGGGATATTGAAGGAAGCCGCGCCCGTCGGGGCCTGTGCCGCGGCAGGCCCGGCCAGCGAGAGCAGCGCTGCGCCGCCAGCGGCGCCTTCCAGAAACTGCCTACGATTCAAGGGTTTCGACATGGGATCCATACTACGCGGGCGACGCCCTCGCCCTTCGCGCTTCTAGAGCATTTCCAGTTCGCCTGAAAAGCCTTTCCGATCGGGAAGATGCACGCCTTTTGGAGGGTGCGATCTTTCGAAATCAGGCCGGAGCAAACCTGTCGCGAGAGCCGCCCCCGAAAGCACCTTGCGCTGCGATTGAACTTTGCCAAAAGGCGAGCGGATCGGCTATCCACGGCGCCTGCAACGCCAGCATGCGTGAATGCGACAGTGATGCGCGGGCAGTGGTGCAACCATGCCCTGCAAGGGAAACGAGAAACATGACCGAAATGCAGCCGGCCCGATCCTGCCTCGCGATCGTCCTGGCCGCCGGAGAGGGCACCCGCATGAAATCGCGGCGCCCCAAAGTGCTCCATGCGGTCGCTGGACGGTCGCTACTAGGCCATGTGCTCGCGGCGGTCTCGGAAGCCGGCGCCGACGACGTCGCCGTCGTGATCTCCTCGGAGCGCCCCGAGGTAGGCGAGGAGGCGCACAGGCTTGTTCCGCATGCGCAGATCGCGATCCAGCACGAGCGCCGGGGCACGGCGCATGCGGCGCTCGCGGCGAAGGCTGCACTCGCCAAGGCTCATGACGATGTTATCATCGCCTTCGGCGACACGCCGCTTGTGCGCCCGGAGACCTTCGCGGCCCTGCGTCAGGCCTTGTCGGGCGGGGTTGCTGTCGCCGTGCTTGGCTTCGAGGCGAAGGATCCGACAGGCTATGGCCGGCTCGTCGAGAATGACGGCCATCTCGAGGCCATTGTCGAGCACAAGGACGCGACGCCGAAACAGCGCCGCATCACGCTCTGCAACGCAGGCCTGATGGCGCTCTCCGGCGAGCACGCCCTGTCGATCCTGGAGGCGATCGGCGACGACAATGCCCAGCGCGAGTTCTACCTGACCGATGCGGTCGAAGTCGCCCGCGCACGCGGGCTCGACGCGGTCGCGCTGCGGGCGCCGGAGAACGAGGTTCAGGGCGTCAACGATCGTGCCCAGCTCGCCGCCGCGGAGGCTGAATTCCAGCGCCGCAAGCGCCTCGCCGTCATGCTCGGCGGCGCGACGCTGATCGCACCCGAAACCGTCTTCTTCAGCTACGACACCGAGATCGGTTGCGATGTCGTGGTCGAGCCGAACGCCGTCTTCGGGCCGGGCGTGCAGGTTGCCGACGGCGCCGTGATCCACGCCTTCTCGCATCTGGAAGGAGCCCGGATCGGTCCCGATGCCAATATCGGCCCGTTCGCGCGGCTGCGGCCGGGAACAAAGCTGGCCGAGAAAGCGAAGGTCGGCAATTTCGTCGAGGTGAAGGCGGCCGATATCGGCCCCGGCGCCAAAGTCAACCACCTCACCTATATCGGCGATGCCTCGGTGGGCGCGGCGGCGAATATCGGCGCCGGCACGATCACCTGCAACTACGACGGTTTCAACAAGTCGAAGACGACGATCGGCGCGAATGCCTTCATCGGCTCGAATTCGTCGCTGGTGGCTCCGGTGACGATCGGCGAGGGCGCCTATATCGGCTCCGGCTCGGTGATCACCGACGATGTCGCGCCGGACGCGCTCGCCATCGGCCGCGGCAAGCAGGTCGAGAAAGAAGGCTGGGCGAAGTCGTTCCGCGCCGCCGCTGCGGCCCGGAAAGCCGCCAAGAAGGCGGCCGAATAGCACGGAATCGTGGCGGTTCGGGCCATTCGCCGTTCACAGTTCGTCATGTAGATTGATTGGGCACGCGCGCCGTTCGCGGCTATGCGCTTTGCCGACAACAACGGCTTGAGGGGGTGACCCATGTGCGGCATCGTCGGGATTCTGGGCAAGGAAGCGGTCGCGACGCAGGTCGTCGACGCACTGCGCCGACTGGAGTATCGCGGCTACGATTCAGCAGGTGTCGCGACGCTGGAAGGTGGACAGCTCACCCGCCGCCGTGCCGAGGGCAAGCTCAAGAATCTCGAAACCCGCCTGTCGAGCGAGCCGCTCGAGGGCCTGATCGGCATCGGCCACACCCGCTGGGCCACGCATGGCAAGCCCAACGAGACGAATGCCCATCCGCATGCGACCGCGAAACTCGCCGTCGTCCATAACGGCATCATCGAGAATTTCCGCGAATTGCGCGCCGGGCTCCAGGCCGACGGCTACGTCTTCGAGACGGAGACCGATACCGAGATCGTCGCCCATCTCGTCACCCGCGAGCTCGACCGTGGCAAGAGCCCCGTCGATGCAGTCGCGGCCAGCCTGCCGCTTCTGCGCGGCGCTTTCGCGCTCGCCTTCCTGTTCCAGGGTGAGGAAGACCTGCTGATCGGCGCCCGCAAAGGCTCGCCGCTGGCGGTCGGCATCGGCGACGGCGAGATGTATCTCGGCTCGGACGCGCTGGCGCTCGCGCCCTTCACCAATCTCATCGCCTATCTCGAAGAGGGCGACTGGGTCGTGCTCCATCGCCGTGGCGCGACCTTCTACGACCGGACCAACACACAGGTGGAACGCCGCGCGCAGCGCGTCGCTGCCGGTGCTTTCCTGGTCGAGAAGGGCAATCACCGCCACTTCATGGCCAAGGAGATCTACGAGCAGCCGGAGGTCGTCGGCCATACGCTGACGCAATATCTCGACATGGCCGCCGGCAAGGTGCGCCTGCCCTTCGGCGACAAGATCGACTGGAAGGGCCTCTCGCGCCTGACGATCAGCGCCTGCGGCACGTCCTACTATGCCGGCCTCATCGCGAAATACTGGTTCGAGAAGCTGGCGCGCCTGCCGGTCGAGATCGATGTCGCCTCCGAGTTCCGCTATCGCGAGGCGCCGCTGCCGGAGCAGGGCCTGGCGCTCTTCATCTCGCAGTCCGGTGAAACCGCCGACACGCTGGCTGGGCTGCGCTACGCCCGCCAGAATGGGCAGGCCATCCTCTCGGTCGTCAACGTGCCGACCTCGACGATCGCGCGCGAGAGCGACGCCGTCGCGCAGACGCTCGCCGGCCCGGAGATCGGCGTCGCCTCGACCAAAGCCTTCGTCTGCCAACTCGCCGTGTTCGCCGCGCTCGCGCTTGCTGCGGCGCGTGCCCGCGGCACGCTCTCGGCCGAGGAGGAAGCCGGCCATGTGCAGCATCTGATCGCGCTGCCCGGCCTGATCGCCAGGGCGCTGGAACTGGAGCCCGAGATCGAGAAGCTCGCGCGCGAGCTCTCCAAGGCCAAGGACGTGCTTTATCTCGGCCGCGGCACCAGCTTCCCGCTGGCGCTCGAAGGCGCACTGAAGCTCAAGGAAATCAGCTATATCCATGCGGAAGGTTATCCGGCGGGTGAACTCAAGCACGGGCCGATCGCGCTCATCGACGAGGACATGCCGGTCATCGTCGTAGCCCCGCATGACGCGCTGTTCGAGAAGACGGCGTCCAATATGCAGGAGGTCGCCGCGCGCGGCGGCCGGATCATCCTGATCACCGATGCCAGGGGCGCCGCCGAAAGCGGCATCGAGCCCGAGGCGACGATCATCATGCCGGACATGGACCCGACCTTCGCGCCGATCGTCTACGCCCTGCCGATCCAGATGATCGCCTACCAGACAGCGGTTTTCATGGGCAAGGACGTCGACCAGCCGCGCAACCTGGCGAAATCCGTCACGGTGGAGTGACGGCGGGCGGGTTTGCCGTCATTCTCGGGCTTGCCCCGAGAATCTCCGCCCGACGGAGGCGCTAGAACCTCCTCATCATGAGATGCTCGGGTCAAGCCCGAGCATGACGCGCTCCGTCAGCCCTCCGGCCGGGTCGAAACGTAAAGACCCGCGCCGACCAGACACAGCGCCGTCGTCGCCAAAGCGACCGGCGGCGCACTTGTTTGCGTCAGCAGTGCGAAACTCAGCGCCATCGAACCGCAGGCCAGATATTTCGCTTGCCGCGCGATGGCGCCGGTCTCGCGCCAGCGCAGGACATGCGGGCCCAGCCTCGGATGGCCGACGAGCCAGGCCTCGAATCGCGGCGAGGATTGCGAGAAGCACCAGGCTGCCGCGATCAGGAAGACGGTGCCGGGCATCAGCGGCAAAATGAGTCCGACCGCGCCGAGCCCGGTAAAGACCCAGCCCGCGGCGAACAGCAACGGCCGCGACCATCGGCGTCGCGGCTGATCGTTCTCGCTCACGGCCCTATCCTTGCTTGCCCGAAATGCGGGGATGGCGGATGCCGCCGCCTCGCTTATCTTTGTCATATCGCGGCGCGATACGGCGTCCGCAAGGGAATTGGAGATCGCAGCGGTGGGGTGGGACAACGAATGACAGCCGGCCCACCCGATCCCCGGCTCATCCTGCCCACGGAAATCCTGCGCCCGACCTGGGGCGCGCGCCTGCGCCGCTATTTCCTGACCGGGCTGGTCATCGCTGCGCCGCTCGCCATCACCGCCTCGGTGACCTGGTGGTTCATCAACTTCATCGATGGGCTGGTGAAGCCGCTCATCCCGAATTCCTACCTGCCCGATGCCTATCTGTCCTATCCGGTTCCCGGATTAGGCCTCATCATCGCGCTGGTCGGGCTGACGCTGCTCGGTTTTCTCACGGCCAATCTCGTCGGCCGCTCGCTGATCAATGCCGGCGAGGCGATCCTCGACCGCATGCCGGTGGTGCGCAGCCTCTACAAGGGCGTGAAGCAGGTCTTCGAGACGATCTTCTCGCAGTCCGGCACCTCGTTCCGGAAGGTCGGTATGGTGCAGTTCCCACAGCCGGGCATGTGGTCGATCGTCTTCATCGCCCAGGAGGCGGCGCCCGAGATCGCCGGGCGCCTGCCGGATGGCCAAGAGCCTGGCGACGAGCAGATCGGTGTCTTCCTGCCTTGCACCCCGAACCCAACCACCGGCTTCTTCTTCTACCTGCCGCGGCGCGAGGTCATCGAACTCTCGATCTCGGTCGAGGACGGCGCCAAGCTGATCATGTCGGCCGGGCTGATCCAGCCCGGCGATCAGAACGGCAAGCCGAAGCTGGACGTGAAGCCCCCGGTCAGCGCTTGAGCGGCACCCAGATCTCGACGGTGCCGTTACCCGTCGCGCCGTCGAAGCGCTCGTCCATGCGCTCAAGCGTGACACCCATCGCTGGCTCGCGCCCCGATTTCGGGAGCCAATCCTGCCAGATCGCCTTGTAGGTCTGGGCGATGCCGGTGATATGGCCGCGATGCTCGAACACGGCGCAGAGCTGCTCCGGCACGCTCAGCCGTGCGAACTCGTCGCTGAGATCGCCGAAGGACGAGACTTCCGCCCCGGCGATATAGTCGAAGGCGCCGCTGTCGTCGCAATTATAGCTCGCGCCATAGGCGACATAGCCGCGCTGGCCGGGGATATGGCCGAAATGCGGGGCGATCTTCTGCCAGAGCAGCGGGATGCCTTGCGTCTTGTCCATCGAGAAATGGCCACTGAAACCGGCGATCAGCACCGGCTTGCCGGTGACGATGCGCGGCTCGGCAATGGGAGCAGGGGTGATGTCATGCATGTTCAGCGACTCCACGAGAGCGAGCGAAGAGAGGTCGCGCCGGGCGCGTAGCTCTTCCGGCGTGAGGCCGAACTGCTCGCGAAAGGCGCGGGTGAAGGCTTCGTGGGAGCCATAGCCCCAGTCGAGCGCGACCGAGAGGATATCGGGCGCGCCATCGGCGAGCTGGCGTGCCGCCTCCGACAGTCGGCGCTCGCGCACATAGCGCATCACCGAACGGCCGGTCGCCACGCCGAAGGCGCGACTGAGATGGAAGCGCGAGACGCCGCTGACCTCCGCGATCTCGTCGAGCGTGAGCTCGGCGGTGAAGCGGCTCTCGATGCACCAGATGGCTGCCTTGACCGGGTCCATGTTCTCTCCACGAAGCGCCGGCACCATGGCGGATGCGGGACGGCCGCGCTTGATCAGGATTGCTCTTGGTCTTGGCCGTCATTCTCGGGCGAAGCGAAGCGCGGACCCGAGAATCTCTTTCAGAAGGAGGCCTGGAGCCCCCGCGTCACAAGGTGCTCGGGTCAAGCCCGAGCATGACGGCGAGCTTTACCCCGCCCTGAGCAACCGGATCGCGACGTCGCGCTCGAACAGGTAGAGCAGCACCCTTATCGCCTGGCCGCGCGGTGTCTCCAGATGCGGATCGCGCTCGATCAGGAGCCGCGCGTCATCGCGGGCGGCAGCCAGCAGGTCGCCGTCGATCTCCGGCCGGGCGATGCGCCAGTCCGGCGAGCCCGACTGCTTGGTGCCGAGCACCTCGCCTTCACCGCGCAGGCGCAGGTCTTCCTCAGCGATGCGGAAGCCGTCCTCGGTCTCGCGCATGATTGTAAGGCGGGCTTCCGCGATCGGCCCGAGCGGCCCCTTGTAGAGCAGCAGGCAGGTCGAGGCGGCCGAGCCGCGCCCGATCCGCCCGCGCAACTGGTGCAACTGGGCGAGACCGAAGCGCTCGGCATGCTCGATCACCATGACGCTGGCATTGGGCACGTCGACGCCGACCTCGATCACCGTGGTCGAGACCAGGATGCGCGTCTCGCCCGCGACGAAGGCGGCCATGGCGGCGTCCTTTTCCCGGCCCGGCATCTGGCCGTGCAGCAGGCCGACCTTGTCGCCGAAGATGTCGCGCAGGGCGTCATAGCGCTCTTGCGCGGCGGCGACGTCGAGCGTGTCGGATTCCTGCACGAGCGGGCAGACCCAATAGGCCTGCGCGCCGCTCTCGACGGCCCGGCCGATGGCGCCGACGACCTCGTCATAGCGTTCGGACGAGATCGCGCGGGTGACGATCGGCTTCCGGCCCGCCGGCTTCTCGGAGAGGATCGAGATATCCATGTCGCCGAACCAGGTCAGCGAGAGCGTCCGCGGGATCGGCGTCGCGGTCATCACCAGCACGTCGACGGCCTCGCCCTTCGATCCCAGCAACAGGCGCTGATGCACGCCGAAACGGTGCTGCTCGTCGACCACGGCGAGCGCGAGATCATAGAAGGCGACGCCTTCCTGAAAGAGCGCATGGGTACCGACTGCGATGTCGATCGAGCCATCGGCCAAACCGGCGAGTACCTGCTTACGGCCGGCGCCTTTCTCGCGCCCGGTCAGCAAAGCAAGCTTCAGCCCGGCCTTCTCGGCCAGCGGCGCCAAGCGCTCGGCGTGCTGGCGGGCGAGGATTTCGGTCGGCGCCATCAGCACCGATTGCCGTCCGGCCTCGGCGGCGGCGGCCATCGCCATCAGCGCGACCACTGTCTTGCCGGAACCGACATCACCCTGAAGCAGCCGCAGCATCTTCTCCGGCCTGGCCATATCGGCGTGAATATCAGCGATGGCCTTGCGCTGGCCCTCGGTCAATTCGAAGGGCAGGGCGGACTGGATACGGAAGCGCACCCCCCCGTCGCCGGTGGTGGCACGCCCCGCGATCTTCTTCTGCTGGCGGCGCACGAGGGCGAGGGCGATCTGGCTCGCCAGCAATTCGTCATAGCCGATACGTCGCCGCGCGACCGTGTCGCCCTCGGCGGCCTTCCGATCGACCGGGTGATGCAGCGCTTCGACGGCTTGATGGAACGAGGGGAAATCGCTCTTGGCGAGGAAGGCCGGGTCCTGCCATTCCGGCATCTCCGGGCAGCGCTCGGCCGCCGCCTGCACGGTCCGCATCATCATGCGCTGGCCGATACCCTCGGTCAGCGGATAGACCGGCTCGAAGGCCGGCAATGTCGCCGCGAGCTTGGGATCGAGGATGCGCTCGGGATGCACCATCTGGCGCATGCCTTCCCAGAGTTCGAGCTTGCCGGAGATCAGGCGATAGGCGCCGATCGGCAGGGTCTGCACCAGATGCCGGGAATCGGCATGGAAGAAGACGAGCGTGACGTCGCCGGTCTCGTCCTCGACGATGATGCGATAGGGCGCCTTCTTGCCGGCGGGCGCCGGACGATGCTCGCTGACGCGGGCAGTGAAGGTCGCGACATCGCCGATCGGCGTATCGGCGATCGAGGGGCTCGGCCGCCGGTCGACCGCGCCGGTCGGGAGCTGGAACATCAGGTCGACGACGCGCGCCGGCCTCGTCTCGTCGCCAAGAAAGCGGTCCAGCACCTTGCCGAGCTTGGGCCCGACGCCGGCAAGCGTCGTGACGGGGGCGAAGAGCGGATCGAGGATCGAGGGGCGCAAGACGTCTCGGCAATTGTCAGGAGCGCGAAGATCACAGCGGCTGCACCGCTGACTTCGCCGGGTTGCATCGCTATATAGCCTGCTCAGGCAGGCTCCGCGACGGGGCCGGCCCGTTCGTCATTGCGCCATCCCCCAGGTTTTAGGACCTGGTGTTTTCTTGCCGAGGTTCCCATGTCCGGTTCGACCCGCTCCAGCGCCGATCTCGACCCGCGCCGCCGCAAGATTCTGTTCCGTGCCTGGCATCGCGGCATGCGCGAGATGGACCTGATCATGGGCCGCTTCGCCGACGATGCCATTGCCGGCTTCAGCGGTTCCGAGCTCGACGAGTTCGAGCGCCTGATCGAGGTGCTGGACCGCGACCTGCTGAGCTGGGTAACCGGAGAGGCTCCCGTTCCGGCGAACTACGACACGGACCTGTTCCGCAAGCTTCGGGCATTCCACCATCACGACAAGCCGATTCATGTGTGAACACTGGTCAAGTGCGCGCTGTCATCCCGGGCGTAGCGAAGCGTAGACCCGGGATCCATTCCGGAACGCCGCCGATAGAGGTTCAGGCATGGATCCCGGATCGGCGCCGCTTCGCGGCTTGTCCGGGATGACCTCAGATAATTGAGAAAACGACGACTTCGATGAGCATTCCTCCTCCCAGCCAGATCGCGAAGCCCCAACTTGACCGCCTGCTCGACGCGCTGAAGCGCGGCGACAAGCCGACGCTTGCCGGCGTGCCGGATGGGTTCGACGCCGTCGTCCTCGCCGACCTGACCCGCGCCCGTGCCAAGAAAGCCGAGGGGCCGGCGCTGCTCGTCTTCATCGCGCGTGACGGCCAGCGCCTGCAGGTGCTTGAGAACGCCCTGCAATTCGTCGCACCCGACCTCGAGGTGATGAGCTTCCCGGCCTGGGACTGCCAGCCTTATGACCGCGTCTCCCCGGCACCGGCCATCGTCGCGCACCGGATGACGACGCTATCGCGGCTCGCCAAGACCAAGTCGGGCGACCGGCCGCGCCTGCTCTTGACCACCGTCAATGCCGCGCTCCAGCGCGTCCCGGCTTTCGGGAAAGTGGCGTCGGAGAGCTTCTCGGCAGCGCCGGGCAACATGGTCGATATCGAGGAGCTGGCGCGCTGGCTCGACATCAACGGTTACTTACGCACCTCGACCGTGCGCGAGACCGGCGAATTCGCCGTGCGCGGCGGCATCGTCGACCTCTTCCCGCCGGGCATGCCGGCGCCGATCCGGCTCGACTTCTTCGGCGACACGCTGGAATCGATCCGCACCTTCGATCCGGAGACGCAACGCACCACCGGGCAGTTGCGCGGGCTCGATCTCGTGCCGATGTCCGAAGCGCAGATGACGAGCGAGAGCATCCGCCGCTTCCGCCAGTCCTATATCTCGACCTTCGGCACGCCCGGACGCGACGACACGCTCTATGAAGCGGTGAGCGAAGGCCGACGCCCGGCCGGCCTGGAGCACTGGCTGCCGCTGCTTGCCGAAAAGCTCGACACGCTCTTCACCTATCTACCCGACGTGCCGCTGGTGCTCGACCATCAGGCCGAGGATGCCGTCGGCGAACGCATCAGCCTGATCAAGGACTATTACGACGCCCGCAAGGCCGCGCTGGAGCAGGGCGGGGGCGGCGGCATTCCCTATAAGCCGCTGCCGCCCGACGCGCTCTATCTCTCGCCGGCCGACTGGCGCGCGGTGATCGACATCTCGGGCGTCGCGACGCTCACGCCGTTCCAGCTCCCCGAGAGCGAGGGCAAGCTCATCCTCGATCTCGGCGGCAAGCATGGCCGCAGCTTCGCGGCCGAGCGTGCGGGCGATTCCGGCAGCGTCTTCGAGGCGGCCGTCGCCCATGTCCGCGCGTTGGAGGCCGACGGCAAGCGTGTGATCCTCGCCGCCTGGTCGGAAGGCTCGCGCGAGCGCCTTGCGCATGTGCTTGAAGATCACGGGCTGAAGAGCGTCCAGATGACCGGCTCGCTGCGCGCCGCCTTCGATCTCAAGCCCGGCACGGTCGCGCTCGCAGTCTGGGGTTTCGAGACCGGGTTCGAGGCCGGGCGCCTCGCCGTCATCGGCGAGCAGGACATTCTGGGCGACCGGCTCGTGCGTCCCCGCCGCAAGACCAGGCGCCCGCAGGATTTCATCGCGGAGCTGTCCTCGCTCGCACCGGGCGATCTCGTCGTTCATGTCGACCACGGCATCGGCCGCTTCATCGGCCTGCAGACGATCACGGCCGCCGGCGCGCCGCATGACTGCCTCGAAATCCATTATGCCGGCGATTCCAAGCTCTTCCTGCCGGTAGAAAACATCGAGCTTCTGTCCCGCTACGGCTCGGAGGACACCGAGGTTCAGATCGACCGGCTCGGTGGCGGCGGCTGGCAGGCGCGAAAAGCCAAGCTCAAGCAGCGCATCCGCGAGATGGCGGGCAAGCTCATCCAGATCGCGGCGGCCCGCGCGCTCAAGGATGCGCCGCGCCTCGTCCCGCCGGCCGGCGTCTACGATGAGTTCATCGCCCGCTTCCCCTATGAGGAGACGGAGGATCAGCAGAACACCATCGATGCCGTGCTCGACGATCTCGCCGCCGGCCGGCCGATGGACCGGCTCGTCTGCGGCGATGTCGGCTTCGGCAAGACCGAGGTCGCATTGCGCGCCGCCTTCGCCACCGCGCTCAACGGCAAGCAGGTCGCGGTTGTCGTGCCGACGACGCTGCTCGCGCGCCAGCACTATCGCAACTTCGCCGATCGCTTTGCCGGCTTGCCGGTCAATGTCGGGCAGGCCTCGCGCTTCGTCGGCAGCGCCGATCTCAAGGCGGTGAAGCAGGGCGCCAAGGACGGCACGATGGACATCGTCGTCGGTACGCATGCGCTGCTCGGCAAGGGCGTCGACTTCAAGGATCTCGGCCTCGTCATCGTCGACGAGGAGCAGCATTTCGGCGTCGCCCATAAGGAGAAGCTGAAGGAATTGCGCGCCGAGGTGCATATGCTGACGCTCTCGGCGACTCCGATCCCGCGCACGCTCCAACTCGCCATGACCGGGGTTCGCGAGCTCTCGATCATCGCGACGCCGCCGGTCGACCGCCTGGCTGTCCGTACCTTCGTCACGCCCTTCGACCCGCTGATCGTGCGCGAGGCGCTGCTGCGCGAGCGCTACCGGGGTGGCCGCAGCTTCTATGTCGTGCCGCGCATCGAGGACATCGCCGAGGTCAAGGACTTCCTCGACAAGCAGGTGCCCGAGTGCAAGGTCGGCATCGCCCATGGCCAGATGGCGGCCGGCACGCTGGAAGACGTGATGACGGCCTTCTACGAGGGCCAGTACGACATCCTGCTCTCGACCACGATCGTCGAGTCGGGCCTCGATATCCCGACCGCTAACACGCTGATCGTCCACCGCGCCGACATGTTCGGCCTCGCCCAGCTCTACCAGCTCCGGGGCCGCGTCGGCCGCTCGAAGACGCGCGCCTATGCGCTCTTCACCGTGCCGGCCAACCGCAAGCTGACCGAGCAGGCCGACAAGCGCCTCAAGGTCCTGCAATCGCTCGATACGCTCGGCGCCGGCTTCCAGCTCGCCAGCCACGATCTCGACATCCGCGGCGCAGGCAACCTGCTCGGCGACGAGCAGTCCGGCCATATCAAGGAGGTCGGCTACGAGCTCTACCAGCAGATGCTGGAGGAGGCTGTGGCGGCGCTCAAGGCCGGCATCGAGTTCGAGACCGAAACACAATGGTCGCCGGCGATCCAGGTCGGCGCGCCCGTCATGATCCCCGAGCACTACGTCGCCGATCTGACGCTGAGGCTGACGCTCTACAAGCGCCTCTCGACCATGGACGACGATGCCGAATTGCAGTCCTTCGGCGCCGAGCTGGTCGACCGCTTCGGCCCGCTGCCGGAGGAGGTCAACCAGCTGCTGGAGATCGTCGCGATCAAGGCGCTCTGCAAGCGCGCCAATGTCGAGAAGGTCGAGGCCGGGCCGAAGGGCATCATCGTCGCCTTCCGCAACAACGAGTTCGCCAATCCGGAAGGGCTGGTGGGCTTCGTCGCCAAGCAGGGCTCGCTGGCGAAGGTGCGTCCCGACATGCGCGTCGTCTTCATCGACGATTTCGAGACGGTCGAGCAGCGGCTCAAGGCGACGCGCCGGCTGCTGACCGACCTCGCACGGATCGCCGAAAGGAAGAAGGCGGCCTGAGCGGGGGCCTCACGCAGTACGTCATTCTCGGGCGGAGCGAAGCGCAGACCCGAGAATCTCTTGCAGGAATGGGCGCGTTTTCGTCCTGAGATGCTCGGGTCAAGCCCGAGCATGACGGCCTGTGGGATAGCGTTCCATCGTCATTGCGAGGAGCGGAGCGACGAAGCAATCCAGGGGGCTTGGGTCGAAGCCTTTCACCCAGTCCTCTGGATTGCTTCGCTTCGCTCGCAATGACGGCTTGGTTCCCGCGGCCCTTTACAGATCGAAGAACACCGTCTCGTTCTCGCCGGCGAGGTTGATGTCGAGCCACCATGTCCCGTCCGGCTTGCGCTGGGCGACCAGGGTGTGGCGGCGCGCCTCGGGCACCAGATTGAGGATCGGATCGGTCTCGTTGCCCTCGCCATCGGCGAAATAGAGCCGGGTCGGCAATCGCTTCAGCAGGCCGCGGCCGAAGACCGAGAGCGCGATATGCGGCGCCTGCAGGCTGTTGCCGGGGCCGGGCACGCGGCCGGGGCGGATCGTGCGGAAGCGGAAGACGCCGTCCTTGTCGGTCGAGGCACGGCCGAAGCCGACGAAATGCTGGTCGAGCGCCACATCGGCGCGATCGTCGTCAGGGCTGGCATAACGGCCTTTGGCGTTGGCCTGCCAGATCTCGATCATCGCGTCCTCGATCGGCTTGCCGTCGGCGTCGTAGACGCAGCCGGCGAGCGCGATGACCTCGCCCTCTGGCGTGCCCGAGACATTCGAGGCCGAGAGCAGGAAATGCTCCGGCGGCATCAGGTCGGGGCGGGCGCCCATATCGGAACGGCCGACCAGATCGGCGCCGCCCTTCCAGGGCAGGCCGTAATGGAAATAGGGGCCGACCGTCTGCCATGGCGTCTGGCCGAAGATCGACGGGTCCTGGCTGTCCTGCCGCGGCGCGGCGTTGCGGCTCTCCAGATCAGTGATTGCCAGATCAGTGGTCGTCGTCATGGTCGTCCTCGAACGGCGTCTGGTCGCGGCCCTTGAGCACGATGTCGAAGACATAGCCCAGCGCCCAGTTCGGCTCGGTGGTGCCGATATCGAAGCGCGAGACCATGCGCTGGCGATAGGGCATCGGCACAGCATTCGCGATCGGGTCGATCTCGATCAGCGGGTCGTCGGGGAAATACATCTGCGTGACCAGCCGCGTCGCGAAGGCCGGGCCGAGCAGCGAGAGATGGATATGGGCCGGGCGCCAGGCGTTCTTGTGGTTGCCCCAGGGATAGGCGCCGGGCCGGATCGTGACATAGCGGTAGCGGCCTTGCTCGTCGGTGATGACGCGGCCGACGCCGGTGAAATTCGGGTCGAGCGGCGCCGGCCAGTCGTCCTTGGCGTGGATATAGCGGCCGGCGGCATTGGCCTGCCAGATCTCGACGACGGTGTTGGGCACGGGCCTTCCGTCCTCGTCGAGCACGCGGCCGGTGACGACGATGCGCTGGCCCTGCGGCTCGGCCTTGTGCTGGGTGGTGAGATCGGCCATCGCCGGGCCCATCAGGCGCGACCAGTCGGTCGGCCCAGTGACCTCGGTCAGCGTCTGCGGGATCGCGATCGGGGCCAGGCGCGGGCTGCGCGCGACGGTCGAGCGGTAATCCGGGGAGAGCGCGGCCGGCTGCCCGGCATCGAGCCCCGCATAGGGAAGGATCAGGCTGCTCATCGTGAAGGTCCTTTCACGGACATGGCGCGTCGCTCCTCAGCCATGGCTCGGCGCGGGAACGCTGATCGGGCGTGCCAGCCTCGATTGCGCGGTGAGGCGGATGCCGGCATTGGCGGCGCCATAGCCGGTATAGCCATCGCGCTGGACGATCTCGAAGAACAGGCCGCCATCCAGCGTCTGGGTATAGGCCTGACGGAACGCGCCGCCGGCATCGCTGTCATAAAGGATGTTCAGCGCCTTCATCGCGTCGATCTCCTCGCCCGTCAGGTCCGAGCGGGCTTCGAGGTCGTCATAGTAGTTCTCGGGAATGGGTAGCATGGCGACGCCGTTCGCAACCAGCCGCTTCACGGTCGCAGCGATGTCGTCGGTCGCGAAGGCGATATGTTGCACGCCGGAGCCGAAGAAATCGGTGATGAACCGAGCCGAGAGCGTGCGATGGCTCTGCGAGCCGTTGAGAATCAGGCGCAGGCCGTGGCCGTTGCGGCCATCGAGGCCGCTTTCGATCACCTGGCTCTGGACCACGCCGCCCGGATCGAGCACGGCCTGGCTCGGTGTCTTCCGCGTCTCGAACAGCGAGGAATAGAACAGCAGCCAGGTCAGCATCTCCTCGTACTGCATGCTCTGCGAGACATGGTCGACACCGGTGAGCCCGGCATCGTCCGAGACCTCGCCCGTCGCCTCGAAATCGACCTCGGCCCAGCGGCCCAGCGCCGAGGCCTTGTCGAGGAAATAGAGCAGGCTGCCGCCGAGCCCGCGCACGGCGGGGATGTCGAGCTCATCCGGCCCGATCGCGCCGGCATGAGGCACGTCGAGCAGGGCGGTGGCGCGGGCGATCGCGGCCTGTGCATCGGGCACGCGCAGGGCGAGCGCGCAGACCGAGGTGCCATGGGTGATCTGATAGCTATGGGCGAAGCCGTCGGCCTCGCTGTTCAGGACGATGCGGATATCACCCTGGCGCCAGAGATCGACATCCTTGGAACGATGCGCGCCGGAGCGCGCGAAGCCGAGCGCCCGCAGCAGCCGCTCGAAACCGGGTCGCTCGGCCTCCGACACCGAGAACTCGATGAACTCGACCGCTTCGACCGGGGCGGGTGGCGGCATCGGTACGGCGCCAGGCACCGGCTTGCCGACTTGCCTTGCGGTCTCGTCGAGCAGCCAGATCAGCGAGCGATGACCATCGAGCGCGACGGAGCGTGCCGAGCCGGCCCGGAAGCGGTCGTTGAAGATTTCAAGCGAGAGCACGCCGTCATAGCCGGTTGAGACCAGCGCGCGCATGAAGCCGGATAGATTGAGATCGCCCTGGCCCGGCAGGCAGCGCCAGTGCCGGCTCCAGGAAAGCGGATCCATCTGCAGCAGCGGCGCATCGGCCATCTGCACCATCGCGATCTTGTCGCGTGGGATCGTGCCGATCGCCGCAAGATCGAGGCCACGCGCCAGGATGTGGAAGGAATCGAGGATGATCCCGACTTCCGGCCGGTTGGCGCGGCGCACGATCTCCCAGGCGTCGCGATAGTCGAAGACATGCCGCCCCCAGGCCAGCGCCTCGTAGCCGACGCGCAAGCCCCGCCGTCCCGCACGCTCGCCAAGCTCGGCGAAATCGGCGGCGAGCCTGTCGATGCCGGGCAGGGCTTCCGGCGAGACGCTGGAGCAGACGAAGAGCAGGTCGGTGCCCAATTCCTGCAAGAGATCGAACTTGCGTTCGGCCCGGTCGAAGACGCGCTGGCGGCGGCCCTCGGGCATGCCCTCGAAATCGCGGAAGGGCTGGCAGGTCACGATGTCCAGCCCGTGATCGGCGCAGATACGCCGGACTTCCGTTGGCGAGCCGGGAAAGGCGATCAGGTCGTTCTCGAAGATCTCGACGGCCTTGAATCCGGCGGCCGCGATGGCTTCCAGCTTCTCCTGAAGCGAGCCAGAGACGCAGACGGTGGCGATCGATGGAATCACGGCATGCCTCCTCTCAGGCCAGTCGCGCCACGGCGCGCAAATCCTCGGCCGTGGTCGACGGCAGGCCGAAGAATTCCAGGTAGGCGGGGATCTGCTCGAACAGCATGTCGGTGCCGACCTGCACGGCGCAGCCGCGCGCGCGGGCCGCGGCGAGGAACGGCGTAATCTCCTGCGCCATCACGACCTCGCCGACGAAGGCGGAGGCGGGCAGGCGCGAGATGTCGACCGGCAGCGGATCGCTCGGCTTCATTCCGAGCGGCGTCGCGTTGACGACGATGTCGAATCCGTCTGGGTCGTTCGAGCCAGTGGTGACACGAAGGGCAGGGTAATGCGCGATCAAGCGCTGCCCGAGTTCCTCGGCGTTCGTTGCTTGCATGTCGAAGAGACCGAGCTCTGCGACGCCGGCCTTTGCCAGCGAGGCGGCGATCGCCGAGCCGACGCCGCCGGCACCGACGACCAGCGCGCGGGCACCACCGAGCTTGTGCCCCTTGCGCAGGACGCCGCGCACGAAGCCTTCGCCGTCGAACATGTCGCCGCTGAGCCGGCCATCCGCTTCGAGCCGCACGGCGTTACAGGCGCCGGCGATGGCGGCGGTCGGCGAGAGCACGTCGACGAGCCCGGTCGTCGTGACCTTGTGCGGCATCGTCACCAGCGCGCCATGGGCATTGGACAACCGGAAGAACAACCTCAGGAAATCGGGGTAATCCTCACTGCGGCAGCCCATCGGCACGACGACGGCATCGATCCCCTCGCGCTGGAAATAGGGGTTGTAGATCATCGGCGCCTTGAAGCTCTCGGTCGGGTAGCCGAGATGGCCGATCAATCGCGTCGTGCCCTTGATCATGCGCTGGCCCTCGCCGGGGCGGGTTCCGCGGCGATCTCGACCGGAGCGCCGGTGCGCGCAGCCCGCTTCACCGCCTCGATGACGGCAAGCGTCGCCAGCCCCTCGCGGCCGGAGACGAGCGGAGCCTCCTCACCGCGGATCACCGCGCAGAAATGCCGGACCTGCGCCTGCAACGGGTCCTCGGGGACGAAAGGAATGCGCTCGCGCCGCAATGGCTCCCACCAGCCGCGCTTGTCGGTGTGGCTCCAGAGTTCGAGCGCCGGGATCGTCAGCGATCCATGCGTGCCACCGATCTGGTAGCAGGACTGGTCCTGGCGCGGATAGGCGGGGTTCTCTCCGGTCGTCAGCTCCCAGCTCCAGGGCGAGACCACCGTATCGGAGGCACTGACCGTACCAAGCGCGCCATTGGCGAAGCGCAGGATGGCGACGGCGGTCTCCTCGGCCGGATTGCCGCGCACGGCGTTGGAGCTCAGCGCCTGCACGCCGGTGATCTCGCCGCAGAGATAGCGGAACAGGTCGATATCGTGGATCAGGTTGATGAGGACAGGCCCGGCGCCCTCCTGACGGCGCCAGTCGACGTCGAAATAATCGTCCGGCTTCACCAGCCAGAACTGGCCGTTCAGCGTCAGGACGCGGCCGAGCCTGCCGGCATCGATCGCCTCGCGCGCCTTGCGGATCATCGGATTGTGGCGCCGGTGATGGCCGACGAGCAGCGGCACGCCGGCAGTCTCGGCGGCCTGGACGAGCTTGCGGGCGCTATCGACGCTGTCGGCCAGCGGCTTCTCGACCAGCATCGGCACGCCGGCTGCGACCAACTCCAGCCCGTTGGCGACATGGAGCTGGTTCGGGGTCGCGACGATGACGCCATCCGGCTTATCTGAAGCGGGGAGGGCGTCGAAACCCGGATACCAGGCGACGCCGATCTCCTCGGCGAAGGCCTTGCCTGTCGGCGCCGGATCGATGATCGCGGACAGGACGGCGCCGGGCTCCGCCCTGACATGGGCGGCATGACGCTTGCCGATCAGGCCCGCCCCCATCACCGCGATCTTCACCGGAGCCATCGGGGCGATCCTCACGCGGCCGCGTCGTCGATCAGCTTGGCGATGCGTCGCAAGCCGAGCTGATAGCCCTGCGTGCCGAAGCCGGCGATGACGCCGTCGGAGCGCAGCGAGACATAGGAATGGTGCCGGAAGGCCTCGCGCTTATGCACCTGCGAGATATGGCATTCGATCACCGGCCCCTCGAAGGTGTTGAGCGCGTCGAGCAGCGCGACCGAGGTATGCGTGAAGGCGGCCGGGTTGATGACGATGCCGGCGCCGTCCTCGCGCGCCTCGTGAATCCAGTCGATCAGCTCGTATTCGCGGTTCGACTGGTGGAAGCGCAGTTCCAGCTTCAGCTCCTCGGCGAGCTTGCGGCAGTCGCACTCGACATCGGCCAGCGTCTCGTGCCCGTAGATATGAGGCTGGCGCTTGCCGAGCAGGTTCAGGTTCGGGCCGTTCAGGACATAGACGAGGCGGGACATCGATCGCATTCCGTTGAGGTGTCCGGGCCAAGCCGGACGGGTGTTTCAGTGCTTGCTGAGGATTTCGCCGAGGAACTTCCGGGTTCGCTCATGGCGTGGATTGTGGAAGAACGCTTCCGGTGGGGCTTCCTCGACGATGGCGCCGGAGGCCATGAAGATGACGCGGTTCGCCACCTGCCGGGCGAAGCCCATCTCATGGGTGACGCAGATCATGGTCATGCCCTCCTCGGCGAGCGCGATCATGGTGTCGAGGACTTCCTTGACCATCTCGGGATCGAGCGCCGAGGTCGGCTCGTCGAACAGCATGACCTTGGGCCTCATGCAGAGCGCGCGGGCAATCGCGACGCGCTGCTGCTGGCCACCCGAGAGCTGGGCCGGATATTTCCCGGCCTGTTCGAGGATCTTGACCCGGCCGAGCAGTTGGCGGGCGGTGGCCTCGGCGTCTGCCCTGCTGGCGCCGAGCGAGCGCATCGGCGCCAGCATGCAGTTCTCCAGCACGGTCATGTGCGGGAACAGGTTGAAATGCTGGAAGACCATGCCGACCTCGCGGCGCACCGCGTCGATGGTCTTCGCGTCGTCGCCGAGCCTCGTGCCGCCGACCCGGATCTCGCCCTTCTGGTAGCTCTCCAGATGGTTGATGCAGCGGATCAGCGTCGACTTGCCCGAGCCCGACGGTCCGCAAAGCACGATGCGCTCGCCTTTGCGGACCGCAAGGTTGATATCGGTCAGGGCCTGGAACTCGCCATACCATTTCTCGACATGCGTCATGGCGATCATGGTATCCGTCGAAGCGGCGCTTTGAGCGGCTGGCTGGTTCATGGCCCTGCTCCCGTTTCCCGAGGCGTCAGCTCGCGGTGAAGGTGATGCCTTCGAGGCTGTCCGGGAACTTGTGCACCGGCACCTTCATCCACTTGTCGTAGACCTTCTGCAGCTCGCCATTGGCCTTGATCTTGTCGATGAAGCTGTTGATCGCGGCGTTGATCTCCTTCTCGCCGAGACGGGTGCAGGCACCGTTGTAGAGGTTCTGGAATTCGAGCTTGTTCTCGAATTCGCCGGGGCGGGCCTGCTCGATGCGCTGCATGTAGAAGATGTTGCCGCCGATCGCCTGGACCTGGCCGGAGACGAGCGCTTGGATCGAGGGCGCGTCGCCGTCATAGCGACGGATCGTCGTGCTGGCGGGCGCGTTCTTGGTCACCTGCGTGTCCTGCGCCGCGCCCTTGGCCACGGCGATCGTGTAGCGGCCCATGTCCTCGTTGGTGGTGATCTTGTCCTTCTTCGGACCGATGAACACGATGGTGTTGGCGACATAGGGCTTGGAGAACTGCACGGCCTTGGCGCGCTCGGGCAGCATCGCCATGGTCGCGAACAGCACGTCGACGCGGCCGGTGGTCAGCGCCGGGATGCGGTTGTTGACCTCGAGCGGTACGAACTCGACCTGCACGCCCAGTTCCTTGGCGAAGAGCGTCGCGATATCGGCGTCGAGCCCGTCCTGCTTGCCGGCGCTGGTGACGAAACCCCACGGCGGGTTGTCGCCCTGGATGCCGACGACGATCTTGCCCTTGGCCTTGATCTCGGCCGGAGTGACGGCCTGCGCCGGGGTGTCGAGCAGGGCGGGCATCGCCAGAGCGGCAGCGCCGGCGATGAGGACGCTGCGACGGGTGGTCTTGGACTTCGTCATGTTTCTCTCCCTCTTGGTGTTTGGTTGGTTCAGGCGGTGAACGGGTCAGCGCGCGGCGATGGCCATGCGGCGCTCGAGATGCGAGCCGTAGAGCGAGAGCGGCCAGCACAGCAGGAAGTAGAGGATGCCGACGATCCCGAAGACGAGGAGCGGCTGGAAGATCTGGTTGGAGACGATGTTCCCCGCGCGGGTCAGCTCGGTGAAGCCGACGATCGCGGCAAGCGAGGTGCCCTTGATCAGCTGGACCAGGAAGCCGATCGTCGCCGGCAGCGAGATGCGGATCGCCTGCGGCAGGATCACGTCGCGCATGCGGGAGACGTAGTTCAGGCTTAGCGCCTTGGCGGCCTCGGTCTGTCCCTTCGGCACGGCCTCGATCGAGCCGCGCCAGATCTCGCCGAGATAGGCGCTGGCATGCAGCGTGAAGCCGATCGCGACCGCGATCCAGGCATCGAGCTTCAGCCCGACCAGCGCCAGCCCGTAATAGACCACGAAGAGCTGCATCAGCAGCGGCGTGCCCTGGAACAGCGCGATATAGCCTGCCGTGATGCGCTCCATCAGGGGCCGCTCGGAGACCCGCATCAGCGCGATCGCGAGCCCGAACACGCCGCCGCCGACGAAGCCGACCAGCGAGAGCAGGACGGTCCATTTCAGGCCGGTGAGCAGGAAGAGGAATTCGTTCGATCCCATCGCGCCCTCACTTCACCGGATAGCTGAAGTAGCGGGTCGAGATCGCCGCGAAGAAGCGCATCATCACCCAGGAGATCACGAGGTAGAACAGTGTGATCGTGCCGTAGACCTCGAAGGAGCGGAAACTGTCGGATTCGATCCGCTGCGCCACCGAGGTCAATTCATAGGCCGAGATCGCCGAGGCGATGGAGGTGGTCAGCGTCAGCAGGACGAACTGGCTGGTGAGCGAGGGGAAGATCGCGCGCAGCGCTGGTTTCAGCACGATCAGGCGGAAGACCTGCGCCTTGTGCAATCCGAGCGCGAGGCCGGCCTCGATCTGGCCCTTGCTGATCGACTGGACGCCGCCGCGGATGATCTCGATCGCATAGGCGCCGCCATTGATGCCGAGCGCGATGATGGCGGTCGGCGTCGGGTCGAGCCTCAGGCCTGCCAGCGGCAGGGCGAAATAGATGAAGAATATCTGGACCAGGAAGGGCGTGTTGCGGATGAGCTCGACGAAGGCCTTCACCAGCCAGCGCACCGGAGCGATCCTGGAGTCGCGCAGGATCACGCCGCCGACGCCGATAACAATGGCCAGCGCCATGCCGGCGAGTGCCAGCAGGAAAGTGCCGAGGCAGCCCATCAGCAGGGCTGGCATCCCGTCGATCACCGGCGTGAAATCGAGCTTGTAGTTCATGGCGCTCCCTAGATCATCGCGCGCGCCACGGGGCGCGAGAACGATGATCTATCTCCTTGGTATTGCGTCGGATTCATCCGAAAAGTGGAAACCACCTTTCGGTCCGATGCAGTCGCGGTCGACCTTCTCAAAAGGGTCGATCCGGTTCCCGTCCGCAGTCGCGGCACCTCTTTTCGGGTACCTTTGTCTTCAGCTTCGCCGGCTTGCGCTCTGCCGACGACATGTTAATTGTACCATCTAGTTCATTTGGTCAAGTGCAATGTACCGCCTTGTCCATTTCAATGGGTGCGATCCGACTTTCGGGCCGGTTCCTGTGGAGGAAGCATGAGCAAGGCAGCGTCGGCGCCGAAGGGAACGGGCCGCAAGCCGGCGTCCTGGACGCAGGATCCGGAAGGCGTGCGCCGCAACATCCTCACTGTCGCGAAGGAGGAATTCGTCGAGAACGGGCTGAGCGGCGCGCGGGTCGACGAGATCGCGGCCCGCACCGCGACCAGCAAGCGGATGATCTACTATTACTTCGGGGACAAGGAGGGGCTCTACCGCGCCGTCCTCGAGGAGATGTACGAGCGCATCCGCGGCTTCGAGCGCAGCCTCGATCTCGCCAGCCTGCCGCCTGTGGAGGCGATGACGCTGCTGGCGGGCTTCACCTTCGACTACCACGCCGAGAACCCGGATTTCGTGCGGCTCGTCATGGTCGAGAACATCCACCATGCCCGCCATCTCGCGACCTCCGACCGGATCGCGGCGCTCAACCTCTCCGCCATCGACATGATCCGCGAAGCCTATGAGCGCGGCGTGGCGGCGGGGCTGTTCCGGCCGGGGATCGAGCCGATCGACATCCACCTGACGATCAGCGCGCTCGCCTTCTACAACGTCTCCAACCGCGCCAGCATCCGCCAGGTCTTCGGCCATGACATGGGCGCGCCCGAGGCTTTGGCGCGCCGCCGCGCTGCCGCGATCGATACCCTGCTGCGCATGCTGCGCGCCTGAAGCCTTGCCCGGGCGGAAGGGCAGGGCCACCGCCGTCAGTTCCGCGCCGCGACGAGGCCGGCCATCGCCTGGATGGCGAGCTCGTAGCCGGCGGCGCCCAGGCCGATGATGATGCCGGTCGCGGTCCGCGAGACCAGCGAATTGTGATAGATGCTCTCGCGCGCATGCACATTCGAGATGTGCAGTTCGATCTTCGGGCCGTCGAACATCTTGAGCGCGTCGAGCAGTGCAACCGAGGTGAAGCTGTAGCCGGCCGGATTGATGATGATCCCGCAGGCCTCCTGCCGCGCCTGCTGCACGCTTTCGACCAGTTCGCCCTCGAAATTGGTCTGGCGGAAATCGATGGTGAAGCCGAGCGTGCGCGCCTTCGCATCGCAGCGTTCGCCGATCTCGCTGAGTGTGGTCGAACCATAGATGTGCGGCTCGCGCTGCCCGAGCAGATTCAGGTTGGGGCCATTCAGGATGAAAATCCGGCGCGATGCCGCCGCTTCCTTATCCGCCATGACATCCTCCCAGGCGAGGCTCTGATGACCCCGCTCGCATGTTCTGAGGGAAACGTGATACAAGATGAAAATGAGATCAACTGATAATTCATAGATCATCAGTTGATTTATAGACGCGATCGCGGGGCGGCCCGTAGCGTTGTCACCGGACAGGAATGCGCGAGGGCAGGGAGCAGCATGACGGACGCGGCATTCGAGATCGGCGGCGACGAGATCCCGGTCCTCTCCACCGGCGAGCAGGCCTATGAGCGCATCAAGCACGACATCGTTTTCGGCGTGCTCCAGCCCGGCCAGCGCCTGCCGCTCGACCGCTTGAAATCGGTCTATGGCGTTGGCATCAGCACCTTGCGCGAAATCCTGAACCGGCTGGCGCCGGAAGGGCTCGTCGTTGCGGAAGGGCAGCGCGGCTTCCAGGTCGCCCCCTGTTCGGCGACGGACCTGAAGGAACTGGCGGATCTGCGCTTGCTGATCGAGAGCCACGCGCTGGCGCAGTCTTTCCGGGCCGGCGATGTCGAGTGGGAAGGGCGCGTCGTCGCCGCCCATCACAAGCTCGCCCGGATGGAGCAGCGCCTGCTCGCGGGCGACGAGTCCGGCACGCAAGCCTGGAAGCGCTACGATTTCGAGTTCCATCAGGCGCTGGTCTCGGCCTGCGGCTCGAAGGCGCTCCTCGATCTCCATGCCGGCATCTATGACCGCTATCTGCGCTACCAGATGGTCTTCTTCATCTTCTGGGGGCCGACCTCGACCGAGGACCACAAGGCCTTGCTCGACTGCGCGCTCAACCGCGACGCGACCAGGGCGCAAAGGCTGCTGCACGGCCATATCCATGGCTGCATCGACATGGCGTTGGAGCGCGGTCTGGTCGGTTGAAAACACCTGCCGCGCCGGCCCGGGATCATCCGAAAGTTTGCATGCGAAGTTGGATACTGTTAACGCTGTAGACCTGAAACGGCCTCCGCCGCCGGCTCCGAGCCGGGTCGAAAGAGGGGCCGGCGGGAGGTTCGAATGCAGCTTGTGGCCATCCAGCAGGCCGTAGCCGCGCGCAGTATCCTGGCGACCATGCCGCGCGTGATCGAAAGCGTCGGCCGCTCCGATTTTTCCAGAGGTCTCTTCGACATCGCCCGGCGCTTCACCGGCACCGAGATCGTGACCGCCTTCGTCGCGGCTCCCGACGGCGAGGTCCATACGCTGCTGGCCGAGAACCACTACAATTCCGGGCAGCCGGCGCTCGAGATCGCCCGCCGCTACGTCTCCCGGCACTGGCGCGCGGACCCTGCCAACGCGATCACCCTCGACGACGGCGGCGAAGCCGATTGCTGGGGCGTGCGGATGAAGGCCGGCGATATCGAAAGCTCGGCCTATCGTAGCGAATGCTATCTCGCGGTCGGGCTGTCGGAGCGCTTCTCGCTGTTGCAACGCCGCGAGGCCGGCACGATGAGGCTCAGCATCTATCGCCGCCGCAAGGAAAGCTTCAGCGAGGCCGAGATCGCCAATCTGGTCGAGAGCGCCCCACTGCTGATGGCCGCACTCTGGCGGCATTACGACGTGACGAAGCCGGCGGGCGGCCGTGGCGCCGCGAAGGATTTCCACACCCGGCTCGATAAGGTCGCGCCCGGCCTGTCGAAGCGCGAGCGCGATGTCTGCGCGCTCGTCGCGGCCGGCTTGACCTCGGAAGGCATCGCGCTCGAACTCGGCGTCGGCATCAACACCGTGCTGACCTATCGCAAGCGCGCCTATGCAAGGCTCAACATCTCATCGCAGAACGAGTTGATGCGCATCCTGATGTGAGGCTCAGCGCCTTCCGTCATTGCGAGCGTAGCGAAGCAATCCAGGGAGACCGGGTGAACTGATCAGCCAGCCCCCTGGATTGCTTCGTCGGCTTTGCCTCCTCGCAATGACGGGAAAGCCGGCTCAGATGGCGTCCGGCTGCCGGTCGGGCCTTGCCGCGATGAAGGCGGGCAGGGCGGCGCAATGCGCGTCGATCGCGACGAGCTTCGGATGGGGCGCAAGGTCGATCCCGTAGCGCCGGGCGCTGCCGATCTGCGGCACGAGGCAGATATCGGCCAGCGTCGGCGCAGCGCCGAAGCAGAACGGACCGGGCTGGTCCTGGATCAGCCTTTCGCAGGCACTCAGGCCCTCGCTCATTGCGGTGGTAAGCCAATCCTGCACGTCGGCTTCCGAAAAGCCCTTGCTGCGCAGGCGCTTCTGGATCTTCGGATTCTGGAAGGGATGGGTCTCGCAGGCGATGACCAGCGCGAAGGCCTCGACGCGGGCGCGCAAGGTATTGTCGGCCGGGAAGAGCGGCGGCTGCGGCACCTCGCGATCGAGCCAGCCGATGATCGCCAGCGACTGCGTGAGCACGGTGCCGTCATCGAGTTCCAGCGCCGGGATCAGCTTCTGCGGATTGATCGCCGCATAGGCAGGCTCGTTCTGGGCGCCGTCGCGCAGGTTGTGGATCACGCTCTGCGGCGTCACGCCCTTGAGGTTGAAAGCGATCCGCGTGCGCCAGGCAGCGGAAGAACGGAAATAGCCGTGCAGGATCATGTCGCTCCCCCAGTCAGGCCATGCGGTAGCCGCCATTGACGTCGATCGTCGCGCCCGTGATGTAGGAGGCCTGCTCAGACAGCAGGAAAGACACCGCCCCGGCGATATCCTCCGGCGTGCCGAGCCGGCCGAGCGGCACGGCCTGCGCCAGCGCGTCCATCGAGCCCGGCGCGGCCGAGCGCGGCGTTGCGGCGGCAAGCATGGGCGCGTCGATCACGCCCGGCGCGACGCAGTTCACGGTGATGCCGAGCGACGACAACTCGCGCGCCATCGCCTTGGTGAATCCGAGGATCGCCGATTTCGATGAGATATAGCTCGCCGAGCCGCGATAGCCACCGAGTTCGGCCGCGACCGAGCTCGTCGTGGTGACACGCCCGCCTTCGACAGGCATTGCGCGGCGGCGGCGGGCATAGGCCCGGATGCTCAGGAAGACGCCGCGCGTGTTGACGGCATGGGTCTTCTCCCAATCGTCCAGCGTCATGTCGAAGATGGTCGGCCGCTCGCCATCGGCCGCCATCAGGAGCACGCCGGCATTGCAGACCAGTCCGGTCACCGGGCCATGCGCAGCCTCGACCGCATCGAACAGTGCCTCCACGGAAGCCTCACTGGAGACATCGACCGCCCAGCCGCTATGGCCGGAGCCGGACAGGGTGGCTGCAACCGCGACCGCCGGCTCCTTCGTCAGGTCGCAGACCGCGATCCGCCAACCATCGGCCGCGAGTTTATGGGCGATGGCCGCGCCGATGCCGCGGCCGGCGCCGGTGACGAGGGCGAGCTTGCTCATGTCGGTCTCCGGTTCATTCGCTGTAGACGCCCTGCGCGAGCAGGGCCTTGGACGAAAAGTCGCGGCCATGGCCGCGCGTGAAGAAGCCGGCCGAGACGCCGCCATCGGCCATGATCAGCGCGCCGTTGACGTAGCTCGCGAGGTCCGAGAGCAGGAACAGGCAGACCGAGGCGACCTCGGAGGGCTGCGCCAAGCGTCCGAGCGGCGTGCGATCCTCCATCACGCCCGAGACGAAGCTCTCGGGGATGCCGCGGCGGATCATCGGCGTATCGGTCGCGCTCGGCCCGATGCAGTTCACCCGCACGCCATGCGAACCCCATTCGACGGCGAGGTCGCGTGTCAGCCCGACGACGCCGGCTTTCGAGGCGCAGTAATGCGCCCGACCGGACTGGCCGCCGAGCGAGGAGACCGAGCCGATCGTGACGATGACGCCGCGCCCGCGCTCCACCATGCGCCGGCCCGCCGCCTGGCAGGAATAGAAGGTGCCGGAGAGGTTGACGCCGATCACCGCTTCCCAGCTCTCGGCGGCCAATTCGGTCGCCGGGGCAGGGCGGGAGATGCCGGCCGCCGTGATCAGCCCGTCGAGCGGGCCGAGATCGCGCTCGATCGCCGCGACGGCCGTCTCGGTGGCGGTCGGGCTGCGCACGTCGAAGCTGATGGCGACCGCGCGGGCGCCGAGCGCCGCGATCTCGCAGACGGTGTCCGTCGCACCCTGCTCATTCGCGTCCGCAATGGCGACGGCGGCGCCTTCGCGCGCCAGTGCCAGCGCGCATTCCCGCCCGATGCCGGAGGCGCCGCCGGTGATCAGGACGATCCGGCCGGCAAGCCCGAGATTCGCAGCCATCGTCGCCTCCTGCTCGCGTTGGCCTCAGCCCAGCTTCTGGCCGCCGAAGGCGGGACGTTCCGCGATCTTGGCGAACCAGGCGGCGGCCTGCGGCCGGCCCTCGCGCCAGTTCAGGTCGGTGAAGCGCAGGTCGAGATAGGACAGCGCACAGTAGAAGGTGATCGTGCCGATATCGACGCGGTTGCCGAAGCCGGCGGCCTTGCCCTCGATCAGGTCGAGCGTGGCATGGACCTTGGCGAGCTGCCCGTCGATCCAGCGCTGCCAGCGCTGCTCCTCGCTGCGTAGCAGGCCCTCGTAGCGCGCGGCTAGCGCAGCATCGAGCAGGCCATCACCATAGCTTTGCTCGGTCAGGGCGTTCCAGCGGGCCTTCGGCTCGGCCGGGAACAGCGAACCGCCGCCGAGCCCGTCGAGATATTCGCAGATGACGCGGCTATCGGCGATCGTCGTGCCGTCGTCGAGCAGTAGGGTCGGCACCTGCCCGAGCGGATTGGTCTTGATGATGTTCTGCTCGCGCGCCAATGGCCCGCCTGCCTTGTACTCCTGCGAGACGTCGAGCATCTCGATCCGGTCGAGCAGGCCGAGCTCGGCGGCGGCGATGCGGACCTTCAAGACGAAGGGCGAGGTGGTGGACTGATAGAGCTTCATCGCGGCGATCTTTCTCAACGGGGCAGATGGTCGGTCTCGGCGGCGAGCGCGCGCCCGGCGATGAAGCCGAAGGTGAGCGCGGGGCCGAGCGTGATGCCGGCGCCGGGATAGGCGCCCGCCATGATCGAGTTCATGTCGTTGCCGGTGGCATAGAGCCCGGCGACGGGCCGCTCGTCGCGGCCGAGCACGCGGGCCTGTGGATCGCAGGTCAGGCCGGTCGCGGTGCCGATATCGCCCGGCCAGACCTTTACCGCGTAGAACGGCCCGGTCTCGATCGGCCCGAGGCAGGGATTGGGCTTGTTGTTGGGGTCGCCGAGATAGCGGTTGTATTCGCTCGAACCCTTGCCGAAGGCGGCGTCCGAGCCCGAGCGCGCGGCGTCGTTCATCCCGGCGACCGCAGCGGCCAGCGCCGGCATCGGCACGCCGATCCTGCCGGCGAGCGCCGCGATGCTGTCGCCTTCAAACAGATAGCCGGCTTCGACAAAGGCCTTTGGCGTCTTGAGGCCGGGATGGACGAGGCCGAGCCCGTATTTGTGCAAGAAAACGCTGTCGCAGACGAGGAAGGCGGGCACGGCACCGCTGGCATGCATCGCCTCGACGAAGCCGTGATAGGAGGTCGCTTCGTTGACGAAGCGGTTGCCCTTGCCGTCGACCGCAATCAGGCCAGGCTTGGCCCGGTCGAGGATCAGGTGCGGAAACTGCACCTCGCTGCCATCAGGCTTTTTCAGCACCGAGACCGGCGTCCAGAAGGCCGCGCCGATATTGTCGTCGCGCAGGGCGCCGCCCGTCGCGAGGCCGAGATTGATGCCGTCGCCGGTATCGGTCTTCGGCGCCATCGAGCGATGGACCTCAGCATGCGGCATGTGCTCGCCGCGCATCACGGCATTGGCCGGGAAGCCGCCGCTCGCCAGCACCACGCCGCGCCGTGCACCGATGCAGCGCTCGCCCTGTGGGCCCTTGACGGTGAGGCCGATGACAGTGCCGTCCTTCACGATCAGCGAGCCGGCCGGCGTCTGCGTGCGGATGTCGACGCCCGCCTGCCGCGCCGATTTCAGCAGGCGTCCCGCAAGCGCATTGCCCATCAGGAGACGTGCGCCGCGCGGATGGCGCAGGCGGTCGAGACCGTACTGGATCAGGAGCTTCGCGCTGTGCTTGAAATTCGCGAGGCTACGGAAGCGGCCGACCAGCGCGTCGATATCCTTGCGGTTCACCATCATGCCACCGAGCACGGTGAATTCCTTGAGCGGCGGGCGCAGCAGAGCGAAATCGGCGCCAAGTTCGTTGCCGTCATAAGGAGCAGGATCGATCGTGCGCCCCCCCTTGGAAGCGCCGGGCTGCTCGGGCTGATAATCCGGTGAATAGGCGCGCGCCTCGAATTTCAGTGCCGTCGCGCTCTCGAAGAAGCGGACCATCTCGGGCCCGTTGTCGAGGAAGGCACGCACCAGATCGGGCCGCAGGCGGTTGCCCAGCACGGCTTCGAGATAGGTCATCGCCGCTTCGCGCGTATCGGCATGGCCGGCCTTGGCGGCATGCGGGTTTTCCGGCACCCACATGGCGCCGCCCGAGACGGCGGTGCTGCCGCCGATATAGTCGCTCTTCTCGATCAACAGCACGTCGAGCCCGGCCTTGGCGGCGGTGATCGCCGCCGACATCCCGCCGGCGCCCGAGCCGACCACGACGACGTCGCGGATTTCGTCGAAGCTCTCGCTCATCGCCATGTCCTCAGCCGCCCATGCCGCCGCCGAGCGACTTGCCGCCGTCGACGAGCAGGACCTGGCCATAAATGAAATTGGTGCGCGGCGAGGCGAGGAAGGCGACGGCGTTGGCGATGTCCTCCGGCGCCGCGAGCGCTCCCGTTGGCTGCTGGGCGAGCAGGGCGGCGCGCGCCTCTTCCGACTGCTTCGCCACCATCTCGGTCGCGACCCCGCCCGGCGCCACCGCATTGACGGCGATGCCGCGCGGCAGGAGCTCCATCGCCATCGCCCGGGTCAAGCCGACGACGGCCGCCTTGGACGCCACATAGTGGGCGTGGTTGCGCGCGCCGAGGAATGTGCGCGAGGCGATGTTGACGATACGACCGCCCCTTTCCATCCGCCGCGCCACCGCCTGCGAGAGCAGGAAGAGGGCGGTGACGTTGACGTCCATCATCCGGCCGAAATCGCTCGCTGCGAGATCGAAGAACGGCTTGTTCTCGAAGATGCCGGCATTGTTGACGAGCACCTGTGCCACAGGCAGCCGCTCGGCCAGCGCGGCGAGGCCGGCGTGATCGGCGAGGTCGACCGGTTCGAAGAAGAGGCTGTGGCCCTGCGCCGTGAGTTCCGCCACCAGCGCGGCCGCAATTTCCGCCTCGCGGTCGAGGATGCCGACCGCAAAGCCGTCGGCGCAGAGCCGCTCGACGATGGCCCGGCCGATCCCGCGAGCGCCGCCCGTGACGAGGGCGATGGGTTTATCTTGCGGCGTAGCCATGAGCCGGTTCCTGTCTGCGTATAGCTCGGCTCAGCCGCCGAGATAGGTGCGGCGGACGCTGTCGTCCTGGCGCAGTTTTTCGGAAGGTCCCTCGAGGGCCATCTCGCCGTTCTCGAGGATGTAGGCATAGGTCGAGCAGCCCAGCGCGATCGCCGCGTTCTGCTCGACAAGGAGGATGGTGAGCCCGTCCTTGTTCAGCCGCTCGATGATCGCGAAGATCTGCTGCACCAGCACCGGCGAGAGGCCGAGTGAGGGCTCGTCGAGCAGGAGCAGGCGCGGGCCGGCCATCAGTGCCCGGCCGATCAGCAGCATCTGCTGCTCGCCGCCCGAGAGCGTGCCGGCCTTCTGCTGGAGCCTTTCCTTCAGCTTGGGGAAATATTCGAAGACCCGGTCGAGATCGCGCTTGATGCCGGCGGTGTCATTGCGGCGATAGGCGCCCATGTCGAGATTCTCGCGCACGCTCATGTCGCGGAAGACCTCGCGACCCTCGGGCACCTGCAGCACGCCGGCCGACACGACCTCATGCGAAGCCCTGGACTGGATCTCCTCGCCGGCGAAGCGGATCTTGCCCTTCGTCACCGGCACGAGGCGCGAGACGGTGTTGAGCGTCGTGCTCTTGCCGGCACCGTTCGAGCCGAGCAGGGCGACGATCGCGCCCTCCGGCACCTTGAGCGAGACGTCCGACAAGGCCTGGATGCGGCCATAGGCGGCGGAGATGCCGTCGATTTCGAGAAGATCAGGCATGTGCTGCCTCATGGGCCGCCTCGCGGCCGAGATAGGCTTCGATCACGGCCGGGTTGGCGCGCACTTCGGCGGCCGTGCCCTCGGCGATCTTGGTGCCGAAGCTCAGCACCGTGATCCTGTCCGAGATCGACATGACCAACTGCATGACATGCTCGACCAGGAGGATCGTGAGGCCGTCGCGCTCGCGCAATTCGCAGAGCAGGCGGTCGAGCGCCGCGATCTCGCGGTTGCGCAGGCCGGCGGCCGGCTCGTCGAGCAGCAGGAGCTTGGGGCGGATGGCGAGCGCGCGGGCGATCTCGACCATCTTCTGGTGGCCGAAATCGAGATTGCGCGCCTTGGTCTGCGCGTAGGAGGTCAGGCCCGTGCGCTCCAGCAACTCATCGACATGCTCGACGATGCCGCGCGGGCGGGCGCTGATCGCGTCGCGCCAGGAGCGGCCGGCATGGACATGGGCGCCGATCAGCACGTTCTCGAAGACGGTGAGCTCGCCGAAGAGTTCGAGGTTCTGGAAGCTGCGGGCGATGCCCAGACCCGCCATCTCGCGGGCCGGCATGCGGGTGATGTCGCGCCCGTCATAGGTGATGCGGCCTTCGCTCGGCGTGTAGAAGCGCGAAATGCAGTTGAAGGTCGTCGACTTGCCGGCGCCGTTGGGGCCGATCAGCGCATGGATCGACCCCTTCGCGACGGCCATGTCGAGCCCGCCGACGGCGGTGAGCCCGCCGAAGCGGATGGTGAGGCCCTCGACATCGAGGAAGGGGGCGGCGGTCTCAGCGGCCATGTTTTCAGCGACCATGGCGCGCCTCCCGGATGCGGTCGCCGATGAAGGCGAAGAGGCCGCGCGGCGCATACATCATGAACAGGATCAGGATCGCGCCGTAGATGATCTCCTGGTATTGCGGCGCCTGGCGCAGCACCTCCGAGATCAGCCCGAAGACGATCGCCCCGCCGATGGCGCCCGCGATCGAGCCGAGACCGCCGACGACGACCATGGTGAGCACGAGGATCGTGGTCTGGAAGCCCAGGCTGTCCGGGTGGATGAAGGTCTGGAACAGGCCGAACATGCCGCCGGCGAAGCCCGCGATCGCAGCCGAGAGCCCGAAGGAGACGATGCGGGCGCGGCGCACGTCGATGCCCATCGCCATCGCCGCGACCTCGGATTCCCGCACGGCTCGGAAGGAACGGCCGAGCCGTGAGCGCGAGATCGCGACGGTGAGCCCGATCATCACGAGGCAGAAGAACAGCACGAAGGGATAGGCTTGCTTGTCGCTGAGGATCTCGATCGGCCCGAAGCGGGCCGGGCTGATGCGGAGGCCGTTCGGGCCGTTGGTGACGCTGTCCCAGTTGGCGAAGACCCATTGCATCGCCTCGCCGAAGGCGAAGGTGGCGAGCGCGAGATAGATGTCGCGCATCCGGAGCGCGAGCGCACCGATGAACAGTCCGACAGCGCCGGCGACCAGCGCGCCGAACAGCATGGCGACGGGGTAGGGCAGGTCGACCGCGCGGTTGGCGAGCGCGCTCGCATAGATGCCGATGCCGTAGAAGGCGGCATGAGCCATCGAGAACTGGCCGGTCTCGCCGATGACGATGTGCAGGCCGAGGCAAAGCACCACGAAGACCAGCAGCAGGTTGGCGATGTAGACGACATAACCCGAGGTGAAGACGGGTAGCGCAACGGCGACGATCACGGCCGCGACGAGCCCGATCAGGGCGGTGCCGGAGAGCGCGCGCCTTGCCGGCACTGGTGATGCGAGAGGAGGCGACGACACGGGGCTTCAGACCTTCTTGATCGTCAGCTTCCCGCCGAACAGGCCCTGCGGACGCAGGACGAGCACGATCAGGATGGCGAGGAAGGGCGCGAGCACGATGGCGCGCGACGAGATGAACAGCCCGACCATGTTCTCGACGATGCCGATAACGAAGCCACCAACCACGGCGCCGGGCAGGCTAGAGAAGCCGCCGACAATGGCCGCCGCGAAGGCGAGCATGACGATCGAGCCCATATCGGCGGTCATCAGGATCTTCGGCGAGATCAGCAGCGCCGCGATGGCGGAGATCACGCCCGACAGGCCCCAGATCAGCATATGGCAACGGCGCAGGTCGACGCCGACGAGCTGGGCGGCCTTCGGGTTCATGCCGACGGCGCGCATGGCCCGGCCGGTCTTGGTGTAGTTGAACATCCAGAAGAAGGCGGCCATCACCGTCACGGCGGTGCCGAAGATCGCGAGGTCGAGCAGCGTCACCGAGGCTTGGCCGATCATGATGGAATCGGTCGGCACCAGCGCCGGGAAGGAGCGCGGCGTGTCGCCGAATCCGGTGCGGCGCACGAGGCCCTTCAGGACATAGGACAGGCCGAGCGTCGCGATGACGAGATAGACGAGGTCCTTGGCCGATTTCGCGACCTGATCGAGCACGAAACGGCGGAACAGCGCCATGGCGAGGAAGGCCACGACCAGCGTCGCCGGCAGCACGACCCAGATCGGCATCTTCTGGAAGACGAAGAGGTAGAGCGCGACATAGCCCGCCGCCATGAAGACCTCGCCCTGGGCGAAGTTCGGCACGTCCGAGGTCTTGAAGATCACCACGATGGCGAGCGCCAGCAGGGCATAGACACTGCCCGAGACGAGGCCCGAGGCGATGCCTTGCTGCAGGAAGATCAGCGCGAGTTGCAGGTCCATATCCGGCCCGATGCTCAGGTCAGGGAAGGGCGGCGGCGCGAATACCGCCGCCCGGTCTCATGAGGGAGGGCCGAATGGCCCGCCCGTAGCGATCACTTCGCCTGGTAGGTCCAGCGGCTGGTGAAGACGCCCGGCAGCGGGGCCATCGTCGTGCCGTCATATTTGATGAAGATCGTCGAGCGGTTGGCGGCGCGCTGCTCCGGGCCGAACTGCATGCGGCCGGCCATGACGCCCGAGTCGAAATCCTGCGTCTTCAGCGCGGTGAGCACCTTCTCGCGGGTCGGGTTCGGGCCGGCATCCTGCAGCGCCTTGACCAGCGACATCGCAGGCGGGATGCCATAGGGCATGTAGGTCTGCGGATGGTCGGGCTTGGCCGCGAGTTCCGGATAGGCCGCCTTGTACATGTCGTAGATCGGCTTCAGCTTGGCGCCGCCGGGGGAGTCGATCATGACTTCCTGGGTGTAGAAATTCTTGAGCGCGTCCTTGCCGACATTCTCGGCGAGCTGGTTCAAGCTCGCCGTGCCGGTGACCGAAAGGATGATCGGCTTGTTGAAGCCCATCTCGGCCGCCTTCTTGATCAGCAGCGCCGCCGGGCGGGCATAGGTGACCAGCAGGATCGCGTCCGGATTGGCGGCGCGCACCTTCAGGAAGGGCGCGGTGACGTCGTTGATGCCGGGATTGATCGACTCGACCGAGAGCTTCACGCCGTTGACCTCGGCGTCCTTCTTCGAGCCTTCCAGGTTCCAGGCGCCATAGGCGTCGTCATGGTTGATATAGGCGACGTTCTTGGCGCCGAACTGCTTGGCGGCGAACTCGACCATCGCGCCGCCGACGGCGTATTGCGAGATCGAATAGGCGCCGAAGATGTAGTCGGTCGGCGGGAACAGCGCGCCGTCGCCCGATGCGTTCAGCATCAGGTAGGGCACCTTGTTACGGACGACATAGTCCTTGGCGGCAACGACGGCGGCCGAGCACGAGCCACCATTGAGCATGAAGACGTTTTCCTGCTCGACCAGCTTCTTCACCGCCGCAACCAAGTCATTGGCGTTGCAGCGATCGTCCTCGACGACATACTCGATCTTGCGGCCGTGGATGCCGCCTTCCTTGTTGATCTTGTCGTAGTACATCTTCGCGGCGTTCACGACGTCGAAGCCATAGGCCATGTTCGGGCCCGATAGCGGGCCGAAGATGCCGATCTTGATCGCCTTGTCGGTGATGCCCGGCTCCTGCGCGCCGGCTGCGGCCCCGATCAGCAGGCTGGCGGCCAGCGTCAGGCCGGCTGCGGTCTTGTTCACGCTCATCGTCTCTCTCCCTGGTCGTCGGCTTGTTGTGTCGTTGAGGTCGTCGGCACATGGCGGCCCGATCCTGTGGGGATCATAGCGGGCCGGCGGCGGGCATCTGTCACAGCGACGTGGGACATCGCGGCGGTTAACCTTCCGAGCCATGCAGCGGCGCCAGCGAAGGCGCGCCATGGGCGGGGTAGGAGAGCTCGCGGAAGATATGGAAGGTGCGCATGATGTGCTTGCGCATCGCCTGCTCCGCCCGGTCGCCGTCGCGTGCCAGCAGGGCCTGCAGGATGATCTCGTGATCCTCGTTGCTGAGGCGGAATTCGGCCGGCGAGGTCATCCGGGCGACCGAGCCGTTGAAATAGAACCGGCCCGAGCGGAGGATCGCGTCACGCAGCTTCTCGTTGCGGGCGGCGCTGACGATGATGCCGTGAAACTCGCGATTAGTCTCGACGCGGGTGCGGTCGTCGGCCGGGTCGCTGGCGACGCGGCGGGCATGCACGGCCGCGACGGCCGCGATCTCGTCATCGGTTGCCCGCTCGGCGGCGAGCCGCGCGGCATAACCCTCCAGCGCGGCACGGACTTCCGAATTCTCGCTGGCCTCGACGGCGGTGATCTCGCGCACGGCCCAGCCGCGGCGGCGCGGCACGATCAACTGCTCGACGGCGAGCCGCTGCAAGGCCTCGCGCACCGGCGTGCGGCTGACGGCGAGCGCAGCCGCGATATCCGCCTCGATCAGCGGCTCGTTCGGGCGTATCTCGCCGGAGAGGATGGCGTTGCGCAGGGTTTCATAGGCATCGCCGGAGCGCCGCCGACCGAGCGTACCCTTTTCGGCGTCTCCCGGCGGCTGCTCCGAAGCAGCGAGTGTGAAGCGCTTCTGCATGCGATCCCCGAAGGCAGCGTCGATCCGATGATGCCGAAGCCATACCGCGTCCGCTGTCACCAGAGCAGGGGACAGCGGCGTTTGCTTCAGCCGCGCGCCGGCAGCACCTCGGCCCGGCACTCGCCGAAGCCGATATCGGCGAAGCCCTCGCGCCGGGCGCTGGCGCGCATGACGATCGCGTCGCCGTCGACGAGATAGGTCCGGCTTTCGCCATTGGGCAGCGCGATTGGCTCGCGGCCGCCGCGTGTGATCTCCATCAGGCTGCCGAAGGAGCCGGGGTCGCGGCCAGAGATCGTGCCGGAGCCGAAGAGATCGCCGGGTTCGAGATTGCAGCCGTTCGAGCTGTGATGGGCGACGAACTGCGCCGGCGTCCAGTAGAGATCGCGCGTGCTGCCGAGCGAGAGCCGGTGCGGCGCCAGGCCGTTCGCGCGCATGGAAGCGGTCTCGATGAAGACCTCCAGCGTGATGTCGAGCGCATGGGGTGCAGTGGTATCGGCTGGGCTGAGATAGGGCAGGGCTACCGGATCGCCTTCAGGGCGCGGCGTCTGAGCCTTCCGGAAGGGCGCCAGCGCCTCCGGCGTGACGATCCAGGGCGAGATCGTGGTGGCAAAGCCCTTGGACAGGAAGGGGCCGAGCGGCTGGTATTCCCAGGCCTGGATATCGCGCGCCGACCAGTCGTTCAGCAGGCAGAAGCCGGCGATCCGGTCATCGGCTTCGTCGATCGGAATGGCGGAGCCCAGCGTGTTGCCGGGACCGATCCAGATGCCCAGCTCCAACTCGTAGTCGAGATTGCGGCAGGGGCCGAAGCTGGGCTGCGTCTCGTCCGGCCGCTTGCGCTGGCCGTTGGGCCGCGTGAACGGCCCCCCCGAAGGCCGGATCGACGAGGCCCGACCGTGATAGCCGATCGGGATATGCTTGTAGTTCGGCAAGAGCGGGTTGTCCGGCCGCAGCAGCGAGCCGATATTCATGGCGTGCTGGATGCCGGCATAGAAGTCCGTGTAATCGCCGATCCGCGCAGGCAGGCCGAGCGTGCAATTCCGTGCCGGATGCAGCATCGGTTTCAGCGTAGCCTGCGCGGGCGAGCCTTCCGCCAGCAGGGCCGAGAGCCGCGCCCGCAGGCGCTTCCGGGCAGCCGTTCCGAGGCCAAGGAAACCGTTCAGGGTCGGAGCTGCGGCGGCTGCGACGATCTCCTCCAAGCCTGCGCAGAGATCGGACGCCGCAAGCGCCGCCAGGTCAAGAATCTCGTCACCGATGGCGACGCCGCCGCGAGCCGCTTCGCCCTCGGGCGAGAACACGCCGAAGGGCAGGTTCTGGATCGGGAATTCCGCATGATCCCGCGCCGACTTGACCCAGCTCCGCAAGGCCGGATCGTGGCTGGCGTCGAGCGCGACGGCGGAGGAGGTGGGGCTAGGCGGGTTTTCGGCCCGCGCTTCGAGAGTGCTGCCCTGCATTGGCTCATCCGTTCCGTTCTGACTCGGCCAGTTCGGCAGCGAGCCTAGTCGGAAGAGTGGGCCGGGCTCTGTCCCCAGCGCTTGGGACGCGGGGCGCTCAATCGACGGGGAAACGCTCCTCCATCAGCGCGAGCGCTTCGAGCAAGGGTTCGGCATGGGGGCCGAGCGCGGCGAGGATGCCCGCCTCGAAAGCCAGTGCGCGGGGCACGATCTCGCGATAAGCATGTAGGCCAGACGCCGTCAGGGACAGGCTTTCCTCGCGCCGGTCCTGCTCGCTCTCGCGCCTGACGAGCCAGCGCCGCTCCTCCAGCGCCCGCACCGCCCGGCTGACCTTGGTCTTGTGCATCGAGGAATGCTTGCCGATGGCCTTCGCCGTCATGGTGCCGAACTGGGCGAGGGTGGCCAGCACCCGCCATTCCGGCACGGTCAGGTCGTGATGCGGCCCATAGACCGCCCGGAACTGTTGCGAGACAGCCGAGCTCAGGCGGTTGAGGCGATAGGGCAGAAAGAGTTCGAGCGCGAGTTTCGACATGCCTTGTTAGTTACAAAATCGACAGTTACCAAAGCAACCATCTCGAACAGAGCCCACGCAGGGCATGCCGCCGGCCCAAGGCCGTCGCGAGGAGAGGGCGCCATCATGAACGTTCAGAACCCGGCCCATGCCGGTGCCGCCAGGACTGAGAGCGCCATCGCGACCGGTTACATGTCGGGCTTCGGCAACGGCTTCGAGACCGAGGCACTGCCGGGCGCCCTGCCGCTGGGACGCAATTCGCCGCAGAAATGCGCCTACGGGCTCTATGCCGAGCAGCTTTCCGGCTCGCCCTTCACCGCGCCGCGCACCACCAACGAACGCTCCTGGCTCTACCGCATCCGGCCGACCGTGGCGCATTGGAACGAATTCCGGAAGGTCGATGCCGGGTTCTGGCGCACGGCGCCGGCCCGCGAGGTCGACATGCCGATCGCGCCGCTGCGCTGGAGCCCGATCCCGATCCCGTCGGAGCCGATCTCTTTCGTCGAGGGCATCCGCAGCATGACCACCGCCGGCGATGCCGGCAGCCAGGGCGGCATGGGCGCGCATGTCTACCTGATCACGCGCTCGATGGTGGACGAGTACTTCTATAATGCCGATGGCGAGATGCTGTTCGTGCCGCAGCAGGGCGATCTCAGGCTCTGGACCGAGTTCGGCATCATCGACATCGAGCCCGGTGAGATCGCCGTGATCCCGCGCGGCGTGAAGATCCGCGTCGAGCTCCGGGACGGCCCGGCCCGTGGCTATATCTGCGAGAACTATGGCGGCGCCTTCACCTTGCCGGAGCGGGGGCCGATCGGCGCCAACTGTCTCGCGAATCCGCGCGATTTCCTGACACCGGTCGCAGCCTATGAGGATCGCGACGCGCCCTCGAAGATGTATGTGAAATGGGGCGGCAATCTCTGGGCCGCCGATATCGAGCATTCGCCGCTCGATGTCGTCGCCTGGCATGGCAACTACGCCCCGTACAAGTATGATCTCAGGCGCTTTTCCCCGGTCGGACCGATCCTCTACGATCATGCCGATCCCTCGATCTTTACGGTGCTGACCTCGCCGTCTGAGACGCCCGGCACCGCCAATATCGACTTCGTCATCTTCTCGGATCGCTGGCTGGTGGCCGAAAACACCTTCCGGCCGCCCTGGTACCATATGAACGTGATGAGCGAGTTCATGGGGCTGGTCTACGGCGTCTACGACGCCAAGACCGGCGGCGGCTTCGTGCCGGGCGGCATCTCGCTGCACAACACCATGCTGCCGCACGGGCCGGACATGGATGCCTTCGAGAAGGCGAGCAATGTCGAATTGAAGCCGCACAAGCTCGAGGGCACGCTGGCCTTCATGTTCGAGACTCGGTTCCCGCAGCAGGTCACAGCCTTCGCCGCCGGTTCGGATTCACTCCAGCGCGATTATGGCGGCTACGGCCACAAGCTGACCAAGCATTTCGATACGAACAAGCCTTGAGCTTGGGAGGGCGCGCCGGCCGCAAGGCGGCCGAATAAACAAGACGGCAAACAGACGGTAGCCAAGTCATATCGGCTGCCGATCCTGAGTTGGTCTCAGGAGTGGGGCGTAACCCGATTATTGGCACAGCGACGCAAAATTCTTCAATGAAACCGGTCGATATGGCTCCCAATTGCCCGCGCGGTGTAGCCCGATTGAACGTCGTACAAGCCTGTATGTAGCCCGATTAAGCGTTGTGGAGCCTGCGACGTTTAATTGGGCTACATAACGGCAAGGCGGATGGCGCGACGGGGCAAACCGACAGCAGGCCAACTTGTTCATTGAGCTCTGCGTTGGGGGCCGATCCCCGTTTCGACCTTATGCTCCGACCTTGCGAGGGCGACGATATCGTCTAGGAGCCGGACTACGCGGTTGGCTCCTTCAGGAGTTTGGTCCCACAGAGCGAGCACGCTCTGTGCGGCTGCTCGTGCGAGCTTCTCTTTCGCCCCGACGCGAACTTGTCGTGCACCCAGCTTCTTGGCAGAGGCTGGGGCGACCTTTAGTGCCCTGCAAATTTGCAGGACGTTGCCGCTCAGTGTCTTGAATTGCCCTCTGCAAATCCGGCTGGCCTGACTTGAGTGTACGTCCGCCGCTTTGCCTAACTCGGCATAGCTCATCCCAGCAATTTTCCGCTGTTTTTCGAGCATCTCGCCCAAGAGGGCGCTTGATTCTTTGCCAAATTTCATGCAAATTTGCATATCTTAATCCGTTGTGCGCGGCGGTGAGAAACCCATCCAGTGAAGCGCCGGCATTTGTGCTGGTGCG
>NZ_CAMFJF010000018.1 GCF_945956895.1 uncultured Allobosea sp. | reverse complement strand
CGATCTGGGCGGTCTTGCCGCCGGGCGCGGCGCAGAGATCGGCGATGCGCTCGCCAGGTTTTGGAGCCAGCAGTTTCACCGGCAGGGCGGCGGCTGCATCCTGAACCCACCATTTGCCCTCGTCGAAACCGGGCAGGCCGGCGATGGCCTGGCGTTCGCGCAGACGCACCGAGCCGATCGGCAGGGCGATGCCGTCGAGCTTTTCCGCCCAGCCGACAGGATCGGTCTTGACGGTCAGGTCGAGCGGCGGCTCCTCGCGATGGCTTTTCGCGATGGCGGCAGCTGTTTCCTCGCCATAGGCCGTGCACCAGCTTTCCACCAGCCAATCGGGCGTGTCGCCGAAGACTTCCGCCTGTGCTTCGGCAAGGACGGCATCGCGCTCGCGGGCGAGGCGGCGCAGCACGGCATTGCCGAGCGCGGCATAGCGGGCCGAACGCGGATCCTCATGCAATTGCCGGATGGCGATATCGACGGCGGCATGGTCGGGCACGTCGAGAAAGAGGATCTGGGCGGCCGCGGCCGTCACGATCGGCTCGAACGGGCCGGACTTGCGCGGGCTGCCACGGTCGAGCCGGGCGTCGATGGCCTGCTGGATCGTACCGAGGCGCCGGAAGGCGGTTACAGCGATAGCACGCGCGAGGCTGGCATCAGCCGCGTCGAGCCCGGATTCCGGCAGCATTCGCTCCAGGGTCTCGTCGAGTGCCACGCGTGCGCGCAGCACTTCGTCGATCACGGCAGCCGCGAGCCGGCGGGCCGGCAGGCCCGGGGCATCGTCGAGCTTGGGCGGCGTTTCCGGCTGGGGCGGGCGGCGCGAGGAGGATTGAGCTGCCATCTCAGCCCCACGGACCCGGCTGGCGCGGAGCATTGCCCCATGGATTGTTAGCGGCCTGGGCGGTGAAGCCGGCGCCGGCATTGCTGCGGCCGATGCCCAGCGCGCGGGCCTGCTCCATCAAAGCGGCGATGCGATTGCCGGTGTCGGGATGTGTCGAGAACAGATTATCCATGCCGCCGCCGGTCAAGGGATTGATGATGAACATATGCGCCGTAGCAGGCTTGGCCTCCGCTGTCTCGTTGGGGATGTGCTGGACGCCGGCCGCGATCTTGGCGAGCGCGTCCGCTAGCCAGACCGGATTGCCGCAAATCTGGCCGCCGAGACGGTCGGCTTCGTATTCGCGCGAACGCGAGATCGCCATCTGGATCAGGGCAGCGGCCATCGGCGCGAGGATCGAGAGCAGGATCTGGACGATGACATTCGGGCGGTTGTCGCGCGAGCCGAAGAACATGCCGAAGGTGACGAGCGAGGAGATCGCGCCGGCGAAGGTCGCGGTGATCGTCATGGTCAGCGTGTCGTGGTTCTTGATATGCGCGAGCTCGTGCGCCATCACGCCGGCCAGTTCCTCATAGGTCAGCGTGCGCAGGATGCCGGTCGTCGCTGCCACCGCCGCGTTCTCCGGATTGCGGCCGGTCGCGAAGGCGTTGGGCTGATCCTCGTGGATCAGGTAGACGCGCGGCATCGGCATGTTCGCGCGCGCGGCGAGATCGCGCACCATGCCGTAGAGCTCGGGTGCGGTACGCTCGTCGACTTCTTGGGCATTCTGGGCGGCGAGCGCCAGTCGGTCTGAATTCCAGTAGCTGAAGAGATTGGTCACGGCCGCGAAGCCGAGTGCCATCAGCATGCCGCCCCCGCCGCCGATGAGATAGCCGACCGCGCCGAAAAGCGCCGTCAGGCCCGCCATCAGTAGGCCGGTGCGCACGTAGTTCATAGGATTCCCTTCTTTGGCGCGTGTTCGCGCAGGCTCTCGCATCTGCGGGCTTCGTGCCCTATGTGGTGAGGGCAATCCCGATCCTGCAAGAGAATCCTGCAAGGAAACGCGCCGACATGCTCGAGAAGACCGATCAGGACAGGCCAGCGGAGGCCGCCGAGCCCAAGGCGCTGCCCGCCGCCGCGCAGCGCGCGCTGGCGGAGGCGGCAGCGCGCCGCGCCGCGATCGACGCCCATGCCGCGGACGTTGCCAAGCAGCGTGAGGTCAATGGCCGGGGCGGTCTGGAACCGGTTCGCTACGACGACTGGGAAGTGAAGGGCATCGCCAGCGATTTCTGAATGGCCGTGGCGCCGACGGGTTCGGCGCCGCCCAAACATTGCCAAGATGCGACGTTGCGTCCAAACAGCAGCCGGACAGCAGCGGATTCGCCTCATGGACAGCAATGACAAGCGCCTCGCGGCCCTGCGCCGCCTTCTCGCCGAGGCGCATGAGAAACTCGGCCTGAAGCTCGGCTTCCGGCTCTGGGACGGCAGCATGGTGCCTGCTTCCTGGCCGACTGACGGGCTCGCCATCGCCATCGCCGATGCCGGCGTGATGGCGGCGCTGGTGCGCAAGCCGAAACTCGACACGCTGCTTAATCTGCACATTGCCGACCGCATCTCGATCCTCAACGGCTCGATCTTCGATCTCGCGGCGGCGCGGCCGGAGGGCAAGGTCGGCAAGCTCGCGCGCAATATCCCGAAGGGCGCGGTCTTCGACTTCGTCCGCCGTTTCATCTTCGCGCCGGGCAAGGCTGCTGACGCCGTCAGCCATCGCAAGGGCGACGAGATCGCGCGCGACGGCGACCCGACCACCAACAAGGCGAATGTCGCCTACCATTACGACGTTTCGAACGATTTCTACCGGCTCTTCCTCGACGAGGAGATGGTCTACACCTGCGCCTATTTCACTGGGGATCACGGCGATATCGGCCGGGCGCAGCAGGACAAGCTCGACATGATCTGCCGCAAGCTGCGCCTGCAGCCCGGCGACCGCTTCCTCGACATCGGCTGCGGCTGGGGCGCGCTGGTCTGCCATGCTGCGCGCTATTACGGCGTCGAGGCCCATGGCGTGACGCTGGCCGAGGAGCAGCTGAAATATGCCCGCGAGAAGGTCGAGCGCTGGGGCCTGCAGGACAAGGTGACGCTGCATCTGCGCGACTACACGCAGATGGAGGGCGAGTTCGACAAGATCTCCTCGATCGGCATGTTCGAGCAGGTCGGCATCCGCAACTACCCGACCTATTTCCGCACGGTGAACCGGCTGCTCCGGCCGCGGGGGCTCTATCTGCACCACACCATCTCGCGCCGCGCGAAGAAGACCGAAAAGGCCTTCAACAAGATGCCGGCGGAGTACCGGGCGCTGGTGCGCTACATCTTCCCGGGCGGCGAGCTCGATCATTTGGGCATGTCGATCGCCAATCTCGAGCGCCATGGCTTCGAGGTCCATGATGTCGAGGGCTGGCGCGAGCATTACCAGCGCACGACCCGCCTGTGGTGGGAACGGCTCAATGCCAACAAGGACAAGGCCGAGGCTGAGATCGGGCCGGAGCGGACGCGGATGTGGCTGCTTTACCTGGCGGGCTGCTCGCTCGCCTTCGAGCGCGGCGGAGCGCTGATCAACCAGACGCTGGTCTCGAAGCGGCGCAAGGGCCCGTCCGGCTTGCCGCTAACGCGCGCAGACCTCTACCGCTCCTGAACGGAACCAGGGCCGGCATGAGCGCCGGCCTGCCATTTTACGCTGTCTTGGGGGATTGCCCGGCGCGTTGCCGGGCCGAGAGCTTACTTCTTGACGAAGAGGTCGAGCTTTCCGTGATGCTCGGCCAGCAGGTAGTAGAAGGTCAGGCGGGACTTGGTCTTGTCGGCCTTCATGTGCTCGCAGGTCGCCTTGATCGAGCCGTCGAGATCGCCGGATTTCAGGCCGAGCTTCTTCTTCAGGAAATTCTCGCGGACGCGCTCGAGCTCGGCCGGATCGGAGCAGGCGACGTAGCGGGTGTCGGGTTTGCCCATCACGAGCGCATAGGATTTCGACATGCCGGCGAAGGCCGCTTCGTTGAGCGGCTTCTTGGCGAATTTCTTCACGTCGGCGAGATGGTCCATCTGGTAGCCCCTTCCTGGCCCGCACCGGAGTACGGGCGGTTACGTGTCGCGGGCCGGAGGTTAACGCGGTTCTTCACGGGGAGCGAGAGGGCAACGCGTGCGATTTCCGGATTTTGGAACCGCTTGGCCCAATCTTTGGTCGAAGTCCGGAATGCGTGCCGGGGATGACGGGGCCAACGCCAGCATGGGTTGAGCGCCGAGCGGTGCGGTGCTGCGATGCAGCATACGCTGGAGCGATTTGATGAAGCCGACGATCCTGATGATGCCGCGCCTTGCCGATGACGCGATCGCGAGCCTGAAGCAGCATTATACGGTGATCGGGCCGGTCCATGGCGATGATGCTGCCGGCATCCCGGCGGATGCGCGGGACGCGCGTGCGCTGGTGACCTATGGCGGGCGCCGGACCGGTGCCGACCTGATGGACGCCTTGCCGAAGCTGGAACTCATCGCCTGCTATGGCACCGGCGTCGAAGGTGTCGATGCGGCAGCGGCCAAGGCGCGCGGCATCAGGCTTTGCAATGCCGCCGATGCCAACGCGCGCAGCGTCGCTGAGTTCGCGATGGGCCTGATGCTCTGCGCCATGCGGGGGATCGGGCGCGGCGATCGATTCGTCCGCGACGGCCTCTGGAGCAGCCGCGGGATCGAGCCGGTGTCGAATACGCCGGATCTCGCCGGCCGCAAGATCGGCATCTACGGGCTCGGCGCCATCGGTGCCCGCATCGCGAGCCGGGCCGCGGCCTTCGAGATGGAGGTCGGCTATCACAGCCGCTCGCCCAAGCCTGAGCTGTCTTACCAGTTCCACGACAGCCTGCTCGGCCTCGCCGCCTGGGCCGACGTGCTCATGGTCGCGGTCCGCGCCAGCGCCGAGACGCGCAACGCCGTCGATGATGCCGTGCTCGATGCGCTCGGGCCGGAGGGTTATGTCGCGAATATCTCGCGCGGCCTCGTGATCGACGAAGAGGCGCTGTGCGCAGCCCTCGAACAGAAACGGATCGCTGGAGCGGCGCTCGACGTCTTCGCGGGGGAACCGCATGTACCGGAACGGCTGCGCAAGCTCGAGAATGTCGTGCTGACGCCGCATATCGCCGCGAGTTCGCAGGACGCCAAGAAGGGCCAGCTGCGGATGCTGCTCGGCAATCTCGACGCGTTCTTCGCCGGCCGGCCGCTGCCTTCCTCCGTCGCTCTCTGACGGATCAGGGCAGGACGACGACCGGCGTGCCCATCTGGACGCGCGCGTAAAGGTCGATCACGTCCTGGTTGTGCATGCGGAAGCAGCCATAGGAGGCGGCGGTGCCGATGGTGTTCGGCATGTTGGTGCCATGGATCGCGTATTGTCCGCCCGGTCCCAGGCCGATGACGCGCGCGCCCATCGGGTTGCGCGGGGAGCCGCCGGGAATGACGTCAGGCAGGCGGGGATTGTCGCGCTTGACCTCGGCTGGCGGCGCCCAGGCCGGATCGACCTGCATCTCCTCGACATATTTGACGCCGCGCCACTGCTTGCCGGCCTTGCCGACGGCGATGGTGTAGCGGATCGCCTCGCCGGGTGAGACGACGTAATAGAGCTTCCGCTCGCCGGTGTGGATCACGATGGTGCCGGGGTCGAAGCGCCCGTCGCGTAGGCCGACGACCTCTCGCGCCTTCACCGGCAAGGCGGCGGCGCCGGCGGCCGACAGGGCAAGGGTCGCGATAGCGATATGCCTGAACATGTCTGGAACTCCCGCTCGAAATTGCTGGAGTCGTGGCGCGAAAGCCATGAAGCGCGGGTTGAGCGATATGGTGAAGCGGCGATTCAGGATGAATCGCCGGTGAATCCGGACATGGGATCGCACTCGCTCCGATTGGTCGTCATTGCGAGCGTAGCGAAGCAATCCAGGGAGACTGGGTCGAACGCTTCAGCCTGGTCCCCCTGGATTGCTTCGTCGCTTCGCTCCTCGCAATGACGAGATTGCTGCTGTCCAGGCTTTGCTCGAGCTTCAGGCCGCTGGCCGGCCCCGGTGCTGCTGGGGCAGCAGGAAGGGCAAGCCGGGGGCGGGCGCGCGGCTCAGCGTCAGGTCGACCTTGAAGACCTGGCGCAGCAAGGCGTCGTCCAGCGTCTTCGCCGGCGGACCCTGCGCGATGATATTCCCCTGATCCATCACGACGAGATGGTCGGCGTAGGTCACGGCGAGGTTGAGGTCGTGCAGCACGATCAGCACCGCGACGTCGCGCGCGGCGATGCTGCGGGCCATGTCGAGCAGCGCGAGCTGGTGGCAGAGGTCAAGGCTGGCGATCGGCTCGTCGAGGAAGAGCACCTGCCGCCCGGCGATGCTACGGCCGGCCTCGAGCTGGCAGAGGACACGGGCGAACTGGACGCGTTGCTGCTCGCCGCCGGAGAGCGTCTGGTAGCGCCGGCCGGCAAGGTCGATGACGCCAGCAGCGGTCAGGCTTTCGGCGACGATGGCCTCGCGCCGCTGGCGCGTCAGCGCCCGGCCGATGCCGTCGACGCCGAGGCTCGCGACCTCGTAGACGCTGAAGGGGAAGGCGAGGCGGGCGTGCTGGGCCATGACCGAGCGCAGGCAGGCGAGGCGCCAGGCCGGAATGGCCGCCAGCGGCTCGCCGGCGATGCGGATTTCGCCGCCGGCCGGCTTGATCTCGCCGGTCAGGAGCTTGAGCAGCGTCGATTTGCCGGCGCCGTTCGGGCCGATCAGGATCGTCGTGCTGCCTCCCGCGAGCTCAAGGCTCGCATCGGCGACGAGGCGGCGTCCGCCCGTGAGGCAGCTGACGCCGTGGCAAGACAGGATCGGGTTCGCTTCAGACATCGATCAGGCTCGTGCGGCGCAGCAGCAGCCAGAGGAAGAAGGGCGCGCCGATCGTGGCGGTGACGATGCCGATCGGCAGCTCGGCCGGGACGACGATGAGGCGGGCGACGATATCGGCGCCGACCAGCAGCATCGCGCCGCCCAGCGCCGAGAGCGGCAGCAGCAGGCGATGATCCGGGCCGACCGAGAGGCGGATCAGATGCGGCACGACGATGCCGACGAAGCCGACCATTCCAGCCGAGGCGACGCTGGCGCCGACGGCGAGCGCGACCAGCAGGATCGCCAGCGCCTTGATGCGCTGGACGGGTATGCCGAGATGATAGGCCTCGGCCTCGCCGAGCATCAACCCGTTCAGGCCGCGCGCCAGCAGCGGCATCGTGAGGAGCAGCGGCAGGATGATGGGCGCAACCACGGAGAGTTTCGTCCAGCTTGCGCCGCCGAGGCTCCCCAGCGACCAAAAGGTCAGGTCGCGCAGCTGCCGATCGTCCGAGACGAAGGAGAGCAGGCCGGTGAGGGCACCCGCCATAGCGCCGAGCGCGACACCGGCAAGGAGCATGGTTGCGACCGAGGTCCGGCCACCGCGCGTCGCGATCAGATAGAGCGCGAGCGTGGTGATCAGGCCACCGCAGAAAGCGCCGAAGGGAAGGGCGGCGAAGGGCAGTTTCATCATCGTGCCGGCAAGGAAACGGTCGCCGAGGACGATGGTGGCGGCCGCGGCGAGCCCGGCGCCGCTGGAGACGCCGACCAGGCCGGGATCGGCGAGCGGGTTGCGGAACAGCCCCTGCATCAGCGCGCCGGACACGGCGAGGCCGGCGCCGACGAGCAGGCCCAGAAGCACGCGCGGCAGGCGGATATTGAGGACGACGAGGATGTCGCGCCCTTCGAGCAGGCTCGCATCGCCTGTGAGACGCGCCATCAGGATCTCGGCGACGCGGCCGGGCGCGATCGGGATCGCGCCCTGGCCGATGGCGACGATGGTGAGGAGCAGGCAGGCCAGAGCGAGGCCGGCGATGGCGAGCAGGCCGGCGCGGCGGCGGCTCGCGATCAGCGTGGTCAGGGTCGCGGCCATGGCCGGAGTGGGCGCTACGAGGGTCACGGGGCGGCGGCGGTCTTGAGCGGCGGGATCGCGGCTTCCGGATAGATCGCAGCCATCAGGTCGCGCGCCGCCATCGGTGTGCGCGGTCCGAAGCCGAGCAGATAAAGCCCGTCCATATGGACCAGCCGCTTGCTGGCCGCCGCCGGAATCTGGGAGAAGGCGGGCATCGCGAAAAGCTCGTCGGGCGTGATGTTGTGGGCGCTGCTGTTGCGCATCATCAGCACCATCTCTGGCGCCGCGGCGGCGATCGCCTCGTCCGTCATCGGCTTGTAGCCTTCGATCGCGTCGGCGACATTGATGCCGCCCGCCAGCGCGATGATGCCGTCGGCCGAGCTGTTGCGCCCGCCGACCAGGGCGCGCCCGTTCTGCAGCGAGAGCAGGAAGAGGATGCGCTTCTTCTTGGCGATGCCGGAGCGCAGGGTCGCGAGCTCGTCGAAGCGCGCCCTGGTCTGCGCCGCCAGCCGCTCGGCCGGGGCGGCCGCGCCGATCGCCGCACCGATCGCGGCGATCTTGGTGGTGACGCCCTCCGGGGTCAGTCCGTCGGCGATGCGCGCGATCTTCACGCCGGACTCGGTGAGGAGGGAGATGGCATCCGGCGGGCCGGCGCCGTCGATCAGCATGACCAGCGATGGCTTCAGCGAGAGGACGCCCTCGGCCGATAGCGCGCGGACATAGCCGACATTGGCCTTCTCCTTTAGCGCTTCCGGCGGGAATAGGCTGGTCGTGTCGATGCCGACGATGCGGTCCTGCAGGCCGAGCGTATAGATCACCTCGGTGATGACGCCGCCGGCGACGACGACGCGGTCCGGCGCCTGGGCCAATGCCGTAGCGGGCAAGGCCGCGGGGAGCGCCAGCCCCGCGAGGCCGAGGGTGCTCAAGGCGAGGGCTGCCGTCAGCTCGCGGCGGTTCGGTTGCCCAAGGCTGCGTTGCGCTTCAGGGGTGCGCGAGCCAGACATATCGCAACTCCATTCGGGTGCAGGCGGCGGACCTTGCCGCCGCGCAAACCCTGGCCAGGAAGATTGTGGTTAGTTTAAAACAATTCCATTTAAAGTATATCCTGTTTTTAATTATTCAAAACAAGATCTACTTTACAGTATTATTGACGTTGATATTAGCCTTTACTACAAGGGGTCAAGGGCAGTGCCAATGCGCAGCCGGTCCCGCAGCGACGGTATCGTCGAGCGGCCGGTTGCCGGCCGTGCGCGTTTTCGGGGGAATCTTCATTCCGAGGGCGCCCGAACGGATGGCGGCTGCTCTGTCGCGACAGCGGCATCGTTCGTTTCCGCCAATTCCGGCGCGTCAGATGCAGGGTTTACCGATGTTCATCGCCATGAATCGCTTCAAGGTCGTCAAGGGCGAGGAAGCCGCCTTCGAGACGGTCTGGTCCTCGCGCAAGACCCGCCTCGACGAGGTGCCGGGCTTTCTGACCTTCCACCTGCTGAAGGGGCCGGAGAAGGAGGATCACACGCTCTATTCCTCCCATACGAGCTGGGCTTCGAAGGAGGATTTCGTAGCCTGGACCAAGTCCGACCAGTTCCGTGAATCGCATCGCAATGCCGGCCAGCCGCGCCCGAAGCCGATCTATCTCGGCCACCCCGAGTTCGAGGGCTTCGAGGCCGTGCTGAGCGAGAGCAATCCGCATCTGCCCCGTCAGGCGGCCGAGTGAGGCCTGGGCTGATGACGACCGCCGACATCGCCGCGCAGGATCCGATGAAGCATGCGCGCTCCCTGCTCGCCGCCAAGCCGGACGGCCTGATCGAGGCCGTCGCGCGCGAGGCGAAGGTCTCGACGCGCACCGTCCTGGAACTCCTGCCCGCGGGGCAGCGCCAGCTCGTCGCGCCCGAGCGTTTCGAGGACGTCTGGAAGGAGCTCGCGACCTGGGGCACTGTGCTCTTCCTGATGCACACGCCCGATATCGTGCTGGAATGCGAGGGTTCGCTGCCGGTCGGCAGCTTCGGCCATGACTACTACAATATCCATGGCGACAGTCCGATCGGCGGACATATCAAGGCCGAGAATTGCCGGGCGATCTATCTGGTCGACCGTTCCACGGCGCAGGGCCGGCGTGCCTGCTCGGTGCAGTTCTTCAACGGTGCTGGCGAGGTGATGTTCAAGGTCTTCGTGCGGCGCGATGCCGCGCGCGAATTGCTGCCAGACCAGCTGGCGCGGTTCGAGGCGCTCAAGACGAAGTTCGCCTGAGCCCCAAAAACGACACGGTAGGCAGTTCATGCATCGCGGGGTAGAAGCCGCGCGGTGCGGCCACCGATGAAGGCGATGAGCGCTATTTACCGATCGTTAACCATGTTGACGCAGCCTTCGCGGCAGAAGGCCTGCCGCGCATGACTGCATCTCGCGACCGAGACCCATCGGACGATGAGACGCGCACGTCCGGCAAGAGGCCGCCAAACGGTCCGACGACAGGGGTCGACATGGCCGCGCACGTCACCATGGAACGGGTTCTCCTGCCGCATAGCCGCCCGGCGCTGACCATCGCCGCCGGGCGCCGCTTCGTGGCGGCACGGGTCCCGGCCCTGCGTTCGAGCTTCGGTTCCGTGGTCCTGCTCGGCCTGCGCTTCATCCAGGCCCGCCTGATCTCGGTCTGGGGGCTGATCATCGCCGCGGCCTTGTGTCCGCCCTTCGTCTTCGCCGCCTTTGCCGTCTTCTCCGCGGCAGCGAATTTCATCTCGATCGCCTCGCTCCTGCGGCTGGAAGCGGTGTTCTTCCAGAACAGCGACCGTGTCCGGCTGGGCCTTGCGTTTCGATTGGCCGCAGCCGTCGGCGTCGTTTTCCTTGCCGCCGCTACCATCGTCCTGATCGGCCTCGTCGTCACCGGCTGGATCGCGCCGGCGGTCGCCTTCTTCTTCCTGGTTTCGCTGGCGGCGCGCTCCGTGCTGCGTCTGCTCTGGTCGGAGGCTACGGCGGAAGGGGATTTCCGCGCCATCGGCAACAGCAATGTCGTGCAGGCCGTGGTCCAGCCCGTCATCATGCTGATCCTGATCTGGATCTTCGGGCCGAAAGCGCTGGCGCTGTTCATGGCCGATGCGCTCGGGCATGTCCTGGCGGCGGCCTATCTCCTGCGGCGTCGGCAGGCGGCGATCGCCACGCTGGTTCGGCCGGCACTGTGGTCACGGCGCAGTCTCGTCGAGGCGGCGTTCCGCTGGCGGGATGCGCCGCGTGCGCTGCTGCCTTCAGCCTTGCTGGCCTATGGCTTCGCGGTCGCGCCGCTGCTGGCGCTCCCCTATGCCAGCAACACCGTGCTCGCGGCGCAGGTCGCCCTGTCGATGCGGCTTCTGGACATGCCGACCCAGATGTTCGGGACGGTTTCGATCCCGCTGGTGCTGAATCGCCTGCGCGCTCATGCCGGGGCGCGCCGGCGCTTCTGGGCGCGGATCATGGCGCTCGGCCTGATCGCTGGCGCCACCATTCTGTTCAGCGCCATCGCCATCTCGGCGCTCATTACGGACCACTGGCTGGCCGGGACGCAATGGGAGGACCTCGGCGAGGTCGTCGCCCTGCTGGCGACGTTTTATATCGGTATCGCCGTGCTCGGACCGCTCCAGGAGGTCGCGACGCTCTCGCGCCAACCCTTCTGGCAGGTCGCGATTAATGGCGTCGCGCTCGTCGCGATCGTGGCGGCCATGGCGTGGTTCCGCGCGTTGTCGCCGGAGCTGCTGCTGACGATCGGCGCGATCTCGATCCTGCGGACGCTGACGCATACCGTCTTCATCTGGCTGCATCTCGACGATTCAGCCGAGGCGTCCGATGGTCTCGCCGCTTCGGGGGCGGCCCGGTAAGTGGTTGTTGCCTATCGCATTGTCTTCACGCGAACCGGTGGCCACTTCGCTCGAAAATGCTTCTATTCCCGCCGGATCAGCCTGTCGGCGATGAGCGAGGAGAGCAGCCCGGGCTTGAACTCACGCTCCAGCCGTTCGGGGTCGTAGATCGTGGCGACCCAGTCCAGGAAGGCGATGCCCTTTGCATGGCCCTCGCGGCGATAGGTCTCGAAGAACGCGTCGAGGATGCCGGTCTTGGCGAAGCGGAAATGGCCGTAGCGCAGCGAGAGTTGGCGCACGGCCTCGTCGAGCGGGCGCCCTTCATGGACGAGCAGATAGAGCGCCGAGAAGAAGCCGGCGCGGTCGGCGCCGGACTTGCAGTGCACGAGCGCCGGTTCGTCGAGGCTCTTGAAAAAGGCCTTGGCGCCGAGAATGGTCTCGCGGTCCGGCGCGCCGCGCGAGCGCAGTACGAAATCGACGAGCTTGATGCCGTGGCGCTCGCAGGCTTCCTTCTGCAGCGGCCAGGAGCCGTGCTCGCGCCCGCCGCGCAGGTTGACGATGGTTTTCACACCCTTGCGCGCGAAGCCCGCGATCTGGCCAGGCGCCGGCTGGGCCGAGCGCCAGAGCCGCGGCGTGACGCGGTGGGCGTTGAGATAGGCGAGCCGGAAGATGCCGTGATCGACCAGCAGCATATTGGCCCAGGCGCGCAGGCGCTGGCCGCGGCCTTCGATCGGCCGGTCCCAGCGGGCGATGCGGGCCATGCGGCGGGCATAGCGCTCTTCGTCGGGGCGCAGGCGGCTCAGCATGGCCTGATTTCTGAGCTGTTCATGGGGCGCCGGATAGCAGCGCGGGCGCGCCTGCGCAAATCGTCTGATGACCAAGCATGGCGGAAGGGGTTGGACTTTTCGCCGCGAACTTGCATAAGGCCCGGCAAAATTCCCAAGTGACAGGTTCCAGCATGCGCATCGACGCCATCTCCATCGGCAAGAACCCGCCCGAAGAAGTCAATGTCCTGATCGAGGTGGCGATCGGCGGCGAGCCGATCAAGTACGAGATGGACAAGGAGGCCGGCACGCTCTTCGTCGACCGCTTCCTTTATACGCCGATGCGCTACCCCGGAAACTACGGCTTCATTCCGCATACGCTCTCGGAAGACGGCGACCCCTGCGACGTGCTGGTCGCGAATACGCGCCCGCTGGTGCCGGGCTCCTATATCGCGGTGCGTCCGATCGGCGTGATGCTGATGGAGGACGAGGGTGGCGGCGACGAGAAGATCATCGCCGTGCCGGTGCCGAAGCTGACCAAGCGCTACGAGAACGTGCACAACTACACCGATCTGCCGCAGATCACGCTCGACCAGATTCAGCACTTCTTCGAGCACTACAAGGATCTGGAGCCCGGCAAATGGGTCAAGCTCAAGGGCTGGGGCGACGCTGCCATGGCCCGGAAGCTGATCGTCGAGGCGATCGAGCGGGCGAAGGCGACGAAGAAGGGCTGAGTGTCATCCCGCACGCGCTGCGGCACGTGAGTGCCGCTGCGCAGATGCGGGACCGTCTTCAGGAAAAGCGCCCTCTCGTCTTACGGTCCCGTGTCTGCGGCGCACCGCTTCGCGCTGCACCGCGCACGGGATGACGCCCGCCTGCCGGAGGCGCGTGCAGCCTCACGCCGCGATCGCTTCGGCCAGTGCCACGGTGCGGCGCGCCATCTCGGCATGGAGCAGTTCGACCATGCGGCCGTCGAGCTGGATCGCGCCCTTGCCGGCATTCTCCGGCAGGTCGAAGGCGGCGATGACGGCGCGGGCCTTGGTCAGCTCGGCTTCGTCGGGCGCGAAGACGGTGTTGGCCACCGCGACCTGCGAGGGGTGGATCAAGGTGCGGCCGTCGAAGCCGAGATCGCGGCCCTGCTCGCATTCGGCGAGGAAGCCGGTCTCGTCCTTGATGTCGTTATAGACGCCGTCGAGGATGTCGATGCCATGCGCGCGGGCGGCGAGCAGGGCGCTGGTCAGCCAGGGCAGCATCGGCGCGCGGCCGGGAACGAAGCGGGCGCGGGTTTCCTTGGCGAGGTCGTTGGTGCCCATGACGAAGCAGGCAAGCCGCGTCACGGGATCGCGGGCGGCGCGGGCGATACGCTCGACATCGAGGATCGCGAGCGGGGTCTCGATCATCGCCCAGACCGCGATGCCTGCATCGGCCCAGAGGCCGTTCAGCTGGTTGCCGACCTCGTGCAGCGTTTCCGGCGAGGAGACTTTCGGGATCAGGATCGCTTGTGGCTTCGCCTCGGAGGCGGCGGCGAGATCCTCCGCGAACCAGGGCGTGCCGACTCCGTTGACGCGGATCACCAGCTCGCGCCTGCCATAGCCGCCCGCCTTCACGGCGGCGCAAACCTGCTCGCGCGCCGTGGCCTTGGCATCGGGGGCGACAGCATCCTCGAGGTCGAGGATCAGGACGTCGGCCGCGATCTCGCGGGCCTTTTCCAGTGCGCGGGCGTTCGAGCCCGGCATATAAAGGGCGCTGCGGCGGGGGCGTATCGTGGTCATCGTCTCTCCTGACACGGGCCGGCTATAGCTCTCGCATATTCGCTGCGCGGACCTTCGGTTCTTCATGCGAATCGGTGTCCACTTCGCTTGAAAATGCTTTGGTGCTGCACTGCACAGTAGAGCAACGCAGATGCAATGCCAGCGCTGCGAAAGGCGGAGGAAGCGGGATGGCGTGGGTGGCTGGCGTCGATGGCTGCAAGGGGGGCTGGATCGCCGCCATTGCGTCCGATGACGGGGGCGGAGCGCCGATCATCCGCGTGGTTCCACGCTTCGCAGATCTGTTCGCCGGCGAGATCGTGCCGGACCTCGTTGCGGTGGACATGCCGATCGGCCTGCCGGATCGGATACAGGGTTCCGGACGTGGGCCGGAGCAGGCGGTGCGTGCTCTCCTTGGGGACAGGCAATCTTCCGTCTTCTCGATTCCCGCGCGCCGGGCGGTCGAGGCGACCGACTATTGGGAAGCCTGCGCGCTGGCGCTCGCTGCCTCTGATCCGCCGCGGAAGGTCTCGAAACAGGGCTTTCACCTGTTTCCCAAGATTCGCGAGATCGATGGTCTGCTGCGATCAGAGCCCGGTCTGCGGGAGCGGGTCCATGAGGTTCATCCCGAACTTGCCTTCCGCACGATGCGCGGCGCACCGCTGCTCCGCCCCAAGAAGATCAAGGGCGTGGTCAATCCGGAGGGCATGGCTGAGCGGCGCAGCCTGCTGACCGCTGCCGGGATTCCGGCAGAGGCGGCCAATGCTCGGCCGCCGCGCGGGGCTGCGGCCGACGACCTTCTCGATGCGCTGGCGGCGCTGGTCGTCGCCCGGCACATTGCCGCCGGGCGTGGACGCCCCTTCCCCGATCCGCCGGGACGCGATAGCCACGGGCTTCCGATTGCGATCTGGACCTATCGTCCAACCTCCGAGCCTCGTCAGGATATCGTCATGAGCGCACGCCCCGTCACCCGTCCGATGATCGAGGAAGCGGCGGCGCGCATCGCCGGCCATGCCCGCGTCACGCCCGTGATGCGGCTGGGTACCGGGGCTTTCGGCTCTGATGCGGATGTCTCGCTCAAGCTCGAATGCCTGCAGCACGCCGGCTCGTTCAAGACGCGCGGCGCCTTCAACAACCTGCTCTCGCTGCCGGTGCTGGTGGCCGGCGTCTCCGCGGCATCCGGCGGCAACCATGGCGCGGCGGTGGCCTATGCCGCGATGAAGCGCGGCGTGAAGGCGACGATCTTCGTGCCGGAGATCTCGCCCGCGGCTAAGATCGAGGCGATCAAGCGCTTCGGCGCTGAGGTCGTGGTCGGCGGCGCCCAGTATGACGATGCCCAGGCCGCTTGCGACCGTTTCGTCGCGGAGACCGGTGCGCTCAAGATCCATCCCTTCGCAGCTGCGGAGACCATTACAGGCCAGGGGACGCTCGGCCGCGAATGGGACGGCCAGGAGCCCGATCTCGACACCGTGCTCGTCGCGGTCGGCGGTGGCGGCCTGATCTCGGGCATCGCCAGCTGGTTCGCTGGCAGCAAGGTCAAGGTCGTCGGCGTCGAGCCCGAGGGCTCGCGCGCCTTGCAGGCGGCGTTCGACGCGAATGGGCCGGTCGAGGTCAAGGTCGCCTCGGTCGCCGCGGATTCGCTGGGCGCCCGCAATGTCGGCCAGCTCGTCTATGACGTGACCAAGGACAGCGTCGATCACGTCGCGCTCGTGCCGGATGCGGCGATCACGGAGGCGCAAGCGCTGCTCTGGCGCGATTTCCGCCTCGCGGTCGAGCCGGGCGGGGCGGCAGCCTTGGGCGCGTTGCTTTGCGGCGCCTACAAGCCCGCCAAGGGCGAGCGGCTCGGCGTTCTCGTCTGCGGCGCCAATGTCGATTTGACGAAGCTGGCGGCGATCGTGGGGTGAAGGGGCGATGATCGCGGCCTGTCCCCTCTCCCCTTGCGGGAGAGGGTTAGGGTGAGGGGTCGCGCGAGGCTGCCGATGAGGTTTTCGCCAAGGCTGGTCCGAAAGGGCGGTGCGACCCCTCATCCGGCGCTTCGCGCCACCTTCTCCCGCAAGGGGAGAAGGGAAACGCACTGCTTAGCCGATATGGCATAGTTCCGGGGGCTGGACGCGGCCCCTGATTGCAACGCAAACTTGCCTGCGATCAGGAGGCGATGCATGCCCGGCTCTAGCCCTAAGACCAGTTCCGGCCGTTTCTTCGAGGATTTCCAGCTCGGCGACACCATCGTCCATGCGACGCCGCGCACGGTGCGGGCCGGCGACGCGGCGCTCTATTCGGCGCTCTACGGCTCGCGTTTCGCCGTGCAGTCCTCGGACGCCTTCGCGGCGGCGATCGGCTATCCCACGGCGCCGATCGACGACCTGTTGGTCTTTCATATCGTCTTCGGCAAGACGGTGCCGGATGTCTCGCTGAATGCCGTCGCCAATCTCGGCTATGCCGACGGGCGCTTCCTGAGGCCGGTCTATCCGGGCGACACGCTCTCGACCACCTCCGAGGTGATCGGGCTGAAGCAGACCTCCTCGGGGGATGCCGGCATCGTCTATGTCCGCTCGATCGGCCGCAACCAGAACGGCGAGATCGTGCTGAGCTATGCGCGCTGGGTTCTGGTGCGCAAGCGCGAGCCCGGCACGCCGGCCCATGCCGAGCAGGTGCCGGAGCTGGCCAAGGCCGTGCTGCCGGAACAGCTCGGCGAGAGCTGCCCCCGGATCGAGCTTGCGGGTTACGACGATGCGCTGGCCGGCTCGCGCTTCCGTTGGGCCGACTATGCCGTGGGCGAGCGGATCGACCATGTCGACGGCATGACTGTCGAGGAGGCGGAGCATCAGCTGGCGACCCGGCTCTACCAGAACACGGCGCGGGTGCATTTCGACGCCCATGCGGCGCAGGGGACCCGCTTCGGCAAGCGCCTGATCTATGGCGGCCATGTCATCAGCCTGGCGCGGGCGCTCTCTTTCAACGGGCTCGGCAACGCCTTCCATATCGCCGCGATCAATGGCGGGCGCCATGTCGCGCCGCTCTTCGCCGGCGACACGGTCTATGCCTGGAGCGAGGTGCTGGGCAGCGCGGAGGTTCCCGGCCGCAGCGATGTCGGCGCGCTGCGCCTCCGACTCGTCGCGACCAAGAACCGGCCCTGCACCGACTACCCGCTGAAGGCCGGGGACCAGTATGATCCGAGCGTGATCCTCGATTTCGACTACTGGGCGCTGCTGCCGCGATGACGAGCTTCCGTCATTGCGAGCGCAGCGAAGTAATCCAGGGGGACTGGGTTGAACGGTTCAGCCCAATCCTCCTGGATTGCTCCGTCGCTTCGCTCCTCGCAATGACGGCTGTGGGTCTGACGGATATTGTCGGACGGGAGTCGCGCTAACGCTTTCGTAACAAAATGACGATTTTCAGAATCTGTAACTTCGTTATGCACCTGCCGCATTGCAGCGCCGGAACGGTTTCGTTAGACAACCAGTCACTCTAGAATGATCCCAAATGGGTCCGTCCTTGTCGAGGGACCGCTTGATCGGAGAACGATATTGGCCGAGGTCAAGCCCGCAGCTCGCCCGCTTTCGCCCCACCTGCAAATCTATCGCTGGTCCTGGACGATGGCGATGTCCGTCGCCCATCGCGTCACCGGCACGGGGCTCTATCTCGGCACGGTGCTGATCGCCGCCTGGCTGGTCGCCGCCGCGTCCGGCCCGGCTGCCTTCGATGCGGCACAGGCCATCGCCGGCTCCTTCCTCGGCCGCCTCGTGCTCTTCCTCTACAGCTTCTCGCTGATCCACCACATGGTCGGCGGCCTCCGTCATTTCGTCTGGGATATGGGCAAGGGCTATGAGCCGCAGACCCGGATGAACATGGCGAAGTTCACGCTCGTTGCCTCGGTGAGCCTGACGGTCCTGATCTGGATCGTCGCCCTGGTCCTGCGCTGAGGAGCCCCGTCATGCTGTCCAATTCCTCGATGCGCACCCCGCTTGGCCGCGTTCGCGGCCTCGGCTCCGCCAAGTCCGGCACCGGCCATTTCTGGCTGCAGCGCGTCACCGCCGTCTCGAACCTGATCCTGACGGTGATCTTCGTCGGTATCGTCATCGCGCTGGTCGGCCGGCCCTATCCGGCCGCGGTCGCGCTTCTGTCGAACCCCTGCGTCGCGATCCTGATGCTGCTCTTCATCCTCTCGGCCTGCATCCATATGCGTCTCGGCATGCAGGTCATCATCGAGGATTACATCCATGGCGAGGGGGCCAAGGTCCTCGCCGTCATGGCCAACACCTTCTTCGCCATCGCCGTTGGTGCCGCCAGCGTCTACGCGGTGCTGAAGCTGTCTTTTGGAGGCTGATCCGATGGCGATCACAAAATCCCGCCCGGTCCCGGCCTATACCGGCACCGCCTATCCGATCACCGACCACACCTTCGACGTTGTCGTCGTCGGCGCCGGCGGCGCCGGCCTTCGCGCAACCGTAGGCTGCTCGCAGGCCGGCCTGCGCACGGCCTGCATCTCGAAGGTGTTCCCGACCCGCTCGCACACTGTCGCAGCCCAGGGCGGCGTCGCCGCCTCGCTCGGCAACATGGGCAAGGACACCTGGCAGTGGCACATGTACGACACCGTGAAGGGGTCGGACTGGCTCGGCGACCAGGACGCCATCGAATATCTCGTGCGCAACGCGCCGGCCGCCGTCTACGAGCTCGAGCACTGGGGCGTGCCCTTCTCGCGCACCGAGGACGGCCGCATCTACCAGCGCCCCTTCGGCGGCATGACCACCGAGTTCGGCGAAGGCCCGCCGGCCCAGCGCACCTGCGCCGCGGCCGACCGCACCGGCCACGCCATGCTGCACACGCTCTATGGCCAGGCGCTGCGTTACAATACCGAGTTCTTCATCGAGTATTTCGCCATCGACCTGATCATGGACGAGGATGGCCATTGCCGCGGCGTGATCGCGCTCAAGCTCGATGACGGCACGCTGCACCGCTTCCGTTCGCAGCAGACCATCCTGGCAACCGGCGGCTATGGCCGCGCCTATTTCTCCGCGACCTCGGCCCATACCTGTACCGGCGACGGCGGCGGCATGGTGCTGCGCGCCGGCCTGCCGTTGCAGGACATGGAGTTCGTGCAGTTCCATCCGACCGGCATCTACGGCTCGGGCTGCCTGATCACCGAAGGCGCGCGCGGCGAGGGCGGCTATCTCACCAATTCCGAGGGCGAGCGCTTCATGGAGCGCTATGCCCCTTCGGCCAAGGACCTCGCTTCGCGCGACGTCGTCTCGCGCTCGATGACGATGGAGATCCGGGCTGGCCGCGGCGTCGGCAAGGACAAGGACCACATCTACCTGCATCTCGACCATCTCGACCCGAAGATCCTGCACGAGCGCCTGCCCGGCATCTCGGAGAGCGCCAAGATTTTCGCCGGCGTCGACGTGACCCGCGAGCCGATCCCGGTGCTGCCGACGGTGCACTACAACATGGGCGGCATCCCCACGAACTATCACGGGGAAGTGCTGACCAAGGTCGGCGGCGATCCGGATACGGTCGTGCCCGGCCTGATGGCGATCGGCGAAGCGGCCTGCGTCTCCGTGCACGGCGCCAACCGCCTCGGCTCGAACTCGCTGATCGACCTCGTGGTCTTCGGCCGCGCGGCCGGCCTGCGCTGCGCCGACACGGTGACGGCGGGCGAGAAGCAGCCCGAACTGCCGAAGGGTTCTTCGGACCTCGCGCTCAGCCGCCTCGACAAGTACCGCAACGCCTCTGGCGGCACGCCGACCGCGGTGCTGCGCGACCGGATGCAGCGGACGATGCAGAACAACTGCGCCGTCTATCGCGAGGGCGACACGCTCGAAGAGGGCCACAAGCTCATCCACGAGGTCTGGAACGGCATCACCGATGTCGGCACCAAGGACCGCTCGCTGATCTGGAACTCCGACCTGATCGAGACCCTGGAATTCGACAACCTGATCACCCAGGCGGTCGTCACCATGGACTCGGCGCTGAACCGTCCGGAAAGCCGCGGCGCCCATGCCCGCGAGGACTATCCGAACCGGGACGACAAGGACTGGATGAAGCACACGCTCGCCTGGATCGACGACGAGAAGCGCACGATCACGCTCGATGACCGGCCGGTGCACACTTACACGATGTCCAACGACATCGAGTACATCAAGCCCAAGGCACGGGTGTACTGAGGGACTCCGATGGCTGAATTCAATCTTCCGAAGAACTCCCGCCTCGTCGAGGGCAAGGCCTGGCCGAAGCCGGCCGGCGCCAAGAAGCTGACCGAGTTCAAGGTCTATCGCTGGAGCCCGGACGACACCGAGAATCCGCGCACCGACACCTATTATGTCGATCGCGACGATTGCGGGCCGATGGTTCTCGACGCGCTGATCTGGATCAAGAACAAGGTCGACCCGACGCTGACCTTCCGCCGTTCCTGCCGCGAAGGCATCTGCGGTTCCTGCGCCATGAACATGGACGGCAAGAACGGTCTGGCCTGCACCACCGGCATCGACGAGTGCGGCGGCACCGGCAAGAATGCGGGCAAGGTCGCGATCTACCCGCTGCCGCATATGCCCGTGGTCAAGGACCTCGTGCCGGACCTGACGCGCTTCTACGCCCAGCATGCCTCGATCGAACCCTGGCTGAAGACCACGACGCCGGCTCCCGAGAAGGAATGGCGCCAGGCCAAGGACGACCGCGAGAAGCTCGACGGGCTCTACGAGTGCATTCTCTGCGCCTGCTGCTCGACTTCCTGCCCGAGCTACTGGTGGAACGGCGACCGCTACCTCGGCCCGGCCGCGCTGCTGCAGGCCTATCGCTGGCTGATCGATAGCCGCGACGAGGCGACCGGCGACCGGCTCGACAATCTGGAAGATCCCTTCCGACTCTATCGCTGCCACACCATCATGAACTGCGCGAATGCCTGCCCGAAGGGCCTGAACCCGGCCAAGGCGATCGCCGAGGTCAAGAAGATGATGGTCGCCCGTCAGGTCTGATGACGCGCGTCATCCCGTGCGCGCTGCGGCATGCAATGCCGCTGCGCAGACACGGGACCGTTTTCCGATAAGGGCGCGTTCTCGTTTGGGGCGCGCCTTTTTCGTTGAAGGGCGCCCTCTCCTGAGGACGGTCCCGCATCTGCGCAGCAGCACTTCGTGCCGCAGCGCGTGCGGGAAGACACGCTCCATCAGCGGATATAGCGCCCCGGCCTGAAGGGCGTCGGGTCGATCGGCGGCTTCTCGCCGCAGACCATCGCGGCGATCATCTCGCCGGTGATCGGGCCGGTCGAGAAGCCGATATGCTGGTTGCCGAAGGCGAGCCAGAGGCCGGGATTGCGGGGCGCCTCGCCGATCATCGGCAAGGAATCCGGCAAGGTCGGCCGGGCGCCGCGCCAGGTTTCGCCGACGGCCTCGCCGAGCGGGAAGGCTTCGCGGGCCGCAGCGGTGGCGCCGTCGATCTGACGGTGTTCGTCGGGGGCGTCGCGGAAGGACAGGTCGACGCCGCTGGTGACGCGAAAACCCTGCTCCATCGGCGCCATGTAATAGGCGCCGTCGACATCGTAGATCGGCCGCGACAGGCCGGTGCCGGATTCCGGCTTGAGATGGCGGTGGTAGCCGCGCTCGACATCGAGCTTGGGATCGATTCCGAGCGGCTTTAGCAGGTCGCCGCTCCAGGGGCCGAGCGCGACGACCGCGAGATCGGCCTCGAAGCTGCCCGACGCGGTGCTCGCGCGCCAGCCATTGCCGTTGCGGGCAAGCCCGGTGATCGCTTCCTGCTCGATCCTGCCGCCGCGTTGAGCGAAGAGCGCGGCATAAGCTTCGGTGACGGCGCCGGGGGAATCGACCGAGCCGACGCAGGGGATCAGGAGCCCGGCCGGAAAGATCGGGTTCAGGCTGGGCTCGATGCCGGAAATACCTTGTCGGTCGAGAATTTGGGACTCGATGCCGTGGCTCTTCAGGAAATCATGCTCGGCGCGGGCGGCGTCATGGCCGGCCTCGCTGCGCCAGAGCTTGAGCGTGCCGGTCTCGCGCAGGCGGTGCGAGACGCCGGCCTCGGCCATCAGGGCGCGGTGGCGCTCGACCGTGCTCGCCGTCAGCGCCTGCAAGGCGGTGATGCGGGCCTTGGCCTGCGAGGGCCGGGCCTCCCAAAGGAAGCGCAGCAGCCAACCTGGCCGGCTGAAGGCGCGGTGCCAGCTCAGGTTGAGCGCGGGATGGCGGTTGCCGAGATAGCCTGTGATCTTGGCGTAGAGCGAGGGGTTGTTGAGCGGGAGGAGCGAGGACGTCGCGAGCACGCCGGCATTGCCGTAGGAGGTTTCGCGGCCCGGTTCCTTGCGGTCGATCAGCGTGACCGCGATGCCGCGCTTCTGGAGCGCAAGCGCGCAGGAGACGCCGACCATGCCGGCGCCGAGAACGAGAGCTGTGCGGGTCAAGGGTATGTCTTTCCGGCTTCAGCCGGCTCCTTCAGCCAATGGTCGAGGAAGGCGTCCAGCCAGAGCCGGATCGCCGGATCGTGCTGGAACCAGCCAGGGATATGGGTGTGGCCGAGCTGGGCGCCCGGCATCAACGTGCGCTCATAGCCGCGCACCGACCAGCGATACATCATCGCCGGCGTCACTTCGGGGTGAAACTGGATGCCATAGGCCTTCGAACCGGTGCGGATGGCCTGGACCGGAAAATCCCCGCCGGTCGCAAGGCATTCCGCCCCGTTCGGGCAGTCGAAGCCGTCGCGATGCCATTGATAGACCGTGCCGGGCCAGCTGAAGCCGACTGTGGCGGCATGGGAATGGCCGGCATCGGTGACCGCGAGCGGATAATAACCGACTTCGGCACGGCCCTCGCCATGGGTATAGACGCGCGCGCCCATATGCTTCGCCAGCATCTGCGCGCCCAGGCAGATGCCGAGGAAGGCGGCATCCTCCTTCAGGCAGGTCCCGATCCAGTCGATCTCGACCTTGATGAAATCCTCGGGATCGTTGGCGCCCATCGGGCCGCCGAAGATCACGGCGCCGGCATGCTCGCGCATGGTCGTGGGCAGAGCATCGCCGAAGCGCGGCTTGCGGATGTCGAGCGCGTGGCCGCGGGCCTGCAGCAGCCGGCCGACGCGGCCAGGCGTCGAATGCTCCTGATGCAGCACGATCAGCACCGGCTTGGGTACGGTGCTCCGCTTGCGGGTGGTAAGGGGAGAGCGGGTGCGGCGGGCCGGACGCAAAGGGAAGGCGTGGTCGTTCATCACGGACTTCAAGGTCGCTCGCGCGGGACGTTTGGGAGAGACGGCGCGCGAAGCCATGCCAGATCGCTTCCGAGCATGCGGTTCCAGACGGAACGAAGCAAGCAATTTGTGCGCCGGAATGCGGCAATGGTCCGGCAATCCTCGCCCCGCCCATAGCTGCGAGAGGCGTTTTGCTTGACGTCGGTCGCCGTATCTGAGATGAGAATGAACGTTCATTCTCATGATATCGAGTTTCGATGCCGCCCGTGGTTCCCGCATCGTCGTCCGAATCCGCCCTCTCGGAGCGTCATATCCGCATCCTCGATGCGGCCGAGCGCGTCTTCGCGCGCGCCGGCTTCCATGCCGCGACAATGCAGGATGTCGCGGCTGAAGCCGGCATGAGCCCGGGCAATCTCTATCGCTATTTCTCGTCGAAGGACGCGATCATCGAGGGCATGACCGAGCGCGACCGCAGCCTGATCGCCGAGGATTTCGGCAAGCTCTGTCCGAAGAACGGTTCGTTGCTCGACCAGCTCGAGGAGCTCGGCCGCAAGCATCTCGTGCAGCAGCCGCGCGAAAAGGCTGTCATCGCCCTGCAGATCTGGGCGGAAGCCGCGCGCAATCCCGGCATGGCGCGGATGTGCGCGGATATCGAGGGCACCGTGATCCAAGGCCTGGCGGCCGCGATCAGCGAAGCCAAGAGCAATGGTGAATTGCCGCCGCGGCTCGACGAGGGCCGCTTCCTGATGGCGGTCTCGATGATGGCGGACGGCTTCTTCTGCCGGCGGGCGATGGACCCGAATTTCGATACCACCGCCGCCGCCGACACGCTTTTCGCCGGCATGCGCCAGCTCGCGCAGACCATGCTCCTGCCCGAAATGGAGACGCAGCCGTGATCTCTGCCTCCGCCAGGTTTTTTCCGTTGCCGTCCGGCCTGATGGCCGCAACAGGATCCTCTCCGATGCCTCTTCGTTCGATCGTTCCGCTTACCGCGATGATCGCCCTCGGCCTGATGGCCGCGCCCCTGCCTGCGCGGGCCGAGACGGCCAAGCAGCAGGCTGCGGCCGCTGGCCCTTCCGTCACGGTGACGCAGGCGCAGACCACCGAGATCGTCCAGAGCGTGGTCGTCTCCGGCTCGATCGTCGCGCGCGACGAGATCCTGGTCGCGCCGGAGGTCGACGGGCTCTCGATCGTCGAATTGCTGGCACAGGAAGGCGACAAGGTCGCGCGCGGACAGGTTCTCGCCCGGCTGAACCGCATGACGCTCGATGTCCAGAAGGTGCAGAACGACGCGCAGATCGCCCGCGCTGAGGCGTTGGTCGCCCAGGCCAATGCCCAGATCGCCGAGGCCGACGCCAATCTCGTCCAGGCCAACAACGCTTTCGACCGCACCAAGGCGCTGCGCGAGAGTGGCAATGCCAGTGTCGAGATGTTCGACCAGCGCGCCGCCGCTGCTCGCTCCGGACAGGCGCGCGCGAATTCGGCCCGGCAGGCGCTGGCGATCGCCAGTGCCGATCTCGCCCTGGCACAGGCGCAAGGCAAGGACATCGCCGTCAAGCTGGCGCGCACCGAGATCAAGGCGCCGCGCGCCGGCACCATCAGCCGACGCACGGCCCGGCTCGGCGCGATGGCGAGCATGTTGCCGCAGAGCGATCCGTTGTTCCGGATCATCGCCGATGGCGCGGTCGAACTGGAGACGCAGGTCGCGGAGGTCGAGCTTCCTCGGCTCAAGCTCGGGCAGGCCGTCGCGGTCACGCCAGCCGGCGCCAAGGAGGCCTTGGCCGGTAGCATCCGCCTGATCATGCCGGAGGTTGACAAGGCGTCGCGGCTCGGCCGCGTCCTCGTGGCGCTCGACGGCAATCCGCCAGTCGCCATCGGCTCCTTCGCGCGCGGCGTCATCGAGACCGGCCGCAAGCGCACTGTCACCCTGCCGCTTTCGGCCATCACCTATAGCCGCTCGGGCGCGACGGTTCAGTCGGTCAAGGACGGCAAGGTCACGACCAAGCCGGTGACGCTCGGGCTGGTCGGCGATGGCCGCGCGGAGATCGCGAGCGGCATCTCCGCGGGCGAGACGGTGGTGGCGCGCGCCGGCACATTCGTGCGCGACGGCGACGTGATCACGCCGGTCGCGACGAACTGACGGGCGGCGGCGATGAACGTCAATTTCTCAGCCTGGTCGATCCGAAAGCCGGTTCCGGCCATCCTGCTCTTCGTCGTGCTCTGCGTGCTCGGGCTGCTTGCCTTCTCGAAGCTGCCGGTGACGCGCTTCCCGAATATCGACGTGCCGCTGGTCTCGGTCACCGTGACGCAGTCCGGCGCTGCGCCGGCCGAGCTCGAAAGCCAGGTCAGCAAGCGCGTCGAGGACACGGTCGCCAATATCACCGGCGTCAAGCACGTCACCTCGACGCTGACCGACGGCCAGTCGCTGACGCTGATCGAGTTCCGGCTGGAGACGAACACCGACCGGGCCGTCAACGACGTCAAGGACGCGATCGCCAAGATCCGCGCCGACCTGCCGCGCACCATCGACGAGCCGATCATCCAGCGCATCGATGTCGAGGGTCAGTCGATCCTGACCTATGGCGCGGCTTCGGCCGGCATGACGCTGGAACAGCTCTCCTGGCATGTCGACGATGTCGTCGCGCGCGAATTGCAGGGCCTGAAGGGTGTCGGCCGGGTCGAGCGCTATGGTGGCGTCGACCGCGAGATCCGCATCTCGCTCGATCCCGACCGGCTGCTCGCGCTCGGCATCACCGCCGGCGAAGTCAACCGCCAGATCCGCGCCACCAATGTCGATCTCGCCGGCGGGCGCGGCGAGGTCGGCGGGCAGGAGCAGGCGATCCGCACGCTCGCCGGCGCACGGACCGTCGCGGACTTGGCCGAGACCAAGATCACGCTGTCCGGCGGGCGCGAGGTGCGCCTGAAGGAACTCGGCCGTGTCGAGGATTCCAATTCCGAGCCGCGCGCCTTCGGCCGGCTGAACAAGAGCCCCGTCGTGACCTTCGCGGTGTTCCGCTCGAAGGGCTCGAGCGAGCTCTCGGTCAAGGATGTCGTGTCGCAGCGCGTGGGAGAGCTGAACAAGCGCTTTCCGGACATCAAGCTCACGCCGATCGACGACGCCGTCGCCTATACCTACGGCAACTACAAGGCGGCGATGGAGACGCTGCTGGAGGGCGCGGCGCTCGCCGTCATCGTCGTCTTCCTGTTCCTGCGCAACTGGCGGGCGACGTTGATCACCGCAATCGCGTTGCCGCTTTCCGCCATCCCCACCTTCTGGGCGATGGAGCTGATGGGCTTCTCGCTCAACCTCGTCAGCCTGCTCGGCATCACGCTGGTGACGGGCATCCTCGTCGACGACGCCATCGTCGAAATCGAGAACATCGTCCGGCACATGAAGATGGGCAAATCGCCCTATCGCGCGGCAATGGAAGCTGCCGACGAGATCGGGCTCGCGGTCATCGCGATCACGCTGACCATCGTCGCGATCTTCGCGCCGGTCTCCTTCATGGGCGGTGTCGCCGGCCAGTATTTCCGGCAGTTCGGCCTGACGGTCGCGGTCGCCGTGCTATTCTCGTTGCTCGTGGCGCGCCTGATCACGCCGATGATGGCGGCCTATCTGATGAAGCCGGTCCATCATGCCGATCCCAAGGACGGGCTCGTCATGCGCGGCTATGTCGGCCTGCTCAAGGGCACGCTGAAGAAGCGCCGCATCCCGTTCTTCCCGCGCTTCGATGGCACCGGGCGCTGGCGCACCATGCCGTTCAATACGGCCTATGCGACGCTGATCGTCGGCTTCATGTTCCTGGTCGGTTCGATCCAGGCGACGCAGATGCTGCCGACCGGCTTCATCCCGGACGAGGATACCTCGCGCGTCGTCGCCTCGGTGGAACTGCCGCCCGGCTCGACGCTGGAAGATACCCGCGTCACCACCGACAAGCTCGTCGATGTCCTGAAGACCATTCCCGAGGTGCGCGACGTCTTCGTGCTCGGCGGTGCATCGCCGACCGGTCAGCGCGAGGTGCGCCGCGCCGCGGTCTTCATCCTGCTCAAGCCCAAGGCCGAGCGCGACATCAGGCAGAAGGAACTGAAGGTCACCATCGCCGAGAAGCTCGCGAGCGTACCGGACGTGCGCGCCTGGTATGTCAACGAGCGCGGCGAGCGCGAGATGGCCTTCTCGATCCTGTCCAAGGACGGCGAGGCGCTCGATGCTGCCGTCGCCAAGATCGAGGCGCGGATGCGCCGGGTCGACGGCTATCTCAATGTCGCGACCGCGGGCTCGCTGAGCCGCCCGGAGCTGCGGGTCACGCCGAAGCTGGAGGAGGCTGCCAATCTCGGCGTCACGCCCGAGGCGATCTCGGAAGCCGTGCGCGTCGCCACGATCGGCGATGTCGGGCCGAACCTTGCCAAGTTCAACGCGGGCGACCGGCTGGTGCCGATCCGCGTCCAGCTCGACGAGACCGCCCGCACCGACATGCGCAATATCGCGGCGCTCCGCGTGACCAATGCGACCGGCGTCTCGATCCCGATGACGGCGGTGGCCGATATCGGCTTCGGCGAGGGGCCGAGTTCGATCGATCGTTATGACCGCGTCCGCCGGGCGCAGATCGGCGCCGACCTGAAGCGCGGCTTCGAGCTCGGCACGGCCCAGGACACATTCCAGGAGATCGTCAGGCAAGTCGGCTTGCCTCCGGGCGTCTGGATCGCCGCGACCGGCGATGCCGAGATCCAGGGCGAGGTCGTGCAGGGCTTCATCACCGCGATGACCACCGGCCTGATGCTGGTGCTGGCGGTGCTGATCCTGCTGTTCGGCTCGGTTTTCCAGCCGATCACGATCCTGCTCTCGCTGCCGCTCTCCTTCGGCGGCGTGGTGATCGCGCTGCTCGCGACCAATAACGCCGTCTCGATGCCGGTCTATATCGGCCTGCTGATGCTGATGGGCATCGTCACCAAGAACGCGATCATGCTGGTCGATTTCGCGGTCGAGGAGGTCGGGCGCGGCAAGGACCGCTTTACGGCGCTGATCGAGGCCGGCCGCAAGCGCGCGCGGCCGATCCTGATGACCACGATCGCGATGGCGGCGGGCATGCTCCCCTCGGCCTATGGCGTCGGCGACGGCGGCGAGTTCCGCGCGCCGATGGCGATCGCGGTGATCGGCGGCCTGATCGTCTCGACCGTGCTCTCGCTGGTCTTCGTGCCGTCCTTCTACATGGTGATGGACGATCTCTCGCGGGCGACCGGCTGGCTCTTCGGCCGCTTCTTCGGCAAGGCCGAGGACGAAAGCCAGTGGGAGCCGATCGAGGAGCACGCGGCACCCGCGATCGCGACGGCGGAAGCGATGTCGAAGCCCGCTCCGCCGCGCATGGCGGCGGAGTGAGGCATCAGGGCTGGAGTTCGAGCGGGAAGGGCGTGCGTTCGTAGATCGCTTCGAGGCCGTTGCGAATGATGAACTCCTCTTCCCACTGGCGGAGGAGGGCGGCGATGCCAGCGCGGTCCTCGGCTTCGATCAGAGGCCAGAGCTGTTCGATCGACTCCTTGAAGCTTTCCTCGCTCCAGGCCGGCAAATAATGCGGCCCTTTTGCTTTCATTTCCATAATAGCTTCGGCGGCTGTTCGGAAATCTCCGAGAGCAGCATGAAGTCGGAGTTTGTGAAGCGGCGAGTTGAGCCAGGCATTCCATCTCTCTTCCATTGGGTGGTGCAAGGAGAGTAGTTTTTCGATCGCGTCGACAGAACGCAGGATTGGCAGGATTTCAGCCTCGACAACCTCGATGACGGCCTCTTGGTGACGCGGATGCGACCAGTAGATTTCCTTGATGTTCGGCGTGACGAAATTCGTGCCGCAAATTCCCCCTTGGGCAGAGCCACGAGGGTAGAAAGTGTAGCCGATAGACCAAAAGTGGTCGGGGTAATCGGCATAGGCGCTCCTGAGGATATAGAAGCCTCGTATCAGGTGATTGATCGGGCACAGCACGATCTTGTCGCCGTATTCGGCCTTGATGATCGTCAGATCGGGATGCCGCTCTACAATTGCCTGAAAAAGACCCCGGATCTGCTTTTTCGTCGTCATTGCCGCCTCGGTCTGACTTCGATCACGATTGCTCGGTTGAAGCCCGGCTTCGAAAGATAGCCTGCCACGCCGAGATCGTAGGAGCGCGGCGCCGACAGACCTGCCTTACCGGTTTTGAAGTCATAGATGCACATCGTACCGTCGGAACGATACTCGACGGCATCGATTCTGAGCCTTGCGGCATAGCCATACGGAATTGGTTGGAGACCAGTTTCCATGGCTGTCTTGTATGCAGAAATCTCGGCGCGAAGATTGGGATACCCTGCTGAATCGATCTGCTCTTTCAAGCGCCGATGGATATAGGTTCCATAGACTGCTGGCGACGGATAGTCGCTAACCGGGCCCTCACCCAGCCGCAGCTTCCCGCCGCGCCAGCGCGTCCCGATAGGCTTGCGTCAGCTCGTCGAGCACGGATTGCTCGGGCCGGGCTGCGTCGAGATGGAGATGCCTCAGCTCCTGCATGAAGCGCTCCCAGAGCGCCGGGCCGCCTTCGCTCAAGAGTTCGGCGCGGATCGAGAGTTCCTCGGTCACCGGCAGGAAGTTTCGGCCCCATTCGCCCATTGCGGCGAAGACCGGGACGAGCGCGATGCCCATCTCGGTCAGGCTGTAGATCGCCTTCTGCTTGTGGCTGGCGTCGTCGCGGCGCGAGAGCAGGCCCTTCTCCACGAGGCGCTTCAGGCGGTCGGCGAGGATGTTCGAGGCGATGCCCTCGTCCGATTTCGCCAGCAATTCGCGAAAATGCCGGCGGTTGCCGAACATGATGTCGCGGAGCACGATCAGGCTCCAGCGATCGCCCAGGATTTCCAGCGTCAGATTGATCGGACAGCCCGAACGGCCGGTCTCGCGCATGCTCGTCTCCAAAACCGATTGCAATATAGGATCGGTTTCGTTAACCAGCAACTGATTGCAAATCAAAACTGGTTTTGACCGGACCTATCAGGAGGATGCGATGGCCAAGGTGATCGTCTGGAATCTGATGACGCTGGAGACGAGGCTGACATAGCCGGCACCGGAGCGGTCGCGGGCGCGGCGCACCGCCAGGATATAGGCGGCATAGGACAGGGCGGCACCGAAGGCGAGGCCGTCGCCGAAGAGATTGCCGGTGATCTGTCCGGCGCCAATGAACTTCGGGAGAACCAGCAGGATGGCGCCCGCGACCGCCAGCATCAGCGCGCCGAGAATGCGCAGCGAGGGCTTGTCGCCGAGCAGAAGCCAGCCGCCGAGAGATTGCCGAACCGATCTTGCCGGTCGTGAGCTTGCGCTGCTCCAGCGCGGTCCAGGCGACCAGCACCGGCACGGCGAAGAGCATGCGCCAGAAACCGGCTGCGGCGGGGCCGACATCGGCGAGGCGCACGAAGATGCCGGAAAAGCCGGTGCAGGTCGCGCCGGTGAGCAGCGCGATGAACATCGCCAGCGCGGGCGATGCGGGCCGGAGAGGAATGGCAGGAGCAGATATGGGGTCTTCTGATAAATGGTGAGGCCAGCTTCGGCCGCGACGGCGCGGTCTGCCCGGCTTCGTTCGGTCGGTGATATAGGCCGCTTCCTTCAATCGGAAAAACGGATTATTCTGACTTAACTATTCTTAAAATCGATCGAGCACGCCCCAAGGAGGCACGGCATGACCGCTCATTTCGACCTCGCCGCGCTCGGCATGCTGGTGGCCGTTGCGGAAACCGGCGGCTTCACCGCGGCGAGCGCCCGGCTCGGTCGGACCCAATCGGCGATCTCGGTGCGTATCCAGGATCTGGAGAACCAGCTCGGCCACAAGCTGCTGGAGCGCTCGCGCCGCGGCGTGACGCCGACGGATGCGGGCGAGCGCCTGATCGCGCATGCGCGGCGCCTGCTCGCGGTCGAGCGCGAGGCGCTGGCCGATCTTGCTGGCGAGACGCCGACGGGGCGCCTGCGCATCGGCGTGCCCGACGACTATATGGACGCCTATCTCAGGCCTCTGATCGCGCGCTTCGCGGTGGAGCATCCCAAGGTCGAGCTCGAGGTGCATTGCGATCTCTCGAAGCGGATCGAGCCTGCGCTCAAGGCCGGCGATCTCGATCTCGCCGTGGTCTCGCAGGACCCGAGCCGGCCGATGGGCGAGGTGCTCAGGCGCGAGCCGATGATCTGGGTCGCGGCGCGCGGCCATCGTCCGGAATTGCAGGAGACGCTGCCGCTCGCCCTGTTCTCCGAGGGCTGCCGGGCGCGCTCGCGCGTCCTCGGGGCGCTGAACAGCGCCGGCAAGGCGTATCGGCTGGTCTTCTCCTGCTCGCATACCTCCGGCGTACTCTCGGCGGTGGGAGGCGGCTTCTGCGTCACCGCGATCACCGAAAGCGCCGTGCCGCCCTCGCTGCGCCGGCTCGGTGCGGCCGAGGGGCTGCCGCCGCTGTTCGAATTGACGGTCGGGCTGATCATGGCGCCGCGGCCGGGGCTGGCGGCGCAGCGTTTCGCCGATGCGCTCCGCGAGGAGATGAGCGCTTTCCGGCAGGCGGCGTGATCCGGTCCATTGCCCTTTCCTCCGCTCATCACTAGTGAAACAGCATGAAATTCCTCGACCAGGCCAAGATCTATGTGAAGGCGGGTGACGGTGGCGCCGGCTGCGTCTCCTTCCGCCGCGAAAAATTCATCGAGTTCGGCGGGCCCAATGGCGGCGACGGCGGGCGCGGCGGCGATATCGTCGTCGAATGCGTGCAGGGCCTGAACACGCTGATCGATTTCCGCTTCCAGCAGCATTTCAAGGCGAAGACCGGCGAGCACGGCATGGGCAAGGACCGCCATGGCGCGAATTCGCCGGCGATCGTGCTGAAGGTGCCGCCGGGCACCGAGATCCTCGACGAGGACGGCGAGACCAAGGTCGCCGACCTGACCGAGCCCGGCCAGCGCTTCGTGCTGTGCAAGGGCGGCAATGGCGGCTTCGGCAACGCCTATTTCAAGACCGCGACCAACCAGGCGCCGCGCCATGCCAATCCCGGCCTGCCGGGCGAGGAGCGCTGGGTCTGGCTCAGGCTGAAGCTGATCGCCGATGCCGGCCTTGTCGGCCTGCCCAATGCCGGCAAGTCGACCTTCCTCGCCACCGTCACGGCGGCGAAGCCCAAGATCGCGGATTATCCCTTCACGACCCTGCATCCCGGCCTCGGCGTCGTGCGCGTCGACGGGCGCGAGATGGTGCTCGCCGATATCCCCGGCCTGATCGAGGGCGCGCATGAAGGCCACGGCCTCGGCGACCGTTTCCTCGGCCATATCGAGCGCTGCCGCGTCCTGCTGCATCTGGTCGAGGGCACCAGCGAGCATGCCGGCAAAGCCTACAAGACCGTGCGCGAGGAGCTGGAGGCCTATGGCGAGGGGCTGGCCGAGAAGCCTGAGATCGTTGCGCTCTCCAAGGTCGATGCACTGACGCCGGAGGTGCTCAAGGAGCAGGTCGCGCGCCTGAAGCGGGCGGCCAAGCGCATGCCGATCATTCTCTCGTCTGCCTCGGGCGAGGGCGTCGATGCGGCGCTGCGCGCGCTTTTCGCGGTGGTCGAGGAAGCCCGCCGCGAGGAGGAGCGCGAGAACGCTCCGGTCCAGGAGACCGGCTGGCGGCCCTGAGGCTTCCAGCTTCTGCTCGGAACCACTGCGTCGTCCCGGACAAGCCGCGTCAGCGGCGCCGATCCGGGATTCACGCCTGACCGTTCCGGAATGGACCCCGGGTCTGTGCTTCGCTACGCCCGGGATGACCGCGCGTTTTCCAGCTCTTTTCCGAAACGCCTGAGGCAAAGTCGCCTCAGCGGAAATCCAGCCAGTCTCAGGAAGAGCTCAGCGAGCGTGCCCTGTTCAGGTCAGTGCACCGCGGGCGGCGACCGGCCAGAGCGCCTCGACATGGGCGTCCGGCCCGTGCAGGCCGCGGACGCAGACATACCAGTCGTGCAGATTGACCGTCGGGTCGCAATGGCCGGGGATCAGCAGCAGGCGGTCGCCGCGATGCGGCACCGCAACCGGGTCGCCGGTCAGGACGCCGTGCTCGTCCGAGGGTTTCGTGTAGATCACACCCTCGCGGCGGAAGGGCACGGGCATGCCGGAATCGACCGCAGCCGCCTTGTGGCCGGCATCGACGATGGCGCGGTCCGGCACCGGCTTGCTCATCACGCCGGCGAGGACGAAGAGCGCGTGCTCGAAGCTGCGGAAGGGCGTGCCGTCCGCCTGGCGGTTGCGGGCGTAGTCGGCGTCCATGAAGATGTAGGAGCCGGGCTGGATCTCGTTCCAGATGCCGGACTGGGTCTCCAGCTCGTGGGTGCCGGTGCCGGCGCCAGTGACGACTTCACATTTCAAACCGGCATGGGCGAGGCGCTCGACCGTGTTGCGGGCGGCGAGGCCTGCACGCTCGATCGCCTCGCGGCGCTCGTCGATCGAGCGCATGTGCTGGGCGGAGCCGTGATAGGCGTGGATTCCAGCGAAACGCAGCGTGTTCGAGCGTGCGATGGCCTCGGCCAATCGGACGGCGCCCTCTCCGGGCGCTACGCCGCAGCGCCGGCCGCCGACATCGATCTCGACATAGACATCAAGCGTCACGTCGTTGCGGGCTGCGGCCTCCGCTGCCTCGTGCACGCCGTCGGGATGGTCGACGCAGAGACCGATCTTCGCCGAACGGGCAAGGCGGGCGAGACGATCGAGCTTGGCCGCGCCGACGATCTCGTTGGTGACCAGCACATCGCCGACGCCGCCGGCCACCAGAACTTCTGCTTCGCCCACCTTCTGGCAGCATTGCCCGACCGCGCCATGGGCGATCTGGCGCAGCGCGATCTCCGGGCTCTTATGCGACTTGGCATGGGGCCGGAGCCGGATGCCATGGGCCTGGCTGAAGGCAGCCATGGCGACGAGATTGCGCTCGAACGCGTCGAGATCGAGCACGAGGGCGGGGGTTTCAATCTCGGCGAAGCTCTGGCCGGGCTGGGCCGGCGGGGAAAGCGGCATGAAGTCTCCTGAGTCGGTTGTGGCCATGGGAAGACAGCTTCGTGTCCGTAGCAAGGCCCCCCTTTCGAGCCCGGGCATGCGCCAGTGGCGCTTGCGGGGCGGCCATGATAGGCCCCCGGCATGAAGATCGGCCGCGTCACCGACGATACACTTGCGCTCTTTGCCCGTGTCTGGCGCGAGCAGATCAGGTCCTATCTCCCGCAGATGCTGATGATTCTCGGCCTCGTCGTGGTCATCGCGGCGACGACGAGTTTTTATCCGCTGCTGATCAAGGCGGCGTTCGACGCCTTCGCCGACCCGTTGGCGGCCGAATCAACCGGCTTCGTCCGGCGCATGGAGCGGCTGGTCTCGAAATCGATCGGCTATGAGATCGGCGTCATCAACGCGGTCGCGACCGTCGTCGTGATCGTGACCGCGATCAAGGGCTTCTCGCTGCTCGCCCAGACGGTGATGACCAACAATGTCGTCAGCCGCATCGAGGCGGACATGCAGACGGCGCTCTACGGCCATCTGATCGATGCGGACCTCGCCCAGCTTCAGCGTGAGAACCCAGCCTCGCTCACACAGCGCTTCACCACAGACTTCACCTTCGTCAAGGAAGCGCTGACCCGCATCGTCAATATCGCCATCCGCGACGTGGTCACCGCCATCGCTTTGGTGGGCGCGCTGATCTGGATCGACTGGCAGATGACGCTGGTGGTGCTGCTGATCGCGCCGGTGATCGCACACCCGATCGGCAAAATCGGCCGCAAGCTCAGGCGGATGGCCAGTTCCCAGCAGGAGCAGACCGGCCTGATGGCCAATCTCGTCACCGAGAGCCTGCAGGGCGCCCGCGTCGCCAAGACCGATCGGCTCGAACCCTATCTGAAGGGCCGCGCCGCCAACGCCTTCGAGGCGATCCGGGCGCTGAAGATGAAGGCGGCCAATGCGCGCGGGCGGCTCGACCCGCTGCTCGAGGTCGGCGGCGGCATCGCGGTAGCGGGCGTGCTCGCCGCCATCGGCGTGCGCATCACCGCCGGCAATTCGACGGTCGGCGATTTCACCGGCTATGTCTCGGCGCTGCTGCTCGCGGCCCAGCCGATGCGTTCGCTCGGCAATCTCAACGCCATCGTCCAGGAGGCCGGCGCGTCATTGAAACGCTACTACGCGCTGATGGACGAGAAGCCGAAGGTGCTTGACCGGCCGGAGGCGAAGCCCCTTGCGGTCACGGCCGGCGAGGTCGCCTTCCGCCATCTGCGCTTCCGCTATCGCGAGGACCAGCGCGCGCTGGAAGGCATCGACCTCGTCGCGCAGGGCGGGAAGACCATGGCGCTGGTCGGGCGTTCAGGCTCGGGCAAATCGACGCTGCTCGCGCTCGTGCCGCGCCTCTACGACCCGAACGAGGGCCGCATCGAGATCGACGGGCAGGACCTGCGCCATGTCACGCTGACGAGCCTGCGCCGACAGGTCGGCGTCGTCAGCCAGGATGTCGTGCTGTTCGACGACAGCGTGCGCGCGAATATTGCCTTCGGCCGGCCTGACGCCGCGGAGGAGGAGATCGTCGCGGCGGCGAAGGCGGCTGCCGCGCATGATTTCATCATGGCGATGCCGGGTGGCTACGATGCCTCGGTCGGCGAGCGCGGCCACAAGCTCTCCGGCGGCGAGCGCCAGCGCATCGCGATTGCGCGCGCCATCCTGAAGAACGCGCCGATCCTGCTGCTCGACGAGGCGACCAGTGCGCTCGACACCGAGTCCGAGAGGCTGGTCCAGCAGGCGCTGGCGACGCTGATGAAGGGGCGCACGACCATCGTCATCGCGCACCGGCTCTCGACCATCCGCGAGGCCGATCTGATCGTGGTCATGGACGAGGGCAAGGTCGTCGAGACCGGCAGTCACGACGAATTGTTGGCGCGCGACGGCGCTTATGCCCGTTTGCACCGGATGCAGTTTCTGGAAGGCTGAGCATGCCGACTTGGCCGTGGAACCAAGCCGTCATCCCGGACAAGCGGCGAAGCCGCGTAGATCCGGGATCCATCGTAAAGCGCCGGAGCCCTCCGATGGATCCCGGGGCGAGCCCAGGATGACGGTGTGGTTCAGAGCAAAATGAATACGCTCTATCCGGCCGGCTGCTTCAGCGCTGCATTCAACTCCCCGGCAAATCCCGCATCCAGCGGCGCACCATCGCTCCAGCAATGGCGGACGATGGCGATGCGGCCTGAATCGATCAGGCTGTTCTCGTCGCCGGGACGGCTGGTATGCGGACGCCCGCGCCGGATGCGCCAGACGATGCGTTCATTATCTTCCGACACGATATCCGCCGCGCCCGCGATCTTGTCGCGGCCGATGCCAGCAAGACCCGCTTCGGCCGGCAATTCCGTCGGCAGATTGATGCTCAGGAATGTGCCCTCGCGGGTCCATCGCGTGCGTGCCCGCCAGAGATTTTCGATCAGGGCGGCGAGCGCTGCCACGTCGTGCTCCTCGGAAGTCCCGCCCTTGGTGCGCGAGAAGCCGATGGCGGGCAGGTTCCAGAAGCTCGCCTCGCGGGCGATCGAGAGCGTGCCGGAATAGGCGGCGTCCTCGGCGGCATTGCGCCCGTCATTGACGCCGGAGAGCACGAGGTCGGGCTGCCTGCCGTCGCGGAACAACACGGTCATAGCCGCGACGACGCAATCGGCCGGCGTGCCGTTCAGCGCATAGACCTGTTTCTCGCGCCGGCTGAGCGTCAGCTCCTTGTCGAAGGAGAGGTGGTGGCTGGCGGCCGTCCATTTCCGCTCGGGCGCGACGATCCAGATATCGGAGGCGACAAGGGCAGCCGCGCGGCGCAGAAGGGCGATGCCGGGAGCGTCGATGCCGTCGTCATTGGCGATGAGGATGCGCATGGTCAGACTTCTGCTTTCCCGCATTTCTTCACGCGAACCGGTACCCACTTCGCTTGAAAATGCTTCAGATCTCGATGGTGTCGCCCGGTTTGAGGCCGGTAATCAGTCCGGGGATGTCGTTGGCCAGCAAGGCTGCGGTCGTGGCATCGCAGGAATGGGCGAGGATGCGGCTGGCACCACTCGCTGCCGCGATCGCGATATTCTCAGGCAGCGTCGGATGAGTCGGGAAGCGCAGCCATTCGGCTTCGCCTGCGGTCAGCATGTGATCGGCCGGGCTGCCCTTGGGGATGCCGCCGGTCAGCAGGACCGGATGACGTTCGTGGCGGGCTTGGGCGAGCGTGGCCCTGGAAGGGCCGGCGAGCCCCATGCCGTCATCGACGAGCAGGGCTGCGGCGGGGAGTGGTTGTCCCTCCTCCCAGAGCAGCGCCTCGGCGAAGCGGGCCGAGAGGATATCGGCGACGCCGGGCTTCAGCCAGGTGGTGGCCGCGATCTGCTGGGCCAGCGCCTCGCGCATCGAGGGGTGAATGGCGATCGGCGTGTCGATCAACCCGATCAGCTCGACCGAGCGGCCGGAGAGCGGCGTCGGCAGGACGGCACCCCGCGGATGGGCCGCGAGCCAGCGCTTGATCGCGGTGCCGCGCTCGACGGCAGGGATGCGGTCTGGGCCATAGGAGGCATCGACCAGCAACAGGTCGCAGGGCGGCAGCGGGTCCATGGCGAAGACCGGGCTATCCGGCACCACATCGCCGCAATAGCCGAGCTTGCGGCCGCCTGCGCTCAGATGGCACCAGATGCCGCCGACGACATGGCCGCTGCGGCCGGTGCGGATCGCGATCGGGCCGATGGCGAAATCCGTGCCGTGCGTGATGATCTCGACCGAGGCTTGCCTGGCGAGTTTCCGTTCCTCCGGCGTTGCGTAGGCGGCCAGCGTCGCGTCGGTTTCGCCCGCGGATTCAGCGGTCATCAGGATGCGGCCGGAGAAGCCGTTGGCGAGGCACCAGCCCAGCGCCGCGACATGGTCTTCATGCGCGTGCGTGACGATGATCGCGTCGATGCGTTCGAGTTCGGTCCGCGTGATCGCCGGATGATAGCCGGCTCCGGAGGCGCTGGTGTCGACTCCGACATCGAGCAGGAGCCGTGTCCGGTCATGCTCGACGGCGATGCAGGTCCGGCCCTTCTCGCCGATCCCGCCGTGAATTCTCAGTCTCATGCCGCCGGTCTCACGCAGCCTTGTCCAGGGAGATGCTCTCCGGGATGATCCAGCCGTCGGTGATGGCGATGCGGATGGCTTCGCCGGCCTGGGCCGGAGCCGGCTCGGCCGCGTCGAGATGCAGGACGACGTCCTGATTGTTGGCGGGGCGAGCCTCCATGCGGAAGAAGCCGCCTTGATAGGACAGGCGCTCGACCGTGGCGGAGAGGCCGTCCTGCCCGGTTGCGGCGATGCCGATGTCGCGAGCGCGCAGGCAGAGCTTTGCCTGCCCGGTGACGGCTTGATCGGGCCGGCAGCGCACGACGGCCTCGACACCGAGCACGCTGACCTTGCAATGGCCCGCCTGCGGGGCGGACAGGACCGTCGCCGGCAGCACCATGCCTTCGCCGATGAAGCCGGCGACGGTCACGTTGGCGGGCTCGCGATAGAGCAGCGAGGGCGTGGCGAGCTGGAGCAGGCGGCCGCGATCCATGACGGCGATGCGGTCGGCCAGCGCCATGGCCTCGGCCTGGTCATGGGTGATGTAGACCATGGTCGTGCCGGTGCGCTCGTGGAAGCGAGCGAATTCCTCCTCCATCGAGGCGCGCAGATGGACGTCGAGATTGGCGAGCGGCTCGTCGAGCAGCACGAGAGAGGGCTCGGTGACGAGGCAGCGGGCGAGCGCGACGCGCTGGCGCTGGCCGCCGGAGAGCAGGCCCGGCCTCCGCTCGGCGAAGCCGTTCAGTCCGACGAGGTCGAGCGCGGCGGCGACGCGCTTGCCCCGTTCGGGGTCGCGCACGCCGGCGACGGTCAGGCCATAGGCGACGTTCTCCGCCACGGTCATATGCGGCCAGAGCGCATAGGACTGGAAGACGATGCCGAGCTTGCGATGCTCCGGCGGGATATGGGTCTGCGCCGAGGAGACCAGCCGGTCGCCGATGCGGATCTGGCCGCCGTCGAGCTTGTCGAAGCCGGCGATCTGGCGCAGCAGCGTGGTCTTGCCGCAGCCGGAGGGGCCGAGCACGGCCAGGAATTCGCCGTCCTCGACAGCGATCGAGACGTCGTCGAGCGCGAGATAGGAGCCGAAGCGCTTCTGCGCCCGGTCGATGGTCAGTCGCGCCACGGCAGGACTCCCTGGGGCAATCTCTGGGCGAAGAGGGTGGTGGACGCCATCAGGCCGACGGTGACGACGACGGTCACGGCGGCCAGCGCCGAGGCATAGGTGGAATCGCCGCCCTGCTCGAAGGAGAAGACGACGACGCCGAGCGTCTCGGCCCCGGAAGACCAGAGCAGGGCCGAGACTGTGAGCTCGTTGAAGGCCGTGAGGAAGACCAGGAGCGCGCCCGCGACGGCAGCCGGCGCGACCAGCGGGAAGATGATCGTGACGAGCCGTCGCGGCAGGCCGGCGCCCGCGATCTGGGCGGCCTCCTCCAGCGTGCGGTCGATCTGGAGATAGCCGCTGATGACGGGGCGCAGGCCCAATACGAGGAAGCGGGCGAGATAGGCGAAGACGATGATCCAGATCGTGTTGTAGAGCGAGACGTTCAGCACCGGCAGCGGCTTGAGGAAGAGCAGGATCGCGGCGATGGCGAGCACGACGCCGGGCATCGCATAGGGCAGTTCGGCGGCAAGGTTGAGCAGGCGCAGGGCGCGCGACTTCTTCCAGACGATAAAATAGCCGAGCGGCACGCAGATCAGGACGATCAGGGTCGCTGCGCCCGCCGACATCAGGAAGGAATTGACGAAGGCGCGCTTCGAGGCGGCGTGCTCGAACAACACATAGGCGTAGTTGGCGAGCGTTGCGGTCCTGGCGTTGAGCGGCACACCGAAGGCGGGGATCAGCGAGGTCGAGAGCAAGCCGAGGAAGGGCATGGCGAGCACGAGGATCGCGAAGGCCCACAGCCCGAGCTCGACCGGGCGACGCCAGCGGCCGAGTTCGAAAGGGCGCGCTGCGCTCGAGGTCGTGGTGATCCGGAAGTCGCGCCGGCGCAGCATCAGGTCCTGCAGGAGGATGCCGGCCATCGCGATCAGGCCGATCAGCAGGGAGAGGATCGCGACCTCGGAGAGCACGCCGGGGCCGAGACCCGCGAGGCGCTGGTAGATCAGCGTCGGCAGGACGAGGAAATTGCCGGGAATGCCGAGGAAGGCGGGAATGCCGAAATTGCCCAGGCTGGAGACGAAGCAGAGCGCGATGCCGGCGACGAGCGGCGGCGTCATCAGCGGCAGGACGACGGTGCGCAGAACGGTGAGCGGGCTCGCGCCTGCGGCGAGGCCGGCCTCGATCAGCTCCTTCGGCAGGGCGCGCAGGCCTGCGCGCAGGGTCAGGAAGACCAGCGGGGCATATTGCAGGCCGAGCAGCAGGATGATGCCTTCGCGCGAATAGAGCGGGTTGCGGCTGCCGAGCGGCGGCGCCATGCCGATCAGCTTGAGCAGCGTGCTGGACGGGCCGAAGAGCTGGAGCCAGGCGAGGGCGGTGACCTGCGGCGCGATCATCAGCGGCAGGACGAAGCAGAAGGTGAAGGCGTTACGGGCGCGGATGTCGGTCAGTGTCGCCAATAGCGCGACCGTGCCGCCGATCAGCGTGGCGAGGATCGTGCCGGCGATGGCGGTGGTGAGGCTGTTCCAGGTCGCCGTCCAGGTCGCCGGACTCGCCATGACCTTGCCGAGTGCCGTCGCCGAGAGCTGGCCGCCGGGGGCAAGGCCCTCGACAATCAGGCGCCCGATCGGCAATAGCGACAAGAGCGCGACGAGGCCGACGAGCCCCCAGAGGAGGCCCGTCTCCTCGACGCGCGTGCGCAGCGTCGCGGGATCGGCGAGGGACATGCGCACGCGGCCCTGGCTCAGTTGCCGAACATCGTGGCGAAGCGGGCCTTGTCGGCCTCGGTCGCCTTGACCACGGCCGCGATATCGGAGGTCATGACGTTGATCTTGGTGCCTGCCGGCAACCAGGACGGCGAGCCGATGCTGGGCTTCGCCGGGATATAGCCCATGGCGAGCGCGAGCTTCTGGCCGTCATCGGAGAGAATGAAGTCGACGAAGGCCTTGGCGGCCGCCTCGTTCTTCGTGGTCTTCACGATCGCGACGGGTTCGGTCACGGCCGGCGCGCCTTCCTTCGGGAAGACGAAATCGATCGGTGAGCCCTGCTTCTTGGCGTTGTAGGCCATGAAGTCGACCAGAACGCCGTAGGACTTCTCGCCGCTTGCGACGGACTTCAGGACGGCGCCATTGCCACGCACCGCGACGGCCTCGTTGGCCTTGAGCCCCTCGAACAGCTTCCAGCCGAGATCGGGACGCGCCGTCATGGTCGAGAGCATGATCGCGGCTGCGCCCGAATAGAGCGGGCTCGGCATCGAGATCTGGCCCTTGTAGGCGGGCTTGTCGAGATCGGTCCAGGAGGTCGGCTTCTCCTTGGCGCCGGTGTTGTAGGCGATGCCGGTGGTGATCAGCTTCGAGCCGAAATAGGTCTTGTCGGTGTCGAAGGAGCCGGGCTGGAAGCCATCGGTCTTGGCGCCGGGATAGGCGAGGAGCTGCTTCTGGCCTTTCAGGATCTCCATGCTCGCGGCGTCGGCGATCAGGAGGACATCGGCGCCGGGCTGGCCGGCCGAAATCTCGGCGGCGAGCTTGCCCATCACCTCGGTCGTGCCGGAGCGGAAGATGTCGACCTCGATATTGGGATAGGCCTTCTTGAAGGCGGCCGTGGTCTGGGCCGCGTCCTTCTCGGGCTGCGAGGTGTAGAGCACGAGCTTGCCCGAGGGCGCCTGCGCGAAGGCGGGGGCAGCGGCAAGCAGGGTGGCCGCTGCGGTCATCATCAATCCGCGTCCGGCGAAGCGGCGTCGTGTCAGGGTCATGGTTTCGTCTCCTCCGTTGTCGCGATGTCGACCTTTACGCCAAATGCGCCGGTCGATCTTCGTGTCAGATCGTGATGTCAGATCAGCTTGTGCCGGCCATCCGCGATGCGTCGACCGGCAGCACCTTCCTTCACAGAAGCAGCTCGGGATTTTCAAGAGCCTCGCGCAGATCGGCCATGAAACGAGCCGCCGCAACACCGTCGACGATGCGGTGATCCGAGGACAGCGTGAAGTTCGCCATCGGCCTGAGCACGATCTGGCCGTCGCGCCCGACCGGCTTGTCGACGGTGCGGCCGACCGCAAGGATCGCGCCTTGTGGCGGGTTGATGATCGCGGTGAATGAGTCGACGCCGTACATGCCGAGATTGGAGATGGTGAAGGTGCCGCCGCCAAGCTCGGCCGGGGTCAACGTGCGCTTCGCCATCCCATCGCGCAACCGGGCGAATTCGCGTGTCATGGCGGGCATGTCCATGCCGCCGGCATCGCGCAGCACGGGCACCACGAGGTCGCCATCGCGCTCCATGGCGATGCCGATATCGATGCGCTCGTGGAAGCGCGTCGCCTCGCCCTCGGCCGAGGCGTTGATGACCGGGTGGTCGCGCAGGATGCGGGCGGCGACGCGGGCGATCAGCACGGTCAGGCTGGGCTTGGGCGCGCCGATGCGCTCGTGACGCTTGGCGAGGCGGCCGAGCAGATCGCGTGCGGCGCTCATTTCGATCTCGGATGTCAGATAGAAATGCGGGGCGGTACGCATGCTCTCGGAGAGCCGGCTCGCGACGATGCGGCGGATCGCCGAGAAGGGCTGCAGCCGGCCTTCGGACGCATTTGCTGATGCGGCCGGCGCAGGGCGCGTCTCCTGCGCCGGGGCGCAGCGCGGCCGCTGCTCCAGATGGCGCTTCACGTCGGCTTCGCCGATGCGCCCGCGTGGGCCGGTCCCGATCACGGTCTTGAGGTCGAGCGCGTTCTGGCGGGCGATGCGGCGGGCAAGTGGGGTCGCGCGCAGGCCCGCTGCCGTGGGCGGCACCGCAATCGCCAGAGCGATCGGCGCCTCGGCTTTGGGAAGGGATGTGGCAGCCGCCACGGTAGCCGCAGCGGCTGCCGGCTTCGACGGCGCGGTGGCGGCCTCGCCGTCGAGGTAGATCCACGCAACGGCTGTGCCAACCGAGATCGGCACGCCGGTCTCGGCCTTGATGTTCCGGATCGCCCCGGTGGCGGGCGCCTCGACCTCCATCACGGCCTTGTTGGTGCCGATCTCGAAGATGGTGTCGCCCTGGCGGACCTGGTCGCCTTCCTTGACATGCCAGGCCTCGATCGTGCCCGTCTCCATGTCCATGTCGACCTTGGGAAGGATGACCTCGACAGGCATCAGGCTTCCCCGCGGCGGACGAGATTGGCGGCGGCGGTGACGATGTCGTCCTCCTGCGGGACGGCCGCCTTCTCCAGAACCGGGTTGTAGGGGATCGGCGCATCGGCGCCGCCGAGCCGGATGATCGGCGCATCCAGGAAGTCGAAGACCTCGCTCTCGGCGATCATCGCCGAAATCTCGGCGCCGATGCCCATGGTCTTCACGCCTTCGTAGACGACCAGCAGGCGATGCGTCCTGCGCACGCTCTCGGCGATGGTGGTGAAGTCGATCGGGCGGATCGAGCGCAGGTCGATCACCTCGGCCGAGATGCCGTCTGCGGCCAGACGCTCGGCCGCCGCTTCCGCCTTGCGGGCCATGATCGAGGAGCCGACGATGGTGACATCCGTGCCTTCGCGGCGGATCGCGGCCTTGCCGATCGGGACGCGGTAGGCTTCCGCCGGGACATGGCCCTTGGTCTTGTAGAGCAGCTTGTGCTCGAAGATCAGGACGGGGTTGGGATCGTCGATCGCCGCGAGCAGCATGCCCTTGGCGTCATGCGGTGTGCTCGGCTGCAGGACTTTCAGCCCCGGGACATGGGCGAACCAGGCTTCGAGGCTCTGGCTGTGCTGGGCGGCGGCACCCGTACCGGAGCCGCCGGGCAGACGCACGACCATCGGCACGCTCGCCTTGCCGCCGAACATGAAGCGGATCTTGGCCGCCTGATTAACGAGCTGCTCCATCGCGAGCGTAACGAAATCCGAGAACTGGATTTCCAGCACCGGACGCATGCCGGTGATCGCGGCACCGACTGCCGCACCGGCGATGCCGAGCTCGCTGATCGGGGTGTCGATCACGCGGTCCGTGCCGAAGCGATGGACGAGATCGCCGGAGACGCCAAAGGCGCCGCCATAGACGCCGACATCCTCGCCGAAGAGGAAGACGCGCTCGTCGGCTTCCATCGCCTGACCGAGTGCCTCGCGCACGGCCTCGGCATAGGACAGCTCGCGGATCTCGCTCACGGCTTCGAGCGTGTCAGAGGGCATAGACGTCACGGGTCAGGTCTTTCGGATCGGGGTCCGGGCAGGCGCGGGCGAATTCGACGGCGGCGTCGATGTCGCGCTGGGCGTCCTCTTCGAGCTTCATCAGCGCGGCCGCATCGAAGCGGTCATGCGCCTTGAGCTCGTCCTCGAGCCGCCGGATCGGGTCCTGGTTGCGCCATTCCTCGATCTCCTCCTTGGAGCGGTAGAGATTGCGGTCGCTCTTGGAATGGCCGCGCCAGCGATAGGTCTTGCACTCGATCAGCGAGGGGCCTTCCCCGGAGCGGGCCCGCGCGATCGCGACCTTCGCCACGGCTGCGACGCCGGCGAGGTCGTTGCCGTCGAGGCTATGGCCGGGCATGCCGTAGGCCGCCGCGCGGTCGGCGACGTTCGGCACCGCCATGGCGCGGCCGATATCCATCGACATGCCGTATTTGTTGTTCTCGCAGACGAAGACGACCGGCAGCTTCCAGATCGAGGCCATGTTCAGCGCCTCGTGGAAGGCGCCCTCGTTCGAGGCGCCGTCGCCGAAGAAGACCATGCAGACCCGGCCGTTCTTCTGCGCCTTGATGCTCATGCCGACGCCGACCGCGATCGGCAGGCCGCCGCCGACGATGCCGTTGGCGCCGAGATTGCCGCCTTCGACATCGGCGATATGCATCGAGCCGCCGCGGCCCTTGCAATAGCCGGTCTCCTTGCCGAAGAACTCGGCGAACATCAGCTTCGGCTCGGCGCCGCGCGCGATGCAGTGGCCATGGCCGCGATGGGTCGAGAGGATGTAGTCATGGGCTTCGAGCGGCAGCGTCGTGCCGACGGCGCTGGCTTCCTGCCCGATCGAGAGATGCATCGTGCCGTGGATCAGGCCGCGCATGTAGCTCGCCTCGGCCGCCTCCTCGAACTTGCGGATCAGGTGCATGCGGGTCAGCGCCTGCGCCACCGTCGCATCGTCGAGCGCGGCGAGTTCCGGCCGCTGGTTCGGCTTCTGATCGGCACTCATGCCTGGGCTCCGGAGGTCAGCGCGGCGATCATCGCGTCCTGCGCGCGGCGCACCTCGACGATCTTCAGCCGCTCGTCGGGCGTGGCGTCGGCCAGCGTGATGAGTTCGCCCTTGCGGACGGGCTGCGTCATGGTCGCGCCCTGGGCGAGGCCGATCGGCAGGGCCTTGCGCGCCTGCGCATCGGCGCGGGAAAGGGCGAAGCCGCGATAGCCGTATTCGCCGATGGCATCGAGCGTCTCGCCGGCCGCGAGATCGCGCTTGGCGACGCAGCCGACCTCGGAGGTCGGCACCGGCAGCGGGCGCATATGGCTCTGGTTGAAGATCACGGCGGCGGCGGCCGAGAGCGGTACTTCCAGACTGGTCAGATGATAGGGCCGGAAGAAGGAATAATAGGGGCCGGGGCCGAGATGCAGGTCGCTCATGCGCTCACGGACGCGGGGATGGCGCATCTCCGCGATGGCGAAGACACCGGGCGCGACGCCCTTGGCAACGGAGAAGTCGACGACGCCCGTCCGGGAGAGCAGGCCGCCCTCTTCCTTCGGGCAGAAATAGGTCTGCAACTCGTCCTTCGGCGCGGCGGGGCCGTGCATGCCGGGGATATCGGGCACGAAGCCGCAGGCATTGGCGATGGCGACCATCTCGACCATCGTCTTCGACCCGTCGACGAACTCGACGAGCATGCGCGGGTTCATGTTCCGGCGCGTGGCTTCTTCGACATAGTCGGCCGGCACGGCGTCGATCCGGAACGGGTTGTTCTTGCCCTTGCCGGCGGCGACAACGGGATAGCCCATGGCGCGGACGAAATTGATCAGCTCCATCGCGGCGGCGGGTTCGTCGCCGGCGCCGAGCGTGTAGACCACGCCGGCCTTGGCGGCCTCGACCGCGAGATAGGAGCCAATGGTGATGTCGGCCTCGACATTCATCATCACGATATGCTTGCGCGCGGCGATGGCGGTCAGCGCGACGCGCGAGCCGGCTTCCGGGTTGCCGGTGGCGTCGATGATGACGTCGACATGGGACGAGCGGCAGATCAGGTCGAGCGAGGTCGTGGCGGCAATGCGGCCCTTGCGCCTGCTGGCGTCGAGCCCGGCCTCGTCAGAGACATTGTCGACCTCGCCCTTGCGCCCGGCGAGCGCGGCGGCCTCCGAAACGCGATCCGGCGCGATATCGGCGACGGCGGCGATCTCGATGCCGGTCATCTGCGAGATCTGGACGACGATATCGGTGCCCATCTGGCCGGCGCCGATCAGGCCGACGCGGACCGGCCTGCCGGCCTTGGCGCGCAATTCGAGGGCCTCGGCCAGGGACAGGCCGGCGACGGGCGCGCCCAAAGGCGGCTGCGGCTGGATCGCGGCCATCGTCACTCTCTCCCTAGGACATATGTTCTTATATAGGAACAAAAGAACATGTCATTCGTCCTGTCAAGCGCACAGATGTTCAAACGGGTTGCCTTGGACGGCGCGATGCGGTGATGCTGGCGCAAGCGCCCGAGACGGCGCGACAGGGAGCGCTCGTGGAAGACGCATTCGGAGCAGGACTGATCCAGGGCGAGATGCCGGTGGCGGAGGCGAAGGTCCGCGCCGCCTGGCTCTATTACGTCGAGGGCTTGACCCAGGAACAGATCGCCGAGGCGCTGGGGCTGAGCCGGATCAAGGTGATCCGCATGCTGGCGGCAGCGCGTTCCGAAGGGCTGGTCAAGATCAGGATCGATGCGCGCTCGGCCCGGCAGGCGGGGCTTGAACGCGGGCTTGTCACCGCCTTCGGCCTGAAGGAGGCGGTGGTGGTGCCGGCGGCGCGCGATGCGGCCAGCGTCTCGGCGCTCGTCGGCTATGCCGCCGGCCTCTGGCTCTCGGACAAGCTCACCGACAACATGTCACTGGCCGTCGGCTGGGGGCAGACCCTGCATCTGGCGCTGCGGGGCATGCAGCCGCGCCAGGTCGAGGCGATGTCCGTCGTCTCGCTGCTCGGCGGCCTCACCCACTCGCGCAGCATCAACCCCTCGGCGGTGGCGCGCCGCGTCGCCGACATGTTCGGGGCCGACTGCTTCCAGTTGACCGCGCCGGTCTTCGTCTCGAATGCCGAGATCCGCGACGCGCTCTGGCGCGAGCCGAGCTTGCGGGACCTGCTAGACCGGGCGCGTGCGGCCGATATCGCGCTGGTCAGCGTCGGCGATATCGTGCCGGATTCAACGCTGTTCCGCGAGGGCTTGCTGCCGCAATCGGATCTGGCGGGCCTCAAGAAGGCCGGAGCGGTCGGCGACCTCGTCTGCCATTTCATCGATGCCGAGGGCGAGCTGGTGGACCATCCGGTCAACCGGCGTATCATGGCGGTGAGCCCGGCCGATCTCAGGGGCATCGGCCTCGTCGCGATCGCGGCCGGCGGCGCCCATAAGGAACATGCGATCCGCGCCGCCTTGCGGGCGAGCGCAGCGAAGGTGCTGATCACGGATGAAGGCGCTGCCGAGGCCTTGCTGGCCGGCGGCGCAAAACCGGCGACAAAGGGAGCCGAAGGGGAGACACGCCATGGCCAATAATTTCGAGCAGTTCGCGCGCAACTCCCTGCAGTTCCGGCCCTCCGACATCCGCCTCATGCTGGAGCGGGTGCATTCCCATGTCGTGAAGCCGCGCATGTCGGCTGAAGAGTTGCTTGAGGTGGTGCAAGGCCTCGGCTTCGCCACGGTCGAGGCTTTCGGCGACCAGATCGGGCTGGAACGAGTGACTTCCGAGAGCTGGGCGCGCTACGGGCTGTCGCGCGACGCCGCGCAATTGCTGCTGGCGCTGTTGAACTACCGCCGGCGCCTGCTCGATGCGATGGACGATTTCGAGAAGACGACCCAGATCCCGCTGGACGGCTTTTTCGAGAACCAGCAGCTGCCGTAGCGGCTTGCCGCGCTACCGCTGAACCGCGTCGTCATTCCGGACAAGTCGCGAAGCGGCGCCGATCCGGAATCCATCGGAGGGCGCTGCGTTCTGCGATGGATCCCGGGGCAAGCCCGGGATGACGCTCGCGATTGTGGGATGGCGGGAAAAGGCGCCTCAGCGGCAGAAGTCGGCGCAGCCGGCTTCCCAGAATGCTTTGCCGGATTCAAGCGCCGGCACGGACGGGCGCGGCTTGCGGCCGGGCAGGTCGGCCGGGACGGGTTTCACCTGTTCCCACCAGCCATGGGCGCATTGCGAGCGGAAGGCCATCTGGTCGGAGATCGAGGTTCCCTCCTGCTCCAGGACGGCGTCGAGCGCCGCGCAGGCTTCGCGTAGACGCTCATCATGGGCATCGCTCGGATCATTGGCGTAGTCGTGGAAGGTTTCGGTGAAGCTCTCCATCTCGCGCGCGATATGCGGCCAGTCGCTGCGACCCAGATTCCAGGCATCCATCCATTCGCGCACGACGGTTTCGACAGCCTCGGCCTTCGGCTTGTCCTTGACCTTGCGGGCCGTGGTCAGCATGTGGCGCATCAGTTCGGCACGGGCATGGGCGTGGCGGGCGCGCAAGGCAACCTCCTGCATCTGCGCGATGGCTTCCGCCGCTTCCTGCTGCAGCGCTTCGACGAAATGCGGCATGATCTGGTCTCTCAGGGCAGCGTGGCGAGGCGTTCGATCATCCGCTCGAACAGGTCGTGGGCCTTCACGGATGAAACGACATGGGCGTTGGGCACGCGCTTGAGGCGGCCGTTCCAGTCGATTGTGGTGCGCCCGCGCAAGGGGCCGTCGCCGGTCTCGACTGCGACGAAGCAGTCGCGGCCTTCGAACAGCTCCGGCCAGAGCAGGAAGGCAATGACGCAAGGGTCGTGCATCGGATGGCCGTTCGAGCCGAGCCCGCCGGGACGCGGGCGCGTCAGCATGCCGTGCACGGCCTTGCCCGCCGCGTTGCCGAGCGCGCCGATGCGGGCGACCTGATCGTGGCTGGCGATGGCCTGGAGCGTGACGCCGAGGCCGAACATGACGATCGGCCGGCCGCAACCGAACACGACCGCTGCGGCATGCGGGTCGACATAGGTGTTGAACTCCGCCGCAGGCGTGATGTTGCCGAGGCCGATGGCCCCGCCCATCAGCACGATGCGCCTGACCTTCGGCAGGATGTCGGGCGCCAGCCGGAAGGCGAGGGCGAGATTGGTCAGAGGCCCGAGCGGGCAAAGCGTGATGCCGTCCGCAGGCGCTGCCCGGCAGATATCGATGACCGCCTGCACGGCATGACCCGGTGCAGCCTCGCCCCTCGGCTGGGGCAGTTCTGCGCCGGCGAGTCCATCGGGACCGCAGACGAATTCCGCGGTTTCGAGAGCGAAGACCAGCGGACCCTCGGCACCGCGATGGACGGGAATATCGTCACGGCCGGCGAGATCGCGGATGCGCAAGGCATTCGCGGTGGTCTGCGCGACCGGGACATTGCCGGCGACCGTGGTGATCGCCCTGAGATCGATCCGCTCGGCGCTGGCGAAGGCGAGGAGCAGGGCGACGGCGTCGTCCTGGCCGGGATCGGTATCGATGATGGTGGCTTCGCGCATCTTCGTTTCCATACCCTCAGCCCTCATCCTGAGGAGCCGCGTAGCGGCGTCTCGAAGGATGTTCCAGATCGCTCCGGAGCCTGCTGAAGCATCCTTCGAGACGCGGGCCATGCCCGCTCCTCAGGATGAGGGCTGAAAATGGGAGAAAGCGCATCTCAGGCCGCCTTGGCGTTGCCGGCCATGATCATGTGGGCGATGTCGTCGGCGGTGAGGTTTCCAAGCGGCCGGTCCACATATTTGCGGCCGGCGCCCATGATCACGACACGGTCGGCCAGCGCCACCACGTCGCGCATGTTGTGGCTGATCAGGATGACGGTGCGTCCGTCCGCCTTGAGCTTGCGGATGAGATCGAGGACGAGCGCGCTTTCCTTGACGCCGAGCGCGGCGGTGGGTTCGTCCATGATGATGATCTCGGCGTTCCAGCGCAGTGCGCGCGAGATCGCGACCGCCTGACGCTGGCCGCCGGAGAGGCGCTCGACGGGCCGCGTCATGTCGGTGACCGCGGCGGAGAGCTGAGAGAGATAGCGCTGCGATTCCGCGATCATCTTCTTCTTGTCGAGGATACGCAGGAAGGGCAGCAGCACGGGCTTGGTCAATTCCGAGCCCATGAAGACATTCTGGGCGATGGAGAGGCGCGGCGCCAGCGCGAGGTCCTGGTAGATCGTCGCGACGCCGTTCGCCAGCGCGTCATGCGGCGAGGCGAAGGTGACCGGCTTGCCGCGCAGGCTGATCGTGCCGCTCGTCGCTTCCTCGGCGCCGGAGATCACCTTGATCAGGCTCGACTTGCCGGCGCCGTTGTCGCCGCAGAGCGCCACGACCTCGCCCTTGAAGATGTCGAGATCGACATCGCGCACGGCGACGACCGGGCCATAGGCCTTGCCGATGCCGCGCAGCGAGAGGAGGGGGGTGGAAGAGGTCATGGTTCAAGGCTTCTCAGTGGGCCAGCTTGGCGCGACCTGCCCCCTCTCCCCTTGCGGGAGAGGGCTGGGGTGAGGGGTCTCTCGACGTTTCCGATGCAGCCTTTGCAAGGCGCAAACCGGAAATTGCAGCGCGTCCCCTCATCCGTCTCGGCTTCGCCGAGCCACCTTCTCCCGCAAGGGGAGAAGGGAAAGAGCCTCACTTCTTCAGGAACTGCTGGACGTTGTTCTTGTCGACCAGCTCGGCTTCCGTGAAGAGATAGGGGCCCGACGTGATGCTCTCCTTCGGCTTCTTGTCGACGACGATCGCCTGGATGGCATCGACCGCCTGCTTGCCCATCTCGTCGAAGGGCACGGCGACGGTCGCCATGAAGGTCGAGTTCGGGTCGGCGATGCGCTCGTAGCTCTCCTTGCCGCCATCGACCGAGACCAGCGGGATCTGACCCTTCTTCACGCCCTGCGCCTGCAGCAGGTCGTCGATGATATAGGCCTGGCCGTCGAAGGAGGCCCAGATGCCGTTGATCTTGCCCTGGTTCTGCAGCAGCAGCGCCTGCATGCCGGCGCGGACATCGTCGCGCCAGCTCTGGGTGCGGGCCATCGAGAACTTGCCGAGCTCCTTCACTGCCTGGTTCTCGGCGAGGACGGCGTCGAGCAGGCGGCCACGGATGCGCGAGGCGACGTTGAGGTCGAAGCGGGCCGAGACGATGTTGCCCTGGTAGCCGAGCTGGCCGAGCAGGTAGAGCGCGGCATCGGCGCCGACCTTGTACTCGTTGGTCTGGATGTCGAAGAGCGCATGCGGGCTCGAACCCGACTGCACGGTGACCACGGGGATCTTGGCGTCCTTCGCCGCCTTGAACTGGGCGTCGGCCTCGACCGGCTTGCCCATGGCGATGATGATGGCATCGACCTTCTTGGCGATCAGCGCGTCGAACTGCTCGGCATGCTTCGGCAGCGCGCCTTCCGAATTCAGCAGCGTGACGTTCCAGCCCTTGGCCTTGGCGGCGGCAGCAGCGGCATTGGCGACACGCGCATGCGTCTCCGAGGTGAACTGGAAGCCGATGATGCCGACCTCGAACGCGCCGGCCGACTGACCGAGCGCGACGAGCGCCGCAGCAGCGACCAGCATTTTCCTGAAACCGAACATGAAACCCACTCCCCTCATTCTGCTTGTCGTTGTCGAAATCAGACCTTGAACGCCGCCTTCTTCATCGCGCTGGCCGAGAAGGCGACCGAGCCGATGATGATCGCGCCGAGCACGATGTCCTGGATGTAATAGGGCGCGCCCATCAGCACCAAGCCGTTGCCGAGCACCTTGAGCACCAACGCAGCAAAGACCGTGCCGGGGATGTTGGGCTTGCCGGGCTCGAACATGGTCATGCCGAGCAGCACGGCGGCGATGGCATAGAGCAGGTAGTCGCCCGCCATGTTCGGTGCGGCCGAGGACAGGTTGGCGGCGAGCAGCATGGCCATGAGGCCGGCGAAGACGCCCGAAAGCAGGAGGCCGATGCGCTTCATCCGGGCGGTGGCGATGCCGGCAAGCCGCGCCGCCTCATCCGCCTCGCCGGTCGCGACCATATGCGCGCCGGTTCGCGTCCATTTGACGAGCCCGTAAGCGAAGAGCGTGGCGCCCGCCATCCAGAGCACGAGATTGGGGATGCCGAACGAATAGCCGCGGGCGAGCCCGGTGAAGCCGACCGGCCAGCGCCCGACGAAGGCGACGCCCTGCGTGATCATGAAGGCGAAGCCCTTGGCGATCGCGGCGGTGCCGAGCGTCATGATCAGCGAGGGGATGCGCAGTACGGTGACGCCATAGCCATTCAGCGTGCCCAGCACGATGCCGACGCCAATCGCAGCCGATACCGCGACGGCCGGCGGATATTGCGCATGGACCAGCCAGCCGCAGACGACCGCCGCGAGGCTCGCCATCTCCGCGACGGAGAGATCGAGCTCTGAGACGGTGAAGGCGAGCGCGAAGCCGAGCGCGAGGATGGCGAGGAAGCTCGTGTCCTTGAGCACGTTGATGATGTTCATCGTGCTGGCGAAGTTTGGCGCGAAGATCAGGAAGAACAGGATCAGTGCGAGGCCGGCGAGCGCCGTGCCGTAGCGTCCGATCAATTCGCGCGGGTCGATGCGGCCCAAGCTCAACTTCCCTTCTTCACGATCATGCGCGCCGGCGCTCTGCTTCGAATCGTCGGCATGATCAGTCCTTTACGTTGCGCTTGCCGGGTTGGCGAGGCCGGGCCACGCGCCCGTGTTCTGCGCCAGCGCGACGAGATCGGCCGAGATGGGGGCGAGGGCTGCCTCGCTCTGCCGATAGAGGGCATAGAGCGCGTTATAGGCGGGGCGCCGCGCCGGGTCGGGCTCGTAGCGGCTGGCGATGCTCACAAGGGCGTCCTGCGCGGCTGCGAGCGAGGCGAAGCGGCCAAGGCCCGTCCAGGCGATGATCGCCGCGCCGAGCAGGCCGGGCTCCTTGGCTGTGCCAACCGCGATCGGGCGGCCGCAGATATCGGCCTTCACCTGTGCCCAGACCGGATTGGCCGCGGCGCCGCCGCCGAAGCGGATTTCGTCGACGCGAGTGCCGAGCGCGCCTTCCGCGCGCTCCAGCACAAGGCGGTTCTGGCAGGCGACGCCTTCGAGCACGGCATAGGCGAGGTCGGTCGGGCCATGTTGGCGGCCGAGCCCGATGAAGGCGCCGCGCAGGTTCGGGTCCCAATAGGGCACGCGCTCGCCCTGCAGATAGGGCAGGAAGAGCACCGGCTGCGGATGGCGCGGGCCGGCAAGAAGGCGCTCGATCGTCTCGCCGATGGGACCGTTGCCGCCGAGCAGGCCGGCGAGCCAGGCGGCGGTGTCGGCGCCGTTCTGGCTGGGGCCGCCGAGATGCCAGAGGCCGCGCCAATCGACGGAGATGAGCCCTTCGGCTTCCGCCTGATCGGGGCCGAGCACGCCGAGCACCTCGGTCGTGCCGGAGATGTTGTAGGCATAGCCCGGTCGAAGGGCGCCGAGCCCTGCGACAGCCGCCCAGGTATCGTTGCAGCCGCAGAAGACGGGGATGCCGGCGAACTGGTCGAAGGGCGCGGGCAGGCTGGCGCGGACGGGGGCGACGATCTCGGCGGGTTCGATGATCGCGGGGATCACGCTTGGCGGCAGGCCGATGGCATCAAATCCCGAGCGGCCGCCGACGTTTTCAGTGCACGCGATCAATCGCGCGAGGGAGACGGGATCGCTCGCCTGCCGGCCGGTCAGGCGGAAGTTCAGGTAATCCTTGGGTTCCAGCACGCAGGCCAGCGCGCGGGCGTTCTCCGGTTCGGTATCGGCCAGCCAGGCGAGACGCGCGAGCGGGTGGAAGGCGTTGATGCGGGAGGCCTCGGAATGATCGGCCAGCGTCTCGCGCAGGCGAGAGGCGATGCCATCCGAGCGCGCATCTTTCCAGGTCATCGCGGGGCGCAGTTCCTGACCGTCCCGGCCGAGGAAGACCTGCGTGCGTGTGACGCCGCAGATCGCGATGCCCTGGATGCTCGCGAACAGCTCCGGCGCCTGTTCGGCGAGCCTGGCGGCGGCTTCGAGCAACTGCGTCCACCAGGCCAGCGCCGTCACTTCCGAGCGGTCGAGATGGTCGTGCAGGGCAGGGCCGGGAACGGCATGCTCGGCCAATGTCGTTCCGCGATTGTCGATCAGCGCGGCGCGGAAGCTGCTGCCGCCGAGATCGCAGGCGAGGACGACGTTTATCGGGGACATCTGGATCGCAACATACGCGTCATTCCGGGCAAGCCGCCCTCGGGTCCGACCTTCGGTCGGCCCAAGGATAAACTCGCGGCGCCGATCCGGAATCCATCACAGGGCTGGGCGCTCTGGGATGGGTTCCGGGTCAAGCCCGGAATGACGGCGTTTCATCATCGGAAACACACCGCAAATCGTCACCAAGTCAAGAAACCGATGGCGTCATGTCGGCCGCGCAGCCTCCAGGATGTCGTCGACCAGCCGTTGCGAGGCGAGCGCCTCCTCGCCGGTGACGACGGGGTCGCGGCCCTCAGCGATCGCATCGAGGAAATCGGCGATGACGGCGCGGTGGGCGTCATGCGGGAAGTCCATGATATTGGCGCCGCTGCCGGTCGAGCCCTCGGCCTCGACGATCTCCTCGCGCCCGTCGAGGAAGGCGAGCCGCAGCCGCCCGCCGATCAGCGCGGCGAACCCTTTCGTGCCGGTGATCTCGATGCGTTCGGGATAGCCGGGATAGGCGGCGGTGGTCGTCACCAGCGTGGCGGGGGCGCCAGTGCCGGTCTCCAGCAGAGCGGAGACGTAATCCTCAGTCTCCATGCGATGGAGTGCGGTGGTGCGGGCCTGTGCCGCCACGACCTTGGAAACCCCGACGAGCGATCGGAAGAGGTCGAGCGAATGGATCGCCTGCGTCAGCAGCACGCCGCCGCCGTCGCGAGCGAGCGTGCCGCGGCCGGGCTCGTCGTAATAGCTCTGCGGGCGCCACCAGGGCACGGAGAGGAAGGCGGCTTCGATCGTGCCGAGCTCGCCCGATTGCAGGGCGGCTTTCAGGCGCAGGCTCGCCGGACGGAAGCGGTGCTGCAGGGTCACACCGAAGGTCTTGCCAGTCCGGCGAGCAGTATCGACGAGGCGCTGGCCGCGCTCGCTGGTCAGTTCCAATGGCTTCTCGACGAGAACATGTTTGCCGGCTTGAAGGCAGCGCGCCGAGACGTCGAAATGGCTCGACGGCGGCGTCAGCACGATGCAGGCATCCACTGCGGGATCGCTCAGTACGGCGTCGAGATCGGTCGTGGTCGGGAAGGGGAATTGCGCGGCATAGGCCCTGGCGCGATCGGGCGTGCGGCTCACGGCCCAGCGCGTTTCGGCGCGATCGGCGAGGTCGAGCAGGCTTTTCGAATGCGGCAGGGAAGCGGGGCCGAGCCCGATCACGGCGATGCCGAGCTTGCGTATCATGACGGGCGATCCCCTTCTTCAACTCGTCCCACGGTCGTCATCCCGGACAAGCGGCGAAGCCGCGCTGATCCGGGATCCATGCCTGAACCTCCATTGGCGGCGCTCCGGAATGGATCCCGGGTCTCCCTTCGGTCGCCCGGGATGACATCGTTCAGGTTCCTTGTGACCGTAGCGGCAGCCACGCCGCTTTCGCCTGCGCTGCCAGCGCGAGCCGGCAGACGGTGAAGGCGTGGCGCTGGCTCATCGCGATTTCGCTACGGGCGCCGATATCGGCGACCAGATTTTGGAAATAGGTCAGCGGTTCGTTGGAAGCATCGATATGGCGGGTGCCGGCCTTGTCGACCAGGAAGACATGGTCGGTGCCGGGGCGGCCGGCGATGTCGACATATTTGCGCAACTCGATCGTGCCTTCGGTGCCGAGGATGGTCAGGCGTCCGTCGCCCCAGGTCGGCAGGCCGTCGGCGGTGAACCAGTCGACGCGGATATAGCCGCCGGCCTTGTCGCTGCGCAGCAGGACCTCGCCGAAATCCTCGAAATCGGACAGGTCCGCCCCGCCGAAATGACCGACGCCCGAGGCGACGATTTCCGCATCGTCGGAGCCGGTGAAATGCAGGAACTGATCGATCTGGTGCGAGGCGATATCGGTGAGGATGCCGCCATAATGGCGCTTGTCGAAGAACCAGTCCGGCCGGATGGCGCGATTGAGCCGGTGCGGCCCCATGCCGAGCGTCTGCACGACGCGGCCGATGGCGCCGTCTGCGATCAGTTTGCCGGCTATGATCGTTGCCGGCACGGTGAAGCGTTCGGAGAAGCAGATCGAGAAGATGCGCCCGGTCTCGGCGACCGTCTGCTCGACGGCGGCGAGCTGGTCGAAATCGATGACGCCGGGCTTGTCGACCATCACGTCCTTGCCGGACCGCATGGCGCGAATGGCGATGGCGGCGCGTTCCGCCGGTATCGCGGCGCAGACGATCAGGTCGATCGCGGGATCGTCGATCAACCGGTCGGCGGTGCTTTCCGGCAGAGCGGGGAAGCGTTCGCGGAAGCCGGCGAGAACGCGCTCGTCGCTGGTTGTGGGATCGAAGCCGACGCAGGTCGCGCCGGCTTCGAGGAGACCACCGACCATATGATGGATATGGCGGTGTTCGAGGCCGATGGCGGCGAAGCGCATGGCTATTGCGGCGCCCCGTGGCCGACGCCGATTTCCTGATCCCAGCGCCGGAAGGCGGCGACGAGACGTTCGGGCGTCAGCGGCGGGCGGGTCGGCAGGCTGGTGATCAGCCCGTCATATTCCGGCCGGCCGTATTCGGCGAGCACGTCGCGGCTTTCCTGCGGCGCCATGGCCAGCGTCACGCCCTTGATCGCCGGGCCCGGATAGAAATAGCCCTTGTCATAGGTCACGGCCTGGGCTTCCGGCTTCAGCATATAAGCCATCAGTGCAACCAGCGCCGGCAGCTTGTCGGCCGGGACGCCCTTGGGAATGCACATGAACTGGGTGTCGGGAATCCAGTGCGTGTTCGCGAGGACGAAGACCTTGGCTTTCTTCGGGACGATGCCGAGGACGCGCGGGTTGATGTCCCAGCCGAGCGTCGAGACGATGACGTCGCGGGTGCCTTCGCCGAGCTCCTTCATCGTCGCGGCGGTGCCGCCCGGATAGTAGTCGACGCCGGTGCCGAGCTCCTTGAGATAGGCCCAGGTCTTGTCCCAGCCCTTCATCGGGTCGGTCGGGTCGGCATCGCCGAGGATGTAGGGCAGGCCCTGCAGCCAGGTCCAGCCGGGGCCGGAATTGACGGGCCGCGCATAGGTGAAGCGCTTCGGGTTCTGCTTGACATAGGCGAGCAGCTCCGCGGCGGTCTTCGGCACGGTCTTGAGCCGCTCGGGCGCATATTCGAAGAGCGGGCCGGACGGCGAATAGACCACCGCGACGCCTTCGTTCTGGCCGAAATTGCGCTGCATCATCAGCGCCTGCTCGTGATAGACCTCCTCCGGCTTCGGCAGGTCCCTGGCATGGGACTTCCAGACATCGACCCAGAGCCCCTGCTGGATGCCGTCCGACATGGCGCCGGGGCCGGTCAGCACGAGGTCGATATCGACGCGGTTGGCCTGCTGCTGGGCCTTGAGCTTGGCCGGCAGTTCCGGCGAGGGCGCGCGCGAGAAATTCAGGCGCGAGATCAGCTTCGGATTGTCCCTGGCGAATTTCTCGATTGCCGCCTGGGTCAGCTGAAGATTGCCGGCGACATCGATGATGTTGAGCGCGACGGGCGCGCTCTGGGCCAGCGCTCCGCCGGCATTCAACGCGGCGAGGCCGGCCGCTCCGGCCATGACGGTGCGACGTGTCGGGTGGTTCATGATCTCTCCCTGGGTTGAGCTCTCTATTTGCGATGTCGTGGACGGCATCCGGAGCATTTACCTGGGATACTAGTGCACCACTTTTCGGTGCGCCAGCGTATTCAAGGGCATGGCGGGCACCGCGCCGCGGCATGGAAGGCGGGCGGGATCAGGCCTGCCCAAGCAGCAGCGCCTCGGTCGCGCGGCTGAGCAAAGGCGCCGCTGCACCATGGATTTCATAGAGGTGACTGGCGGGCACGCCGGCAAGGTCGGGCACGGCGAAGCCGTCCATGGTCCCCTCTGCCCGGAACAGCGTATTGAACCGGGCCCATAGCTGCGGATTGGCGGAGAAAGGCCCGCTCACCGCTATGCGGGCGGGAAAGAGCATGCGGCAGGCATTGGCCAGTGCACGGGCTAGCACTCTCGCCGCCATCTCAATGTCAGGCAGGGCCAAGAGGTCGAGGCCGGCGAGCTGCCAGGCAAGGCGCACCTCGTCCTGGTCGAGATCGGGCCAGTGCCGGCGCAGGGCCGGCAGCAGAGACCAGAGCGCGGCGCCGGTTTCGAGGCAGGCGGTGTTGCCGCAGCCGCAGCGGCGCCCGTTCAGCGCCGCGAGCCGCCAATGGCCGATCTCGCCGAAGGAGCCGGTCGGCGCGAAGGGCTCGCCATCGACCGCATAGGCCAGGCCGACGCCCCAGCCCCAGTGCAGCAGGATCGTCCCGCCTGCAAAGTTCTCGGGCTCGCGGGCGGCACGGGCGCGCAATTCGGCATCGAGATTGCGGCAGATCGTGACCGGCCCTGCCACGGGCTCGAGTACCGAGGCGATGTCGAGCCCGCGCATGCGCGGCCAGCGCGAGGCCAGCAGCCACTGGCCTCGCTTCAGGTCGATCAGGCCGGAGAGTGAGACGGCGGTGCCGGCATGGCTCATGCCCGGCGGCATCGCGTCGAGGAGATCGCGCGCCAATTCGGCCATCGCGGCGGCGATTGCGGCATTGTCGGCATCGGCCGCGATGGCGCGGCGGCGCTCGGCGACGAGATGGCCGTTGAGATCGACCAATGCGCCGGAGAGCGACTGGCTGGAGACATAGATCACGGAGGCGCCGATGCGGCGGGTATGGGCGATCAGGATCGCCGGCGGCCGCCCGCGTCCGCTCGCCTCGCCAACCGCTTCGATGACGAGGCGTCGCGCGATGAGATCGCCGACCACGCGGGAGACGCTGGTCGAGCGCAATTGCAGGATGCGGCCGATATCGGTGCGGGAATGGACCTCGCCATTGAGGATCAGCCGGTAGATCCGGGCGCTGTCGCGCTCATGAGCGAGCGCGAGGCGGGTTTCGTCGAGCGTCAGCAGGGACAAGGCGGGCTCTATTCGGAACAGTTGCGTTCAAAATTAATCATTGCGTTTCAGGCGAAGCTTCATAAGCTCGGTTCCAGAATATCGGAAAATTTCTGGCGTAAAAGGTTCAAAATTCGATGATCGAGATGCATGTCGCCTCCGACAAGGACGAACTCGGCCGGCAGGCGGCGGCGCTCGGTGCGCAGGCGATCCGCGACGAGATCGCCCGCAACGGCACCGCGACGATCATCGTGGCGACCGGTGCCAGCCAGTTCGAGATGCTGAATCATCTCGTGGCGACCGAGGGCATCGACTGGTCGAAGGTCACGGCTTTCCATCTCGACGAATATGTCGGCCTGTCCGAGAGCCATCCGGCGAGCTTCCGCCGCTATCTGCGCGAGCGCTTCATGGCGCCGCTGAAGAATGCGCCGACCTTCATTCCGGTCGATGGTGAGGGCGATCCGATGGCGACGGTGAAGCAGCTCAACCAGCAGATCGCCGGCAAGCGCATCGCGGTCTGCTTCGCAGGCTTCGGCGAGAACTGCCATCTCGCCTTCAACGATCCTCCGGCCGATTTCGAGACCGAGGAGCCTTATCTCGTCGTCAATCTCGATGATGCTTGCCGCCAGCAGCAGTTCGGCGAGGGCTGGTTCCCGAGCTTCGACGCCGTGCCGAAGCAGGCGATCTCGATGAGCATCCGCCAGATCCTGAAGAGCGAACTGATCGTCCTTTCCGTCTCCGACACGCGCAAGGCTGCGGCGACCAAGGCCGCGCTGGAAGGGCCGGTCAGCAATCTCAGCCCCGCCTCGATCCTGCAGACGCACAAGCGGACCGTGCTGTTCATCGATCCGCCGGCAGCCTCCCTGCTGAGCCGGAAAGCTTGAGGATGCGCACGCCCGGCCTCGTCGACCTGCAGGTGAACGGCTTCGCCGGGGTGGATTTCAACTCCGGTACGATCACTGCAGCCGAGCTCGACCGGGCGCTGGAGGCGATGCTGGCGACGGGCGTGACCACCTGCCTGCCGACGATCATCACCGCCCATCCGCATGAGCTGGAAGCGCGGTTCCGGGCGCTGGACGCCGCTGTGAGCGGCAGCCGGCTCGGGCCATTGATGTGCCCGGGCTATCATCTCGAAGGGCCGTTCCTGAACCCCTCGAGCGGCTATGCCGGCTGCCATCCGCCGGAAGCGATGACGGCGGCAACGGCCGATCTCGTGACGCATCTGGAAACATTGCTGTCGCGGCCGATCCTGATGGTGACGCTGGCGCCGGAGGTCGAAGGGGGCGTCGCGCTTGCGGGCCAGCTTGCCCGCATGGGCAAGGTCGTCGCCATCGGCCACTCTGCCGCCGATTTCGCGGTCGTCGAGGCGGCTGCCGATGCCGGGGCGACGCTCTCGACCCATCTCGGCAACGGCCTGCCGCAGCAATTGCACAAGCTGGTCAACCCGCTCTTCGCGCAGCTCGCCGAAGACAGGCTGATGGCGGGCTTCATCGCCGACGGCATCCATATCCATCCGAAGGCCTTGAAGAGCCTGATCCGGGCCAAGGGCTTTGCGCGCTCGATCCTTGTCACCGACGCGGTGGTTGCCGCGGGGGCTCAGCTTGGCCGCTACAGCTTCGCCGGCATGCCGGTCGATCTCGCTGCCGACGGCTCGGTGCGCCAGCCCGGCGGCGTCTCGCTGGCGGGTTCGGCGCTGAAGCTCGACGATGCCGTGCGCAATGTCGTGGCCTGGGGCATCGCCACGCCTGCCGAAGCGGTCGCGATGGCCTCGAGCCATGCGCTTGCCTGCATCGCCGATGCGCTGGCCCGAGCCGGCATCACCTTGCCGGAGAGCGCGATCGAGTGGTCGCCGGAGCTGCGAGTTCGCAGCGTCAGCATCGGCAATGAAAGCCGCGATTTCGCCGCTGGCGCGGCAGCCAGAAGACGTCATCAACCAACGAAAAGGGGAGAAGCATGAGCGAATTTTCGAAAGGCGTGGACCGCCGCACCGTCCTGGGCGGGCTCGGCGCACTGACACTTGGCGGGGGCAGCGCGCTGGCCGCCGTGCCGGCGCTGCCTTCGGCGCCGGTCGGCATCAACATCATCGATGTCGGCGGTGCGCTCGCCCTGATGCAGCAGGCCTTCGACGACTACCGCGCGAACAATCCCAAGCTCGTCTCGCGCATCACCTATGTGAAGGCGCCGGCGCCGGAATTGGCGAGCAAGATCAAAGCGCAGCAGGATGCCGGCCGCGCCGATCTCGACCTCGTTCTGACCGGCTCGGACGGGCTCGCCGCTGGCCTGGAGCAGAATCTCTGGCTCAAGATCTTCCCGGATTTCGCTGAGAAATTCCCGAAGATCGAGGAGAATTACGAGCCGGCGGCGCTCAACCTGCATAAGGTTCAGGGCGCCGGCTTCGGTACGGTGGTGAACTACTACCCGTCCGGCCCGCTGCTCGAATACATGCCGGCGCGCGTCAAGCAGGTGCCGACCACGGCCGAGGAACTGCTCGCCTGGGCCAAGGCCAATCCCAACAAGTTCATGTATGCGCGCCCGACCAATTCCGGTCCGGGCCGCACCTTCATGATGGGCCTGCCCTATCTCCTCGGCGACAAGGACCCGCAGGATCCGGTCAATGGCTGGGACAAGACCTGGGCCTATCTGCAGGCGATCGGCGAGTATATCGAGTATTACCCGGCCGGCACCGGTGCGACGATGAAGGAATTTGGCGACGGTTCGCGCGACATCATCATCTCGACCACGGGCTGGGACATCAATCCGCGCGCGCTCGGCATCGTGCCGAAGGAAGCCAAGATCCAGACCTTGAAGGGCTTCCACTGGGTCTCGGACGCGTTCTTCATGTGCGTGCCGAAGGGCATCCCGAACGATCGCCTCGCCGTCGTGCTCGACATCATGGCGCATGTGCTGACGCCGAAGATGCAGGCCTATTCCTATGACGAGGGCTATCTCTATCCGGGCCCGGCGGTGAAGGACGTGCCGCTCTCGCTGGCGCCGAAGCGCAGCCAGGAGGTGATCGCGGAGTTCGGCCGGCCGGAATATGCCGATCTCATCGCCAAGAACCCGATCGAGCTGCCGCTCAAGCCCGACAAGATGGTCGTCGCCTTCCGCAAATGGGACGAACTGGTCGGCGCCAAGCGCAAGCGCTGACGCGTAGCGTCCTCGCTTCCTTCGTTCCGCCCCCACGGCGGAGCGAAGGAAAGGCCCGGAAACCGTCGACGGTGCTGCCACCGAGGATGGGCTCCGGGCCGATTTGCTTCGGGCTCAGTTCGCGCTGATTTTATGCTGAAACGCGCCGTCATCCCGGGCTTGACCCGGGATCCATCGTAAGGCTCCTGAGCTCTGCGATGGATCCCGGATCGACGCTGCTACGCAGCTTGTCCGGGATGACGCGGTGGTTCCGTGCAAAATCCTCCGGCCTTCAGCCGGTGATGGCCTTGTCGTTTTCGGCGCGTCTCCAGAACAATCTCACCCCACCTTCTCCAGTGCTTTCGAGGCCTGGGACGGCGGCGAGGAGCTTCTGGGTGTAGGGGTGTTGCGGGTTGTCGAAGATGTCGTCGCGGTGGCCTTCCTCGACGATCTTGCCGTCTTGCATGACGATGACGCGGTCGGCGACCTGCTCGACCACGCCGAGATCGTGGCTGATGAACAGGCAGGAGAAGCCGTGCTTCTTCTGCAGTTCGTCGAAGAGCTCGAGCACCTGCGCCCGGACCGTGACGTCGAGTGCCGAGACCGGCTCGTCGGCGATGACGAAGCTCGGCCGGCGCACGATGGCGCGCGCAATCGCGATGCGCTGGCGCTGGCCGCCCGAGAGCTCGTGCGGATAGCGCTCGGCGAAGCCGTCGCCTAAGCCCACCTCGGTCAGTACCTCGGCGACGCGCGCCTTACGGTCCGCTGGGCTCATGTCGGGGACGAGTCTGAGCGGCTCGGCCACGAGCTGCTGAACCGTCATGCGCGGGTCGAGCGAGGAGTAGGGGTCCTGGAAGACCATCTGGCAGTTCAGGCGGTAGTCCCAATAGGCCGTCTCGCTCCTGGCGATCGGCTTGCCGTTGAAGCGGATCTCGCCGCCGGCCGGCTTGACAAGGCCCGCGATCGACTGGCCGAGCGTGGTCTTGCCCGAGCCCGAGCCACCGACCACCGCGACGACCTCGCCGGGCTGAACGTCGAGGCTGATGCCGTGCAGGGCGCGCTTCGCCTCACCCTTGCGGAAGAAGCCCTGCCGGCCGGGGTATTCGACGACGAGGTCGCGCACCGCGACGATCGGCGTCTTTGCCTCCGGCACGAGCCGCGCCGGCAGGCGATGCGGCATCGCCGAGAGCAGCTTGCGGGTATAGGGGTGCCGCGGCCGGGCGAGGATGTCCTCGCTTTGGCCCTGCTCGACCACGTCGCCCTGGCACATCACGACGATGCGGCTGCAATAGCGCGCGACCATGCCGAGATCATGCGAGATCAGCAGCACCGCGGTGTCGTTGGCCTTCGTCAGCTCGACCATCAGCTCCATGACGTCGCGCTGGACGACGGCGTCGAGCGCGGTGGTCGGCTCGTCGGCGAGCAGCAGGGCCGGCTTCAGCAGCATCACCGAGGCCAGCATGATGCGCTGGCGCATGCCGCCGGAGAACTGGTGCGGATAGGCGGTGAGCGCGCCTTCCGGATCGCGCAAGCCCACGCTTTTCAGCATGTCGAGGATCAGCGCCCGCCGGGCGGGAGCGTCGAGCTTGCGGTGCAGCGCCAGTCCCTCGTCGAGCTGGCGCCCGATCAGCATCGAGGGGTTGAGCGAGGTCATCGGCTCCTGGAAGACCATGCCGACCTTGGAGCCACGCATGGTGCGCAGGTCCTTGCCCGACATCGCCATCACGTCCTGGCCGTCGAAGCGGATCGTGCCGCCGTCCTGCCTGACCGCTGGCGGGATGAAGCCCATCACGGCGCGGGCCGCGAGCGTCTTGCCCGAGCCCGACTCGCCGACGATGCCGACGATCTCGCCCGGGAAGACCTGGAAGGAGACGTCGTTGACCACGGTCCGGCCGGAGCCGCCGATCTTCAGCGTCAGGCCGGAGACATCGAGAAGAGGCGCTGTTTTGGTCATCGCGAGCCCCTCATCCGCGGGTCGAGCCGGTCGCGCACGGCGTCGCCGAGCAGGTTGATGCCGAGCAGCGTCAGCGAGATGCACAGGCCCGGGAAGATGCCGAGCCAGACGGCCTGGCCGATATAGGGCCTGGAACCCGCCAGCATGTTGCCCCAGGTCGGGGCCGGCGGCGGCACGCCGAGGCCGAGGAAGGAGAGCGCGCTCTCGGCCAGCAGCACATAGCCGAACATCGAGGTCGCCAGCACGGTCAATGGCGCGATGCAGTTCGGCAGGATGTGGCGGGCCATGGTGAAGCTCTCGGAGTTGCCCATCACGCGCGAGGCGGCGATGAACTCGCGCTCGCGCAGCGAGAGCACCGTGCCGCGCACGACGCGGGCGACCGACGGCGTATAGGCGATGCCCAGCGCGACGATGATGCCGTATTTGTTGGCGCCGACCACCGCGAGCAGGCCGAGCGCCAGCAGGATGCCGGGGAAGGCCAGCAGCGCATCGTTGAAGGCCATGATGATGCGGTCGGTCCAGCCGCGCATATAGCCGGAGAACAGGCCGATCGTGGTGCCCATGACGACGGCGAGCGTCACCGTCAGGATCGAGATCCAGACCGAGGTCGCGGCGCCTGCCATCAGGCGCGAAAGCACGTCGCGGCCGAACTCGTCGGTGCCGAGCCAGTGCAGTGCCGAGGGTGCCGCAAGCTTCTCGCGGAAGGAGAGTTTGAGCGGATCATAGGGCGTCCAGAGCGCGCCGATGCAGGCTGTCGCGAGCAGGATGCCGATCAGCGTGCCGCCGACGATCGCATTGGGGGCGGGGAGCTTCATGCGGCGGGCCTTCTTCACGGTGCCGCCGGTGCTCAGGGTGCTGTCGCTGCTCATTGCGCCGTCACCGTTCATTGGGCCGTCACCCTTGGATCGAAGACCGGGTAGCAGAGGTCGATGACGAGGTTCACCAGCACATAGGTGAAGGCGACGAAGAGCATGCAGCCCTGGATGACCGGGTAGTCGCGCGCGAAGATCGCATCGACGAGCAGGCGTCCGAGACCGGGGATGGTGAAGACCGTTTCGACCACCGCGATGCCGCCGAGCAGGTTGCCGAGCACGAGGCCGATCAGGGTCCAGGTCGGGCCGAAGGCGTTCTTGAAGGCATGGCGCCAGAGCACCGCGCCTTCCGACAGGCCCTTGGCGCGGGCATGGGTGATGTAGTCGAGCCGGAGCACCTCCAGCGTCGAGGCGCGCGCCATGCGCAGGATCACGCCGATCTCGTGCAGGAACAGCGTCATGATCGGCATGACCAGATAGAGGATGCCGGCCCACGGGTTCTCCGCGATCGAGACATAGCCGACCACCGGCAGCCATTCGAGCTTGAGCCCGAAGAACAGCAGGAGCAGGAGACCCAGCCAGAAAGTCGGGATCGAGAGCAGCAGCGTCGCGGTGGCGACGAGGCCAAGATCCAGCGCCGAATCCTGTTTCCAGGCGGCGATGACGCCGGCCGGTACCGCGACGCAGCTCGCCAGCAGCACCGCGACCAGAACGATCTGGGCGGAGACCCAGAAGCGCTGCAGGATCAAGGGCAGAACCGCCTGCTGCGACGAGATCGACTGGCCGAAATCGCCACTCACGACATTGCCGATCCAGATGCCGAACTGAACCGGTAGCGACTGGTCGAGCCCCAGCCGCGCCCTGAGGTCGGCGAGGCTCGCCGGCGTCGCGAGATCCCCCAGCATCAACTGGGCGGGGTCACCGGGAATCAGGCGGATCAGCACGAAGACCGACACCGCCACGATCAGCAGCGTCGGCAGCGCCATGACGATCCGCGTCAGCGCAAAGCGAAACATCGAAGGCCCTCCCAAGCCTCAAAACCGGCCCCGCTTCACAGCAGGGCCGGCAACCGCCTTACTTCGAGACGCTCACTTCCCAGACCCGCAGCTGCGAGGCCCACGGGGTCACACCACTCACGCGCTTGTTGTGGGCGATGATATCGAGGTCGTTATGGGTGAAGATGGTCGGGACCTGCTCGATGAAGCGCTTGTTCAGGTCGTCGAAGATCTTCTGGCGCTCGGCCGTGTCGGTGATCACCATCGACTTCTGGATCAGGGCCAGCGCCTCGGAATCCTCCCAGATCTTGCGGGGCTGCTTGTCCTTCGGGCCGGAGATCTGCTCATAGCCGAGCGCAGGGTCGAAGCGGCTCGAATAGGAGAAGGCCTGCATCTGGTAATTGCCCTTGTTGTAGCGATCGAGCTGCGTCGCCCATTCCAGCACCTCGATCTCGGCATTGATGCCGGCCGCCTGCATCATCGCCTGGGCGATGACGGCGGTGTTGAAGCTCGGCACCGAGGAGCGCTTGTTGGCGAGGATCGTGATCTTCTCGCCCTTGTAGCCAGCCTTTTGCAGCAGCGCCTTGGCCGCGGCGGGGTCGTATTTGAAGCCCTGCTTCTCGGCCTCGCCGTAATATTTCGAGGTCGTGTAGACCGGCGAGTTGTTGGGCTTGCCGAGGCCGTTCGAGACATTGGCCACGAGCTCGGGGAAATCGATCGCGGCGGCGATCGCCTGGCGCAGGGCCTGGTTCTTCATCACCGGATCGCGCGTCTGGATGATCAGGCTGTGCCGGACCGGGTTCGGCGCGATGGCCAGCGCGAGGTTAGGCGCGTTCTTCAGGTCGGGAACGTCCGATTCCGGCATCAGCGCCATGTCGAGCGAGCCCGCGAGAAGGCCGGCCTTCACCGTCGCCGCATCGGGGATGACCATGAAGCGCACTTCCTTCACCAGCGGACGCTTCGAGCCGATATAGCCGTCGCGCTTGTCGCCCTTGGGCGAGACATACTGGTCGAAGGCGAGGAGCTGGACCGATTGGCTACGCTTCCAGTCGCCGAGCATGAAGGGGCCGGTGCCGATCGGCTTGTCCCAGCTGCCATCGGCCTTGACCGAGTCCTTGTGGATGACGGCGGTGCCGCCGCAATCGGCGCGGGCGAGCGAGTCGAGGAAGAGCCCGTTCGGCTCATTGATCTCCATGACGAAGCTATCGGCATCCGGGGCCGTGGCCGTGACGACCTTGAGGCCGTTGCGCCCGTCGAAATCGGACAGGCAACGCCAGTCGGTCTTCGGGTCCATGTAGCGGTTCCAGCTCCACAGCACGTCGGCCGAGGTCATGGCCGCACCGTTGTGGAACTTCACGCCCTTGCGCAGGCGGAAGGTGTAGGCCTTGCCGTCGGGCGAGATCTCGACCTTCTCGGCCAGTAGCGGGCCGACCGAGCCGTCCTCGGCATAGCCGACGAGGCCCTCGACCATGTGCATCACGACGGCATCGGTGTTGCCGTCGCGGTTCACGCCGGGATTGGTCGAGCGGATATCGGCGTTGAGCACCGCCGTCAGCGTCTGGGCCTGCAAGGCGCCAGCCGAAAGGGCGAGCGCGGCTGCGGAGACAAGGAAGCGCTTCATCGTGTTTCCCCTGTTGTTCTTGACCGTTCAGCCGGCCTTGCGGGCGGCGCGAATCCGGCTGATCTCGCCGGCGAAGAAATCCTCGACGACCGGCACGACCTTGACGCCGTCATGCGGCGTGTTCGGCACGAGGTCGAAGCGGGCGGCGATGCCGCGCGCGGCGAAATTGTCGCGCAGGCTGGCCAGCCGCTCCGGCCGATTGGTGCCGGCATGGTTGGCGTCCGGCATCCAGTTGCGGCCGCCCGGCTTGTGGGTGATCTCCCAGGTCTCAAGATCGGCGGCGCCGACGACCATCTGCACGGAGACCTTCTGCATCGCGGGGATGTCGAGCTCCTGGCCGAAGAGCTCGGCGAAGTTGCGCGTGCCGACCCACCAGTCCCGGCTGGGGTCGAGCAGGGTGACCGAGCCCGGCGCGCCGATCGAGACGCCCCAGAGCTTTTGCGGCTGGAGCATCAGGAAGCGATGGGCGAAGTGCCCGCCGCCGGAATAGCCGAACAGGCCGAAGCGGTCGAAGGCGATGCCGTAGCGCTCGGAGACCTCCTCGACGATGGCGAGCAGGATGTGGTCGTAACGGAGATTGCCCTCGCGCATGTACTTGAAACCGTCGCGATAGCCGTCGCCCATCACGCCGATCGGGAAGAGCGGTGCCAGGATGATGCAGTTGTTCCAGCGGGCGAAGGCCGAGAAGGCGTCGCGATAGCCGGTGAAGCCGCGGCCGGTGCCGTGCATCGCGACGATCAGTTCCGGCTTCTCGCCGCCCTGGCCCAGAGTCGGCGGGACATAGAGGCAATAGGGGAAGCGCGGATCGTGCTTCGACGAATAGATCGAGGTCGGGCCGTATTCGTAGAGCGCCTTGGCGCGCGCGGCCGCTTCGTTCTCCGGCTTGCCGGTCTGTTCTGCCACGGCGCTCACTGCCCGTCTCCTCTGGCGAAATTATTGGCGCCAATTTTGTTGCATGTTATGGTTCGCTTCGCAACCAACTTCTGTCGCGACGCGCGAATCCTGCTAGAGAGCCCCTCATGACGGAGCGGAAACGCAAGAACACGAACACGCGGCGTGCCGTGCTCGCCAACGAGATCGCCCAGGCGATCCGTTTGCGCGCATTCCGGCCGGGCGAATGGCTGCGCCAGATCGACCTCGAGGAGCGTTTTCAGGCGACGCGGTTCGACGTGCGCAGTGCGCTCGACGAACTCGCCGTGCGCAAGACGATCGAGCATGTCCCGAACCGGGGTTACCGTGTCGCCGAGGTCGATCTGAAGACCTATGAGGAGATCCTCGCGACGCGCATCATTCTGGAGCGGGCCACGGCCGAAGGCATCGTCGCGCAAATCGACGACGCTGCGATCGCGCGGCTGGATGCGCTGGCGGCGCAATTCTCCGCCGCGGTCACGACCGGCAGCCGGACCGAGCAGAGCGAGATCAACCGCGCCTTCCATCAATTCATGTACTCCTTCTGCGGCAATGCCGTGCTGGAGGAGATGATCTGGGGCCTGCGGGACCGCGGGCGCGGCTCGCAGATCACGGTGTGGAGCTCGCATGAACTGCTCCAGAAGAGCGATCGCGAGCATTACGAGATGATGGCGGCCCTGAAGGCGCGCGACGCGGAGCGGCTGGCGACCCTGATCGCGACCCATATCATCAAGGGCGCGCCCGTCGGCCCGGCTCCGGTCGAGCCGAGCTGAAGGCTACCGCCTCACTTGGCGACGGAGACCTCCCAGAGGCGGGGCTTCGAGGCAACCCAGGGCGCGAAACCCTGAAGGCGCTTCGAGACGACGGCCGTATCGACCTGATTGTAGAGGAAGATCAGCGGCGCATCGGCCAGCATCATCACATGGAGCCGGTCGAAGATCTTGCGGCGCTCGGCTTCGTCACTGACCAGCGTCGCCTTCTCGATGAGAGCTTCGGCCTCGCGATTGTCCCAGACCTTGGAGGGCAGCTTGACGCCCGGATTGGTCGAGCGGATGTCGGCATTCAGCGCGACATTGATGGTCTGTGCCTGTGCCGCGCCGCCCAGCAGTACGAGCGCCAGGGTGGCGGTCGAAATACGGATCATTCCCGTTCCCTCGTTATCGTGTCGTCAGGGCATGCCCCGTAGGGCATGCCGCGCTGGCGGAAGTCGCGAAGGCGAGGTTGCGGCCGCTACTGGCCGAGGCTGACTTCCCAGGCGCGGGGGAGCGAGCTCAGCGTCGAGACATAGCCCTGGGTCTTGTTGCCCATCGCGCCGCCGACGATGCCGTTATAGAGCATCACCATCGGCACTTCGGCG
>NZ_CAMFJF010000017.1 GCF_945956895.1 uncultured Allobosea sp. | reverse complement strand
ATCTCGACAAGGTCATCGACATCGACCAGTCGCCGATCGGCCGCACGCCGCGCTCCAACCCCGCGACCTATACCGGCGCCTTCACGCCGATCCGCGAATGGTTCGCCGGCCTGCCGGAGGCGAAGGCGCGCGGCTATCAGGCCGGGCGCTTCTCGTTCAACGTCAAGGGCGGCCGCTGCGAGGCCTGCCAGGGCGACGGCGTCATCAAGATCGAGATGCACTTCCTGCCGGATGTCTACGTCACCTGCGACGTCTGCAAGGGCAAGCGCTACGACCGCGAGACGCTCGAAGTGAAGTATCGCGACAAATCGATCGCCGACGTGCTCGACATGTCGGTCGAGGAGGCCAAGATCCTGTTCAAGGCCGTGCCCTCGATCCGCGACAAGATGGAGACGCTGCACCGCGTCGGGCTGGACTATGTCAAGGTCGGCCAGCAGGCGACGACGCTCTCGGGCGGCGAGGCGCAGCGCGTCAAGCTCTCCAAGGAGCTGTCGAAGCGCGCCACCGGCCGCACGCTCTACATCTTGGACGAGCCGACGACCGGCCTGCATTTCCACGATGTCGCCAAGCTCATGGAGGTGCTGCACGAGCTGGTCGACCAGGGCAATTCGGTGGTGGTGATCGAGCACAATCTCGAGGTGGTGAAGACCGCCGACTGGGTGATCGACATGGGTCCCGAAGGCGGCGACGGCGGCGGCACCGTGGTGGCCGAGGGCACGCCGGAGGACATCGTCCGCATCGGCAAGGGCCACACCGCGCGGTTTTTGAAGGAAGTGCTGGAGCGGCGGCCGATCAAGAAGGGCAAGACGGTCGCGAGACAGGCGGCGGAGTAGCTCTATTTGGGATCGCGTGCAGTCAATGTCCCCGCCGCCCCAAGCTCGGGATTTGACCCACCTAGCAGGCCACCGCGTAGCTTTGGTGACGGACTCGGCGAAGGGCCATCTGACAATCGGAAGCGATGGATGTAGTCAGCTAGCGGTTCGAGCTCGGTCGCGCCTCGTTCGTCAATCATTGAAAGCTGCTCGTGACGCGGTGAAGTAATGGCTATTCGAGCGGTGTCCGTTGGGAGGTCCGGAAGCTGGCTTTCTCCGAGCAATTTCCTAACAATAGCCCTCTCAGAAGGATCAACTTCAGTTAATATTTCCTGAAGTAGCATTTCAATCTCAATATTTTCTCGATCGATGATACTTTTCGAGAGCTCGCTGCGGTGCTCGTTCAGCCGCTCACGCCTCTCAATCAGGCGCTTTATGCGGCCCGGTGTTTTTGTTCTTCTCTCCTTGCGATATATTTGCCCCCCACCCAAATCACTCTTCTCTATAAATTTTTGTATTACTATTTCACTGAATATTTTAGCATCGGAATTTAATTCCAGAATACTCTCCTTGAATCCTTTGTAATCCGCAATCACGCCATAGGCTGCAATTGCGATACCACCTACAGTTATCCAGCCTTTTAAACTTCCTTCTGAAAGCCGAACCTCAATAACTGAATCAGGCGGATAGAGTCCTGAAGCCGCCTCTGCGGATAGCGATGACGCCAGATCTCCAAGCCCCCTGAGTCGAGTATCATCTAAGCGGACTTGCCTTATATGGAAGTAGGCTTGGGCAACTGTCGTCACACACATCCTCCCGAATATTTTTATTAACGAGCAAATTTGCTATTATCGAGCGACAAATCAAGGTGTGATTAAGCCGGCTTCACGAAATTGCCTTTGCGTAAAATTCGACTGCATGTTGGTGGGGGGCTGCGCCCACCTCAATTTCACTTGCAAATGGATCGCTATCGTCATGCCCGGGCTTGTCCCGACCGTGACGGAAGCGGTTCCAGCAGCGAACTTATCCCCGCTCCTAATCACCCGCCCTATCCTGCCCTCGCCCATCACCCAAACGGGGCGGCCATCCGGAGGTATGCTGGAGGTTGGGTGAGGGTCGGCGCCTGCGGGCGGGGGGCACGCCCTGCTCCCGGGAGGCTTCGGGGCACCGCCGAAAGCCGCCGCCTGCGGCGGCGTCTTTCAACTCAAAAGTGATGCAGACTGCGCAAGCTTGTCTGCATGGGACACTACGGTCCCTGTGCGAGGAGCTCGCTGGGAACGGCCGGCCATTGACGATGGGTATGGCGACGACGCGACGCTCCCGTAAGGGACACTGGCGTCGAAACCCGCCCATCCTGAACTGCCCGGCCCGATAAGCGCGGCCCGGAGCCCAAAATCGCCGGAGCGCGCAGCCAAGTGTTCGCAGGCTGCGTAAACTTGCCTGCTTGGCGCCACGGGGCGTGCGACGGGTGGCTCAATCCCGCCGCGCCGCAGCCTGGCTCAACGGTTGCGGATTTCCCTCGCGCCTCGCGGCGCTCCGCCAGCCCTGTCTAGCCACCCTTGCGACCCCGCCGCGCAGCCGCGCGGGCGGACGATCCTGCGTGCCTGACCCGAGGGAGACCCGCCATGCCGAAACGCCGGAACACCCCCGCCGCTATCCCGCCGATCACCGATTTCGAGAGCTGCCAGAGGGCGCGATCCGCCCTGTTTCGCCGGCTGACCGACCAGCTCGAAATCTTCCGTGTCTGCCCGAACAGGACCTGCAAGCGGATGCGCGCCTGCCAGGATGCGCGCGGCGCCTGCTTCCTCGCCGTCTTGCGGGCGATGCCGGACGATACCCGCAGGTCGTTCGCCTACACGGTGCAGAACCGCGCCAACGGGCTCGATCCCGACGAGGCGATCGCGCAGGCCGAGGCCCGCGTCGCTGGGGAGAGCGCGCGGGGCGGGGCGTGATCTCACCGCCCTCGCAAAACATGCGCGGGGAACCCCTCTCCCGGATGGGAGAGGGGCAGGGGTGAGGGCCTGCCGTTGATCGCCTGAGCGCAACGGTGCCGCCTCGCCTTCTGTTGGAACGGCAGGCCCTCATCCGGCCCTCCGGGCCACCTTCTCCCATCCGGGAGAAGGAAAGAGGTGTCGCGGTTCTCCTGCGTAAAAGGCGTCGAGGCTCCCTCACCTCTCTCGCCTCGCCCTCAGAACCGGTCGATGATCGTCACGCCCGTGCCCTCGAAGCGGTCCATCGCCATCAGGGCGGGGATCGATTCGGCGAGGTCGATGCGGCGGCCGACGAGCTGCTGCGGGGTGAGCTTGCCGGCGCTGATCATGTCGAGCATCGCGCCGTAGCGATGCGCCTGCATGCCGTGGCTGCCGAGGATTTCGAGCTCGTGGGCGATGACCTGCGCCATCGGGATCGGCGGCGTCGCCTGCTCCGCCAGCAGCAGCCCGACCTGGATATGCTTGCCGCGCTTGCGCAGGTTCGCCACCGAGTTGAAGCAGGTCTGGGGAGAGCCGAGCGCATCGAGCGAGACATGGGCGCCGCCGCCCGTGGCATCGCGCACGGCGGCAACGACATCGGGCTGGGTCTTGGCGTTGATCGTCACCGCGGCGCCGACCTCCCGGGCGAGGCGCAATTTGTCATCCGAGATGTCGATGGCGACGACATTCGCGCCCAGCGCATTGGCGATCATGATCGCGGAGAGGCCGACGCCGCCGCAGCCGTGAACGGCGACCCATTGCCCGCCCGTAACCTTGCCCTGGTCGACCACGGCGCGGAACGAGGTCACGAAGCGGCAGCCGAGGCTGGCGGCCGTGGCGAAATCGATCTCCTCGGGCAGCCGCACGAGGTTGAAATCGGCCCGGTCGATGCGGACATATTCCGCGAACGAACCCCAATGGGTGAAGCCGGGCTGGAACTGGTCGTCGCAGACCTGCTGGTTGCCGGAATGGCATTGCGGGCAGGAGCCGCAGCCCGAGACGAAGGGCACGGTGACGCGGTCCCCCTCGCGGAAGCGCACGACGCTGCGGCCGACCGCGGCGATGACTCCTGCCAGCTCATGGCCCGGCACATGCGGCAGGCGGATATCGGGATCGTGGCCGACCCAGCCATGCCAGTCGCTGCGGCACAGGCCGGTCGCCTCGACCTTGATGATGACGCTGTGCGGCTCCGGCGTCGGGTCCGGCAGGATGCGCAGTTCGGGGGCCTGCCCGAAGGCTTCGTAGACGACGGCTTTCATGGGGCGGGCCTCCTTCAGTCGAGCCCCGTGTCATGCGGCAGCGCTGCGGGAAGCGTCAACCGCGCGGCGAGGCAGGAGCCCCTGCCCTGCGCTCATGCGAACCGAACGTCGATCTCGCCGCCGGAGCCGAACCACTGGACAAGCGGCTCCTCTCCGGGGAAACAGCAGCCAGCCCGAAGATCCGGCGAGCGAGAGACCCATGACCGATACCCCGATTTCCCTTGGCCTCATCGGCGCCGGCATCATGGGCGAGCGCATGCTGCGCGCCGCCCTCGACCAATCCACGACAGCGCTTCGCGTCTCCGGCATCTGGGACCCTTCCGCTGAGGCGATGGCGCGGATCGGCGCGGCATTGCCGTCGGTGGCGCATCAGCCGGACGCCGCGAACCTGATCGCAGCGAGCGACTGCGTCTACATCGCCTCGCCTCCCTCCTCCCATCTCGGTCATGCCCGCGCGGCGCTCGCTGCCGGCAAGGCCGTGTTCTGCGAGAAGCCGCTGGCTGTCGATGTCGACGATGCCCGCGCATTCGTGGACCAGGCTGGCGCACGCGGCGCGGTGAACTTTCCTTTCGCCTCCTCGCCGGCGGTCGCGCGCCTGCGGGAATGGATCGAGTCCGGCGCGGTCGGCACGCCGCAGCATGTCACGATCGAGGTCGCCTTCGCGAACTGGCCACGCTCCTGGCAGGTCGATGCGGCCGGCTGGCTCGACCGCACGGCACAGGGCGGCTTCACCCGCGAGGTCGTCTCACATTTCCTGTTCCTGACCCGCCGCATCGCCGGTCCTTTCGCCGGCCTTGCCGCCAAGGCTGCCTATCCCGAGGCCGGCAAAAGCGAGCGCCGGATCGAGGCGACGTTGACGGCAGGCGCCCTGCCCGTGACGTTGAGCGGAAGCGTCGGCACGACGACGAAAGACGACCATAACGTCTGGACGCTCGAGGGGGACAAGGGCGCGGTCCGGCTCTGCGACTGGTCGCGTGCCGAGCGCCGCCTTCCCGACGGAACCTGGCAGCCCGATCCGGAGGCGCTTTCCCAGAACGAGGCGCGCCCGCTGGCGCTGCGCCGGCAGCTCGAAGGCGTGGCGAAGCTGACCCGCGGCGAGCCGCATCATCTCGCGACGCTGCGCGAAGCGTTCGATGTGCAGGAAATCGTCGAGACGATCCTGAAAAGCGCCTGACGCACAGGCCAGCACCGGGCAGTATCTCGCGTTCACTGCGAGACGCTGCCCGGATGGCATAATTTTGCGGCAGATCGGCCGAAAATCCGCTCTTCAGGATAATTCTACTCTAGCGCTCTGATAATTCGAAAAAACCGACTACCTGATGTGAATTGAGCGATACCCCGCCCATAGCGTAAAACCTCTGTTCGAAAGACCGAACGGGGATGGGCGTTATCGTGGCAGTTCTCAACGTCATCGATCGACAGGGCCGCAGCCATGAACTCGAAGCCGTGGAAGGCTGGCGGGTCATGGAAATCCTGCGCGACTACAAGGTCGGCATCGAGGGCGTCTGCGGCGGCTCCTGCGATTGCGGCACCTGCCATGTCATCGTCGCGCAGGAATGGGCCGGAAAGCTGCCCGAGCCGCGCGACGAGGAAATCGACGCGCTCGACGAGTTGCCGCTGATCGAGGCGACCTCCCGTCTCTCCTGCCAGATCATCTGGGCCGACGATCTCGACGGGCTGACGCTGACACTGGCGGAGGCCGCGTGATGGCCGCTGCTGCGAAACGCGTTCCCCTGCCGGCGATCCTCCTCGCCAACGACCTGCTCGACGGCGATGTCGTCTTCGCCTTCATTGACGGCGCCGGCCCGCTGGCCTGGACGCGCGATCCCGCGCTCGCGCTGGTCGCGGCTGACGATACAGCGGCCGAAAAGCTCGAAGCCTTCGCGGCCGCCGAGCTGCGCGACAACAAGGTCGTCGATGCCTATCTCGTCGATGTCGCCATCGAGAGCGGCAGCCCCGTGCCGCGCCATTTCCGCGAGCGCTTCAAGACGCTCGGCCCCAGCAATCGTCCCGATCTCGGCAAGCAGGCCGGTGAAGGCATCGCCTCCGCGCCGAAGGGCTGATTTCATGTATCGTTACGACGAATTCGACGAGCGTTTCGTCCGGGAGCGGGTGGCCCAGTTCACCGATCAGGTGGCGCGCCGGCTCGACGGCTCGCTGACCGAGGACGAGTTCAAGCCGCTCCGGCTCAAGAACGGCGTCTATCTCCAACTCCACGCCTATATGCTGCGCATCGCCGTGCCCTATGGCACGCTGAACTCGCGGCAACTGCGCCAGCTCGCGCTGATCGGCGAGCGCTATGACCGTGGCTACGGCCATTTCACCACGCGCCAGAACCTGCAGTTCAACTGGCCGAAGCTGCGCGACGTGCCCGCCATTCTCGGGCTGCTGGCCGATGTCGAGATGCATTGCATCCAGACCTCCGGCAACTGCATCCGCAACGTCACGGCCGACCATTTCGCCGGCGTGGCGCAGGACGAGATCGAGGACCCGCGCCCGACCGCCGAACTGATCCGGCAATGGTCCTCGGCCCATCCAGAATTCAGCTACCTGCCGCGCAAGTTCAAGATCGCGGTGACAGGCGCCGAAGCTGACCGGGCCGTGATCAAGGCGCACGATATCGGCCTGCGCCTGCGCCGCCATCCCGACACGCATGAGACCTGCTATGAGATCAGCGTCGGCGGCGGGCTCGGCCGCACGCCGATGATCGGCAAGGTCGTGCGCGACTACCTGCCGAAGAAGGACCTGCTCGCCTATCTCGAGGCGATCATGCGGGTCTATAATCTCGAGGGCCGGCGCGACAACAAGTACAAGGCGCGCGTCAAGATCCTCGTCCACGAGATCGGCGCCGAGGAATTTACCCGCCGCGTCGAGGCCGAATTCGCCCTGCTCGACGGCCCATCGATCAATGCCGATCCGGAAGAGGTCGCGCGCATCGCCGCCTATTTCGCGCCGCCGCGCTACGAGACGCTGCCGGCCGTCAGCAACACGCTGGAGGCGGCGAAGGCCGCGAACCCGGCCTTCGCCCGCTGGGTCGAGGTCAACACGATCCCGCACAAGGCGCCGGGCTATACCGCGCTGACGATCTCGCTGAAGCCGACCGGTCAGGCGCCGGGCGATGCCACCAGCGAGCAGATGCGCCGCGTCGCCGACCTCGCCGAGCGCTACTCCTTCGACGAGTTGCGCGTCACCCATGCGCAGAATCTCGTGCTGCCGCATGTGCGCCTGCGCGACCTCTTCGCGATCTGGAAGGAGCTCGGCGAGGCGGGGCTCGCCACGGCGAATGTCGGGCTCGTCACCGACATCATCTCCTGCCCGGGCCTCGACTATTGCGCGCTGGCGACGGCGCGCTCGATCCCGATCGCGCAGGCGATCCAGAGCCGTTTCGCGGATGAAGCCCGCCAGCGCGAGATCGGGCCGCTCGGCATCAAGATCTCCGGCTGCATCAATGCCTGCGGCCACCACCATGTCGGCCATATCGGCATTCTCGGCCTGGAGAAGCGCGGCATCGAATCCTACCAGATCACGCTCGGCGGCGACGCAACCGAGAATGCCGCGATCGGCGAGATTTTGGGCCCTGGTCTCGCCGCCGAGGAGGTGCCGGATGCGATCGAGCGGATCGTCGGCGTCTATCTCGCCGCGCGCAGCGAGGGTGAGAGCTTCATCGACAATGTCCGCCGCATCGGCCTCGCACCCTTTAAGGCCGCCTTCCAGGAGACCGCCCGTGCCGCTGCTTGACCGGAACGGAAGTGCCGAGGAGCGCTGGACCCGCAGCGAGGGCGCGGCGATCGGCAATATCCCGGCCGCGCTCGTGCCCTGGGAGGTGCTCGTCGAGGCGCTCGATACACAGGAGCCCGCGCAGGTGATCGGCGTGCTGATCCCCAACAACATTGCCTTCGCCGCGCTCGCGCCCTTCCTGCCGCGGCTCGCGCTCGTCGCCATCGCCTTCCCCGCTTACTCGGACGGGCGCGGCTTCAGCCTGGCTCGCCAGATCCGGCGCGCCGGCTTCGCAGGGGAAATCCGCGCCAGCGGCCCGCTGATCGCCGACCAGTTCGCCTATGCCCTGTCCTGCGGCTTCGACACGATCGAGCTGCCAGAGGCGAACGCCGCACGCCAGCCGGTACCGCAATGGCTGCATGCCCGGGATTCGTTCAGCGCGACCTACCAGCGCGGCTATGGCGAGAGCAGCCGCAACGTCCTCGACCAGCGCCGGGCCGCAAGAGCTGCGGCCCTCATCGCAGCGGAGTGAGCATGACCATCTCGACCGCGCCCCATGGTTCCATCGAGCGTGTCCGCATCGCCACGCCCATCGACGGGGACGGATCGGACACCGCGTTCGAGACGCTGTCGCCGCATCAATCCGCGGGCGAAGCACGCGGACGCTGGTTCGATCTTTGCTTTCGCCTTATCATCCTGGCACTGGCCGCGCTGTGGCTGCTGATGCCGCCGGCCGGCGGCGGGCACCGTGCGGTAGACGAGAAGGCCGTAGCGACGACCCGATGACCGAAAGACAGCCCGAATCCACTGCGGCCCGCATCGAGCCGCTGGCGACGCTGCCGCTCTTCCACAAGCTGGACGGGCGCAAGGTCGTGCTCGCCGGCGGAACCGAAGGCGCGCTGTGGAAGGCTGAATTGCTCGCGGCGGCGGGAGCCGAGCTGCACATCTTCGCCGATGGCGCGGAGGCTCTGTTCGCAGGATTGGCACAAGGCGAAATCGGCGGCCGCGTGCATGTGCACCACCGCGCCTGGCAGGCTGATGATCTCACCGATGCGGCGATCGCGGTTGCCGACCTCGACGATGCCGATGCGGTCCGGGCTTTCGTCGCGGCGGCTCGGCAGGCGAGCGTGCCGGTCAATATCGTCGACAAGCCCGATCATTGCGATTTCGCCTTTGGCGCGCTGGTCAACCGCTCACCGCTGATCGTTGCCGTCTCCACGGATGGCGCGGCTCCGGTCTTCGGACAGGCGATCCGCACCAAGATCGAGGCGCTGCTGCCGGCGGGCTTGAAGAGCTGGGCGCAGGCCGCGGCCGACTGGCGCCCGGCGGTCCAGGCCCGCGAATTGCCCTTCGCGCTGCGGCGCAGCTTCTGGGAACTCTTCGCCGGCAAGGCCATGGCCGAGCCGGAACGCACGCCGAATCTCGATGACGAGGCCGAGCTTTTCGCGAAGCTCTCCAGGATCGAGGCCACCCATGACGGCAAAGGCCGTGTCACGCTGGTCGGCGCCGGTCCGGGCGACCCGGAATTGCTGACGCTGAAGGCCATCCGCGCCCTGCAGAGCGCCGACATCATCCTCTATGACGATCTCGTCTCGCCCGGCGTGCTGGAGCTGGCGCGGCGCGAGGCCAAGCGCATGCTCGTCGGCAAGACCGGCTACGGCCCCTCGGTGAAGCAGGGCGACATCAACGCGCTGATCGTCTCGCTGGCGTCGCAGGGCAAGCATGTCGTGCGCCTCAAGGGCGGCGATCCCGGCATCTTCGGCCGCGCCGGCGAGGAGATCGAGGCCTGTCAGGCGGCCGGTATTCCGGTCGCGCTCGTGCCCGGCATCTCGGCGGCGCAGGGGGCAGCCGCCTCGCTCGGCCTGTCATTGACCCATCGCGACCATGCGCGGCGCCTGCAATTCGTCACCGGCCATTCGCGCAAGGGCGAACTGCCCGATGATCTCGACTGGCGCGCCATGGCCGACCCTGCCGCCTCGACCGTGGTCTACATGGCCCGCGCCACCCTGCCCGGCTTCCGCGAGCGCGCCATCGCCGCCGGGCTCGATCCGCAGACCCCGGCCGTCGCCGTGCTCGCGGCCACCCGGCCGGACGAGAAGCGCGTCGCCGCGACCATCGCCGACCTGCCGGAACGGCTCGGCGAATTGCCGGCAAGCGGCCCCGTCCTCGTCCTGCTCGGCCATGCCTTCGGCCCTGCGCTGTCCGCCGCGAATCCGGCGGAAGATCGCCGCCGCGCCTGACTGTGGCCCGGCTTCGTCGCCAGATGGAACGCCATCGCCGGAGATGCGTTTTCTCCTCCGGCCCCCAAGTTTGGAAGGCGTTGTTTGCGCTAGGTCATTGAGGTAAGGACGATAATTCAGTACGTTTCGTTTGTTTTTAAGAACGGATCGACGCCTCATCCGAGCCTCGCCGTGAACCAACGGAGCCCTGACATGACGCGACCCGTTTATAGCCGCCTCCTCCGGGCCGGATTGGTTCTGGGAGCCTTCACGCTCTGCTTCGGCGTCGTCGCCGGGGCCCGCGCCCAGACCGAGCTCCTCAACGTCTCCTATGACCCGACCCGCGAGCTCTATCGCGAGATCAACGCGGCCTTCATCGCCGCGTGGAACGCAAAGCACCCTGACAAGAAGATCAGCACGATCCGCCAGTCGCATGGCGGCTCCGGCGCGCAGGCCCGCACCGTGATCGACGGGCTCAATGCCGATGTCGTGACGCTGGCGCTGGCCGGGGACATCGACGCGGTCGCCGAGCGCTCGAAGAAGCTCCCGCTCGACTGGCAGAAGCGCCTGCCGCATAATTCCTCGCCCTATACCTCGACGATCGTCTTCCTCGTCCGCAAGGGTAATCCGAAGGCGATCAAGGACTGGGGCGATCTGGTGAAGCCCGGCGTGCAGGTCATCACACCGAACCCGAAGACCTCGGGCGGGGCGCGCTGGAACTACCTCGCCGCCTGGGCCTATGCCGAGAAGGCCTTCAACAAGGACGAGGCGAAGGTGCGCGACTATATCGGCAAGCTGCTCGCCAATGTCCCGGTGCTCGACACCGGCGCGCGTGGCGCGACCACGACCTTCACCCAGCGCGGCATCGGCGACGTCTTCCTGTCCTGGGAGAACGAGGCCTTCCTCGCCCTGAAGGAGTTCGGCGCCGACAAGTTCGACATCGTGGTGCCGAGCCTGTCGATCCTGGCCGAGCCGCCGGTCGCGCTGGTCGATGCCAATGTCGACGCCAAGAAGACCCGCGAGCAGGCGCAGGCCTATCTCGAATTCCTCTATTCGCCGAAGGGGCAGGCGATCATCGCCCGCAACTTCTATCGGCCGCGCAACCCCGAAGCCGCCGACGCCAAGGACATCGCCAATTTCCCGAAGGTCGAACTGGTGACGATCGATGACGCCTTCGGCGGCTGGAAGAAGGCGCAGCCGACCCATTTCGGCGATGGCGGAACCTTCGACCAGCTCTACAAGCCGGCACGCTGAGGACCTGTCCATGACGGCGGCGACGACGACCTTCCGCTGGCGCGAGCCGAGCATCCTGCCCGGCTTCGGGCTGGCGCTCGGCATCACGGTGACGGCGTTGTCGCTGATCGTACTCATCCCGCTGGCGGCGCTTTTCCTCAAGGCCGCCAGTGCCGGCCCGGCAGATATCTGGGCGGTGGCGACCTCGCCGCGGACATTGGCCGCGCTCAAGCTCTCCTTCACGGCGGCACTGTTCGCTGCGCTGGTCAACGCCGTATTCGGCCTGATCCTGGCCTGGGTGCTGGTGCGCTACGAATTTCCCGGCCGACGCCTGATCGATGCGGCGGTCGACCTGCCCTTCGCCTTGCCGACGGCGGTCGCTGGCATCTCGCTTGCGGCGATCTATGCGCCGAACGGCTGGGTCGGCTCGCTGCTCGCGCCGCTCGCCTTCAAGATCGCGATCCCCTTCACCGATCTCTCCTTCGGCTTCGACGGCAAGGTCGCCTATACGCCGCTTGGCGTGATGGTGGCGCTGATCTTCATCGGCCTGCCCTTCGTGGTGCGCACCGTCCAACCTGTGCTGGAAGAGCTGCAGAGCGATGTCGAGGAAGCCGCAGCCCTGCTCGGCGCCAGCCGCTCCCGCACGATCTTCCGGGTGGTGCTGCCCCAGATTCTGCCGGCCCTGATGACCGGCTCGATCCTCGCCTTCGCGCGGGCCGTCGGCGAATACGGCTCGGTGATCTTCATCGCCGGCAACGTGCCGATGGTTTCGGAGATCGCGCCGTTGCTGATCGTGATCCGCCTGGAGCAGTTCGACTATGCCGGCGCGGCCGTCGTGGCGACGATGATGCTGCTGATCTCCTTCACGCTCATCCTCGGCGGCAACCTGATCCAGGCCCGCGCCCGCCGGAGGTTCGGCGATGTCTGACGCAGCCCTGCCCTCCGTCTCCACAACGCAGCCTCGCAATACCAGCCGGGCGCGCGGCGAAAGCCCGGTCGTGCAGATCGTGTTGATCGCGATCTCGCTCGCCTTCCTGCTGCTCTTCCTGCTGCTGCCGCTCGTCACGGTCTTCGTCGAGGCCGCCGCCAAGGGCTGGGAGGCCTACCGCGCCGCGATCACCGAGCCCGATGCGCTGGCGGCGATCCGATTGACCCTGCTCGTCGCGGCGATTGCGGTGCCTTTCAACGTGGTCGTCGGCATCGCCGCGGCCTGGGCCATCGCCAAGTTCGAGTTCCGCGGCAAGGACCTGCTGATCAGCCTGATCGACCTGCCTTTCTCGGTCTCGCCGGTGATCTCGGGCCTCGTCTTCGTGCTGCTCTTCGGCGCGCAAGGCTATTTCGGGCCATGGCTCCAGGCCAACGACCTCAAGATCGTCTTCGCCCTGCCGGGGCTGATTCTCGCCACGGTCTTCGTCACTTTCCCCTTCGTGGCGCGCGAACTGATCCCGCATATGCAGTCGCTCGGCTCGGCCGACGAGGAAGCGGCGCTGACGCTCGGCGCCTCGCCCTGGCGCGTGTTCTTCTGCGTGACGCTGCCGAACGTGAAATGGAGCCTGTTCTATGGCGTCCTGCTTTGCAACGCTCGCGCCATGGGTGAATTCGGCGCGGTCGCGGTCGTCTCGGGCAAGATCCGCGGCCTGACCAACACCATGCCGCTGCATATCGAGATTCTCTACAACGAGTACATGGGCGCAGCCGCCTTCGCGGTAGCCTCGCTGCTGGCGGGGCTGGCGCTGGTCACCCTCGTGTTCAAGACCCTGCTCGAATGGCACTATGGCGATGTGATCGCCGCCAGCCGCCGCCACTGACCCACAGACGAAGGATTTCTCGCCATGTCGGTCGCCGTCACCATCGAGACCATCGAAAAGCGCTTCGAGAACTTCCCGGCGCTGCGGGGGGTCTCGCTCGACATCCAGCCGGGCGAGCTCGTCGCGCTGCTCGGCCCGTCCGGCTCGGGCAAGACCACGCTGCTGCGCCTGATCGCCGGGCTGGAAGAGGCCGATCGCGGCCGCGTGCTGTTCGGCGAGACCGATACGCGCGATCTCTCCCTGCGCGATCGCCGCATCGGCTTCGTCTTCCAGCAATACGCGCTGTTCAAGACGATGAACGTTGCCGAGAACATTGCGTTCGGGCTGAAGTCCCGGCCACGCCACGAACGCCCCAGCAATGAAGAAATCCGCAAGCGTGTCAGAGGCTTGCTCGAACTCGTTCAGTTGCCGGGTCTGGAGAAGCGCTATCCGAGCCAGCTCTCCGGCGGCCAGCGCCAGCGCGTCGCCTTGGCGCGCGCGCTCGCCATCGAACCGCGCGTGCTGCTGCTCGACGAACCCTTCGGCGCGCTCGATGCCAAGGTCCGCAAGGACCTGCGGGCATGGCTCAGGGAGCTGCATGGCCGCACCGGCCACACCACCGTCTTCGTCACCCATGATCAGGAAGAGGCGCTGGAGCTTGCGGACCGCGTCGCGATCCTGAACGAAGGCCGGATCGAGCAGGTCGGCTCGGCCGACGATGTCTATGACCACCCGGCGACGCCCTTCATCTGCGAGTTTTTGGGCGAGGTGAACAAGCTCCCGGTCAAGGTCGTCGGCAGCCAGGCCTTCTTCGGCGACCGGCCGGTTCTGGGTGGATTGTCGCAGAACCAGGGCGGCCCGGCCTCGCTCTATGTCCGGCCGCAGCATCTGCGCATCGTCGACGAGACACCGCTGGCCCTGCCCGGCACGGTCGAGCACCTGCGCCGCAACGGGCCCCTGCGCCGGGCGGAGGTCGCCGTCGAGGGACTGAAGAAGCGCCTGGAAGTCGACCTCGCCAGCCAGGTCGCCCCGGCGATCGGCGAGCGAATTCGCCTGCGGATCACACACGGAAATCTGTTTGCCGCCGCGTGAGGAGACCCGCCGTCATGCTCGGGCTTGACCCGAGCATCTCAGGACGGAGGGGCGCCCCTTCCTGCATGAGATTCTCGGGTCTGCGCTTCGCTTCGCCCGAGAATGACGCCCCGGATGCGGCAGCGGCATGAAGACGCCCTCGCCTCGGCCGACGGGTCGGGCTATGCCTGTCGCATAGTGGATCACGCCGACAGGAGATCGCGATGAAAGCACGCGCGAAATGGGTTGATGGCATGGCCTTCATGGGCGAAGCCGGCAGCGGGCACGCCATGATCATGGACGGCGCGCCGGAATATGGCGGGCGCAATCTCGGCATCCGGCCGATGGAGATGCTGCTGATCGGGCTCGCCGGCTGCACGGCCTTCGATGTTGTCGGCATGATCAAGAAGGGCCGCGAGAACATCACCGGCTGCGAGGTCGATGTCGAGGCCGAGCGCGCCACGACCGATCCCAAGGTCTTCACCAAGATCCACCTCGCCTATCGCATTACCGGCAAGGGACTGTCGCAGGCCAAGGCCGAGCGGGCCGTCACATTGTCGAAGGAAAAATACTGTTCGGCTTCGATCATGCTCGGGGCGACCGCCGAGATGAGCTACAGCCTCGAAGTGATCGACGAATTGCACAAGGAGGCCGCTGAATGAGCCGGGCTGAATTCGCCGGATTGATCACGCCGGACGCGCTCGCCGCGCGGCTCGGCGACGAGAACCTCGTCATCATCGATATCCGCACCGCAGCCGATGGCGCAAAGGCCGCCTTCGAGACCGGGCATATCCCCGGCGCGGTCCATTCCGACTATGCCGCCGATGGCTGGCGGGCGAAGATCGGCAATGCGCCGGGCATGCTGCCGCCGCTCGATCATCTCGCCGCGCTCGCAGGGCGACTCGGCATCAAGCCGCATGACGATGTCGTCATCGTTCCGGCCGGCACCGCCGCGACCGATTTCGCGGCAGCGGCGCGGGTCTACTGGACGCTGAAATTCATCGGCCATGGCCAGCAGGCGATCCTCGATGGCGGCTTCAATGCCTGGACGACCGATCCGAAGCGCCCGGTCGCGACCGGCGCCTCGGCCCCGAAGAGCGCAGCTCCTTACCCGGTCGTGGCGCAGCAGGCTTTGCGCAGCACGGCGGATTCGACGCTCGTCGCCTCCAGAAGCAAGCAGGCGAGCCTCGTCGATGCCCGCGGGCCCAGCTATTTCGAGGGTCGCGAGAAATCGGCCGAGGCCGCGCGCGCCGGCCATATCCCCGGCGCGATCCAGCGCGACTATGCCGGAGCCTTCGAGGGCGGCAAGCTCAAGGCGCCGGGCGAGCTGGAGAAGCTTTTCGCAGTCGTGCCGCAGGGGCCTGTCGTCTCCTATTGCAATACCGGCCATTCGGCGGCGGCGAACTGGTTCGTGCTGTCGGAGGTGCTCGGCCGCGACGAGGTCGCGCTCTACGATGGTTCGATGACCGACTGGACGCAGGACCCGGACCGCCCGGTCGCGACCGGCAAGGCCGCCTGAACCGCATCGTCATTGCGAGCGTAGCGAAGCAATCCAGGGGCGGCCGCGCTCGACGTCCCCCTGGATTGCTTCGTCGCTTTGCTCCTCGCAATGACGTTTGAATTGCAAATCAGGCTGAAAAGGTTCAAAGGAAGCGCCGATCGCGTGCCACGCGCGCGGCACTTCCTGACATTCTGGACATAAGCCATCAGCCGATGAACGCCGTCGCGCCGAAAATCTCCTTCGTTTCGCTGGGCTGCCCCAAGGCGCTGGTCGATTCCGAACGGATCATCACCTCGCTACGCTCCGAGGGCTACGAGCTCTCGAAGAGCCATGCCGGCGCCGACCTCGTCATCGTCAACACCTGCGGCTTCCTCGACAGCGCCAAGGCGGAGTCGCTGGAGGCGATCGGCTCGGCTCTTGCCCAGAACGGCAAGGTCATCGTCACCGGCTGCATGGGCGCCGAGCCCGAGCAGATTCGCGACGTCTTTCCGAACCTGCTCGCGATCACCGGCCCGCAAGCCTATGAGAGCGTCGTCTCGGCCGTGCATCAGGCCGTGCCGCCGAAGCACGACCCCTTCGTCGACCTCGTGCCCGACCAGGGCGTCAAGCTGACGCCGCGGCACTACGCTTATCTCAAGATTTCAGAGGGTTGCAACAATCGCTGCACCTTCTGCATCATCCCGAAGCTGCGCGGCGACCTCGTCTCGCGGCCGATCGGCGATGTGCTGCGCGAGGCCGAGAAGCTGGCCAAGGCCGGCGTCAAGGAGCTGCTGGTGATCTCGCAGGACACCAGCGCCTACGGGCTCGACATCAAGTACGCGCCCTCGATGTGGAAGGACCGCGAGGTCCGCACTCGCTTCTTCGAACTCGCCCGCGAGCTCGGCCAGATGGGGATGTGGGTGCGCCTGCACTATGTCTACCCCTACCCGCATGTCGACGAGGTCATCCCGCTGATGCAGGAAGGGATCGTGCTGCCCTATCTCGACATCCCCTTCCAGCACGCCTCGCCGAACGTCCTCAAGGCGATGAAGCGCCCGGCCCATCAGGACCGCACGCTCGACCGCATCCGCAAATGGCGCGAGATTTGCCCGGACCTCGCCATCCGCTCGACCTTCATCGTCGGCTTCCCCGGCGAGACCGAGGAGGACATGGACATCCTCGTCGACTGGCTGAAGGAAGCGAAGCTGGAGCGCGTCGGCGCCTTCAAATACGAGCCGGTGAAGGGCGCGCCCGCCAACGATCTCGGCCTTGCCCTCATCCCGGAAGAGGTGAAGGAAGCCCGCTGGCACCGCTTCATGAAGGCGCAGGCGGAAATCTCCGCCCGCATCGTCAAAGGCCGCGTCGGCAAGCGCATTCCCGTCATCATCGACGAGGCCGGCCCGACGGTCGCCAAGGGCCGCTCGAAATGGGATGCGCCGGAGATCGACGGCAACGTCTATGTCGCGAGCCGCCGGCCCCTGCGAGCCGGCGATATCGTCACGGTGAAGATCGAACGCGCCGACGCCTACGACCTGCACGGCATCGCCGTCTGAGCGGCGAAGCCGCTCAGTTCACCCGGCAGATGCGGCGGATGCTCCGGCCCTGCCGGTCCTTCGCCAGGAACTGGTCGCTGCAGCCGTCGTTGTTCTGGACGGCTTGAGTCCGCTGCGGCGGCTCGCTGCAGTCATAACTCTGGCAATTCGTGCCGGCGACGCGGGTCTTGACCGGGCCGGGAACCCTGACCCGCTCGTGGTCCTGACGCCGAATGGCGAGGATCGAGTCGTCGCGGCTGCCGCCGTCCCCGCCCGAGCCGCCTCCACCATTGCCACCTCCCTGCTGCGCCAGCGCAACGCCGGAGAGGGTCAAGGTCGCGAAGAGAAAGCCGACGATCTGAAGCCTGCTGGTCATGACGTCACCTCGAATGGTTTTCGGCGGATGCCGCCGATGCCATTTGGTTGCGCCGATGGGCCGCAGGGTTCATTGCCCCACAAAAAATGCGCCCGGATATTCGGGCGCATCGTCGGTACTTGACGTCATTCCCGGGCTTGACCCGGGAATCTCATGACCAGAGACCCCTGGTTTTCGAGATGCTCAGGGCTCAACCCCGAGCATGACGGCCTTGATCGGGCCTGATCAAGGAATGAGCACCGTCGAGCCCGTGGTACCACGCGATTCCAGCAGGCGATGCGCGTCGGCTGCATCCTTCAGCGGGAAGGTCGCGTTGACCGGCACCTTGACCTTGCCGCTCGTCACCGCCCCGAACAGGTTCTTCGCCATCGCGATCATGGTCTCGCGCTTGGCGGTGTGGGTGTTGAGCGTCGGGCGGGTGACATAGAGCGAGCCCTTGGCGGCGAGGATCCCGAGATTGAAGGCTTCCACGGCGCCCGAGGCATTGCCGAAGCTCGCGAGCAGGCCGAAGGGCTTCAGCGTGTCCAGCGACTTCATGAAGGTGTCCTTGCCGACGCCGTCATAGACCACGTCGCAGAGCGCCCCGCCGGTGATCTCCTTCACCCGCGCCGCGAAATCCTCCTCGCGGTAGTTGATGACATGGTCAGCGCCATGAGCCTTGGCGAGCTCCGCCTTCTCCTTAGAACCGACGGTGCCGATCACGGTGGCGCCCAGCGCCTTGCCCCATTGGCAGAGGATCAGGCCGGTCGCGCCGGCCGCGGCATGGACCAGGATCGTATCGCCCGGCTTCACCTTGTAGGTCCGATGCAGCAGATATTCGGCGGTCAGCCCCTTCAGCAGCATGCTGGCGGCGGCCTCGTAGGAAATGCCCTCGGGCAGCGCGACGACGGAGGCCGCCGGCACGATGCGCTCCTCGGCATAGGCGCCGAGCGCCGAGACCACCGCCACGCGATCGCCGGCCTTGAACTCGGTGACGTTCGGGCCGACGGCGAGCACGTCGCCGGCGCTCTCGTTGCCCAGCGTGAACGGCATCTGCGGCGCGGGATAAAGGCCAGAGCGGAAATAGGTATCGATGAAATTCAGGCCGATCGCCCGGTTCCGGATCAGGATTTCGCCGGGACCCGGCTGAGGCAGGGTGACGTCTTCGAACTGCAGGACCTCGGGGCCGCCGGTCTTGTGGGCGCGAATGGCTTTGACCATGAAAGGCATCTCCTAGGGATGGATGCCCGACCATAATTCATCGAGCAGGAAAGGCATCCGTGCCCAACGCAGAACGCACCTTGCGACTTTGCGGCCCGTGGCCAAGACGCCGCGTATCGGCTAGCCATGGGCCATGAGCACGGACACTGCCGATCAGGTCGACATCGCCATCGTGGGCGCCGGCGCCGTGGGCTTGGCAGCCGCTCTCGCGCTGAGCCGCGAGGGGCGCCGCGTCGCCCTGCTCGGCCCGGTCGCGACGCCGCGCGACGGGCGCACCGTCGCCCTGCTCGACGGCTCCTGGCGGATGCTGGCCGATCTGGGCGTACAGGACGCCTTGCTGGAGAAGGCCGCGCCGCTAGCCGTGATGCGCCTCGTCGATGACAGCGGCAGCCTGTTCCGCCAACCGCCGGTCGAGTTCCGGGCCTCCGAGATCGGGCTGGAGGCCTTCGGCTGGAATATCGAGAACGCCGACCTGACCGCGCTCCTCGCTGAGAAGGCAAGCGCGCTTTCCGGTCTGCGGATGAGCCCCGGCTTCGTCCGGGCCATCGAGCCGGAAGCGGACGGCGTGCGCCTCTCCGGGGAAGGCTTCGCACCGTTGAAGGCCGGGCTCGTCGTCGGTGCGGACGGCCGCAATTCGCAGGTGCGCGCGGCAGCCGGCATCGAAAGCCGCGACTGGCGCTATCCGCAGGTCGCGCTGACCGCGATCTTCGAGCACCGCCGCGATCATCAGGAAACCTCGACCGAGTTCCACACGCGCAAAGGTCCCTGCACGCTGGTACCGCTACCCGGTCGGCGCTCCTCGCTGGTCTGGCTCGTCGATCCGGAGGAGGCTCCGGCCCTCGCCGCGCTCGATGATGCGGCCTTCGCCCTGCGGGTCGAGCGACAGGTGCAGTCGCTGCTCGGCGCAATGACGGTGTCGGGGCCGCGCGGCAAGGTGCCGATGGGCGGACTCTCGGTCGAGCGCTTCGGCGCCGGGCGGATGGCGCTGATCGGCGAGGCCGCGCATGTGTTCCCGCCGATCGGCGCCCAGGGGCTCAATCTCGGCCTGCGCGATGTCGCGGCGCTGAGCGAGGCTCTTGCCGGTGCCACGGATGCGGGAGCAGCGAGCGTCATCGCCGATTACGACGGGGCGCGGCGGACGGATGTCCGCCTGCGTACGGGCGCGGTCGATGTACTGAACCGGACGCTGCTCACCGACCTGATGCCGGCCGACCTGATGCGCGGCGCCGGGCTCCTGGCGCTGTCGCGGATCGGCCCGCTGCGGCGCCTCGTGATGCGGCAGGGATTGGCCGGCGGCGCAGCGCAGTAGGAAACTCCGTCATGCTCGGGCTTGCCCCGAGCATCTCAGGTCGAAGGAGGCTTCTACCACTCCACCTGCAAAAGATTCTCGGGTCTGCGCTTCGCTCCGCCCGAGAATGACGGCCACGCTTCGTCAGGCTTCACCCAATATCGCCCGCGTATCCGCCCCGCTGGCCGCGACCTTCCGTAAGCCAGCCGCCTGCTCACGAAAGACCGGCGCCAGTGGCAATGGCGTCGAGACCAGACGCCGCCCCCCAGGCTCCTCGACCTGAGCATCGAGCAGTCCGCGAGCGCTCATCTGCGGATCGGAGACCGCCTCCTCCAACGTCCTCACCACCGTGCAGCAGCAATCGAGCGGCTCGATCAGCGTGCGCCAATGGGAGGCGTTCTCGCTGACGATGATGGCGGCGATTCCGGCCCGCGTCGCTTGCGGGTCGCGGCGGTCGTCGCGCAGCCTCTCGTCGAGCCCGATCCCCTCGCAGAAGCCCTGCCAGAACTTGGGCTCGATCGCGCCGACCGCCAGGAACCAGCCATCCGCGGTGGCATAAAGCCCGTAGCGCGGGCTCGCACCGGTCAGCAGGCCTTCCCCGCCGTCCGGGAAGGAGCCGGTCACCTGCCCCTGCGCCAGCCCGTACCAGGCGAAGGTCGGCATCGCATCGGCCATGGCGATGTCGAGATGGCAGCCCTGCCCGGTGCGGTCGCGCTGGCGCAAGGCCAGCAGGATGTTGAGGACGGCCGGCATGGTGCCGCCGGCGATATCGGCGACGAGCGGCGGCGGCAGGGGCGGCGCCTCGCCGCGTTTCAACGACTGGCCCAGCAGGCCGCCGAGCGCCTGGTAGTTGATGTCGTGCCCGGCCTCCTGCGCGCGCGGACCGTGCTGGCCGTAGCCGCTGATCGAGCAATAGATCAGGCGCGGATTGATCGCCTTCAGCGCCTCGTGGCCGAAGCCGAGCCGCTCCATCACGCCCGGCCGAAACTGCTCGATCAGGATATCGGCTTTCGCGATCAGCGGGGTCAGCCGCCCCAGAGCGTCCGGCGCCTTGAGATCGAGCTCGACCGAGCCCTTGCCGCGATTGAGCACCGCGAAAGGCGCTGCCGTCTCGCCAAAGCGCGGCGGGAAGCCACGCATGTCCTCGCCACCCGGCCGCTCGATCTTGATGACGCGCGCGCCCGCCTCCGAGAGGAACAGGCTCGCCAGCGGCCCGGGCAGAAGCGTCGAGAAATCGAGGACCAGCAGGTCGTCCAGCGGCAGCATCCGGCATCCTCAGTTGCGTCGTCGACCAACGGACATCGTCATTGCGAGGAGCGAAGCGACGAAGCAATCCAGGGGGACGGGGTGGGACGTTTCACCCGGTCCCCCTGGATTGCTTCGCTGCGCTCGCAATGACGACCTAGTGAAACAGATCAGCCGCTATCCTGCCCGTCTTCACCAGCCACAGGAAGCCCGACAGCGTGACCATCGACACGATGGTGCCGACGAGGATGCAGGCCGAGGCGCGCTCGACCCCGACCTTATACTGCGTCGAGATGACGAAGATGTTCAGCGCCGGCGGCAGCGCCGCCATGATGATCGCGGCATAGATCCAGTTGGTCGGGATGCCTCCCAGCGCCGAGAGCAGCATCCAGACCAGAAGCGGATGCAGCAGCAGCTTGATGAAGACCAGCGCCGGGACGCCGGCCGGCATCCGCTTCATCGGGCGGAGCGCCACGGTGACGCCGAGCAGGAAGAGCGCGCAGGGAGCAGCCGCTTGCGACAGCCATAGCACCATCCGGTCGAGCGCCACCGGCAGTTCGAACTTGAGATAACTCGCCAGCACGCCGGCCAGCGTCGCGACGTTGAACGGATGGGTCAGCACCCGCCAGACCACCTCGCCGGCCGTGGCGAGCAGGCTCTTTTTCTCGACGCCGGCGACGGCCATGAGCAGCGGAACCAGCGAGAACAGCAACACGCTGTCGAAGACGAAGATCAGCACGACCGGCGCGCTCGCCTCCGGCCCGAGCGCCGCCAGGATCAAGGGCGGGCCCATATAGCCGATATTGGAATAGGCGCCGGCGACGCCCTGCATCACCGCCTGAGGCAGATCGCCCTTCGCAGCCTTCAGCCCGATCGCGAGCGACAGGCAGAAGGCGCAGAAGGTGGCGAAGGTCGTGCCGGCGATGAATTTCCAGTTGGCGAGCTCGCTCAGCGGTTTGTCGGCGATCAGTCGGTAGAACAACGGCGGCAGCGCGACATAGATCAGGAAGAACTGCAGCCAGGCCAGCCCTTCTCCCGGCAACCGCTTGTAGCGGCCGATGGCGAATCCCAGCAGGATCAGCCCGAAGAACGGCGCGACCAGATTGAAGATGCTGAGAAGGTCGGCCATCGGCGGCGATTTCGTCCTGCGGAGAAGGCGCCCGCTTTCGGCCGAACCCGGCGGACATCTGCATCTAGCGCATGGCTCGAAGGCAGCAAGGGCTTTTGGAGCGTGCACACCTTCGCCTGACGCAATAGTCAGATAAAATGCCTAGGAAATATCACCTACCGCCGGTAGTGGGATTAATAACCTAGGCATTCCAGCCTATCGACAGCCGAAAGAACCATGGACGGCACGCAACGTCTCGGCCACAGTCGCTGCATTGCAGCATGGAGCCGCCGATGACGACCAGGACGCCGCGCCAGTTCTTCCGCCCTCTCGCGATCGGTGCCCCTGAGCCTTTCCGCGAATTGCCGCTGCGGCTGGAGCGGATGATCCATTTCGTACCGCCGCATCTGGAGAAGGTCCGCGCCAAGGTCGGTGAGCTCGCCGGACAGGTCGATATCGTGCTCGGCAATCTTGAGGATGCGATTCCCGTCGAGGCCAAGCAGGCGGCACGCGACGGCTTCATCACCATGGGCAAGGCGGTCGATTTCGGCAAGACCGGCCTGTGGACACGCGTCAATGCGCTGAATTCGCCGTGGTTCCTCGACGACATCACCGCGATCATGGGCGAGATCGGCGGCAAGCTCGACGTGGTCATGGTGCCGAAGGTCGAGGGCCCTTGGGATATCCATTATGTCGACCAGCTCCTGGCGCAGTTCGAGGCGCGGCATCTGCTGCGCAAGCCGATCCTGATCCACGCCATTCTGGAGACGGCGGAGGGCGTCAAGAATGTCGAGGCGATCGCCACCGCCTCGCCGCGCATGCATGGCATGAGCCTCGGCCCCGCCGACCTTGCCGCCTCGCGCGCCATGAAGACGACCCGCGTCGGCGGCGGGCACCCCGAATACAAGGTGATCGCCGACCCCTCCCCCGATGGCGGGCCGCGCGCCGTCGCACAGCAGGACCTCTGGCATTACACGCTCGCCAAGATGGTCGATGCCTGCGCCGCGGCCGGGATCAAGCCGTTCTACGGCCCCTTCGGCGATTTCGCGGACGCGGCAGCCTGCGAGGCCCAGTTCCGCAACGCCTTCCTGCTCGGCTGCGCCGGCGCCTGGACGCTGCACCCCTCGCAGATCGCCATCGCCAAGCGCGTCTTCAGCCCCGACCCCGCGGAAGTCGCCTTCGCCAAACGCATTCTGGAGGCAATGCCGGACGGCTCCGGCGCGGTGATGATCGACGGCAAGATGCAGGACGACGCCACCTGGAAACAGGCGAAGGTGATCGTTGATCTCGCCGTTCAGGTCGCGGCGCGGGACCCCGACTTGGCGCAGCGCTACGGAATGTGATGGGACAGTCGATCTCAATCGATTGATTTCGACGCATTTACGACGCATTGCTTGCGCAAGGCGGCAAGACCTAAGCCGGCGGCGCATTGGCCGGCGCGAGATGGATCTGTCATGGAAGCGCGTTCGGCCAAGTTCAGGATCGGGCAGGTGGTCAAGCACCGCATCTACCCGTTCCGTGGCGTGATCTTCGACGTCGACCCGGTCTTCTCGAACACCGAGGAATGGTGGATGGCGATTCCGGAAGCCATGCGCCCGTCGAAGGATCAGCCCTTCTACCACCTGTTCGCCGAGAACGAGGAGGCGGAATACGTCGCCTATGTCTCCGAGCAGAACCTCGTCGACGACGATTCCGGCGAGCCCGTGCGCCATCCGCGCGCCAAGGAATTCTTCCGGCGCGACCGCAAGGGCCGCTACAAGCTGGACCGTGCCGATCTGAATTGAGGACTGGCGGCGTTACTTGGCGGCACTTTGGGAGCCCGCCCGGTCGCCGGTCCCGTTGGCATTCATCATGCGATCGCCACCCCGGGCCTTTGCGGTGCAAAGCCCTGAGGTGACGATGGTGAGCACCGGCCTGAAGGCCTTCAGGCGTTCAGCACCTTGCCATAAGCGTCGAGCACGCTCTCCTTCATCACCTCCGACAGGGTCGGATGCGGGAAGATGGTGTGCATCAGCTCTTCCTCGGTCGTCTCCAGGTTCATGGCGACGACGAAGCCCTGGATCAACTCGGTCACTTCCGGGCCGACGAGGTGGGCGCCGAGCAGCTTGCCGGTCTTGGCGTCGAAGATCGTCTTGGCCAGGCCCGAATCCCCGCCGAGCGCCACGGCCTTGCCGTTGGCGACGAAGTTGAAGCGGCCGACCTTGATCTCGTGGCCGGCGGCCTTGGCCTTCGCCTCGGTCAGGCCGACGCTGGCGATCTGCGGGTGGCAATAGGTGCAGCCCGGGATCATCAGCTTGTCCATCGGATGCGGATGCAGGCCCTTGATCGCCTCGACGCAGATCACCGCCTCATGCTCGGCCTTGTGCGCCAGCATCGGCGGGCCGGCGACGTCACCGATCGCATAGACGCCCTTGACGTTGGTGCGGCAGAGATCGTCGATGACGATGCAGCCGCGATCGGTCTTCACGCCCAGCGCTTCGAGGCCGAGATTCTCGATATTGCCGACGACGCCGACGGCCGAGATCATCCGGTCGGCCGTGATCGTCTGCTTGCCGCCCTTCTCGTCCTCGATATGGGCGGTGACGGAGTCCGCGCCCTTCTCGACCTTCGTCACCTTGGCGCTGGTGATGATCTTCATGCCTTGCTTCTCGAAGGCCTTGCGGGCGAAGGCGCCGATCTCGGCATCCTCGACCGGCACGACCTGCGGCAGCACTTCGACCACGGTCACCTCGACGCCCATCGTCCGGTAGAACGAGGCGAACTCGATGCCGATGGCGCCGGAGCCCATCACGAGCAGCGATTTCGGCATCTTGGCCGGAACCATCGACTCGAAATAGGTCCAGATCAGCTTGCCGTCCGGCTCGATGCCGGGCAGCGCGCGCGGCCTTGCGCCCGTCGCGACGATGATATGGTCGGCGGTATAGGTGCCCTCGCCCTTGGCGTTCTTCGGCGGCGGCGTCTGCGGCTGCATGGCCGGCTTCTTGGTCGGCGCGACCGTGATCGTGCCGGGCTTGGTGAGCTTGGCCTCCCCCCAGATCACGTCGACCTTGTTCTTCTTCATCAGGAACTGGACGCCGTTGTTCATCCGCGTGGCGATGCCGCGCGAGCGCTTCACGATCGCGTCCAGATCGGCCTTGAACGAGCCTTCCAGTGTCAGCCCGTAATCCTTGGCGTGCTGGCCGTAATGCAGGATCTCGGCCGAGCGCAGCAGCGCCTTGGTCGGGATGCAGCCCCAGTTCGAGCAGATGCCGGCAAGATGCTCGCGCTCGACGATCGCGGTCCTGAAGCCGAGCTGGGCGGCCCGGATGGCGGCGATATAGCCGCCCGGGCCGGAACCGATGACGATGATGTCGTAGTCAGCCATGGTTTCTCTCCCGCCGCCTCAGACCAGCATCGCCATGGGCTTTTCGATATAGCCCTTGAACGCCGCGAGAAGCTCGGCACCGAGCGCGCCGTCGACGGCGCGGTGGTCGGTCGAGAGCGTCACCGACATCACCGTCGCGACAGCCGGCTGGCCACCCTTGACGATAACGCGCTGCTCGCCGGCGCCGACCGCCAGGATCGTCGCATGCGGCGGGTTGACGATCGCCGCGAAGTCCTTGACCCCGAACATGCCGAGATTGGAGACCGCCGTCGTACCGCCTTGATACTCCTCGGGCTTCAGCTTGCGGGCCTTGGCGCGAGCCGCCATGTCCTTCATCTCGTTGGAGATCTGCGACAGGCTCTTGTGGCAGGCATCGCGGATGATCGGCGTGATCAAGCCGCCTGGAATCGAGACGGCGACGCCGACATCGGCATGCTTGTGCTTGAGCATGGTGTTGTCGGTCCAGGACACGTTGGCATCCGGCACGGCCCTGAGCGCCAGCGCCAGCGCCTTGATCACCATGTCGTTGACCGAGAGCTTGTAGGCAGGCTTGCCGTCCTTCTCCGGCGCCGCGGCGTTGAGCTCCCCGCGCAGCTTCAAGAGCGCGTCGAGCTCGCAATCCACGGTGACGTAGAAATGCGGGACCGTCTGCTTGGCCTCGGTCAGGCGGCGCGCAATCGTCTTGCGCATGCCGTCATGCGGGACTTCCTCGTAGGAGCCCGGCTCGAACAGCTTCTTGACCTGCTCGTCCGAGGGGCCGCTCGCGAGCGGCGCAGCGGCGGGCTTCGGCGCGGAGGGCGCAGCAGCGGCAGCCGAAGCAGCCTTGGCACCGCCGCCTTTCTTGGCGGCCTCGACATCCTTCTCGACGATGCGGCCATGCGGACCGGAGCCCTTGATCGCATTGAGGTCGAGTCCGGCATCCTTGGCGATGCGGCGGGCAAGCGGCGAGGCGAAGGCACGGCTGCCGCCGGCGGAAGCCGGAGTCGCCGTGGGAGCGGCCGCAGCCGGTGCGGGCGCCGCGGCAGCGGCCGGAGCTTCGGCCTTCGGCGCCTCGGCCTTGGCGGGCGCGGCACCACCGGCCGCCGGAGCGGAGATGCTCTTGGCGTCCTCGCCCTCGCCGGCGATCACCCCGATCACCTCATTGACCGCAACATCGGCAGTGCCTTCCGGCACCACGATCTTGGCAAGCACGCCCTCGTCGACTGCCTCGACCTCCATCGTGGCCTTGTCGGTCTCGATCTCGGCGATGATGTCGCCGGATTTGATCGTATCGCCTTCCTTCTTCAGCCACTTGGCGAGATTGCCCTTCTCCATCGTCGGAGACAGGGCGGGCATCAGGATGTTCGTCGGCATCGGTCAGCCCCCCTCTCAGCGATAGCAGACGGCCTTGGCCGCCGCGACGACCTCGCCGATATTCGGAAGCGCGAGCTTCTCCAGATTGGCCGCATAAGGCATCGGCACGTCCTTGCCGGTGACGCGGGCGACGGGCGCGTCGAGGTAATCGAAGGCCGCCTCCATGATCTTCATGCCGATCTCGGCGGTGACGCCGGACTGCGGGAAGCCCTCCTCGACAGCGACGCAGCGATTGGTCTTCTGCACCGAGGCGATGACCGTCTCGATATCCATGGGGCGGATCGTGCGCAGGTCGATGACCTCGGCCTCGATGCCCTCCTTGGCCAGCGCTTCGGCGGCGCCGAGCGCATAGGTCATGCCGATGCCGAAGGAGACGATCGTCACGTCCGTACCTGGGCGCACAACCTTCGCCTTGCCGATCGGGATCAGGAAGTCGTCGCCCTTCGGCACGTCGAAGGACTTGCCGTACATGATCTCGTTCTCGAGGAAGATCACCGGGTTCGGATCGCGGATCGCGCTCTTGAGCAGGCCCTTCGCGTCGGAGGCGCTGTAGGGCATCACGACCTTGAGGCCCGGCACGTTCGAGTACCACGCCGCATAGTCATGGCTGTGCTGGGCGCCGACGCGGGCGGCCGCGCCGTTCGGGCCGCGGAACACGATCGGCGCGCCCATCTGGCCGCCTGACATGTAGAGCGTCTTGGCAGCGGAATTGATGATGTGGTCGATCGCCTGCATGGCGAAGTTGAAGGTCATGAACTCGACGATCGGCTTCAGGCCGGAGAGCGCCGCGCCGACGCCGATGCCGGCGAAGCCATGCTCGGTGATCGGGGTGTCGATGACGCGCTTGGGTCCGAACTCCTGCAGCAGGCCCTGGGTCACCTTGTAGGCGCCCTGGTACTCGGCGACCTCCTCGCCCATGACGAAGACGTCCCTGTCGCGGCGCATCTCCTCGGCCATCGCGTCGCGCAGCGCTTCGCGGACCGTGGTGCTGACCAGTTCGGCGCCGGCCGGGAATTCCGAGGAGGAATCGTAAGCCTTGGCCTGCGCCGGCACGCTCTGCGGCGCGCTGGCGACCGGAGCAACCTCTTCCTGCTTGGGAGCCTCGGCTGCGGGCGCCGGAACGGCCGGGTTGATCTTCGCCGGGTCGGCCGCGGCCGCCGTGCTCACATCCTCGCCCTCGGCGGCGATGATGCCGATCGGCGTGTTGACAGCGACATTCTCCGTGCCGTCGGCGACGAGGATCTTGGCGAGCACGCCCTCATCGACCGCCTCGACCTCCATGGTCGCCTTGTCGGTCTCGATCTCGGCGATGATATCGCCGGCCTTGACCTGATCGCCCTCCTTCTTCAGCCACTTGGCCAGTTTTCCTTCCTCCATGGTGGGAGAAAGCGCAGGCATGAGAATGTCGATCGGCATGAACGCACCCGGATTCTAAGACGCGGGGAAAAGGATGAAGGCCGGCAAGCGCAGGGCGATCAGCCCCGCGCGGCTTCCAGCAGGATGTCGGTATAGAGCTCCGACGGATCCGGCTCGGGATCGTGGGTCGCGAACTCGGCGGCATCGTTGACGATCTCGCGCACCTTGGCGTCGATCGCCTTGAGCTCGTCCTCGCCGATCTTGAAGTCGCGGATCAGGCGGGCGCGGACCTGCTCGATCGGATCGTGCTCCTCGCGCATGCGCTGGACCTCATCCTTGGAGCGGTACTTCGCCGGGTCGGACATCGAGTGCCCGCGATAGCGATAGGTCTGCATCTCCAGGATATACGGCCCCTTGCCAGAGCGGGCATGCTCGATGGCGCGGGCCGCCGCCTCGCGCACGGCGCGGACATCCATGCCGTCGACCTGCTCGCCTGGGATGCCGAAGGAGACGCCGCGGCGGGAGAAATCGGTCTGGGCGGAAGCGCGGCTGACAGCCGTGCCCATGGCGTAACGGTTATTCTCGATCACGAACACGACCGGCAGCTTCCAGAGCTGGGCCATGTTGAAGCTCTCATAGACCTGGCCCTGGTTGGCGGCGCCGTCGCCGAAATAGGTCAGCGAGACCGTCTTGTCGTCGCGATACCAGTCGGCGAAGGCGAGGCCCGTTCCGAGCGATACCTGCGCACCGACGATGCCATGGCCGCCATAGAAGTTCTTCTCGCGGCTGAACATGTGCATCGAGCCGCCCTTGCCGCGCGAATAGCCGCCGCGCCGGCCGGTCAATTCCGCCATCACGCCGCGCGATTCCATGCCGCAGGCCAGCATATGGCCGTGGTCGCGATAGCCGGTGATGACCTGATCGCCATCCTTGGAGGCCATCTGCATGCCGATCACGACGGCTTCCTGGCCGATATAGAGATGGCAGAAGCCGCCGATCAGGCCCATGCCGTACATCTGGCCGGCCTTTTCCTCGAAGCGCCGGATCAGCAGCATCTCGCGATAGGCGTGGAGATCTTCGTCCTTGGTGAAGGTCGGCGTGTTGCTGAGAGCCCCCTCGACCTTGCCGGCGCCTTCCTTGCCCGCCCGGGCCCGCGCCGGCTTCGCGGCGGCTTTGGGTTGAGCGGGAGCTTTCGACTTACGCGCGGCAACAGCCATAGGCGGTCCTCCAAGGTCATCCGACTATTGTTGTAGAGGATCGAAAAAACCTTGGCGAGCACGCTATCTCGCAATGCAGCATGGCCTAACCTGTTGAAAAACAAGAGGTGATGAACATTAACCGAGATCGAGTTAATCGATACGTCCGCGACTAAGTGCGGCGAGTTTTGGAACGCCCGGGCCGCTGGGTGGAACTCCGCCTTTCGGAGAAGGCCGGCGCGGCAACAACGAGATCGATCGACGCCATACGCCCGCAAGGGCGCCGGCTGTCGAGGGCTCAGCGCCCCATGATGACGATGTCGTTCTTATGGGTCCGGCCGAGGATCTCGCGGGCGTTCTCTTCGAGGAGATCGCGATCGACGGACTCGCTGCGCACCAGGGCGAGCTTCTGCTCCCAGGACTTGCGCTCGGTCACGAGGGTGGCAAGCTCGCCCTCCATGTCGCGCAGCGACTCCCGGATCGCGCCGCGCGCCTCGAGGCCGCGTGCGCCGTGTTGGGCGTGGAACATGAAATAGGCGACGGCCGCCCCCGATACGAGGTAGAGGGCCAATGTCACGAAGATCGACCGGAGACCGCGGCGAATAACCATGGCGGAAACGCTAGGACGGTTTGGTTTCCGGCGAGTTAACGGGGCCTCTGGGCGCCGCAGCAAGATTTCGCGCAGCGCATGCCTGCGGTGGTGAGCGGGGTGGGGATCGAACCCACGACCACATGATTAAAAGTCACGTGCTCTACCACTGAGCTACCCGCCCTCACCGGGGCGCTGAATACGGAGCCGAACGACGCCGGTCAACTCGTTCCGTGAAGATTGGCTGCAGCCAGGATCATTCCTCACATCTTTCAGCCAGACATCGTTCAGCCAAGCCGCCGGGTCACGCCGCCCCTGTGCCCGCGTCCGGAAGGAAGAGCCGGCGGCGCAGGCAGGAGATACGCGCCCCCTGCCCTGCCAAGCGCCGGCCAGCCGGGATCGGCATAGGCGTTGAGTTGCCAGCAGCGCAGGCGCTCGCGCTCCGCATCGCTCGTGGCATCGGAGCAGGCCGATACCTGCGAACGCTGCCAGAAGGCGGATGCAGGCCGGCTCGCGACGGCGATCATCGCTACCGCCAGGCAGGCCGGGATCAGAAAACCACGCATCATCCGCCCTTCCGGCACCTTGCACCCCACTGAAGACCGCTCATGATGCCCGCCACGCCCTTGCTGAAGGCTTAAGTCGATGCGACGCCCCAGCGGGAGCGCTCTCACGCCAGTCACAGTCGAGCATCAAAGGCGTTGTGCAACCAGGCACGCGCGCCGAATATAGGCGGCGAAGCGCCTACCGGGCCGGAACCCGCCACGCCCGAAAGGCGTTCCGGTCGACGCCGGGCGCCCTCCAGTGGTCATGGAAGGGCAGCGGTATTGCCGGCCAGCCCGTGCACGCCACGCCTTGCCGCGAAGGAGAACAGCACCGTGAAGCTCCCCATCGTGATCCACACCGAGGAAGACTACGACCGCGCGCAGCAGCGGGTGGAAGAGCTGAACGCGATGCCGAACAGCGCCGAGAAGGAGCGCGAGCTGCATGCACTGGGCGAGGCCATGCTAGCCTTCGAGCTGCGGCGCGACGATGCCGACGACTGACGGCAGCAACCCTCCTGAATCTCAGGAATCGTTGCTCGCGTTGAGATCCTCAGGGCGCAGCCCCTCGTCCGGCACCACGAGATGCTCCGGGCTCGCCGCCCAGGCGGCGAGAATGTCCTCGATGAGCTCGGTGCGCGAGCGCCCCTGCCGATGGATCTCGATATAGTGGTCGAGCGCGGCCAGTATGCGCTCGTCCACGGACAGCGTGACAGGAACGGCGGCCATCGAAGCACCTCGCGGAACCGAGGATGGAACAGCGCCGCAGCGGCGGCGTTCCGATAAGGATGGCATTGGAGCACAGCTCCAGCCGACAAGCAAATATCCGGCGCGACGAAGCACATGTGGCCGGATGGCGAATTTTCATTACCCACTGACTCTGTCATACGCAAGAATTCGGTCAACAGAAGAATTTAACCTCACGAAAATCTGAACAAAGCGGCTTCTCGTTTGTTTTCGAAACGACCCGCTTGAAGCGGAAACATTCTGGAGGACGATATGATCAGGCATCATCACTTCATGCTGTCGACCGTTGGTGTCGCGATGCTCGCCACGGCCGCCATGGCCCAGACCAGCGCGCCGACGCCGCCGTCCGCGGCGCCCGCCGCGCCGACCGCCACCCAATCGAGCGCCAGCGCCCCGGCCCACACCAATCTGGCCGGCCAGGGCAAATGGCGCACGAGCAAGCTGATCGGCGTCGATGTCTACGGCCCGGACGACAAGAAGGTCGGCGACGTCACCGAGGTGATCGTCGACAAGTCCGGAAAGGTCGAGATGGTCACGATCGGCGTCGGCGGCTTCCTCGGCATAGGCTCAAAGGACGTCGCGGTTCCCTTTGACCAGGTGACCTGGAGCGACCAGCCGATCGCCCCGCCGGCTCCTGCCCCGGCTCCGTCCGGCAGTGCCGGCAGCACAGGCGGTAGCATGGCTTCCCTGCCGCCGGCCGCGGCGGCTCCCCGAGCGCCGGCAATGTATCCCGATCACGGCAAGATCGCGCTGACCAAGGACCAGCTCAAATCCGCGCCGAGCGTGACCTATTCCGGCACCTGACGCCTATCGCCGCAAATTGGCTGGATAATCGAGCAGGCCCACCCCGTGAAAACGGGGCGGTTTTTTCTGCGTCGTGTTACCTCACAATGCGAAGATGCTCCGCATCAGCGATGGGATCGCCTCGGGCAGGTCGTCGGCGATCAGCCCCATTCCCAGCCCTTCGCCGGCAATGCCATGCAGCCAGACGGCCGCGCAGCCTGCTTCGAAGGCAGGCATGCCCTGGGCCAGGAGGCCGCCGACCAGCCCGGCCAGGACATCGCCGGATCCCGCCGTCGCCAGCGCCGACGAGCCCGTCGCGTTGATCGCCGCACGCCCGTCGGGCGCGGCGATGACCGTATCGGCGCCCTTGTAGACGACGATCGCACCGGAGAACGCCGCAGCCTTCCGTGCCTTCTCGAGCTTCGACCGCTCCGTGGCGATGGCAGGATCTTCCCCGAACAGACGCTGGAACTCGCCTTCATGCGGCGTCAGCACGGCCGTGCCGATGCGGCCATGGAGAAGGCGCACGCCTCCATCGGGAAGGCTCGCAAGCACGGTCAGCGCGTCGGCATCGAGCACCGCCGGCTTGTCGCTTGCCATCAGGCCCCCCACCAGATCCTGCGCACGCGCCCCGAGCCCCAGCGCGGGACCGGCGACAACGGCTGAAACCCGGCGATCCCCAAGGAACGCGTCCAGCGCGGCACGATCGACGATTGCCCGCTGCATCAGCGCATCCGGCCCCCGCGCGGCATGAACGGGCAAGGCCTCGGGCTCGCACAGAAGGGTGGCCAGCCCAGCACCGATCCGCAATGCCGCCCGCGCACTCAGCCGCGGCGCCCCCACACCAGCGATGCCTCCGGCGATCACGGCAACCGCGCCACGCCGGAACTTATGCGTATCGACTTCGTGTTTCGGCCAGACAGGCCGCCAGAGCGCCGGGTCATTGCGGAAGGCGGTCGGCCCGACTGCGTCGAGCGCGGCCCCGGCCGGAATGCCGATATCGGCGACCGTCACCGGGCCGCAGCGCGCGCGGCCGGGTTGCAACAAGTGCCCGGGCTTCAAGCGGAAGAAGGTGACGGTCTCGCTCGCCTTGACGGACATGCCGTCCGCCCGGCCGGTATCGCCGGACACTCCGCTCGGAATATCGACGGCAATGACCGGACGACCAGCCTTGTTGAGGAAGTCCGCGGCCTCGGCGAAGGCCCCCGCCAGAGGGCGCGTCAGGCCGGCGCCGAACAGGGCATCGACGAAGACATCGGCCTGCCCCGCGCAAAGCGCGCTCAACGGCTCGACCGGGCCGGCCCAGCGCTCCAGCGCGATGGCGGCATCGCCCTTGAAGCCCTCCGCGCCACCCGGCAGAACAACGCGCACCTTCAAACCCCATTCGCGTAGAAGACGCGCCGCAATGAGGCCGTCGCCGCCATTGTTGCCGGGGCCGCAGAGCAGCGCGACGGCGCCTCCCGCCCCTGCCCGCATCAGGATGACTTCCGCCACGGCGTGGCCGGCTCGCTCCATCAGCTCGATGCCGGGAACGCCTGCCGCGATCGCTATGCGATCCGCCATCCCCATCTGTTGCGTGGTCAGCAAGGCGAGCTCTGCCCTGCCCGTCATCTCGGCGCCGGTATCGTCCATGCCGCATCTTCGGGCGGCGTCCGGCTGGCCGCAAGTTGCGGCGGAATGCCGCTTTTGATCAACAGATATGCAAATGCTCATTTTTTATGCTGTTTATTGCCCTTCTGTCAGGCGCGCAGCCGGGCGTTGCCGCATGGCGGGGCGTCGGCGCCAATGCTATGAGCAGAGGCAAGGCTGCATTTGCCCGATAGCGCGGACCTCTTTCCCGCGCTGGAGGGTATTGGCGGCCGCGATCCGGCCCGAGCCGGAGCCCGCGATGCAATGGAGGCCGGTCGGCGCATGAAGAAGATCGAAGCGATCATCAAGCCCTTCAAGCTGGACGAGGTGAAGGAGGCGCTCCAGGAGGTCGGGCTGCAAGGCATCACGGTCCTGGAAGCCAAGGGTTTCGGCCGGCAGAAGGGCCATACCGAACTCTATCGCGGCGCCGAATACGTCGTCGACTTCCTGCCGAAGGTGAAGATCGAGATCGTGCTCGCCGATGACATGCTGGACCGCGCCATCGAGGCCATCATGAAGGCAGCACAGACCGGCCGCATCGGAGATGGCAAGATTTTTGTATCGACCATCGAGGGGGTGATCCGCATCCGCACTGGCGAGACCGGCGCGGACGCGATCTGAGGTCGTCTCCCCGATCATTGGACAACGAGCCGCTGGCCGGATTGGAGCCGGTTGCGGCAGCGTGAAATTGAATAACTGCTGGCAAGAGGAATGCTGAAATGAAAAGCGCCAAGGATGTCCTGAAGGCGATCAAGGACAACGACGTCAAGTATGTCGACTTCCGCTTCACCGACCCGCGCGGCAAGTGGCAGCATGTGACCTTCGACGTCGGCATGATCGACGAGGATATCTTCGCCGAAGGCACGATGTTCGACGGCTCCTCGATCGCCGGCTGGAAGGCCATCAACGAGTCCGACATGCTGCTGATGCCGGATCCGACGACCGCGACGATGGATCCGTTCTTCTCGGCCCCGACCATGGTCATCAACTGCGACGTGCTCGAGCCCGGCACCGGCGAGCCCTATGGCCGCGACCCGCGCGGCATCGCCAAGAAGGCCGAGGCCTATCTGAAGTCGACCGGCATCGGCGACACCGTCTATGTCGGCCCCGAGGCCGAGTTCTTCGTCTTCGACGACGTCAAGATCGCCGCCGATCCGTACCACACCGGCTTCAAGCTCGATAACGTCGAGCTGCCGACCAACGGCTATTCGGACTACGAAGGCGGCAATCTCGGCCACCGCATCGCCACCAAGGGCGGCTACTTCCCGGTTCCGCCGCAGGATTCGGCGCAGGACATGCGCGGCGAGATGCTGGCCGCGATGCAGTCCATGGGCGTGGTCGTCGAGAAGCACCATCACGAGGTCGCCTCGGCCCAGCATGAGCTCGGCATGAAGTTCGACACGCTCGTGCACACCGCCGATCTGATGCAGGTCTACAAGTACGCGATCCACAACGTGGCCCAGAGCTACGGCAAGACCGCGACCTTCATGCCGAAGCCGATCTATGGCGACAACGGCTCGGGCATGCACGTCCACCAGTCGATCTGGAAGAACGGCAAGCCGGTCTTCGCCGGCAACAAGTATGCCGACCTGTCGCAGGAGTGCCTGTGGTACATCGGCGGCATCATCAAGCACGCCAAGTCGCTGAACGCCTTCACCAACCCCTCGACCAATTCCTACAAGCGCCTCGTCCCGGGCTATGAGGCTCCGGTGCTGCTCGCCTATTCGGCGCGCAACCGCTCGGCCTCCTGCCGTATTCCGTGGACGACCTCGCCGAAGGCCAAGCGCGTCGAGGTCCGCTTCCCCGATCCGATGGCGAACCCCTACCTCGCCTTCGCGGCCATGCTGATGGCCGGCCTCGACGGCATCGTGAACAAGATCGATCCCGGCCCGGCGATGGACAAGGATCTCTACGACCTGCCGCCGCGCGAGCTGAAGAAGATCCCGACGGTCTGCGGCTCGCTCCGCGAGGCGCTGGAGTCGCTCAAGAAGGACAACGCCTATCTCAAGGCCGGCGGCGTCTTCAACGACGACTTCATCGAGAGCTATATCGAGCTCAAGATGCAGGATGTGGCGCGCTTCGAAATGACGCCGCACCCGGTCGAGTTCGCGATGTACTACTCGTACTGAGGAGTTTGGCCGGCGGCGCAAGCGCGCCAGCCGACATCCGCGGAACGATCAGGCCGGGGCGGCAACGCCCCGGCTTTTTCGTGGGCGCGGGAGCCGCGGCGCCGGGTAACCTCGCCTTCATGCGTGATCGGGCAGGTTCGGCGGAGATTGGCTGAACGGCGGTGCCCAAGACTTGCAAACCCAAGACACGCCAACATTCTCTATCAACGGGCGGTTTCTCGGCCAACCGCTGACCGGGGTGCAGCGCTTTGCTCTGGAACTGACCAGGGCGCTCGACCGGCGGATCGGCGCTGGCGCCCTTCCCGACAGGCTGAAAGGCGCGCGCTGGCGACTGCTCGCGCCCCTGGACGTTCCCGAGACCCATGAATTCAGGCATATCACGCTGGAGCGCTTCGGGCCGTTTTCCGGCCATCTCTGGGAGCAGACCGCGCTCGCGCGCCGGGCGACGGGAGACATTCTCATCGGCTTCGGCGGCAGCGGTCCCCTGTTGCATCGGCGACAGCTCGTCGTCATCCACGACGTCACCATCTTCCGCCACCCGGAAGCCTTCAGCTGGGCCTATCGCGCCACCCACAAGGCTCTGGGCTTCGGGCTGACGCGCACGGCGCGCATCGCCACCGTCTCCCGGTTCTCGCGCGGCGAGCTGAGCACGATCTTTCGTGTCCCATCGGACAAGATCGCGGTGATCTACAACGCCACCGACCATTTCTCCGGGCTGGCTCCGGACGAAACCGTCCTGCAGCGCCTCGGGCTCGACGGCACGAATTTCTTCTTCATGCTGGGTACCCTGAAGCCCAACAAGAATGTCGATTTCGCCATCCGCGCCTTCGATGCCCTGGGCGACCGCGGCTGGAAGCTCGTCATCGCGGGAACTCTCGACAGGAATGGCGTGTTCAAGGCCGATGCGCCGGCGAGCGCCGAGAACCTCATCTTCACCGGGCGCCTGAGCGATGCCGAGATCGTTGCGCTCGAACGCCGCGCCCGCGCCTTCGTCTTTCCGAGCCTCTACGAGGGCTTCGGCATCCCGCCGCTCGAAGCGATGACGCAGGGCTGTCCGGTCCTGGCAGCGAATATCCCCGCGGTTCGCGAGGCCTGCGGCGAGGCAGCGCTCTATTTCGATCCGCGTAATCGCGCCAGCCTCGAAGACGCCATGCGCGGGATCATGGACGCTGGCGGCGACACGCCCGGACTGGTCGAGAAGGGCCGGACCAACCTCGCCCGCTTTTCCTGGGACAAGAGCGCCGAGACGCTGCTTTCGACCCTCTCGGAAATGGCGGCCCTGCGGCGCTGATCGCGCCCTTCAGGACATCTTCGGCGACGCGTCCTGGCGCTGGAGCAATGCGATGGCGGTCGCGACCGTCGGCGGGATGCAGAGCAGGAAGACCACCAGAGACACCGGCAACGATGCCTGCGGCGTACCGCCATTGGCCAGACCCGCGATGACGAGCGCGGCGAGCGCGCTGCCGAGCGTGAAGCGCGGCCAGCGGAACGGCATCGACAGGAAGAGCGGCGTTCCCAGCATGACGGCGACGGCCGCCCCGGCGGCACTGCTATAGAGCAGCCCGGCCAGCGAGCCGCCGGACACGATCCAGCCAGCGAGCGCGCTCAGGTTGAGCAGGATGGCATCGGCAACGGCGAGCCCGATGATCGGCCGCAGGCGTTGCGCCAGATGCGCCGGCGTCGGCAGCAGGTTCTGCACCCAGGCCCGCAGCAGCGCGAGGATCGTCACGGCCGGCGCGGCCAGCAGGAAGGCCTCGCGCAGCTCGGCCTTGACCAGCCAGGCGGCAGCCGGCGCCAGCAGGCACAGAATCACGGCCGCCGCTACGAGCGAGCAGTTCGCCAATTGTCCGTAATAGCCGCCGAGACGCTCGCGGAATGCCGGCGAGTCCGGCTCCCGGTCATAGCTCGCAACCAGTTCGGGATAGCGGATCGCATGCAGCGCCGAAACGACCAGGACGAAGGGCCGCTGCAGCAGATCGAGCGCCAGCAGCGCACCGGCTGCGCCCTGGCTGCCGATCATGGCCGTTATCAATGTCTTGAGCCCGAGCGGCGCCAGCAGGCTCGCCACCGAGGCTCCGGCCGAGGCGCCGCCATAGGCCAGGTATTTTTTCACCAGGGGACGCTGCGGGCGCCGAAGCCCTTGCGCCAGGGACCCGCCGGCAAGCCGCGCCAGCACCACATAGGCTAGGCCCCCAGCCAGCATGCCGGCCACCGCGCCGGACAGCGTCGGGGCGAACAGCGCGCCGCCGACCGTTCCAATCGCCAACAACGACGACCGGATGACCTGCAGGATCGAGAACAGCCGGAAATCCTGCCGGAAGCGCAGCATCGTCAGATGCAGCTCCGTACCGCCCTGGAAGACCGCCACAAAGGCTCCGCCGACGGCAATTCCCGCCGAAATGACGCCCGACACGAGAACACCCGCCCCCACCAGCAGGCAAAGTACGGCACAGACCGCGAAGGAATACAGGATCACCGAGCGCTGCGCCGTCTCGTCCGCGCCCGGGTAGAACCGGCTGCAGGAAAAGCGCAGCCATTCGAAAGCAGCGATGCTGCCGAACTGACTGATCGTGACGAAGAGCGAATAATAGGTGAAGTCCTGCGCCGGCAGCAGGCGTGAGACCAGCAGCAGGAGCCCGAGCGCCAGCAAGGCCTGGTAGGCATAGGCTGCGAGAGCGACGATCTGGCCCATCGGCGCGATGCTCAGCTCAGAGCATGCCGGACGCGCAAAGGAGCGTGGCAAGCAAAGCCGCCCCACGCCCGGCCGAAATGCAATCTGTGATGACGCGGCACATCCAATCGCCCTCCGGCCATAGGCCTAGATCACCGCGCGTCCTATCGGACGCGATAACGACGATCTATTCCATGGGTATTGCATCGGGTTGACCCGAAAAGCGGATTCCACTTTTCGGCCCGATGCTATCCGGCAAAAAGGTTGACATTTCCGCGCTAAGAGACGGTCTCGTCAGGAGAAATGCAGGACCGCAAGCCCGGCGGACGCGGCAACCGCGGCCAGCCACCAGAGCCAACGCGACGCATGCAGATCGGCCGTCGCCAGGGGCGTGCCGATGACATCCTCATGACCGAAGGATTCGCCGGCGAGGCGTGCAGCACGCTGCAAACCCGCTATACCCGCAACCGGCACAGACTGACGCGACGCCACGGCCTTCTCCCCTTCAGCCCGATCATAGCGCATTGCGGGAATCCGCATAGGCCTGACCGTGTTGATCATCCTCGGCATCGATGGTTAACACCACCTGAACACATCCGTTCCATGCCGCTCTTGCGCATGCCGGCGACGCGCATGTGACAGGATCGCGCGCGCCAGGGGCGCAGAGCCGGTTTCGATCCGTTGATGAGGTGTCTATAAGCTGCCCCTGACAGGGCACGGCAGCCCGCAATGCGCTAGAGTTTACAGTCGCGAATCAGGAAGCATTTGGTGGCAATGGCGGATAACGGCGATCTTTTCGGTTCGGAGCCGGAGCGGCCGGACGCGGCGAGCCCGCGACCGGAAACGCGCCCGCCCGCCACGGCTCCAAAGGCAGGGCCGGCGCCTGCGACGCCGGCCCGCAACGGCACCCTCTCGGAGGCCGGCTACGATGCTTCGGCCATCGAGGTCCTTGAGGGGCTGGAACCGGTCCGTCGCCGGCCGGGCATGTATATCGGCGGCACCGACGAGCGGGCGCTGCACCATCTCTTCGCCGAAGTGATCGACAACGCCATGGACGAGGCCGTCGCCGGCCACGCCACCTTCATCGATGTCGAAGTGTTCGAAGACGGTTCGATCGCCGTCACCGATAACGGTCGCGGCATCCCGGTCGATCCGCACCCGAAATTCCCCGGCAAGTCGGCGCTCGAAGTCATCATGACGACGCTGCACGCTGGCGGAAAGTTCGACTCCAAGGCTTACGAGACCTCCGGCGGCCTGCACGGCGTCGGCGTCTCCGTCGTCAATGCGCTGTCGGACCGGCTCGAGGTCGAGGTCGCGCGCGGCAAGACGCTCTACCGCCAGGTCTTCTCGCGCGGCCTGCCGCAGGGTCCGCTTGAGACGGTCGGCGCCGTCGCCAACCGGCGCGGCACCAAGGTGCGCTTCCATCCCGACGCGCAGATCTTCGGTGAGGGCGCGCATTTCTCCCCGGCCCGCCTGTTCAGGATGGCGCGCTCGAAGGCTTATCTCTTCGGCGGCGTCGAGATCCGCTGGACCTGCGCGCCGGCGCTGCTGAAGCCTGAAGGCGACGTCGCGGCCGAAGCCGTGTTCCGCTTCCCCGGCGGCTTGCGCGACTATCTCGGCCGCGAGATCGAGGGCAAGGACCTCGTCGCCGAGCCGATCTTCTCCGGCAAGATCACGAAAGAAGGCAGCCACGGCTCGCTCGAATGGGCGGTGGCCTGGCTCGCGACCGGCGAGGACGGCTTCTCCTCCTCCTATTGCAACACGATCCCGACGCCCGAAGGCGGCACGCATGAGCAGGGCTTGCGCATCGCCTTGCTGCGCGGCTTGCGCGACCATGCCGAGCGCATCGGCCAGTCCAAGCGCATGGCGCAGGTGACCTCCGACGACGTGATGGCCACTTGCGCCGCCATGCTCTCGGTCTTCATCCGCGAGCCGGAATTCCAGGGCCAGACCAAGGACAAGCTCGCGACGCAGGAAGCTCACCGCATCGTCGAGGGCGCGGTCCGCGACGCCTTCGACCATTGGCTCGCCGCCGCCCCGCAGCAGGCGCTACGGCTGCTCGACTGGTCGGTCGACCGGGCCGAGGAACGCTTGCGCCGGCGCCTCGAAAAGGAAGTCTCGCGCAAGACCGCGACGCGTAAGCTGCGCCTGCCCGGCAAGCTCGCCGACTGCTCCAATGCCGGCGCGGCCGGCTCCGAGCTCTTCATCGTCGAGGGCGACTCGGCCGGCGGCTCCGCCAAGCAGGCGCGCAATCGCTCGAACCAGGCGATCCTTCCGCTGCGCGGCAAGATCCTCAACGTCGCCAACGCGACGCGCGAGAAGCTGAACCAGAACCAGCAGCTCGCCGATCTCATCCTGGCGCTCGGCTGCGGCATCGGCACCCAGTTCCGCGAGGACGACCTGCGCTACGAGAAGGTCATCGTCATGACCGACGCGGATGTCGACGGAGCCCATATCGCTTCGCTGCTGGTCACCTTCTTCTGGCGCCAGATGCCGCGCCTGATCGAGAAGGGCCATCTCTATCTCGCCGTGCCGCCGCTCTACCGGCTCCAGCACGGGGGAAAAAGCATCTATGCCCGCAACGACGCCCATAAGGACGAACTGATCGAGACCGTCTTCAAGGGCAAGAAGCCGGAGATCTCGCGCTTCAAGGGCCTTGGCGAAATGATGCCGGCCCAGCTCAAGGAAACCACCATGGACCCGAGCAAGCGCATCCTGCTCAAGGTCATGGTCGATCACGACGCCAAGGAGGAGACCTCCGACACGGTCGAACGCCTGATGGGCAACAAGCCGGAAGCGCGCTTCGTCTTCATCCAGGAACGCGCCGCCTTTGCCGGCGAACTGATCGACCTGTGAGAGCTGAGCCCTGCATGTTTGCAGGGCTGGGCCTCAAGCCCGGCGGGCTGCTCGACGGAGCGTTTCCCGGCAGGGTTCGCGCATGTCGAACCCTCCTCACGCTCCGGACCGTCATGCCCCTCACCATCACGCCACTGCCCGGGACTGGCCGCTGACGGCATGGGCGAGCCTGCTTCCCCTCCATCTCGACGCAACGGTGAACTGGCATCGCCGGCCGGACAGGCGTCCTGGGACGACATCCGCATCTTCAACGCCGTCGCCGTCGGCGGGTCGATGGCCGTGGCGGCGGCGCAGCTAGGTCTGAGCGAAGCGACCATCGCTCGCCGGCTGAAGAGCTTCGAAACCGAACTGGGCCTGCAACTCTTCACGCGCGAGGCCAACCGGCTCGTGCCGACCTTGATCGGCACGGAACTCGCGGCCGAGGCTGCTCTCGTCGAGGCCGCCGCCAGACGCTTCGCCATCCGCGCCGACGCCGCCCGCCCGCAGGCCAATGCACCGGTCCGTATCACCGCCACCACCTCGATCAGCCTGCTGCTGACGATGAACGCGACCGCGATCTCGCAAGCGGCCGGCGGCGTCGAGATCGTCATCATCAGCACGCGCAGCCGGCTCGACCTGGCGCGCGGCGAGGCCGATATCGCGCTGCGCATGACCAGGGTGCCGAGCGAGTCCGGCCACTACGCCCAGAAGATCGGACGATTGATGCAGGCGCTCTATGTCCGCCGTGACGTCGATCCCGCGACCGCGCCGATCATCTCGGTCAACCGCGAAACCTCTTCGCGGATCGACGACCACATCATGACCTATGCCGCCGGCCGGCCGATCGCGGCCCGCGTCGGCGATTCCGCGGCCCGCTACGAGAGCATCCGCTCGGCCGGGGCGCTCTCGATGGCGCCCTGCTTCATGGGCGATGCCGATCCGACGCTCCACCGCCTCCAGCCCCCGCCCGAGCAGACCGGTGACGACATCTTCCTCGTCTCGCACGAGGTCTCGCGCCGCAGGCCCGGCGTCGCCGCCGTGCTGAGCGCCCTGCGCAAACTGTTCAAGGAGCATCAGGCCCGGCTTTCGGGAAAGGCGGTCGACGCCTGAGACGATCACTAAAGTCGTCCGCAACCCGGCAAGACTTAGCTAACCATCCTTTTACTGCTGAGGGCGCATGCTGCCGCAAAGCTCGTGAAGTCACGGGCCGTGGAGAGTGCGCCATGCGCCTGATCGAACTGTTCTGGAAGAACAATCGCGGCACCCTTGCCGCCGACATCGCCAAGGCCGGCGCGGCCATCGCCTTCCTGTCGGTCATCGCCGCGAATTTCCTGTCGAGTCAGACCGCCTCGCTCGACAAGGAGCGCATGGCGCAGATCAGCCTCGCCGCCTCGAAGCGCCAGGCCGTCGATCCGATGATCACCGGATCGATCGGCCAGACCGCGAACGCGACGAAGCTCGACCCCTGCGCCCTGCCGCGCTGATCAAAACTACGCCAGCCAGCGCAGCAATTCCGCCGTCACAGCTTCAGGCGCTTCCAGCGTCGACAAGTGGCCGCAGCCCGGCACGACCACGAGCCGCGCTCTGCCCTCGGTCGCCTTCGCCATTTCCTGCGCTTCGGCAACCGGGGTGATCTCATCCCCCTCGCCGACCAGAACCAGCGCCGGGATCGACAGCCCCGCCAGAATCGGCCGCGAATCCGGGCGCTGCATGATCGCCTTCTGCTGCCGTACGAAACCGTCGGCCCCGACCTCTTCAGCCATCTGACGCACCAGCAGGCGCAATGGTTCGTCCGTCAGGCGCGCCGACGCGACCAGCCTCTGCCAGAGCAGTGTCGTGACGTTGTCGAAGGCGCCCTTTTCGGCGAGCGCGATCATCTGCTCGCGCGGCGCATTGGTCTCGAGCGTAGCAGGTTTGGCGCTGGTATCGAGCAGGGCGAGCCGCGTCACGCGCTCGGGCGCCTGCCGCAGCACTTCGAAAGCGACATAGCCGCCCATCGACAGGCCACAGAGCGCAAAACGCGGAGGCGCAGCCGTCAGCAAGCGCTTCGCAATGGCAGAAAGCGTGTCGTCTCGGGCGTGATCGGCAACCAGGATCGGGCGTCCATCGGCAAGAGCCGGCCATTGCGAAGCGTAGAGCGCAGCGTTGCAACTCAGGCCGGGAACGAGAACAAGCGGCTCCTTCATGAGGCTTATGCGGTCCTTTCGAGGCTAGATGATTGACTTTGCCGCGTTTTCTTTGCATTCCACACGGGTCCGCAGGCGCGCAGGAACTGTCGTCGCGCCAACGTGGTGGTTGAGCAGGTCATCCCACCGCGTTTCACCGACCCAGAAGAAGCAGCATACGCGATGTCATTTGCCGAACTCGGCTTGAGCGAAAAGGTTCTGACGGCTGTCACGGCCGCGGGCTATAGCACGCCGACCCCCATCCAGGCCCAGGCCATTCCGCATGTTCTTGCCCGCAAGGACGTTCTGGGCATCGCCCAGACCGGCACCGGCAAGACGGCAGCCTTCACGTTGCCGATGCTGACCATCCTGGAAACCGGCCGCGCCCGGGCCCGGATGCCGCGCACCCTGATCCTGGAGCCGACGCGCGAGCTCGCGGCGCAGGTCGAGGAGAACTTCACCCGCTATGGCGTCAACCAGAAGCTCTCGGTCGCGCTGCTGATCGGCGGCGTCTCCTTCGGCGACCAGGACGCCAAGATCACCCGCGGCGTCGACGTGCTGATCGCGACGCCCGGCCGCCTGCTCGACCATGTCGAGCGCGGCAAGCTCTTGCTCACCGGCGTCGAGCTGCTCGTCATCGACGAGGCCGACCGCATGCTCGACATGGGCTTCATCCCGGATATCGAGCGGGTTTGTAAGCTCGTCCCCTTCACGCGGCAGACGCTGTTCTTCACCGCGACCATGCCGCCGGAGATCACCCGCATCTCCGAGCAGTTCCTGCATAACCCGGTCCGCGTCGAGGTCTCCCGCCCCGCCACGGCAGCCGCGACCATCACGCAGCGCCTGATCGCCTCCAACGCCCAGGATTTCGAGAAGCGCGAGACACTGCGCAAGCTGATCAAGGGCGCGGTCGACCTCCAGAACGCGATCGTCTTCTGCAACCGCAAGCGCGATGTCGCGACGCTGCACAAGTCGCTGCAGCGCCATGGCTTCCCGGCGGTCGCGCTCCATGGCGACATGGACCAGTACGCCCGCATGGCGGCGCTGGAATCCTTCCGCACCGGCGAGAATCCGATTCTGGTCGCCTCGGACGTCGCGGCCCGCGGCCTCGATATCCCGGCCGTCAGCCATGTCTTCAATTTCGACGTGCCGACCCATGCCGAGGACTATGTCCACCGCATCGGCCGCACCGGCCGCGCGGGCCGCCTCGGCTCCGCCTTCACCATCGTCACACGCCATGACGACAAGCTTGTCTCGGCCGTCGAGAAGCTGACTGGCCAGACCATCGCCTTCGAAGGTCCGGGCCTGGACGCGCTGCCCCCGGGCCAGCCGCGCGAGGAACGCCGTGGCGGCCGCCGGGACGACAAGCGCTCGTCGTCGCGCGATGGCCGCGGGCGGCCGGAGCGCGGCGCGCGCGCAGAATCCAGACCCCCGCGGTTGGACGAAGCCGAGAGCCCGGGCGATACGCCGCGCAAGCCGCGTCGCGTGCCGATCCGGCCCGATTCCGAGACGGCAGCCCCACCGCCTGCTGCGCGCGTCCATGAAGAGCCCCGGCGCGGACGCGGCTCGCATAGCCGCGACGACGATGACGGTCCGCAGGTGAAGGGCCTGGGCGACCATGTCCCGGCCTTCCTGCTGCGTCCGGCACGCGTCGGATAGCGTTACGGCATCAACCCGTTTTTAACATCATCGCCCTAGATTGTGTTTCGCTGCGGAGGGAAACCCTCGCGGCGGACGGGCGCATGCCGCCGTATATACGGACAGGATGTCCCGCTTCGATTGTGTCAATCGAAGCTGACGTGGCCAAAGGCCGCGAACCGGCTTCATACCGGATGGCGAAGGCATGGACGACCTGGTTTCGGTTCCCGCCCGCACTGATGATCTCGCCGAGCGCGTGGTCGCGGCGATGCGGGAGCATGGCTCGCCGAGTTATCCCCGCGCCTTCGAGGTCTGGTACGCTCATCTGAGCGGCGAGATGCCGGCCGTCAGCATCGCGATGAACGCCATCCTCACCGGCAGCGACGGCAAGGTCAGTGCCGCCGATATCGACAGCCTCTACGAACGCTTCATCAGTACCGAGCGCTTCTCGCGTCAGGCAGAGCGTACCAGCCTGCAGGTACTGAGCGAGATCGACGCGATGATGGGGTTGGTCGACAAGGCGCTCGGCTCCAGCGAGCTCTATCACGGTCGTCTCTGCGCCATGTCCGAGGATGTGCCGCCGGCGACCGACCGTCACAAGCTGCGCGAATGGGTCGAGGCGCTGGTGATGTCGACCCGCGAGGAAGTCACGCGCAAGGCGCAGCTCGAGGCGGAGTTGCGCAACAGCTCCAACGAGATCCGCAACCTGCGCGAAGCGCTGGAATCGACCCGCGCCGAGGCTCTCACCGACCCGCTGACCGGCCTCGCCAATCGTCGCCATTTCGAGGAGATGCTGCAGAAGTCGATCGATCAGGCGACGCTGCGCCGCGAGCCCTTCGCGCTGGTCATGGCCGATATCGATTTCTTCAAGCGCTTCAACGACGCCCATGGCCACCTGACGGGCGACCAGGTGCTGCGCCTCGTCGCGCGCACGATGAAGGACAAGTTCAAGGACAAGGCGATCATCACCCGCTTCGGCGGCGAGGAATTCGCCATCATCCTGCCGGAGGCCGACCTGATCGCCGGCAAGTTCGGCGCCGAGACGGTGCGTCAGGCCCTGCTCACCCGCGAGTTGGTCAAGCGTTCGACCAACGAGAATCTCGGCCGGATCACTATCTCACTCGGCGTCTCCAGCTATCGCCGCGGCGACACGGCCGGCTCGCTTGTCGACCGGGCCGATCAGGCCCTGATGCAGGCCAAGCGCGACGGCCGCAACCGCACCGTCACCGAGGATGTCGTGGAGACGGCGAGCCGCGTGGCCTGACCTTTCGCGCTGCGGCCCGCCCGCCGGCTTCCCGCGCCAGCGAGACCCATTCGGCGAGCGCCCCGATATTGCTTAGCGCGCTTTCGGGAAGGCTCCAGTAGCTCGTCTCGCGCGTGGCGCCGCGCATCGCAATCCGAAACGGCTCGCTGCCGGCCTCGGCATAGCGTGGGCGCGTGGCATCGTCGGTCTTCAGGTAAATGCGGTCGGCGATCGACAGGGCAAACATGCTGTCATCGTCGTAGACACCGATCCCGCCGAACATGCGGCGCGTGCGGATGGCGAGGACCGGCGCGAAGAAGGCTTCGAGCTCCTTCGCCTTCACGGCTCAAGGCGCCGTCAGCGCGCTTTCGCTGCGCGGCTTGATCTCGACGGATTCGCCGCAGCCGCAGGCCGAGACCTGATTGGGGTTGTTGAAGACGAAGGTCGAGGAAAACCGGTCCGTCTTGAAGTCGAGTTCGGTGCCGAGCAGGAACAGCACGGCCTTGGCATCGACGACCACCGTCGCGTCCTTGTCGGTCACGATCTCGTCGCCCTTGCTGACCGCGCACGCGATCTCGAAGGTGTATTCCATGCCGGCGCAGCCGCCCTTCTTGACGCCGACGCGAAGGCCGATCGCCGGAGCATCCCCGCCCGAGGATTGCGCCATGATCTCGCGGATGCGGGCCGCCGCGGCATTGGTCAGCGAAATGACCTTGAGGCCCGGTATCGAAAACATCTGTTTCCCTCCTCGACCGGGTTCAAGGCCCGGTGAAGCAAGATTGTTCCTGCCAACATAGGGATCGACAGGGCTTTCGTCGAGATGGCGCCCGCACGCCATGCGCCCGCTATCCGCCCCCTGCCCGCCCAGCGCATTGCGGAACGGGCCGGCTCATGCACTCTGGCGGCTGAGATCCGCGAGACCCCAAGACCTCTCCCAACAAGACCTCTCCCAACCGGCAGGAAACCCATGGCGCATCGTCTGCATCGCCCCGAATCGCTGCATGCCCTCGTCCGCGACATGGTCGTGAAGGCCGGCTGGACGGAAGCGGAGGCGCAGGAGACCGCCGACCATCTCGTCCTCGCCAATCTCAGCGGCCATGACAGCCACGGCGTCGGCATGCTGCCGCTCTATTTCCAGTCGCTGGCCGACGGCAATCTCAGCCCGGCGTCGCAGCCGCAGACGCGCGTCGATGCCGCGCCCTTCCTGATCATCGACGGCAAGATCGCCCTCGGCCAACCCAACGCGCGCAATGCCGTCGACCGGGCCGTCACCATGGCGCAGACGGGTGGCGTCGCCATCGTCAACCTGCTCGATTCCCATCATATCGGCCGCATCGGCCATTATGCCGAGGTTGCAGCAGCGGCCGGGCTGATCTCGTTCTTCTGGGTCAATGTCGCCGGCCGCCCGCCGATCGTCGCGCCCTACGCCGCCAAGGAAGCCCGCTTCGGCACCAATCCCCATGCGATCGGCATCCCCGTGCCCGGCGGCGATCCGCTGATCCTCGATTTCGCCACCAGCCGCATGGCCCATGGCAAGGCGCGCGTCGCGCTCAACAAGGGCGAGCAGGTGCCGCCTGGCTACATCATCGACGGCGAGGGCCGCCCGACCACCGACCCGGCCCATGTCTTCGCCAGCCCCGACCATCCGCTCGGCGCGCTGCTGCCCTTCGGCGACCACAAGGGCGCCGGCCTCTCGCTGATTGCCGAACTGCTCTCGGCCGGGTTGATGGGCGCGGCGCGCATCGACCAGAAGCCGCAGAAGACCTGGGTCATCAACTCGCTCTTCGGCGTCATCATCGACCCGGCCCGGCTGGAGCCGGACGCTGAACTGCGTCGCAACCGCACCGAAAGCTATCTCGCCTTCGTGCGCGCGGCGAAGCCGATGGACCCCGCCAACCCGGTGCTGGCGCCCGGCGACAAGGAGCGCAAGGTCAGGCTCGAACGGCAGGCCGCCGGCATCCCGCTCGACGACGAGACATGGTCGCAGATCGTGGCCGCCGCCAGACAGCACGGCCTCGACGCCGAGAGCTACTGAGCCAGGAGTTGCCGACGCGATGTCGCCCGAAGCCTACAACGCCTTCTGCGCCTCGCTGCCTGCCACCAGCCATGTCGTGCAATGGGGCGGCGCCGATGTCTGGAAGGTCGGCGGCAAGGTCTTCGCCATTGGCCGGCAGCAGGATGACGGCGAGATGGCCGTCTCCTTCAAGTGCTCGCCGATGGGTTTCGACATCCTGAGCGAGCAGCCGGGCCTCAGGCCCGCGCCCTATCTCGCCTCGCGCGGCATGAAATGGATCCAGTGGCTTACCGGCGAAAGCATGCCGGACGATGCCTTGCGGGATTACCTTGCCGAGAGCCACCGCCTCGCCGCCGCCGGGCTGACGAAGCGGGCTCGGGCAGAACTGGGCCTATAGCAGCGCCTCTCCCCGGAACATCGGTACGCAGCCGCCGCCGACCCGCGAGCGGAACCCATCCGCGACGCGACGGGACGTGACGTTCAGCCGGCTCGGCCGCCCCATCTCGACGCCCTGCGTGATGCTGTAGGCAGCCTCGTCGCCGCCATCGAGCGACAGGAGCAATGCACCGAGCGTGGCGCTGGCGCTGCCGGTGGCGGGGTCTTCCCAGGTCCCGGCCAACGGCGCGAACATCCGCGCCCGGATCGCGTTGCCGTCGCGGGCATAGAGGAACAGCGACAAGCGTCCCTGCAATTCCGGATTCTGGCCTTCGAGCTTGCGGAAGGCGGCGATATCGGGCGTTGCACCGGCAAGCGCGGCCGGCGCAACCTGCGCGAGCACGAATTTCACGCCGAGCGAAGCCTGGACCGGCGTGTGGCCGCTGGTGACGATGTCGGAGGCCGAAACACCCGCGCAGGCGGCGATACCCTCGACCGGCAATTCGATGCCCAGCGACAGCGCCTGCGGCGCGGCGATGACGGCGCCCGTGACGGCGCCGGCCGCATCGCGCTCGACTGCAATCTCGACCAGCCCTGCCATCTGCTCGAAGCGCAGCACGCCGTTGCGATCGCGGCCGTGGCGCGCCAGCACGCAGGCCGTGCCGACATTGGGGTGGCCGGCGAAGGGCATTTCGGCTGTACGATGGAAGATACGCACGCGCGCATCGTTGGCCGGGTCGTCCGGCGGCAGGACGAAGGTCGTCTCGCTATAGTTCATCTCCGCCGCAAGCGACTGCATCTGCGCGTCCGAGAGCCCGCGTGCATCGGTAAAGACCGCGAGCTGGTTGCCGCCGAAGGGGCGGTCGGTGAAGACGTCGACGGTTTCGTAGGGAAAGCTGGCCATGGCGGGCTCCGGGAACGGATGACGCGCCTATTCCTGCCAGCTGCGCGATCTCAGCACCAATGAAGCGATGAGATGCGATTCATCAACGCGACCGGTCTCGCGCTCACCACATGTCGAGCGCGACGCGGGCCTCGTCGGACATGCGCGACTGGTCCCAGGGCGGATCGAAGGTCATGTTGACGGTGACGCCGGCGACGCCCGGCACGGCGCCGACCGCATTCTCGACCCAGCCCGGCATCTCGCCGGCGACCGGGCACCCCGGCGCGGTCAGCGTCATGTCGATCGTGATCTGCCGGTCATCGGCAATGTCGACGCGGTAGATCAGGCCGAGCTCGTAGATATCCGAGGGAATCTCGGGGTCGTAGACCGTCTTCAGGGCGGCCACGATATCGTCCGTCAGCCGGTCGATCTCCTCCGGCGGCAGCGCGGTGCCCTTGCCCATGGCGGGGGCGTTCGGCTTCAGGTCTTCAGCGACGCTGTCGGTCATCTCTTCAAATCCCGGTCAGGCGAACAGGCTCTCGGCCTTCCGCAGGGCGTCGACCAGCTTGTCCACTTCTTCGAGCGTGTTGTAGAGCCCGAAGGAGGCGCGGCAGGTCGATGTCACCCCATATCGTGCCAAAAGCGGCATGGCGCAATGGGTGCCCGCCCTGACTGCGACACCGGCGCGGTCGATCACGGTCGCGACGTCATGGGCATGGGCGCCCTTCATCTCGAAGGCGACGATCGCGCCCTTCTCGCGCGCCTTGCCGAAGATGCGGATCGAGTTCATCTCGCCGAGCCGCTCCATGGCATAGGCGCCGAGCTTGGCCTCATGGGCCGCGATGTTCTCGCGGCCGAGCGCCATCATGTAGTCGAGCGCGGCGCCCAGGCCCACCGCCTCGACGATGGCCGGCGTGCCGGACTCGAAGCGATGCGGCGGATCGTTATAGGTCACGCTGTCTTCGCTGACGGTGACGATCATCTCGCCGCCGCCTTCGTAGGGCGGCAGCTTGTCGAGCCATTCCTTCTTGCCCCAGAGGATGCCGGAGCCGGTCGGTCCATAGGTCTTGTGGCCGGTGAAGGCGTAGAAATCGCAGCCTAGAGCCTGCACGTCCACCGGCAGGTGGACAGCGCCCTGGCTGCCGTCGACGACAAGCGGAATGCCGTAGGAGCGGCAGATCGCGGCAACCTCGGCAATCGGGATGATCGTGCCGATCGCGTTCGACATCTGCGTCAGCGACACCACCTTGGTGCGCGGCGAGATCAGCTTCTCGAATTCCTCGACAAGGAAATTGCCGTCCTCGTCGACCGGGGCCCATTTGATCACGGCGCCATGGCGCTCGCGCCAGTAGTGCCAGGGCACGATGTTGGAATGGTGCTCCAGGATCGAGAGAATGATCTCGTCGCCTTCCTGGATCTTCAGGTGGCGCCCGAGCGACGAGGCCACGGTGTTGAGCGCGCCGGTGGAGGAGCGCGTGAACACGATCTCCTCCAGATGCGCGGCGTTCAGGAAGCGGCGCGCACTTTCGCGAGCCGCTTCATAGGCTTCCGTTGAAGCGTTGGCGAGATAGTGCAGGCCGCGATGGACATTGGCGTAGTCCTCCCGCATCAGCCGCGTCATCGCCTCGATCACCGCTTCCGGCTTCTGGGCCGAGGCGGCGTTGTCGAGATAGACCAGCGGCTTGCCGTAAACTTCCCTGCTCAGGATCGGGAAATCCTTGCGGATCGCCGACACGTCATAGGGATTCGCCAGCGCGTTCATCGGTTCAGGCCTTTCCGGAAGCCGGAGCCTTGTCGGCGACCAGTTCGCCGCCATGGCCCCAATCCTCGCGCTCGATCTCCTGGATCACGATATGGGTGTTCTGCGGGTTCTTGCCGAGCACCTTGACCAGCGTCTCCGTGAATTCCTTCACGATCTGCGCCTTCTGCTGGCGCGACGCGCCCTTGGTGATCTGGAGATTGATATAGGGCATCAGACGGTGCTCACCTCGGAAGCGGCCTCGCGGGCCTTCAGCCAGGCCTCGACCTCGGCCATGACCAGATCGCGTACGTTCTCGTCGCCGACGAACTCGACCGCCTCGCCGGCGAAGGCCTGCAGAACCAGCGCCTCGGCCTGCGGCCGCGGCAGGCCGCGCGCCATCAGGTAGAAGAGCTGCTCGCCGTCGATCTGCGCGACCGTCGCGCCATGGCCGCAGACGACGTCGTCGGCGAAGATCTCAAGCTCGGGCTTGTTATACATCGAGGCGCCGTCGTTCAGCAGCAGCGCGTTGCTCTTCATGCTGCCATCGGTCTTCTGCGCGTATTTGCGCACGATGACCTTGCCCTGGAAGACGCCGGTGGCCTCGCCGCCCGCAATCGTCTTGAACAGCTCGCGGCTGGTGCCGTGCGGCACCTCGTGGTCGACGATCAGCGTGACGTCGGAATGCTGCGCCTTGTTGATCAGGTTGACGCCGCGCAGGCCGATCTCGCTATGCTCGCCGGCATAGCGGATGAAATGCTGCTGGCGCACCGTGCCGGCATTGGCGACCAGCGCGAAGGAATCGAACTTCGCGTGCGCGCCGACCGTCGCGAGCAGGCTCTGCACCTCGACCGTCGCCGCCTGCTGGCGGGTGACGATGCGGACATGCTGGATCTCGCTCTCGTCGCCGGTCTCGAAGACGATCGCGCCGTTGATCTGCTGCGCGGCATGGCCGGCCGCCTCACTGACCTCGACGATCGTGCCCTTGACGCCCTTGCCGGCAAGCACGACCGAGCGATGGAACACCGCACGCTCTTCCTCGCCCGAAGCGAGCGCAACGATCACGATCCGCTGCTCCAGCTCGACGCCGTCGGCGATTTCGATAAACACGCCGTCGCGCATCAGCGCGGTGTTGAGCGCGAGGCCCATATCGTCATCGCCGACCGAGGGGCCGGCCAGGATACGGGTCAGATCCTCGCGCGGCGAAACCAGCGCTTCGGCGAGCGACTGCACCGAGACGCCCTCGGGGATCGCGTCGAGCGTGGAGAGCTCCGGCGCGAAGGCGCCGTCGACCAGCACGAGGCGCAGGCCGTCGAGCTTCAGCGCGGCAAGGCGCGCCTTGACCGCCGCAGTGACGGCAGCGCGGCCAGCGAGCGGGCGCGCCTCGCGCAGCAGCGTGCGCAGGTCGGTATAGCGCCAGGATTCAAGCCGGCGATGCGGCAGGCCCTTGGCCTCGAAGCCGGCGAAGGCGTCCTCGCGCAGCTTGCGCACGGCCGGGCCGCCGGGCAGCTCCGCCTTGCTGTCAGCGAACTGCTGGATCAGCGTCTGCTCGGCCGCCGTCTTCAGCGGGGTGACGATGGCCATCAGGCGGCCTCCCCATAGGAAGCGTAGCCCGACTTCTCGAGCTCCAGCGCCAGCTCCTTGCCGCCGGTCCTCACGATCTTGCCCTGCGACATGACGTGGACGGTGTCCGGCACGATATGGTCGAGCAGGCGCTGATAGTGGGTGATAACGAGGAAGCCGCGGTTCTTGTCACGGAGCGCGTTGACGCCCTCGGCGACGATGCGCAGCGCGTCGATATCGAGGCCGGAATCGGTCTCGTCGAGGATGCACATGGACGGCGAAAGCAGAGCCATCTGAAGGATTTCCATGCGCTTCTTCTCACCGCCGGAGAAGCCGACATTGAGCGGACGGCGCAGCATGTCCTTGGCGATGCCGAGCTTGTCGGCGGCGGCATTGACCTGCTTGATGAAGTCCGGCGTCAGCAATTCGTCCTGCCCGCGCGCCTTGCGCTGCGCGTTCATCGCCGCCTTCAGGAAGGTCATGGTGGCGACGCCGGGGATCTCCAGCGGGTACTGGAAGGCGAGGAAGATGCCGGCGGCGGCGCGGGCATCGGCCTCCATCTCCAGCACGTTCTCGCCATTGAGCAGGATCTCGCCGTCGAGGACCTCATAGTCCTCCTTGCCGGCGATGACGTAAGACAGGGTCGACTTGCCGGAGCCGTTCGGCCCCATGATCGCGGCGACCTCGCCATCGTTCACGGTGAGGTTCAGGCCGTTCAGGATCTGCTTGTCCTCGTCGGCGATCTTGACGACCAGATTGCGAATTTCGAGCATCGTTTCGTTCCTGTGTCATCCCGTGCGCGATGCAGCGCGAAGCGGTGCGCCGCAGACCCGGGATCGTTTTGTCCAGTGGTTATTCCGATGACGGTCCCGCATCTGCGCCGCAGCACTCCGTGCCGCAGCGCGTGCGGGAAGACCGCCCTTATCCAACCGAGCCTTCGAGCGAGATCGTGATCAGCTTCTGTGCCTCGACGGCGAATTCCATCGGGAGCTGCTGCAGCACCTCCTTGACGAAGCCGTTGACGATCAGCGCCACCGCCTCCTCCTCGGAGAGGCCGCGCTGCTGGCAGTAGAAGAGCTGGTCCTCGCCGATCTTCGAGGTCGTGGCCTCATGCTCGAAGATCGCGGTCGCGGTCTTGGCCTCGATATACGGGATCGTGTGCGCGCCGCACTGGTCGCCGATCAGCAGCGAGTCGCAGTTGGTGAAGTTGCGCGCGCCCGTCGCCTTGCGATGGGCCGAAACCATGCCGCGATAGGTCGAGTCCGACTTCCCGGCCGCGATGCCCTTGGCGATGATCTTCGAGGTCGTGTTCTTGCCGAGATGCAGCATCTTGGTACCGCTATCGACCTGCTGCATGCCGTTCGACACCGCGATCGAGTAGAACTCGCCGCGCGAGCCGTCGCCGCGCAGAATGCAGGACGGGTACTTCCAGGTGATCGCCGAGCCGGTCTCGACCTGCGTCCACGAGATCTTCGAGTTCTTGCCGCGGCAATCGCCGCGCTTGGTCACGAAGTTGTAGATGCCGCCCTTGCCCTCGGCGTCGCCGGGGAACCAGTTCTGCACGGTCGAGTACTTGATCTCGGCATCGTCAAGCGCGATCAGCTCGACCACCGCGGCGTGGAGCTGGTTCTCGTCGCGCTTCGGCGCCGTGCAGCCTTCGAGATAGCTGACATAGGCGCCCTCATCGGCGATGATCAGCGTGCGCTCGAACTGGCCCGTATTCTGCTCGTTGATGCGGAAATAGGTCGACAGCTCCATCGGGCAGCGCACGCCCTTCGGGATGTAGACGAAGGAGCCGTCGGTGAAGACCGCGCTGTTCAGCGTCGCGAAATAGTTGTCCGTCACCGGAACGACCGTCGCGAGGTACTTCTTGACGAGCTCGGGATGTTCCTGGATCGCTTCCGAGATCGAGCAGAAGATCACGCCGGCCTGCGCCAGCTCCTTCTTGAAGGTCGTGACCACCGAGACGGAGTCGAACACGGCATCGACCGCGACGCGGTTCTCCGGGGCAACGCCGGCCAGGATTTCCTGCTCGCGCAGCGGGATGCCGAGCTTCTTGTAGGTATCCAGGATCGCCGGATCGACCTCGTCGAGCGACTTCGGCGAGGCGCCCTTCTTCGGCGCGGCGTAGTAGTAGAGGTCCTGGTAGTCGATCGGCGGATAATTCACGCGCGACCAGGTCGGCTCGGTCATGGTCTTCCAGCGGCGGAAGGCGTCGAGCCGCCATTCCAGCATCCATTCCGGCTCGTTCTTGCGGGCCGAGATGTAGCGCACTGTGTCTTCAGTCAGCCCCTTGGCTGGCTTCTCGACCTCGACCTCGGTGACGAAGCCGTATTTGTACTCGGTCACGTCGATGGACTTGACCTGATCGATGGTCTCCTGGACCGCTGCCATGTTCAGTCTCCAGTCGCGGGTTCAAGGCCCGCCGGTTCAGTCTTCATATTGCGGAACGCGTCAGGCGGCAGCCCGGGCGCTCCGATTGGTATCCGCAGCCACGAGCTTTGCGTAGGCTGCGAGAAAGAGATCGATATCCGCCTCGCAGGTGGTCCATCCGAGCGAAGCCCGCAAGGCCCCAGCGCTCATGGCGGGGTCGATTTTCATCGCATCGAGCACATGCGAGCGCTTGACCTTGCCCGAGGAGCAGGCCGAGCCGGAGGACAACGCCGCGCCGGCGAGATCGAGCTTGATCAGCACGGTCTCGGCCTTGAGGCCGGGCGTCGCGAAGGCACTGGTATTGGGCAGGCGCGGGGCTGACCGGGCGAAGATCGCCGTCTCCGGCGACAGCGCTGCAAGCCCTGCCTCCAGACGGTCACGCAGGCCGGAAAGCCACGCAGCTTCGTCAGCGAGAACCTTGCCCGCGAGCTCAGCCGCCGCGCCGAAGCCGATGATTCCCGGCAGGTTTTCGGTTCCGGCGCGCCAGCCGCGCTCCTGCCCGCCGCCGCGCATCGGCTTGTCGGCGAGTTCGAGCGCGCCCGTCCGGAAGACGATGGCGCCGATGCCTTTCGGCCCGCCGATCTTGTGCGCCGAGAGGGTCAGCACGTCGGCGCCAACAGCCATGATGTCGATGGCGATCTTGCCGGCCGCCTGCACGGCATCGCTATGCAGCAGGCTGTCATGGCGATGTACGATCCCGGCCGCCTCGGCGATCGGCTGAATCACGCCGGTCTCGTTATTGGCGAGATGGATCGAGACGAGCGCACGGGCGCCGGGGTTCTCGGCGACGAAACGCGCCAGCCGCTCGTCAAGCCAGGCGAGGTCGACGATGCCATTGCCGTCGACCGGGATCGCTTCGACCCCGCCTGCCGGGAAACGATGCCCGTCACGCACGCAGGCATGCTCGGTTGCGCTATGAAGCAGAAGCGTCGCGGGCGTCCGCACGCAGTCGCGCCCGCCATCGCAATCCATCAGGCCAGGCGAGAGCACGGCGACATTCGCTTCCGTGCCGCCACTGGTGAAGACGACGTTCGAAGCCTTGGCGCCGACGAGCCTCGCGACCTGCTCGCGTGCCCGCTCCATGGCGGCGCGCGCCGCCCGTCCCTCGCCATGGACGGAGGACGGATTGCCGGGCAGCGTCAGCGCATGCACGACCGCGTCCACCACCTCCGGCCGCACCGGGGTTGTGGCATTATGGTCGAGATAGGCGCGTCCCGCCGTCACGATCCTGCCTGCTCCATCCTTGTCATTGCCATCAGTCGATACGAAAAGCTTGAAATCGCACCTGTGCGCCGTGCTATAGCCGCCCATCCGAACCAGCCGGAACGGTCGAAACGCTATTCGCTCTCGCGAGCTAACGTTTTGTTCTCGACTTGTTCATGGCTGTTAGAACTATTCTAAGCGCTCTTCATCTAGGGCGCGCATGGTGGCGCCGTCAAGGGTGGCCGGGTTTCGAGCAGGCATGCGCCCGCTTTCTGCCCGCCCGCGCCGGCACTGCCGCAAGAAGCGGTGAGACGATGCCAGAGGTTATCTTCAACGGGCCCGCAGGCCGGATCGAGGGTCGCTACCAGCCCGCGAAGAAGCGGGGTGCGCCGCTCGCGATCATCCTGCACCCGCACCCGCAATTCGGCGGGACGATGAACAACCAGATCGTCTACAACCTGTTCTACACCTTCGTGAACCGGGGCTTCTCGGCGCTGCGCTTCAATTTCCGTGGCGTCGGCCGCAGCCAGGGCCATTTCGACCATGGCGCGGGCGAGCTTTCGGACGCCGCCGCGGCGCTCGACTGGATGCAGGCGCTCAATCCCGAGGCCAAGAGCTGCTGGATCTCCGGCGTCTCCTTCGGCGCCTGGATCGGCATGCAATTGCTGATGCGCCGCCCGGAGATCGAGGGCTTCCTCTCGATCGCCGCGATGGCGAACCGCTACGATTTCTCGTTCCTGGCGCCCTGCCCGTCCTCCGGCCTGTTCGTCCATGGCTCGGAAGATCGCGTCGCTCCGGTCAAGGAAGTCATGGCGGTGATCGAGAAGGTGAAGACCCAGAAGGGCATCCAGATCGAGCATACGGTCGTGGACGGCGCCAACCACTTCTTCGACGGCAAGGTCGATGTACTGATGAGCCAAGTCGGAGCCTATCTCGACGCCAAGGTTGGCCCCGAGATCCTCAAGACCGAGCAGGAACAGGCCTGAGCCTGCCCGGCCGAATGATAACTGCGTCATGCTCGCCCCTGTGGCGAGCATCCATGTATTGAACCCCGCCCTGCGGGAGAAGACGTGGATGGTCGGGACAAGCCCGACCATGACGGCAAAACCGAAAAGTCGTCGAGTCTTGCCATGACCACCTACAAGTCCGATTTCCTGCGCGTGCTCGACGAGCGCGGCCTCATCCATCAGGTCTCCGACGCGGAAGGCCTCGATGCTCTGTGCCTTCAGGGAACCCAGACGGCCTATGTCGGCTATGATGCGACGGCGACCAGCATTCATATCGGCAACCTGATCTCGCTGACGATGCTCTACTGGTTCCAGGAGACCGGCCACCGCCCGATCACGCTGATGGGCGGCGGCACCTCCATGGTGGGCGACCCGTCCTTCCGCGACGACCAGCGCAAGCTGCTCACGGTCGAGGAGATCGCGACCAATATCGAGAGCATCAAGCGGGTCTTCGGCCGCATCCTGCGCTATGGCGACGGGCCGACCGACGCGATGATGGCCAACAACGCCGACTGGCTCTTGAAGCTGAACTATGTCGAGTTCCTGCGCGATGTCGGCCGGCATTTCTCGGTCAACCGCATGCTCTCCTTCGATTCGGTGAAGCTCAGGCTCGACCGCGAGCAGTCGCTGTCCTTCCTCGAATTCAACTACATGATCATGCAGGGCTACGACTTCACGGAACTCAACCGCCGCTATGGCTGCCGCCTGCAGATGGGCGGTTCCGACCAGTGGGGCAACATCATCAACGGCGTCGACCTCTCGCACCGGATGGGCGGCCCGCAGCTCTACTGCCTGACGACGCCGCTGCTCACGACCTCCTCCGGCGCCAAGATGGGCAAGACCGCCAATGGCGCCGTCTGGCTCAATGCCGACGTCTTCAGCCCCTATGATTTCTGGCAGTATTTCCGCAACACCGAGGACGCCGATGTCGGCCGTTTCCTCAAGGTGTTCACGCGCCTGCCCATGGACGAGATCGCCCGGCTCGCTGCGCTCGGCGGCGCCGAATTGAACGAGGCGAAGAAGATTCTCGCCACCGAGATCACCGCGATCGTCCACGGCCGCGAGGCGGCCGAGGCCGCCGCCGAAACCGCACGCAAAACCTTCGAGGAAGGCGGGCTCGCGGCTGACCTGCCGAGCGTCGCGATCGCGCGGGCCGAGATCGAGCCGGGCATCGGCGTGCTCACCGCCTTCGTCAAAGCAGGGCTGGTGCCCTCGACAGGCGAGGCCCGCCGCCAGGTCAAGGCCGGGGGCTTGCGCGTCAACGACGTCGTCGTGGCCGACGAGCGCGCCTCGCTCGGCCTCGGCGACCTCACGTCGGAAGGCGTGATCAAGCTCTCCTTCGGCAAGAAGAAGCACATCCTGCTGCGCCCGGAGTAAGGGCGCGGCAGCGACAGCGCAACCACTCTATAGAGCACGTGCTATAGGGCGCGTGTCATCCCGCACGCGCTGCGGCATGCAATGCCGCTGCGCAGATGCGGGACCGTTCCCAGAAAAAGGCGCCCTCTCGTCGCACGGTCCCGTGTCTGCGGCGCATCGCTGCGCGCCGCACCGCGCACGGGATGACAGGCGCCCTCAACAACGCACCACCAGGTCTCAGCGTGGCTGCGCCTGCCGGGGCTGCACCGGCTTCTGCGCCGGCGCGCCGCCGAGCGGATCGACGAAGCGGCGCAGGATGCCGGGCGCCAGCGCCGAGAGCGGGTTGATCGACATGGTCGGTGCGCTGGCTGCGCCCGAAATCCGGAAATTCATCGCGAACAGCCCGCCATACTGGCTGCCGCCGCCGAGCAGCGCACCGACCACCGGCACCTGCGCGAAGGCATTATTGAAGGCGTAGCCCGGCACGAAGGTGCCGCCGATATCGACGCGGTCACGGCCGTAATCGACATGGCCCTGCAGGGTGAAGCCGACTTGCTGGCCCCAGATCACCATGTCGGAAACGTCGAGCCGGCTGGCAGAGCGGGTGAACTCCGCCTTGAGCTTGGTGAAGGCGACTTCGGTCACGTCGATCCGCGGCTCCGCCACGTTGTCGCCGACAAGGGCGCTCGACGACTGCGCGCCCACGACGCGACGCAGCGCAGGCTCGTCCCGGACCGTGAAATTGCGGAACAGCAGATCGCCGCTCTGGCTCTCGCCCGGCCCCAGCGTCAGCATGAGATCGCCGCCATAGGCCTTGTTGTAGAGATCGAGGAAGCGCAGCAGCGATCCGCCATTGTCCGACTGCACGACGAGCTGCCCGCCCTCGCCCTGGCGGCCCTGCCGGGCCGAGACATCCGCCTTGCCGATCCGCCCCTGGAAATTGGCGGAGCGGATATCGCCGCCACGCTTCGCGAATTTCAGCGTTCCGCTGGTGATGGCCTCATTGTTGAAGCCAGTCAGGATCGGCACGTCGAGATCGACATCGTAATCGCCGCCCTTGGCACCGGACTTGTCGCCCTTGCCTCCCGATCCCGGGCTTTGCAGGTCCTTGATGAAGGGGCGCAGATCGGCGACCGCGCCACGCACGACGAGCTTAACGACGTTGCCATCCCGCTTCGCATCGATCTTCAGATTGTCGCCGGGCGACAGGCGGAACTGCGAGAAGCTCGCGGCATCCAGTCCGTTCTGCTTGTTCAGCTCGATGCGCCCCTTGATCAGGGCCGAGCCGGCCTCGAGCGAGAAATCCTCGAGGTCGGGTCCGTCCGCATCCAGGACATAGGTGAAGCTGACCTTGCCCGGTCGCCCTGCCGGCTTGGTCAATCCGGGAACGACGCCATCGAGCGCAACCTTGGTAAGGTCGATCTCGACGCGAGGCGGCAGTTCGGGGGTCTTGCCGAGCGGCTTCGTCACCTTCACGGGCAATGTCCCGGAAATTCCGGTATCGGCGCCGAAACCGCGCCGTTGCCGGGCGGCGGCGTCGAGTGCGAGCTGCAATGTCGCCTCGCCCTGGCCCTTGCCGTTTTGCTTGAGCTCGACCTGCGCCTTGTCGCCGCCGACCCGCGCATCGCCGCGCAGCGACAACCCGTTGCGATCGACATTGACGGTGAAGCTGCTGGCATCGAGCTTCTCCGTGCCCAGAAGCGTGTCGGAGGCGACATTCGCGAGCGTGCCGGTCCCTGTCACCGCAATCTCGTCCGGCTTGAGGTCGTCAGCCAGCGGCAAGGTGATGCCGACCTTCAGATCGCTCGTGCCCTTGATCGCCACCGGGTCGATCCTGCCGGGGCTAAAGTCCTTCAGAGCCGGAAACGCGAACAGCGTCGCCAGGGCGTCCATCGAACCCACAGAACGGAAGCCGATGCGGGCCTGTGCGCGATGCTGATGATATTCGGGCATGGCGAAGCTGCCCTCGCTCAGCTGAAGCTGGCGCCCGCCGCCGAGCTCGGCTGTCGCCTTGCCGATGGCGAGCTGAACGGTGCGGCCGCCGACCCGACCGGACACAGTCGCATCGACCAGAGGCGGCAGGCCGGGATCGGGTAGATAACGAACCCGATCGGCATCGATCATCACCGACAGCGAGGAATCGGGCATGCCCTCGCCCTTGAGCAGGCGGGCATGATCCTCCGGCGCCAGGTCGAGATCGACCGACAAGGACTTGATGCGCCCTGCGGCGAGCTGCCGCCGCAGCGTGCCATGCACCTCCGGCGAGGTAAAACCCGGCCAGATCGCGAGCAGCGCGCGCGGGTCGGAATTGGTAGCCTTGATCGCGAAACGCTGCAGCGGAGAACTGCTCACCCGCTGGACGAAGGCCGTCATGTCGACCGAAGCGGCCGGCCCCCGCAGTGAAACCGCATCGACCGTCACGGCATTGTTGGCAGGATCGAGCTTCAGCGCGGCCTTCAGGCTGTCGATCTGGACCGGCGGGTCGTTGTCGAGCCCCGCGAGCTGGCCGTTGGCATCGAGCGCGATGCGCCAGCCGCCATTGTCCTCGCGCAGCGAGCCCGTCGCGGAAAACCGCGTCTCGCCGGCCTTGATCTCGCCGCGCACGATGTTGAGCTCCGACAGGTCGGCACCGCTGGCCAGCTCGACATCCGCCGAATCCACAACGAAGGACGAGATCGGGCTCTCCGGAAAACGCAGCGCGCCGGACCGGACACCGACCCGCGCCGTGATCGACTTCTTGCCGTCCGGCGACTGCCTGAGGGTTGCGCGGCCTTGCAGCGGCAGGCCTTCGACCAGGACGCCGGACGTTCCGAAGGCGAGCGCGACGGCTTCCGCAGGCTCGAAGCGCTGGATGTCGATATCGGCGCGCTGTGTTCCGTCGGCCTCCGTCGACAGGTCGACCGAGAGCTCCTTCCAGCGCTGGCCGGTCCGCCCCTTCATCGTCATCCGCGTGCCGCGTTCGGCGATGCGGGTCAGCTTGATCTCGACATCTTCCAGCCCGGCCTTCTGGCGCCCCTCCGGATCGACCAGCGACAGCCGTGCGCCGTTGATGCCGGCCTCCTCGAGAGAGCCGAGAAGGCCGTCGCCCCGCGCCAGCGTCGAGATCGCGCTCATGATGCCGGTGAAGGCGTTCCACTGCGCGGCATCCGGCACGGTCGGCTGAGGCGGTGTCTCGGCTGGCGCCGAATCCGCGTTGATCACGAGCGCGCCGTCCTTGCTGACGCCGAGACGGACATTGACGCCGCGCAGATCGACCGAGACGAGCTTGATGTCGCCCTTGAGCAGCGCCATCGGCGCATAGCCGAGAACGGCTTCGGGCGCCCGGATCACGGCGCCGCTGCTATGCTGGAACGAGACCTGCCGGACCCTGAGCTGGGAATGCCCGTCGATGCGGCCGAGCTCGGCCGAGGCCGCCGTGACCTTCCAGTCCGGTCCGAGCCGTTCCTCGATCGCGGCTGTGATGCGTCCTTCGAAGCCCGAAAGCGGAATAATGCCCGTGACCAGCAGCGTCGCCGCCGCACCGGCCAGCACCAGCACGGCGACCGTGACCGCGACGCAGATCGTGGCGAGCCCCGCCTTGGCGCGCCGCTTTACGATCTCGACATCGCAGGCCTCGCTCGCGGGCAAGACATTTCCTTGCCCCGCAGCCGCAGCCTTTGCTTCCTGGTCCGACAAGATCCGCGTGGTCCTTTTCTGCGCCTGTGTCGGTTTGCGCGAGGGTGCGCCCGATCGCCCCTTGCCGCAATCCCGGAAGGGAGCATGCATGTCGATGTGGTCAGGCGAAGCGATTCGGCAATCCGGAAACGGGAAGCGTCCGGCGTTTCGTCGATCCTTGCCGTGAGCCGGCTCGCCATGCCGGATCGCGGGCTCCATGCAGTGAGATCACGACGAAAGGAAGGCAGCGGCCATGGCATTGCAGGAAGGCGACCCGGCCCCGGACTTCACGCTGCCGCGCGACGGCGACGGCGAGATCAGCCTCGGCGCGCTGCGTGGCCGCAAGGTCGTGCTCTATGCCTACCCCAAGGACAACACCCCGGCCTGCACCGAGGAGGCGATCGCCTTCAACCGGCTGCGCCAGGAATTCGCCGCCTGCGGCACCGAAATCATTGGCGTTTCGCCGGATTCGGCGAAGAAGCACGTCAATTTCAAACGCAAATACGAACTCGACTTCCCGCTCATGGCAGACGAGTCGCAAGCCCTGGCGAACGCCTACGGCATCTGGGTCGAGAAGAGCCTTTACGGTCGCACCTATATGGGCGTCGAGCGCTCGACCTTCCTGATCGATGCCGAAGGGCGCCTCGCCCGCATCTGGCGCAAGGTGAAGGTCGCCGGCCACGCCGAGGAAGTCCTCGCGGCGGCGCAGGCGCTCTGACGTCTTGAAGCATTGCGCAGGCGTTGCGCGGGGCGAAATTTGCGAAAGATTAACCCTAACAATGTCTGATGACGGTATCGGCAGCGTTATTACCGGTTCCGCGTATGCATCCTCAGTCTCAGCCCGCCCCCGCCCTCCCCACCCTCGGTCTCGTCTCCCACAGGACCTATACGGTGCGCCGCTCCACCATGCTCGCGGGGCTCGCCTGGCTGGCTCTGAGCACGGCCTGCAGCGGTGGTGCCGGCTGGTACATCCTCAGCCGCGACGACCTCGCCGCCAGGCTGATCGCCCGCGAGACGACGCGCCAATACGCCTATGAGGATCGGATCTCCGCGTTGCGGGCCGATATCGACCGCTACGCCAGCCGTGCCCTTCTGGACCAGGACGGCGTCGAATCGCGGGTCGACGAACTCGCCAGCCGACAGGCCGAACTTGAGTCGCGCCAGTCCCTGGTCGCGGCGCTCACCGATACCATGCAATCGAATGGCCTGATGTCGGCCGCAAAGCTGCCGCTACGCTCGCAGGTCATCAAACCCGGCGAACCGATCCGCGCCTCCGGCGTGACCAGCTTCGCGCCGATCCTGCCGAACAAGCCGACGCCGGCGCCGGAGACACCTTCGCTGCGCGGCGCCGATGGCGGCGGCTGGCAGTCCGGCGAGACGCCGCCCGAACCGCCGGCCAAGCGGGTCGATGCCGCGCTGACCAAGCTCGACGGCGCCATGACCCGGACGTCCGACGCCCAGCTTGCGGCGCTGAAGGACATGGACGAGACCCTCGCTGCGACCCAGAAGCGCCTGCGCAGCGCGCTCGCCGAAACCGGGCTCGACGCCGAGCGTCTCGCCGCTCCGGCAACCTCCGCCGGCGGCATGGGCGGCCCCTTCGTACCGGTGAAGCTCGACTCGTCGGATGGTGCCTTCGCCGCGACCCTCAATGCCCTCCAGCCACGCATGACCTCGGTCATTCGCCTGCGCGGCGTGATCGACCAGTTGCCGCTGGCCCGGCCGATGGCCGGAGACCACGACTTCACCTCGAATTTCGGTTACCGCACCGACCCGTTCACCCGCGGCCTCGCCATGCATACCGGCGTCGATTTCCGGGCCGAGACCGGCTCCCCGATCGTGGCGACCGCGCCGGGCAAGGTCGTGGCGGCCGAGTACAATGGCGGCTACGGCAATATGGTCGAGGTCGAGCATGCCAACGGCCTGAGCACCCGCTACGCCCATATGTCGGCGATCTCGGTGACGACCGGGCAGATGGTGAAGGCCGGCACGGTGGTCGGTCGCGTCGGCTCGACCGGCCGCTCGACCGGCCCGCACCTGCATTACGAAACCCGCATCAACGACGAGCCGGTCGATCCGACCCGCTTCCTGCGCGCCGGCGGCAAATTGCTCGCGAACGCGCTCTGAGATAGCCTCCGAAACGAAGAAGGCCGCGCTTCGGGCGCGGCCTTCTTGTTTGCAGTTCGGCTTGGGGCCAAAACTAGTCGATATCCTCGACCTCGACCGTCGTGCCGTAGACGCGCTGAGCCAGCGACGCCTCCATGAAGGGGTCGAGAGCGCCGTCGAGCACCTCGGACGGCGCCGTCGAGCTCACGCCCGTGCGCAGGTCCTTCACCAGCTGGTAGGGCTGCAGCACATAGGAGCGGATCTGGTGGCCCCAGCCGATATCGGTCTTGGAGGCCTGCTCGGCATTGGCCTTTTCCTCACGCTTCTTCAGCTCGACCTCATAGAGGCGGGCGCGCAGCATGTCCCAGGCCTTGGCCCGGTTCTTGTGCTGGGAGCGCTCCTGCTGGCAGGCCACCGCGATGCCGGACGGGATATGCGTGATGCGCACCGCCGAATCCGTCGTGTTGATGTGCTGCCCACCGGCTCCTTGAGCGCGGTAGGTGTCGATCCGGCAATCCGATTCCTTGACGTCGATGACGATGCGGTCGTCGACGACGGGATAGACCCAGATTGAAGCAAACGAGGTCTGCCGCCTGGCATTCGAATCGAAGGGCGAGATGCGCACCAGCCGGTGCACGCCCGATTCGGTCTTCAGCCAGCCATAGGCGTTATGGCCCTTGAACTGCAGCGTCGCCGACTTGATGCCGGCCGTATCGCCATCCTGGTATTCGAGCGTCTCGACCTTGAACTTCCGCCGCTCGCCCCAGCGCCGATACATGCGCAACAGCATCTCGGCCCAGTCCTGGCTCTCGGTGCCGCCGGCCCCGGGATGGATTTCGACATAGGTGTCGAGCATGTCGGCTTCGCCCGAGAGCAAGGTCTCGACCTGCAGCCTGGCAGCTTCGTCCTGGACGGCCTTGATCGCCTGCTCGCCCTCGGTGACGGTGGCGTCGTCGCCTTCCATCTCGCCGAGCTCGATCAGCGTCAGCGCGTCGTCGAGCTCGCGCTCGAGCTTGGTGATGCCCTCGATCTGGGTTTCCAGCGAGGTGCGCTCGCGCATCAGCTTCTGCGCGGCTTCGGCATCGTTCCAGAAATCGGGTCCCTCGGAGAGGGCGTTGAGTTCCGCTAGGCGGCGCTGGGCTTGATCCCAGTCAAAGATGCCTCCTCAGCAGTCCGATCGACTGCTTGGCGTTATCGAGCTGCGTCTGGATTTCGGGGCGCATGATGCGGGCAGAACTTTCCTTGATGGGATTCGATCCGGCAAGCCGGACGATGCTGTTCAGATAGGGGGGAAAGCCGCTGCTGTAAACGACAAGCGGCACGACCACCGTCATTCTCGGGCGAAGCGAAGCGCAGACCCGAGTTTCTCCTGACCAGGAGTCACTGGTTTCCGAGATGCTCGGGTCAAGCCCGAGCATGACGCGCGCGGGTCCGAGACCCTCAGTAGAGCAAGAACCTCAGTAGAGCCCGCCGGTACCGGAACCGACGGCGCGGCCGCCGCCGCCCGGGCCGACATTGAGCGGCGCGCTGCCGTCGCCGGCGGCACCGATCACCGAATAGCTGTCAGGCGGCGCCGTGCCCGGCTTGAAGGCCTCGAGGATGCCGCCCTCGCCGCCGGCGCGCATGCCGGTGCGGGGATCGACACGGATCAGCTTGATGCCGGCCGGCACGCGGAACGGCGTCGCCGGCTTCTCCTTGAGCGCAACGGTCATGAAGTCGCGGAAGATCGGCGCGGCATACTGGCCGGCGGTCGCCGAGGTGCCGAGCGATTTCGGCTTGTCGAAGCCCATATAGACGCCGACGGCGAGATCCGGCGAGAAGCCGACAAACCAGACGTCCTTGGCGTCGTTGGTCGTTCCGGTCTTGCCGGCAAGCGGCTTGCCGACGGACTTCACCACGGTCGCCGTACCCGCGTTGACCACGCTTTCGAGGATCGAGACCATCTGATAGGCAGTCAGCGGGTCGAGCACCTGCTCGCGATTGTCGATCAGGCGCGGCTCCTGCTGGTTCGCCCATTTCTCGGCGTTGCAGCCCTCGCAGACGCGCTGGTCGTGCCGGAAGATGGTCGAGCCAGTGCGGTCCTGGATGCGGTCGATCAGGGTCGGGCGGATGCGCTTGCCGCCATTGACCAGCATCGAGTAGCCGGCGGTCATCCGCATCACGGTCGTCTCGCCGGCACCGAGCGACATCGACAGCACCGGCTGAAGGTCGTCATAGACGCCGAAGCGGCGGGCATACTCGGCGATCAGCGGCATGCCGACATCCTTGGCGAGCCGCACCGTCATCAGGTTCTTCGAGAACTGGATGCCGTAGCGCAGCGTACGCGGACCGGTCGACTTGCCGTCATAGTTCTCCGGCCGCCACATGCCGAGCCCCGGCCCCTGGTCGACCTCGATCGGCGCGTCCAGAATGATGCTCGACGGGGTGTAGCCGTTATCCAGCGCGGTCGCGTAGACGAACGGCTTGAACGAGGAGCCGGGCTGGCGCAGCGCCTGCGTCGCGCGGTTGAACTCCGACTGGTCGTGGCTGAAGCCGCCGACCATCGCGAGTACGCGGCCTGAGAACGGATCCATCGCGACGATGGCGCCATTGACCTCGGGAAGCTGCCGCAGGCGCGCGAAGCCCGGCCGGCTGTCCATCGGCTCGACATAGACGATATCGCCGACCGACACGGCCTGCGAGACGCGGGCGCGGCGGGTCCATTTGATGCCGTCGGCCGCCAGCGTCAGAATCTGGCGCTCCTTGTTGAGATGGCCGGCATTGTCGCGCAGCGGGTGCAGGCCAAGCCTGGCGCTGTCGCCATTGACCTCGAGCACCACGGCGAGACGCCAGGGCGCGACGTCGCCCAGCACCGGCAGTTCGCCGACGACGGCGCCCCATTCCTTGCCGCCGATATCGAGCTTCTGGATCGCGCCGCGCCAACCACGCGCCTCGTCGAAACGCACGAGACCATCGACCAGCGCCTTGCGGGCCATCAGCTGAATCTTGGGATCGACCGTGGCGCGAACCGAGAGGCCGCCTTCAAGCAGCTTCTTCTCGCCATAGCGATCCTGCAATTCGCGGCGGATTTCCTCGGCGAAATAGCCGGCGGCGATCTGGTTCGGCGAGACCGTGCGCGGATTGACGCCGAGCGGCTGCTTCTTGGCGGCTTCGCCTTCCTCCCGCTTGACGTAACCGTTCTCGACCATGCGATCGATGACGTAGTTGCGGCGCTCGATCGCGCGGTCGCGATTGCGGAACGGATGGAGGTCGGTCGGCGCCTTCGGCAGCGCCGCAAGGTACGCGGCCTCCTGCAGGTTCAGCTCATGCACCGACTTGCCGAAATAGTTCAGCGCAGCGGCGGCGATGCCGTAGCTGCCCTGCCCCGGCGCCGGCGCGCCCAGATAGATCTCGTTCAGGTAGAGCTCGAGGATCTTGTCCTTCGAATAGGTCGATTCGAGCTTCAGCGCGACGAGCGCCTCGCGGATCTTGCGCTCGATCGACTGCTCGGGGCTCAGGAAGAAGTTCTTCGCAACCTGCTGGGTGATGGTCGAGGCGCCCTGCGGCCGGCGATTGGCGCCGCGGTTGCGGAAATTGGAGATCGCCGCGCGGACCAGGCCTTCCGGGTCGACGCCGACATGCTTGTAGAAATTCTTGTCCTCGGCCGAGATATAGGCATCGACGACGAGCTTCGGCACGGCCTGGATCGGCAGGTAGAGGCGCCGTTCGCGTGCATATTCGGCGATCAGGCTGCCGTCGCCCGCATGAACGCGGGTCATCACCGGCGGCTCGTAATTCCGCAGCTGGGCGTAATCGGGCAGATCGCGCGAGTAATGCCAGATCAGTCCGCCGGCGATGGCGGCGCCGACCACGAAAGCGATCGCGCCGGCGGCGAACAACCATCCGAAGATTCGCAGAATGAACCGCATCTCAGGCCCTGGACCCCGTAACTGCCACCCGGCGGGCGCCAAATCAGGGCGCTTCGCAAACCGTAGCTATAACATGACGGAGATGGCGGAACCGTGGCCTCGCGACCACATTACGCATCATCCGGCAGCCTTCGAAACGCTACGCGGGCACGACGCCGACGATTCGGCCGTTCCCCATCCCTGCCGCCATTGGCGACAGGACGCAACCGGAACCGCTAGTTCCGGCTCTCCGCCGCCTTGCCGACCGAGGCCCGCTCGCGGGCGAAATAATCCTCGATCGCGGCGGAGACGGCCGTCACGGCCTTGCCCCGCCATTCCGGCGAATTCAGCAATTCGGCGTCCTTGGGGCTCGACATGTAGCCGAGTTCGATCAGCACGGACGGCACGTCCGGCGCGCTCAGCACCCAGAATCGCGCCGAACGCAGCGGAATCTTGTGCATCTTGATCGAGCCGCCGAGCTTCTCGACGAGATTGCGCGCGAAGACCCCGGTAAAGGTCCGCGTTTCACGTCGGGCGAGATCCATCAGGATGCCCGCGACGTCTTGAACTTCCTCGCTGGTCTCAAGGCCGGCGATGGCATCCGCCTCGTTCTCCTTGGCCGCGAGCCGGGCGGCCTCGGCGTCAGTCGCGCGCTCCGAGCGGGTGTAGACGGTCGCGCCGCGCACCTCCTGCGCCTGGGTCAGCGAATCGGCATGGATCGAGATGAACAGGTCCGCCTGCTCGCCCCGCCCGACCTGCACGCGATCGCCGAGCGAGACGAAGCGGTCGTCGTCGCGGGTCATCACGATGCGATAGCGGCCATTGGCCTCGAGCTGCTCCTTGAGCGCCTTGCCGAAAGCGAGGACCACAGCCTTCTCGGCGATGGAGGCGACGGTGGCACCGGGATCGATGCCACCATGACCGGGATCGATCACGATCGTGCGACGCGCTTCACCGGCCGCCTTGGCCGAAGCCGGAGTCGGCATCGCCGGTCCGGGCTTGAGCACCTTGCCGGCCTCGGCCAGGAAATCCGCCCGCGCAGCCTTCTTCAATTCTATCGTCAGCTCGCCGAAACCGCCGCGCACCATCTTCACCTCCGCCTTGGCGATGGTCGCGGGCTGGGACAGGTCGATGATGATTCGGGCCTTGTCGGCCGTAAACAGGCCGTAGCGATAGCCGCTGACGAAGCCGGCGCTGCGCTTGGCCGAGGGCTGGATCTGGAAATTGGTCGAAGGCAGTTCGACGATGACCCGGTCCGGCGCGGCCTGCACCCAGGCGTCGACGGCAACCGACGAGGACAGCATCATCGAGAGGCGCACGGTCTCACCGCTTTGCTCGATGCGGGCGTCGGTCGCGACCGGGTATTCGCTCTGCGGCCGCGTTTCCGCTTTCGGCTGCGCCGAAGCCGACGAAAGGCCTGCCACGGGAGCGATCACCAGCGGGCAGGCGACGGCCAACGCGCACCGCAGCGCCCGGGATCGCCACGGCGCATCCCAACGGCTCCAATCAGCGCGGCGGATGCACGAGAACAGTTGAAAAATCCCGTCTCTTGTCACGAGGGTTTAACCATAACGGGGCTGAAATCCTAACAGGGCGTTACCATCTCTCCCGAGAGCCGGGAACCGCCTCCGCGCGCCCTGGCCGAAATGCGGCCGTCATGTGACTTGCAAATCACCATCACCTGTCTGTAATGGAACAGGTTGCTTGTCAGCCTGCCCGAGTGACACATCCGGATCGTGCGATCCGTCGGCGTCCGAAGCAGGCTGGGCTGCCGCTCCAGAACGGAGTGGCGGCAACAAGACGACCGCAACGGATCGTCCGCAGACGGTTGGCATCGGGATTGCGTGTTTTCTGCGCCCTGCCCTGTCTTGCGAGCGTGCAAACGCGATGCGCCTGGCTGTCTGGCCGGAGCATCGCAGGTCAGGACAGATGACGGGGCATAAGACGCCGCTAGCACCATCGGTGAACCGTCCGAACCTGCGGAACTGCGCCGGGCTTGTCGCTCGGATGGCTGTTCCGAGCCGCCTTCCTGTCTCGACCGCTTCCTCCTCCCTCCTGCAACATGCCGGCCTCTGCCGGCCTTCTCGCGGCGCCTCGGCCCGCGGCAGCGGACGAGCGTCCGTAGCCGCGCAGCCCCGTTTGGCGGCCGCGCCAATGGAAATTTCTTATGGCCAACAAGATGCTTATCGATGCCACCCACCCGGAGGAGACCCGGGTCGTGGTGGTCCGCGGATCCCGCGTCGAAGAGTTTGATTTCGAATCCGCCAGCCGGAAGCCGCTCCGCGGCAATATCTACCTCGCCAAGGTGACCCGCGTGGAGCCCTCGCTCCAGGCGGCCTTCGTCGAGTACGGCGGCAATCGCCACGGCTTCCTCGCCTTCTCCGAGATCCATCCCGACTACTACCAGATTCCGGTCGCCGACCGGCAGGCGCTGATCGAGGACGAGGCCCGCGCCGAGCGCGACGAGGAACGCGACGAGGAGCGCCGCGAGAAGCGCGGCCGCCGCGACCGCGGCCGCCGTGGCGATCGCGACAACCGCGCCAAGAAGGCTGCCGCAGACGAGACCGTCTCGGCCGAGCTCGAGGCGACCGCCGAGGACGTCCAGGTCGAGACCGACGGCAAGGAATCCGCCATGGTCAACGAGGGCGCGCCCGCCTTCGGCGAGTTCTTCGCTCCGGACGTCGCCGAATCGACCACTGAGGACGCAGCCCCGAACGCCGCGCCTCTGACCTTCGAGACCGTCGAGACGGCCGTCTCGGTCGAGGAGACTGTTTCGGCGGAAGCCGCCGAGGGCGCAGACGCCGAAGCGCGCAAGCCCTCCGACGAGGACAGCGACGACGAGGACGCCGAAGAGGCGCCAGAGCAGCTCGGCGGCGGCGACGCCCTCGACGACATGCCGGAGCGTCCGCAGCGCCATTCGCGCCGCCAGTACAAGATCCAGGAGGTGATCAAGCGCCGCCAGATCATCCTGGTCCAGGTTGTCAAGGAAGAGCGCGGCAACAAGGGTGCGGCGCTCACCACCTATCTCTCGCTCGCCGGCCGCTATTCGGTGCTGATGCCGAACACCGGCAAGGGCGGCGGCATCTCGCGCAAGATCACCAATACCGAGGACCGCAAGCGCCTGAAGGAAATCGCCCAGGAGCTGGAGGTCCCGGAGGGGATGGGCCTGATCCTGCGCACGGCCGGCGCCTCTCGCACCAAGGTCGAGATCCGGCGCGACTATGAATACCTGATGCGGATGTGGGAAAGCGTGCGCGAGCTGACGCTGGCCTCGGTCGCGCCTGCGCTGGTCTATGAGGAGGGCAACCTCGTCAAGCGCTCGATCCGCGACCTCTACAACAAGGATATCGACGAGGTTCACGTCGCCGGCGAGAGCGCCTATCGCGAGGCCAAGGACTTCATGCGCATGCTCATGCCGAGCCATGCCAAGAGCGTGAAGCCCTACCGCGAGCAGACCCCGCTCTTCGCGAGCTTCGGCGTCGAGAGCCAGCTCGACGCGATGTTCTCGAACACGGTGACGCTGAAGTCCGGCGGCTATCTCGTCATCAACCAGACCGAGGCGCTGGTCGCGATCGACATCAACTCGGGCCGCTCGACCCGCGAGCACAATATCGAGGACACCGCCCTCAAGACCAATCTCGAAGCGGCGGAGGAGATTTCCCGCCAGCTGCGCCTGCGCGACCTCGCCGGCCTCATCGTGATCGATTTCATCGACATGGAGGAGAACCGGAATAACCGCGCCGTCGAGAAGAAGCTGAAGGAGTGCCTGAAGGACGACCGTGCCCGCATCCAGGTCGGCCGCATCTCGGCCTTCGGCCTCTTGGAGATGTCACGCCAGCGCATCCGCACCGGCGTACTCGAATCGTCCTCGGTGCCCTGCCCGCACTGCGCCGGCGCCGGCATGATCCGCTCGACCCCGTCCGTCGCGCTGCAGATCCTGCGCGCGCTGGAGGAGACGCTGATCAAGAGCGCCTCGCACAACCTGACCGTCCGCACCCGGCCGGAGGTCGCGCTCTACGTCCTCAACCAGAAGCGCCCCCACCTCACCGATCTCGAGACCCGCTTCAACATCGCCATCACCATCTCGACCGACGCAAACCTGCTGGGCACGCGCTATTTCGAGGTCGAGCGCGGCGAGTTCGTCGGCAATGAGGGCCGGGTCATCCCGACCAGCTTCAAGGCCGAGGCGATTGCGTCGGATGTCGATGACGAAGCACTCGACGCTGCCGCGGAAGCCGCTGCCCTCGACGCCGAGACCGGCGGCAACGAGACCACCGCGGCCGAGGCGCAGGACCAGTCCGAACGTGGCGAAGGTGAGAACGGCCGCCGCCGCCGCCGCCGCCGCCGGCGCCGGCGCGGCGGTGATCGTGACGAGCAGGGCCAGCAGCTTGAAGGCGCGCAGGCCGATGACGACGCCGAAGGCGACGAGGGCGAGGAAGACGGCGAGAAGGCCGTGACCCCGGCCGTCGTCGAGCCGATCGTCGAAGCGGTTGCCGAGGTCGCGCCGGAGCCGGTCGCCGAGGAGCCTGCGGCCGAGCCGGCCAAGCCGAAGCGCAGCCGCGCCCGCAAGCCGAAGGCCGAGGCCGCCAAGGAGACCGAGGCCAAGGCCGAGACCGTCGCCGCCGAGGCCGCTCCCGCCGAGGCCGAGAAGCCCAAGCGCAGCCGTTCACGCAAGAAGGTCGTGCCGATCACGGAGGGCGGCGAGGCCGCTGCTGAAGCCGCTCCGTCTCCGATCGAGACTCCGGTCGCCGCTCCCGAGGCCGTCGCGGCCCCGGCCGAGCCTGCTCCGGCGCCTGAACCCGCTCCCGCTCGGGCGCCTGCCGAAGAGCCGGTCGCGGTCGTGCTGACGGAGCCGGACCCGAACCGGCCCAAGCGTGGCGGCTGGTGGAACAGGCTTGCCGGTCGCTCCTGACGGCGCCGCCCAGGTCCGAGGAATGAAGAAGCCCGCTGCGATCCGCAGCGGGCTTCTCCTTTTCATGGGCCGGCAGATACTTGGAGGCAGCGTCGAGGTCGCCGCGCCATGGCTGCAGGAGGCTAGGGCATCGGCTCGAAAAGTGGCACGCGGTCTTCGGGAAAAGCCGATGCTCCAGGCCCGACCTGTGGCGACGACAGACTGCCCGTCTCAGCCCGCCGGCACGAGCGGGCTCGGCGGCGGCACGGTCGCGATCGCGGCTGCTGCGCCGGTTTGCGCGCCCCCCTCGCCGCCGCGGACGGTGACGGCATTCGAGGCGAAGGGAATGTGGGCGTCGTTCAATGCGCGATAGACGCGCTTCAGCGACTCGCGCTGCAGCATCGAAGCCTGATTAGGCTTGCCCGTGAACTTCAGCCGGATCACGATCGCTTGGTCGGTGATATCGGCGACGCCCTGCATCTTGAGCTGCGCGATGAAGTGCGGCCCGTATTCGGGGTCCTCCAGCAAGGCAAGGCCCACCTTCTTGATGGCCTTGCGCGCCTGCTCGAGATCGGCCGAATGGTCGAGGCGGACATTGAACTTCACCGTCGCCCAGTCGCGGCTGGCATTGGTCAGCGACTGAACCTGCCCGAAGGGCACGGTATGGATCTGGCCGCTTTGGTGGCGCAATTGCATCGAGCGCAGCGAAATCTTCTCGACCGTGCCCTTGAGCCGGCCGGTATCGACATACTCGCCGACGCGGAAAGCGTCCTCCAGCATGAAGAACACGCCCGAGACGATGTCGCGCACCAAAGCCTGCGAGCCGAAGGAGATGGCGAGGCCGAGGATGCCGAAGCCGGCGAGCAAGGGGCCGATATCGACACCCAGCCGCGACAGCACGATGAGGATGGTGAGGCCGAGCACTGCGCCGAGCACGACGCCGCGCAGCACCGGCAGCACGGTCGCCAACCGGCTCGGCACGCCCTCTTCATGCACCACATCCTCGTCGGTGGGGCCGACGACATGCCGCTTTGGCGTATAGGCCTCGAAGAACGCATGCAGGAAGACGAGCGCCACCCAGCCGGCGAAGGCGAAGATCGCGACGCCGGCCGTCTGGCGCATCACGGCCGCGAACTGGGCCGAGCTGACACCGAGCAGGAGCCCTGCCCAAAGCCGCGCCAGGACGAAGAACCCGGCCGCCCAGAGCACCCCGACGGCCGCCGCTTGCAGGGCCGCGCCGCCAGCGCGCCGCATCGGAGTAGCGCCATGTTCCGCTTCGCGCCGCATCGCATGGCAGCGCATCAGGCTGGCGATCCCGACGGCAAGGATCGGAATGATGACGATCGCCACCTGCGTCATCGCCGAGGCCTCGGCCCAGCGCCCGCCATTCGACATCATCGCAGCGGCACTGCTGACCATCCACAGCAGAACCGTCGTGGCGATGTAGAACCAGGCCGTCCCGGATGCGATCAGCCGCCGGATCGGGCCGGGCTCCGAGGAACTGGAGAGGACGAGCGCCGCGAGATCATGGCGCCCGTCATGGAACCACCAGATCTTGAACAGAGAGATGACCAGCCCGGTCAGTGCGATCAGCCCCGTCACCGGCCGCGGGCCGGCGCTGACGTGTTGGGCGAGCAGGATGCCGGTCACGATCATCGGGGTCAGAATCGCATAGGCGACGAGCCTGCGGAAATGCACCTCGGCGCGCGGCAGCGACATGATCCGCCGGTCCGGCGCGCCGGGGGCGACCAGGAAGCGGCCGACGGCGATGTAGAGCGCGCCGATCGCTGCGCCATTAGCACCCGTCGTCAAGGCGATATTGGCGAGGTCGTTCTCCGGCAGCCAGGCGTTGCGAGCGATCCGCGCCAGGGCCAGGGCGAGCAGGATGGTCGCGACATCCTGGAGCAGCCCCCAGGACGAGGCGATCAGGCGCGGCGTGAATTCAGGCCCCGCCGGGCGCATCTTGCGCGCGAACCAGCGAGCGGTCGCGATCCGGAAGGCGAAGGCGGCGGCGAGCGCAATGCAGATGATCCCGAAGACGCGCCAGCCGGCGGGCAAGCTTTCGCGGCCATTGAGATTGCGCCGCCAGACGCGGCCCCAGTCGGACGGCAATTCGCCGATCGCAGGGATCGAGGCGCCGCCATATTCGACGCCGTCGACGAACAGGTCGACCAAGGCGTTGACCTCAGCCTGGAAGCCTTCCTCGTCTGCCATCGACGGTGCAACAGCAGGTTGAGCGACTGCGGGCTTCGCCTTCTCCGCCGGCGGTGCCGCAACGGGTACTGCCGTCGCGCCGCCGACCCTGATCTCGACCTGCCGCCCCGGCGCGGACAGGGCGTCGACCATCCGGCGGATCGTCTCCGGCGTCTCGTCGCCGCGCAGGTTGAGAACGATCGAGGATTGATCCTCGGCGCCGGCGGGGGTGACCGGCGCGAGAAACATGAAAACAAGCGCGAGCCAGCCGAAAAGAGAGATCATTCCGGCGATGCTTCGCCGCGGCACGGATGCCCCCGATACAGCGACGTTCATGACATGCCTCCGCGCTACCCCACGGCTGCAGAATGGTGGGATTCCGCGAGTTCTGGCAAGGCGTTCTCGCAGCCGCGCGAGTTGTCTCTCAGCGCTTCTTCATCCAGTCGCCGATGCGCGTCACCGCCTCCTCGCACTCGCCGAGCGAGCCGGCGAAGGAGAGCCTGATCGTGCGCGCACCCCGCGCCTCGTCGAAATCGAGCCCCGGCGTGATCGCGACGCCGGCCTCTTCGAGGACGCTGCGGCAGAAGGCCATGGAATCGTTCGAATACCGACCAATGTCGAGATAGATGTAGAAAGCGCCGTCCACGGGCAGGAAATCGCCGAGCCCGATCTCAGGCAGCGCCTTCAGCAGGAAGGCGCGGTTTTCGGCATAGCCCGCCTTGATCGCCTCGCATTCGCCAGTGGCATCGAAAGCCGCCTCGCCTGCCACCTGGCTGAGATAGGGCACCGAGATCGAGAAATTCTGTTGCAGCCGCTCGATCGTGCGCACAAGACGCTGCGGCACCACGAGCCAGCCGACCCGCCAACCGGTCATGCAGTAATATTTGGAGAAGGAGTTGACGACGATCGCGTCCGGATCGGCCGCGAGCGCCGTCGTTGCCGGCGTCTCGTAGGTCAGGCCGTGATAGATCTCGTCCGAGATGTACCAGAGCCCGAGCTTGCGGCAGCAGGCGGCGACATCGGCGATCGCGCCCGGCGTCATCACCACGCCGGTCGGATTGGCCGGGCTCATCGTCAGCACGCCGGCCAGCGGCTTTTCGCGATGGGCGCGTTCGATCAGATCGGGCGTCAGCGCGAAGCGGGTCTCGGGGCCGACCTCGATCGCCACAGGCTCCAGCCCGAGCGCGATCAGGATGTTGCGATAGGCCGGGTAGCCCGGCGCGGTGATCGCGATCCGCGAGCCCGGCTGGAAACAGGCGAGGAAGGTCAGGATGAACCCGCCGGAAGAGCCCGTCGTCACCACGACGCGTTCGGCCGCCACATCGACGCCGTAAGCCTCGCGATAATGGCGTGCGATGCGATCCCTCAGCGAATCCGTGCCGAGCGCCTGCGTGTACCCGATCCGGCCGTGCTCCAGCGCCCGCGCGGCAGCCGCGCGAATCGAGGCCGGCGTCGGCGCCGAGGGCTGGCCGACTTCCATATGGATCACCGAGCCGCCGCGGCGTTCGATCGCTGCCGCCTGGTTCATCACGTCCATGACGATGAAGGGGGCGACGCGCTCGGCCCGCTCGGCGAGGGCAGGCAAGGCGGCGGGCGCAATCAGGGGATTCGACATCGGCTCGTCCAGGTTCGCGAGGCAGCCAGACCGCGTAGCCGAGCCCACGACCCCCTGCAACCATCGGCCGCATCCGCTGGCAGAGCTGTGATTTGACCTCCGCCCCCCGAACACCCACAAGCTCGCGCCCAGACGCGTTGCTTCCGCCTCTGCAATTGCAGCCGGCGGCCTTGAAAGGATGACGAGATGGCTTTCCCGACCCTGACCAGCCTGGCGCGCGCCTGCCTGCGGCCAGCCGCCGTCGCGCTGAGCCTCTGGCTCGCGGCCTCCGCCGCGCCGGCCCTGGCGCAGGGCCAGCCGCTCTCGCCCGAGCAGCGCAAGGCGGTGACCGACCTGATCCGCGAGACGATCCTGAAGAATCCCGAGATCATCCAGGACGCGCTGATCGAGCTGGAGCGCCGCAACACGGTCGCCCAGGCCGATGCCCAGCGTAATGCGGTCGCAGCCGAGAAGGCCCGCATCACCGATCCCGCGACCTCGGTCGTCATCGGCAATCCCGACGGCGACATCACCCTCGTCGAGTTCATGGATTACAATTGCGGCTTCTGCAAAAGGGCGATGGAGGACGTGACCGCGCTCTCCAAGGCCGACCCGAAGCTGCGCGTCGTGCTCAAGGACTTCCCGATCCTCGGCCCCGATTCGGTCGAGGCCAGCCATGTCGCTGTCGCCGTGAAGAACCAGCTCCAGGGCGCGAAGTACTTTGATTTCCACAACAAGCTGATGGCCGTGAAGGGCAAGGTCAACGCCGCCAAGGCGCTCGACATCGCCAAGGAAGCCGGCGCCGATGTCGCCCAGTTGAAGAAGGACATGGAAGCGCCCGCCACCAAGGCCGCGATTGCGGATACCGTCGCGCTCGGCGACCGTCTCGGCCTCACCGGCACGCCGGCCTTCATCATCGGCGACGAGATCGTCTTCGGTGCCGTCGGCCAGGCTGCTCTCAAGCAGAAGATCGACTCGGTGCGTCGCTGCGGCAAGACCGACTGCGCCGGCTGATCGGCTCTTCCAAACAAGCTCCAATGGGCCGGCAGGGTGCTTCAGGCTTCCCCTGCCGGCTCGCAACGTTTATGAGGGCGGCTCCTGCCGCCTGCGCGCGGTGCCGGAATCAACGCTTTCGATGGTCGCCGTCCACGTCCTGAACGGACCCAATCTCAACCTGCTCGGAACCCGCGAGCCCGGAACCTATGGTGCGGTCACCCTGGCCGGCGTCGAGGAACGCCTGCGCCGCAAGGCTGAGACCGCGGGCGTCGACCTCACCTTCCGCCAGACCAATTTCGAGGGTGAGCTCGTCACCTTCATCCAGCAGGCGGGCCTGGCCGGTGCCGGCGTCATCATCAATGCGGGCGCCTATACCCATACCTCGGTAGCCTTGCGCGACGCGATCAAGGGCGTCGATGCGCTGGCGATCGAGGTCCATATCTCCAACGTGCATGCGCGCGAGGAATTCCGGCACCATTCCTATATGGCTCCGGTTTGCGTCGGCGTGATCTGCGGCTTCGGCGTCGCGAGCTATGACCTGGCTTTCGACGCGATCGTGCCGCTGCTGGAAAAGCGGGCGGCGCAAGCCGCCTGAACCTTTTGAACGGGAGCACGGTCGAGACCGTCGTTCCCATCCGAATATCCGAAGAAGACGGTGATACCCGCCATGGCGACCAAGAGCCCAATCGACCCCGAACTTGTCCGCGAGCTCGCCGAGCTCCTGAACCAGACCGATCTCACCGAGATCGAGGTCGAGAAGGGCGATCTGCGCGTCCGCGTCGCCCGCAACATCTCCACGACCGTGCAGGTCCCTGCGGCGGCCCCGATGGTCGCGATGCCGGCCCCGGTCGTCGCTTCCGCCGCGGCCCCCGTCGAGGCCAAGCCGACCGCCGCCCATCCCGGCGCCGTGCCCTCCCCGATGGTCGGCACCGCCTATCGCCGCCCCTCGCCCGATGCCAAGCCTTTCGTCGAGATCGGCAGCGTCGTGAAGCAGGGTGAGCGCATCCTGCTCGTCGAGGCGATGAAGACCTTCAACGACATCGTCGCGCCGCGCGCCGGCAAGGTCACGGCCATCATGGTCGAGGACGGCCAGCCGGTCGAATACGGCGAGCCGCTGCTGGTGATCGAGTGAGCGCGGCGCCTCGCGCCGCCGGGTCCGATTTGGGTTTCAAGATGTTCGACAAGATCCTGATCGCCAATCGTGGAGAGATCGCGCTGCGCGTGCTGCGCGCCGCCAAGGAGCTCGGCATCGCGACCGTCGCGGTGCATTCCACGGCCGACGCCAACGCCATGCATGTGCGCCTCGCCGACGAGAGCGTCTGCATCGGCCCGCCACCGGCCCGCGAGAGCTATCTCAACATCCCCGCCCTGATCGCGGCCTGCGAGATCACCGGCGCGGACGCGGTCCATCCCGGCTACGGCTTCCTCTCCGAGAACGCCCGCTTCGCCGAGATCCTGGAGCGGCACAACATCGCCTTCATCGGCCCCAAGGCTGAGCATATCCGCAGCATGGGCGACAAGATCGAGGCCAAGCGCACGGCGAAGCGCCTCGGCATCCCCTGCGTGCCGGGCTCCGAGGGCGGCGTCGCCGACGAGGCGGAGGCGCTGCGCATCATCCGCGAGATCGGCCTGCCCGTCATCATCAAGGCCGCCTCCGGCGGCGGCGGCAAGGGCATGAAGGTCGTGCGCAACGAGGAGGAGCTTCCCGTCCTGCTCGCCACGGCCCGCAGCGAGGCCAAGGCCAATTTCGGCGACGACGCGGTCTATATCGAAAAGTATCTCGAGAAGCCGCGCCATATCGAAATCCAGGTGCTCGGCGACGGCCGTGGCCACGCGATCCATCTCGGCGAGCGCGACTGCTCGCTGCAGCGCCGCCACCAGAAAGTCTGGGAAGAAGGCCCCTCGCCCGCCCTCAATGCCGGCGAGCGCGACCGGATCGGCGAGATCTGCGCCAAGGCGATGTGCGAATTGCAGTATCGCGGCGCCGGCACGATTGAGTTCCTCTACGAGGATGGCGAGTTCTACTTCATCGAGATGAACACCCGCATCCAGGTCGAGCACCCGGTCACCGAGATGATCACCGGGATCGATCTGGTCAACGAGCAGATCCGCATCGCCGCGGGCGCGCCGCTCTCGCTCAAGCAGTCCGACATCATCATCGAGGGCCACGCCATCGAGTGCCGGGTCAATGCCGAGCATCACGCGACCTTCCGCCCCTCGCCCGGCAAGATCGCCTCGTTCCACACGCCGGGCGGCCTCGGCGTGCGCGTCGATTCCGCCGCCTATCAGGGCTACACGATCCCGCCGCATTACGATTCGCTCGTCGGCAAGCTGATCGTGCATGGCCGCAACCGCGACGAATGCCTGATGCGTCTGCGCCGCTCGCTCGACGAATTCGTCGTGGATGGCGTCGACACGACGCTGCCGCTGTTCCGCACGCTGGTGCGCAATCCCGACATCCTCAACGGCGACTACAACATCCACTGGCTCGAGAAATTCCTCGCCGCCGGTGGCATGGGCGAGCCGGAAGCCTGAGGGCTCCTCCGGCAGTTCCCGAAATGAGAAAGCCCCTCGCGTCGCGAGGGGCTTTTGCTTTCTCATGTCGCGAATTCAATCCGCGAGTCATCCCGGACGCAGCGAAGCGGAGATCCGGGATCCATGCCGGAGCGTTTCCGGCAAAGGTTCAGGAATGGATCCCGGGTCTCCCTCTGGTCGCCCGGGATGACCCGCATTTTCCCGAGAAGCCGTGCGTGAGGCGACGGTGCCTCAGATCGTCTCCAGCAGGCCCTTCATCAGCGCCTGACGCGGCCCGATCGAGGAGATCAGCCCGTATTCCTGCAGCGTATGCGCGCCGTCGCCGTCGATGCCGAGCCCGTCGAGGGTCGGCACGCCGAGCGCGGCCGTGAAATTGCCGTCGGAGCCGCCCCCCGTCATCGGGCAATCCTGCAGGTCGAAGCCGGCATCGGCCGCAACCTTGCGCGCCAGCTCGAACAGCGCGGAGACCTCCGCCGATTTCTCATAGGGCGGACGGTTCATCCCGCCGGTGATGCGCAATTGAACATCCGGATCATGTGGCTTCAGGCTCAGGATGCGGTTCTCCATCATCGTGCCGTCAGCCAGAGTGGTCACGCGGCAGTCGACGCTGAACCAGGCATGCTGCGGGATGACGTTGGCCGCCGTGCCACCACCGACAAGCGCGACGCTCGTCGTGATGCCGCGCGCATAATCGGTCATTCCCTCGATCGCGAGGATCTGGCGCGCCGCCTCGCGGATGGCGCTACGCCCTTCGGCATGTTTCGAGCCGGCATGGGCGGGGCGGCCTTCCAGCCTGACGTCGAAACGGCCGACGCCCTTGCGCGCGGTAACGATCTTGCCGCCTTGCCGCGCCGGCTCGGTGACGAGCACGGCCTTCGATCTCCGGCCGATCTCCTCGATCAGCGCGCGGCTCGTCGGCGAGCCGATCTCCTCGTCCGGTGTAAACAGGAAGACCATTGGCCGCTTGGCCGAGCCTGCGACGGCAACCTGCTTGAAGGCCTGCAAGGCGAGCCAGGCGCCCCCCTTCATATCGTAGACGCCGGGACCGTAGAGCCGGTCGCCATCGATCCGGACCGGCAACTCCTTGGCGCTGGTCCCGACCGGATGAACGGTATCGAGATGCGACATCACGGCAACGCCCGGCTGACCATTGTCGAGCCCGGCACGCAGCACGACCATGTCGCCGAGCCCGTCGCGGCCGGGAATGCGCTCGACGGCGATCGGCAGCCCCGTGATCTCATTCTGGACGAGATCCATCATGCCGCTCACGCCAGCGGGATGGCTGGTGGGACTTTCGAGCGCGACCCAGACGGAGAGCGCGGCGGCGGCTTCTTGCTGATTCATGGCGTGATGTTCTCCGATGAAGCCCTCCGCGCGCAAGGCGGCTTCCATGCGCGGCGCACAGCCCGGAACCGCGAATCCTGGCCTGCACCTGCGAAGAGTCGGGTACTGGCAGGCAAGGGCACGCCATGACGTCCCGTGGGCCGACGCAGCTTGTCGACCATCCGTCGCCGAACCGTTTCGATCAGGAGCGATCTGAGGAGACCTCCGGCTCCATCCTCCGGTCCTTACATCGGGGAGATCGGGGGCGGTCGAGATGCGAAGCAGCGGCAAGGGGTGGTCGGCGACGTTTCTGTGAAGCGTTTTGCACTGAGGGTGAATTCTGCTCTTGCCAAGCCGGATTGCATTGATTAGACCCCGGCTCACCAACGCGGCGCCACACCGAAGCGCCTCTATCGTTGGGGGATCGTCTAACGGTAGGACCCCAGACTCTGACTCTGGTTGTCTAGGTTCGAATCCTAGTCCCCCAGCCATTTGCTCACTTTCTGAGACAAATGGCTCAAGACTCTCAGACATTTGCTGATTTCCTTGAGCTTTTCGCGCGCCTGTTTGGTGCCCTCAAGGCGCATAGGTCCACCGGGCAGGTCCACCGCACTCGCTCTGCGCCAGTCTGGGCCCTTTAACTATGTTCACTCCTTGTACTCGTCAGCGGGGTGCAATTTCCCTGTTTCGGCGGAAGATTCCCCATGACCTGCGAATCAAATTCGGCGCTGCCGAGATCGTCAGGTCGATGGGCCGGGCCACCCCCGGAGAAGCCCGGCGCATGGCATCGGCCCTGTGGCAGGCGACGGAGACACTGTTCATGACGATCCGTGTGAATCCGGCGATGACGCGCGAGGCCGTGCGTGCCATGGCTGAGGCCAGCATCGCCAGCGCGACCTGGACGAAGACCGAGGACGCGATCCTTGAGCGCGTTGCTGCGGGAGTGCCCGAGCATCCTCTTGAGACGGCGACCGATCAGCGCAACAAGATGGTGGGGCTTTCAAGCTTTCTGCGCCAGGCGGTGCGCGAGGGCGCCATCTCGCCCGACTATCCAGCTGATGAAAATCGCACCGCGCTCGTCAAGAATGCGCTGACCCGCGCACGCATTCATGCGGCTGAAGGCTACGCCGACATCTATGCTGCCCTCCCGGCGAGCGGGGACGAAGGCGTCGCGATCGTGTCGGAGGGAGAGGTCGATCTTCCCGCCGACTGCCCGCTGACGACCGCCCAGATTCACGCCAACCTGCGCTCGGCGAAGGTCGGTGATCGTGTCCAGGACAGGATGCCGCATCATTGGGTTATCGGCGGCGCTGCGACAGCGGCGGCGCTCGGCCGCGATCGAGCGCATGACGACGGCTCGGTCGCCGCCTCTATGCCGGGGACCGCGGTTCCAAACTGGGTAGGAAAGCGCCTGTCCGAGGTTTGGCCGATCTTCTTGAACGACGCCGTCGAGAAGAAGCGGATCGACGAGGCTCAAGCGATCCAAGGAAAGAGCACCTACAAGCTGCTGATCGAGTTTTGGGGGGACGTTACGCTCGACCAGATCAAGCGCCCCCATGTTACGAACCTGATCCGGCAACTGCAGAAGCTGCCGTCCCAGTACATCCGAGGCGAGTTTGGCAGGATGCTGAAGGATGGCTGCTCCTTCACGCACATCATCGAGCTCGCTGCGGCCTTGGACCAGGGCAAACCCCATGACCAGAAGATCCCGAAGCTGAAGGGAAAGACGATCAATCGGCACCTCTCACTCTTCAACCTGCTTTGGGAATACGGCATCGACAACGGCGCAATCGCGGCGGGCAGCGAGACGCCGACAAAGGGTCTGTTCCTGCCGGTCGATGGTAATGATGAGGAGGAGGAAGGATCGCTCATTCGCGAGAAGGGGGCTCGCGACATGTGGGAACCCGCTGATCTGAAGACGCTCTTCGCCTTGCCATTTTTCGTCGGCTGTCGCTCGGATCGTGATCGCCTCACAATCGGCAACTGCATTCCGCGCACGCCGCTCTGGTGGGGCGTAATCATCGCGGCGCATCAGGGCATGCGAAGGGAGGAGATCTTCCAGCTGCGTGTCCGGCACGTCGTTCGCGACGAAGAGACCGGCATCTGGTACTTCGACCTCAAGACAGACAAGACGCTGAAGCTGAAGGGCGACAAGCGCCGGGACAAGCCGAGCCGGCGGTTCGTGCCCCTGCACGACAATCTGTTGCGCCTCGGTTTCCTGGCCGCGCGTATCGAGGGGCGTGATCGCGACGAGCGACTGTTTCCGGAAATCAGTGCCGGCAATGCCCAGCGTTCGTGGGGTGCGGCTCCGGGGCGTCGCTTCTCGGACTTCAAGTCGGCCGCCGGGTTTCCCAGCGAGCTCGACTTTCATGCCTTCCGGCACAGCGTCTGCACGCTGCTCTATCGCGCCATCGACAACGTTGCTCACGCCGAGGAATTCGTCGGGCATGCCAGCGCGGCTCGCAAGTCGACGTTCCGGGTCTACAACAAGGGGCAGACGCTGACCGCGCTCAAGGCGGACGTCGATAAGCTGGACATCCCGATCGATGTCGATCGAATCCTCGCGGCGATCGCCAAGGCTCCGCCCGCCAGCTTCGATGATCAGGACTGATCCCGAAGTTGCGGCGACCGCGCCCGCGCTGCACGTCAGCGCGGTCGCGGCTTTGCCACCGTCACGCGTCCTAACCGTTCAAGCTTGGCCGTCATGGTGAGTTCCACTCCGTCGCCGCCGGTCGCATTATCTGAACGCGGTGATGGGCGCCGATGGTCAGGGCGCGATGGCGGAGCGGCATGCTGCTTGGCGGCGGCTTCTGTTCGGCGCGGCTTGTCGAACAGGAGCTTCAGCAGGAAATAGACGAGCCGGGTCGTCCAGACTGCGCCTGCCATGGTTTTATGGCCTTCGCGATTGAGCCTCTGGCATACGTCCATCGGCTTACGGACCTGCTCGCGGGAATACGTCCGAATTAGCGGACCGTAGGTGGCGAGCAGCCGTCCGAGTGTCTCCTCATCGTCGCCGAAATGGCGTAGCTCCGCCTTGGTCAAGTCACCCGTTGGCTCTTTGGCGGGCCTGGGACTGTGCCGTGAACCAGGACGCTTGAGCAGGGTTGCGCTGGTGGAGAGCCGCGTCGTCGGAACCGGAGCCTGATGGCCGGACACCGCGTCCAGATAAGGCTCGACAACCCCGCCGTCGCGAAACTGCATCGGGTGCAGGGTGAGCGGATCGACATAGGAGACCATCCCGTCCTGGTGGCCGATGATGTCGCCTACAGACAGCGGAAGCTCGGTGCTCTGGACCGTAACCTTGAAGGATTCGCGCGCGGTCGTGTCCAGATATTCGCCCGTGACGGTCGAGTTGCTACTACCCGAGGAGACGCTGAGAACGACGACGGGTCGGTATCGGCTTTGGCCTGCTGGCCCAGGCGACTGGGCCAGCATCCCGATGGTGTTTGCCGCCTTGACCAACTCCTGCATGAGCCCGGCGCTGCGTCGCTCAATCGGGCGCATTTCCACCATAGCGTGTCGATCGGTGCAGGGATGTTTGGGCCATGGCGGTCCCAGGTCGTCGAAGAAGACGCGGCTGCCGGCCGCGTTGGCGTAGAAGAAGACCGGCTCGTTACAGACCGGGCACCGGGCGTTCGGGTTGACGTAGCATGCAAGCCTCGATCGAATCCGATGTCGCTGAAGGAGATGCGTGGCGTCGCGAGCCGAAAACAGGCTTTCGACAGAACTCCGTCCTGACCGGCTCGACCAGCCTTTGGCACACCATCCGCAGGGGCAACTCGGATAGTGGTTGTAACCAGGCATCGGCGTCGAAGCTCGCTCTGAACAGGCGTCGCCCAGCCTCGTTGGCGCCGACGCAGAGGTCAATGTCCCTTGCGCCCTTTGTACTTGGGGTGTTGATTTCCGCCGAGAAGTGACCCTGGGTTTCCACTGAGAAGTGACCCGC
>NZ_CAMFJF010000016.1 GCF_945956895.1 uncultured Allobosea sp. | reverse complement strand
TCGCCCGCTTTCTCGACCATGTGCCCGGCTGTTTCGCCTATGTCGGCAATGGCGAAGGCTCGGCCCCGCTGCACAACGCATCCTATGATTTCGACGATCGCGGCCTGATCCACGGCGCGCGTTTCCACGCCGCGATTGTCAGGCACAGGCTCGGCGCCGGCTGAGCGGCCGCCGCGCGAGAAGCAAATCTTTCAACGCAGCGCTCCGGGGGAAGGACCTCGCAAACATCCGCTGATGTTTGGAATCAAACCCTATGCCCAGCGGGGTAGACATGAGCCTGCTCTCGCCTCAATGGCTGTCGAACAGGCTCATGCTTCAACACTCAGGCGCGCTTCGGCCGGCGCACGGCCCGCAGCGTGCTCTTGCCGCCATCGCCGCAATAGAACAGGCCGGCACCGTCCGATTCCAGGCCGGACAAGCCGACCCCGGAGGGCATGGCGAGCGCGTCCAGCCCCTTGCCGGTCGCGGGATCGATCCGGCGCAATTCGCTTTCGCCGTCCTCCCAGGTGCCGTGCCACAATTCGCCCTCGACCCAGGTCACGCCGGTGACGAAGCGGTTGGTCTCGATGCTGCGCAACACCTTGCCCGTGGCCGGATCGATCTGATGGATCTTGCGCTCGCGGTAATGGCCGACCCAGAGCGAGCCCTCGGCCCAGGCGAGGCCGGAATCGCCGCCCTTGCCGGGCGCCGGGATCGTGCTCAACACAGAGCCCGTCCGCGGATCGATCTTCTGGATGCGGTCCTCGGCGATCTGGAAGAGATGCGTGCCGTCAAAGGCCGTGCCGGCATGAGCGGGAACGTCGATGGTGCGGATGACCTCGCCGCTGGCGGTATCGAGCGCGTTCAACCGGTCCCCGGACGCGAACCAGACATTGGCGCCGTCGAAGCTGACGCCATGGACCTTCTCAACGCCCGGAAACGGGCCGTAAGTGCGGGCGATATCGGCAGCCTGTATCGTCATGGCGTTGCTCCTGCGTCTGTTGTCAGGCTCGACCCTAGCCATCCGGCCATGACGCCGGGAGTAACAAACTCGTCGCGAAACCCGGCATCGGCGGCATCACCCAGCGGCGCGCCCGCGCCTGCCCGTAGGACTGGACCTTGCCGGTCTCGGCCAGGGCATCGAGCGCGCGCTGGACGCTGCGCTGACTTGAGCCAAGCGCCAGCGCCAGGGCAGAGCTCGACCATGTCTCGCCATCGGCCATGAGGGCGAGCACCGTGGCATGTTTCTCCTCGATCGGGCGCGCCAGCACCACGATCCCCGTTGCAAGGCGCGGCGCGATGACAAAGCCGGCTTCCGTCGCGCTGATCCGCACCAGCGGCCGCAACGCCGCACGCAGGCGGCCTATCTCGACGCGCAACCGCGCCCGGTGCGATTCATCGGTGAAGCGCGAGCCGAAAGCGCGGGCGATCAGCGCGTCGCGTGGCGCATCCCTCGGCCAGGCCTCGGCCAACGCCCGCAACAGAGCGAAGAGCACGGGGCGCGTGGCCAGCGAAACCGAACTGTCGCGGTCGTGTACGGCGTGGCGGCAGGCATCGACGACCAGCGCCTCAGAGGCCTGCAGATCCTCGATCTCGTCGAGCAGCAAGGGGCGCTCGACGCCATCAGCGATCAATCGCGCGGCGGGCTCGTCGAGCAGGCGGCGGGCGGCTTCGACCTCGGCTATCAGTGCGGGGATGCCGGCTCTGTCGGCGGCAGCGCGCGCTCCCGCCAGCGCAGTCCGCGCGGCGCGCGCCTCCATCCGGCGCAAGGCGATGCCGGCCTTCGCCAATCCATGGACCGCGCGCAGCGGCGCCGGAAGCTGCGCTGGATCGATGCCGGCGAGCCGCTCGCTCGCATGGTCGAGCCGGGCGATCAGCAGCAGCCGACGGATATCGAGCAGGCGCGCATGGGCCGCGTTCGCGCGGTCGCCATGGGTTTCGAGCACGACAGCGGCCTCATCGAGCTTTCCGGGAGCCCAGCCGAGATCGCGCGCCGCCAGGGCGACCTCTGCCTCGGCGACCATGCAGCGGGCGCGCGCGACCGCCTCCCTTGGCCCGAAGGCGCGGCCGGCACGGCGCAGCAGAACCTTGGCGCGGGCGAAATCGCCGAGCTGCGCCATCGCGATACCGCGCAGCGCCAGCGCAGGCGCATCGTCGCGCAAGGCGACCCGGTTCAGCGCGCCCAAGGGATCGCCCGCCGCGAGCGCCCGGGCCGCCGCCGTGATCAGCGAGTCCATCGGAATCCCGCCAAACTTGTCACTCCCACCGTCTGCCGCCTCCGCCTTACCACCGATCGCGACGCCGCATCGAGTGTCGGAGCGGCGCGGACATTTGGCGACAGGAGTGAAGCACCATGACCCGTCATGCGATCGGAACACGCGAAGAATGGCTCGCCGCCCGGCTCGAACTGCTGGAGGCCGAGAAGGCGTATACACGGCAGGGCGATGCGCTCGCCGAGCGGCGGCAGGCGCTGCCCTGGGTCAAGGTCGAGAAGGATTATCTCTTCCAGACCGAGCAGGGCGACGCCTCGCTCGCCGATCTCTTCCAGGGGCGCTCGCAGCTCCTCGTCTACCATTTCATGTTCGGCCCGGACTACAAGGCCGGCTGCCCGTCCTGCTCGGCGATCGCCGACGGGTTCAACGGCTCGACCACCCATCTCGCCCATCACGACGTGATGCTCTGGGCGATCTCGCGGGCGCCGATCGAGAAGCTCCTCGCCTTTCGCGAGCGGATGGGCTGGAGCTTCCCCTGGGCCTCGTCCGGCCAGACCGACTTCAATTTCGACTTCAACGTCTCCTTCACCGAGATGCAGGAGCGGACGCAGGGCGTCGATTACAATTTCCGCCACCAGCCGAAATTCGAATGGCGAGGCCCCGGCAACGAATTCGAACGCTCCTTCGCAACGATGGCCGGGGTGGACGTGCCGACCTATCACCGCGACCGGCCGGGCCTGAGCGCCTTCATCCGCGAGGACGGCGCGATCTACCACACCTATTCCAGCTATTCGCGCGGGGTGGACGGGGTCTGGGGCATGTATGCCTGGCTCGACCGGGCGCCGAAGGGCCGCAACGAGGCGGAAGGCCCGTGGTGGCTTCATCACGACCGCTACGCATCCCGCCAAGCCGCAGCGTGAATCTGGCCGGGACAAGCTGCGAGAAGGGCGCCACGTCCGGTCAAGAGGCCGGGCGTGGCGCCCCGCTCTTCTTTGGGACGGCGGCCTTGCTCTTCGTCGCCGCGACCGTCGTCACGATCCTGTCCTGCGCCTCGATGACGACGATGAGCGCCGTGCCGATGGCCGGCGGCTGGCTTCTCTCGGGGATCTGGCTGCCGCTCTGCGGCCAGTCCTGGCTGGAAACCGCCGCCTGCTTCCTTGGCATGTGGCTCACGATGATGGTGGCGATGATGCTGCCGTCGCTGATACCGGTGCTGTGGCGCTATCGACTGGCGGCAGTCGAAGCCGGAGCATGTCGGCCCGGTCAGCTCGCTGCGCTGGCCGGCACCGGCTATTTCATCATCTGGACCGGTTTCGGCCTTCTCGTCTTCCTTGTTGGCGCTGCGTTGGCGCAGGCCGCGATGCAGTTTCACTCGCTCGGCCGCCTTGGCCCGGCTGCTGGCGCTCTCATCGTCCTGATCGCCGGGCTCTCACAGTTCTCGGATTGGAAAGCGCAACGGCTGACCGATTGCGGTGGAGGCTCCGGCGCCTTGCCAGCCCGTCCCGGCGCAACAGGCGCCGTTCGAACCGGCGCCGCCCTCGGTCTGCGCTGCTGCATGTCCTGCGCCGGCCCAATGGCGGTCCTGATTGCGGGCGGTCTCATGGATTTGCGATTGATGCTTTGCGTGACGCTCGCCGTCACAGCCGAGCGCCTGTTGCCGCCGAAGTCGCGTATCGCCTCCGCGACAGGTGTCGTCATGGCTGCCACCGGTCTGCTTTCGCTCGTGCAGGCGCTCGGATGAACCGGCCCGCAAAGCGCCCATGGCGACCAGTTTAGCATGGTGCCGGCAAAGCTCCTTGACGCAGCGCAAATTCGTTGCTCCATTCATCTAAAGCATCAAGCCGCGAAGTTGATGCATTAAAGGGATCGCCATGGCTCAACCCGCCAACCCCGAGGCCTCTCCCTGGCTCAGCGCCGCAGCTTCGGCTGCCGCTCAGTCGCGCAGCACCATTTTCGAGATGAGCCGGCAGGCCGAAAGCGCGGTCATCGACCCGCGCGATGCCGGCGGATTTCCCTCCGGATGGCGCCGCGCCGTCGCGGCCCGGATCGCGACGCTGAACGCACTGCCGGAGCTTGCCGCCCATTACCTCGCCGGCGTGACCGATCCGGCGCTGCGCGGCCTCGCTGATCCCTCCGAGATGGGGCGCGACGCCCGCGAGCGCAGCGTCATTACCTTCATGGACCGGGTCGCGACCCAGCCGCGGGCCGTGCAGGCCGAGGAGATCGAGGCGCTCAAGGCGGCCGGCGTTGCCGACGCCAATATCGTGCGGCTCTGCGAACTCAACGCCTTCATGAGCTATCAATGCCGCGTCCTCGCCGGGCTCGCGGCTCTCAAGGGAGCCTCCGCATGAGCCGGGTCGTGCATCGTTTCACCCGCAACGTGCCGGACTGGCAGCCGCGGGTGACCCCGGTCGACCTCACCAAGGCGAGCCCCGAGCAGCTCGACGCGCTGAAGGTCACGCCGTCCAACACCAAGGTCTCGGATTACGTGCTGGTGCTGGCGCATGACCCGGAGACGCTCAACGTGCGCTCGCCGCTGTTCAACGGCATCATGTACGATCCCGGCGGGTTGAGCCGGGCCGAGCGCGAGCTCGGCGCGATCGGCGCCTCCGTCGTCAATCGCTGCATCTACTGCGCCGCGGTGCATGCCGCACGCCACGCGCAGCTCAGCAAGGACACCGCCGTCACCGACGAATTGTTCGCCAATGGCGAGAAGGCCAAGCTCGGGCCGCGCGACCAGGCGATCTTCGACTATTCCGTCAAGCTCTCGCAATCGCCGCCGGCGGTGACCGAGGCCGACACCGCCCGCTTGCGCGAGGCCGGGCTGGACGAGGCCGAGATCGTCGACCTCATCCTGTCCACGGCTCTGTTCGGCTGGGCCAACCGGCTGATGCACATCCTCGGCGACCCGGTCCGCAAAGACGGGTGAGATGAGCCGCCTCAAGATCCTCGAAGCCTATCTGCAGGTCGCCTCGCTCGGCAGCGTGACGGCGGCGGCGAAGCATCTGGGCGTGTCCCAGCCTTCCGTCAGTCGCATGATTCAGGAGCTGGAACGCGACCTCGGTCAGCCGCTGTTCGAGCGCGTCGGCCAGCGGCTGGTGCTGACGCAGAAAGGCATCGTGCTGCGCGACGATGTCGAGCGGGCGCTGGCCGGCTTTGTGAATCTGTGGGACCGCGCCCGCGAGGTGATCGGCGAGGCCGAGCCCCCGATCCGGATATCGGCCGTGTCCTCGCTCGCCTTCGGTCTGCTGACCGATGCCTGGAACGGGGCGGACGCGCCGCGGCTCGCGATCGAGGTCGAGAGCCCCGATCGCGTCCAGAACGCGGTGATCTCCGGCAATGCACAGCTCGGCGCAACCAGCGCGCCCTTGTTGCATCGCGACCTCGCGCTCGAATGGCTGGGCACCGCGCCTTGCGTGCTCGCCGTGCCCGAGACCGATCCACTTGCTAGTAGCGAAGGACCGATCAACCTCCAGGCCCTCTCAGGCCGGGACCTCGTCGGCATGTCGCTGCGCCGGGGCGTGCCGGCGCGCATCCGCGCGGCGCTCAATGCGGCCGGCGTCGATGTCCGGGTCCGGATCCGCACGACCTCGACCATGAACGTCCTGTCCTTCATCCGGGCCGGCGCCGGCGTCGCCATCGTCGAGCCGCTGACGCTGACCGGCAACCCGACGCCGGGCATCCGTATCCTGCCGCTGGCGACGCCGATCCCCTATTGCTTCGGCGTCGTGACCGCGCGCGGCGTCACCATCTCCGACAAGGCTCGCGACCTGATCTGCGCGCTCAAGACGAGCGCGCAGAAGCGGCTCGCCGATTTCACCCTGATCCCGCCCGAAGAGCACCACGCGCTCCTCGCCTCGCTGACCAAACAGGAGACGCGGCTGTGACGACGAAACAGGCCGGAGCGCCGGAAGGACTGGAGGCGCTGAACCGGCGCGTCGCCCGCGAACTGGAATTGCTGACCCTGCCGGCCGCGCCCTGGGTGCCGGAGAAAAGCATCGGCGGCGAGCCGGTGCTCGACGTCGCGATCATCGGCGCGGGCATGGCCGGGCTCGCCGCAGCCGCCGCTTTCCGCAATATCGGCCTACGCGCCGTCAATTTCGACCGGCGCCCGCAAGGTTTCGAAGGACCCTGGGCAACCACGGCGCGGATGGAGACGCTGCGTTCGCCGAAGACCCTGACCGGGCCGGCGCTCGGCATCCCCTCGCTGACCTTTCGCGCCTGGTTCGAGGCGCAGTTCAGTGCAGACGAGTGGGAGGCGCTCGACAAGATTCCGCGCCTGATGTGGATGGACTATCTGCGCTGGTTCCGCGAGGTTCTCGCGCTCGATGTCCGCAATGGCCATGAGATCGCGATGATCCATCTCGGCCCCGAGCATGCGACGCTGGAGATCGATGCCCCCGAAGGCCGCCAGCGCGTGATGGCGCGCCATGTCGTGCTCGCGACCGGCCGCGACGGGCTCGGCGGCCCGGCCGTGCCGGAGATTGCCGAGAGCCTGCCGCGCGAGCGCTGGGCCCATTCCTCGGACGATAACGACTACGCGTTGCTGCGCGGCAAGCGCGTCGCGGTCATCGGCGCCGGCGCTTCGGCGATGGACAGCGCGGGCACGGCGCTCGAATCCGGGGCGGCCAGCGTCGACCTCCTGATCCGCCGCCGCGACATTCCCCGCATCAATCGCGGCAAGGGCATGGGCCATCCCGGCTCGATCGCCGGCTATCGTCACCTGCCCGATGCCTGGAAGTGGCGGATCAACAGCTATGTCTCCCGCGAACAGGTGCCGCCGCCGCGCGCCAGCGTGCTGCGCGTATCGCGCCATCCCAATGCGTTCTTCCGGCAAGGCACGGCCCTGATTTCGGCCCGGATATCTGGCGACGAGATCGTGGTCGAGACCAGCGCGGGCACGATGCGCTTCGACTTCATGATCTTCTCGACCGGCTTCAAGGTCGATTGGGGCAGCCGGCCCTTCCTCAAGGAGATCGCGGCCTGCGCCCGCAACTGGGTCGATCGCGGTGTGCCCGAGGATGCCGAGCCCAGCCTCGGCGCCATGCCCGATCTCGGGCCTGGCTTCGAATTCCAGCCGAAAGTACCCGGCACCTACCCCGGGCTCGAGCGCATCCACTGCTTCTGCTACCCGGCGATGATGTCGCATGGCACGGTTTCCGGCGACATCCCGGCGATCAGCGACGGCGCCGAGCGATTGTCGCAGGCGATCGCGTCACGCCTTTTCCGCGAGGATATCGAGGCGCATTTCCAGCGCGGCCAGGATTATGCCGAGCCGGAGATCTTCGGCGACGAATGGGTGCCGATCCTGCCCGAACCCGCGAAGGTGCCGGTCTGATGCTCGGGTGGCTGCTCCAGCGCGTCGCGCAGGCGCTCCTCGTGATCTTTGCGATGTCGCTCGTGGTCTTCCTCGGGCTACATGCCGTCGGCAACCCCGCCGATCTCCTGCTGGCGCCGGACGCCACCCAGATCGACCGGGCCGAGCTGGTGGCAAGGCTCGGCCTCGACCGACCGCTCTGGGAGCAATATCTGAACTTCGTCGGCAGCGCCCTGCGGGGCGATCTCGGCCGCAGCTTCGTCTACAACGTGCCGGCGGTGACCCTGATCCTGCAGCGCCTGCCGGCGACGCTGGAGCTTGCCTTCGCGGCGATGATCTTCGCGGTCATCATCGGCGTTCCGCTCGGGCTCTATGCCGGGCTCTATCCCGAGCGCCTGCTGTCGAAGCTGATCCAGACCGGCAGCATCCTCGGCTTCTCGCTGCCGACCTTCTGGGTCGGGCTGCTGCTGATCATGACCTTCAGCGTCTCGCTCGGCTGGCTGCCGGCGAGCGGGCGCGGCGAGACGGTGCGCGTCTTCGGGGTCGAATGGTCGTTCCTGACGCTGAACGGCTGGCGCCACCTGCTGCTGCCGGCAATCAACCTGTCGCTGTTCAAGGTCTCGCTGGTGATCCGCCTGACGCGGGCCGGCGTACGCGAGGTGCTGCCGCTCGACTATGTCCGCTTCGCGCGAGCCAAGGGCCTGCGCCGCGGCCGGGTCGTGATGATGCACATCCTGCGCAACATCATGATCCCGCTGGTCACCGTGCTCGGGCTGGAACTCGGCTCGACCATCGCGTTTGCGGTGGTGACCGAGAGCATCTTCGCCTGGCCGGGCTCCGGCAAGCTCATCCTCGACAGCATCAACGCGCTCGATCGGCCGGTGGTGATGGCCTATCTGCTGGTGGTGGTAACGCTCTTCGTCTTCATCAACCTCGTCGTCGACATTCTCTACCGCGTGCTTGACCCGCGCGTCCGCGAGGAGGCCTCGGCATGACCACGGTTCCAGCCGCTTCCGCCCGCCGCCCGTCGAGCAGCGCGCTCCGCCGCTTCCTGCGCGCGCCTTCCGCCTGGATCGGGCTTAGCCTGATGACCCTGCTCGTCATCGGCGCCGTGTTCGCGCCGCAGATCGCGCCGCAGAACCCGTTCGACCTCGCAGCCATCGACGTGCTCGACGCCCGGATGACGCCGGGCTCCGTGTCGTCGGGCGGCGACATCACCTATCTGCTCGGCACCGACGGGCAGGGTCGCGACCTGTTTTCGGCGATCCTCTACGGATTGCGCACCAGCCTCACCGTCGGCGTCGGCTCGGCCGTGCTCGCCGGCATCATCGGCATCTTGCTCGGGCTGATCGCGGCCTGGGCCGGCGGCCTCCTCGATGCCGTGATCATGCGGCTCGTCGACCTCATCATGTCGCTGCCCTCGATCCTGGTCGCGCTCCTGATGCTGGCGCTGCTCGGCAAGGGCATCGGCAATGTCGTGCTGACGCTGGTCCTGCTGGAATGGGCCTATTATGCCCGCACCGCCCGCGCCCAGGCGCTGGTCGAGCGCAAGCGCGACTATTTCGAGGCCGCGCGGGGGCTGGGCCTGCCGATCTCGCGCATCCTGCTGCGCCATGTCCTGCCGAATTGCCTGCCGCCCCTGCTGGTCATCGGCGCGCTGCAGGTCGCGCGCGCCATCACGCTGGAGGCGACGCTCTCCTTCCTTGGGCTGGGCGCACCGGTGACGCAGCCCTCGCTCGGCCTGCTCATCGCCAACGGCTTCCAGTTCATGCTCTCCGGCGAATACTGGATCAGCTTCTTCCCGGGCCTGACGCTGCTGACGGCGATCGTCGCGATCAACCTCGTCGGCGACCGCCTGCGCGAGGTGCTCGATCCGAGGGCGCTGAAATGACCGCGCCCCTGCTCGAAGTCCGCAACCTGCGCACCCGCTTCCGCACCGATCGCGGCGATCTCGACGCCGTGCGCGACGTCTCCTTCACCCTGCAAGCGGGCGAAACGCTCGGCCTCGTCGGCGAGAGCGGCTCCGGCAAATCGGTCACCGGCTTCTCGATCATGGGGTTGATCGACCCTCCAGGCCGGATCGTCGGCGGCGAGATTCTGTTCCGCGGGCAGGACCTGACCAAGCTCGACGAGGAGGCCATGCGTTCCTTACGCGGCAACCGCATCGCCATGGTCTTCCAGGACCCGATGATGACGCTGAACCCGGTGCTCCGGATCAGCACCCAGATGATCGAGACGATCCGCGCGCATGAGACAATCGACGATGCCACGGCGCGTGTCCGGGCACGGGACCTGCTCGGCACCATGGGCATCCCAAGCCCGGAAGCGCGGCTCGACGCCTATCCGCACCAGCTCTCGGGCGGCATGCGCCAGCGCGTCGCGATCGCGATCGCCCTGATCAACAAGCCCGACCTGATCATCGCGGACGAGCCGACCACCGCGCTCGACGTCTCGATCCAGGCACAGATCCTCGCCGAGGTGCAGCAACTCACCCGCGAGAGCGGCACCGCCCTGCTCTGGATCACGCATGACCTCTCGGTGATCGCCGGCATCGCCGACGAGATCGCGGTGATGTATGCCGGCCGCATCGTCGAGCAGGGCAGCGTCGACGCCGTGCTCGACCATCCCAGCCACCCCTATACGGCCGGGCTGATCGGCAGCCTGCCGGGGACGAGCGCGCCGGGCTCCATACTGGTCCAGATTCCCGGCACGACGCCGGATATGGTCGACCCGCCCCAAGGCTGCGCCTTCGGGCCGCGCTGCGCCCGCCGTGACGACGCTTGCGAGCGCCAGCCCGCCTTCACGGATGGCGCGCATCGCTTGCGCTGCTTCCATCCTCTGTCCGGCACCGCATCGACCGCCGAGGTGCCGGCATGAACATGACCGCCACCCCTCCCGCTCCCGCGCTGGAAACGCGCAAGCTGACCCGACATTTCGGCCGCCCGGACGGACTTGCGGTGAAGCTGCATCTGGCGAAGCGCCAGCCGATCATCCGGGCGCTCGACGGTATCGACCTGACCATATCGACCGGCGAGTTCGTCGGGCTCGTCGGCGAATCCGGCTCCGGCAAGTCGACGCTTGGGCGCATCGCCGCAGGCCTGCTGCCGCCGAGCACGGGCGAGGTCGCGGTCTTCGGGCGCTCGCCGCAGGGTGACCGCTCGGTCCATCGCGACGTGCAACTGATCTTCCAGGACCCGCAGGCGAGCCTCAACCCGCGCATGCGCGTCACGGAAGCGATCGGCGAGGCACCGCTCGTCCACGGCATCGCCTCGCGCGCCGAGATCGATGACTATGTCTGCGCGCAGATGCGCCGGGCCGGACTCGATCCGGCCCTCCGCCAGCGCTTCCCGCACCAGTTCTCCGGCGGCCAGCGCCAGCGCATCTCGATCGCGCGGGCGCTCGCGCTGCAGCCACGGTTCCTGGTCTGCGACGAGTCGGTCGCCTCGCTCGACGTCTCGATCCAGGCGCAGATCCTCAACCTGTTCATGCAGCTCCGGCGCGAGCTCGACCTGACATACCTCTTCATCAGCCACGATCTGCGGGTGGTGCAGCACATCGCCGACCGCGTCGTGATCATGTATCTCGGCCGTATCGTCGAGGATGCGCCCGCGGCCCGGTTCTTCGCCCATCCCAACCACCCCTATACGCAGGGGCTGCTGGCGGAGATCCCCGACCTCAAGCAGCGGCGGCGCGTCTATGCGCCGGTGAAGGGCGAGATCCCGAGCCCGGCCGCGCCGCCGCCCGGTTGCCATTTCCATCCGCGCTGCCCGGCCGCCTTCGACCGCTGCCGCATCGAGCGGCCTGCCCTGCGCGCAATCGCGCCGGGCCATCGTTCTGCCTGCCACCTCAACGACGTCGCAGCGGCCCCGGTCCGCGCGCAAACAGGAGAGATCGCATGACGACCAAACTGAGCACAATCGCCCTCTCGGCGGCATTGATCGCCGCCGCAGGCGCCGCCAGCGCGGAAGACCTGCGCATCGGCTTCGCCGATCCGGTCTCGGCGATCGACCCGCAGCTCAACAACCATGCCGGCGACCACTCGGTCTCGCAGCATTTCTGGTCGCGCCTCGTCGCGCAGAAGACCGAGGGCGGCGTGGTGCCCGACATCGCCGCATCCTGGAAGAACCTCACCCCCAATACCTGGGAGTTCAAGCTGCGCGAGAACGCGGTCTGGAGCGACGGCAAGCCGGTCACGGCCGAGGATATCGCGTTCTCCTACGAGCGCGCCCAGGCCGTGCCGGGCAGCGTGGCGAGCTTCAAGGGCTTCCTGCGCAATGTCGCCAAGGTCGAGATCAAGGACCCGCATACGCTGGTGATCACCAGCCATGCGCCCGATCCGCTGCTGCCGATCAACATCTCCAGCGTCTATATCGTCAGCAAGCATGTCGGGCAGAACGCGGCGACCGACGACTACAACAGCGGCAAGGCGATGGTCACCGAAGGCCCCTATGGTTTCGTCAGCTACACGCCGGGCGACCGCATCGAGATGAAGCGCAACGAGCGCTTCTGGGGGCCGAAACCCGAATGGGAGAAGGTCAACTACCGCTATATCGCCAACCCGGCGGCACGCACGGCCGCCCTGCTCTCGGGCGATGTCGACGTCATCGACAAGGTCTCCTTCTCCGATATCGAGAAGCTGGAGAAGAACCCCAAGGTCAAGGTCTGGTCCTATCCGGGCCTGCGCGCGCTGATCATGCAGCCGAGCTTCAACCCGAACCCGTCGAAGTTCCTCACCGACAAGGCCGGCAAGCCGCTCGACAAGAACCCGCTGCTCGATGTCCGCGTCCGCAAGGCGCTCAACATGGCGATCAACCGCGAGGCGATCGCCGACCGCGTCGCGCGCGGCGGCGTCACCGTCGCGACACAGTGGATGCCGGCCGGCAGCTTCGGCTACGACCCCGATCGCTCCAAGATCGACGTCGATCCCAACAAGGCCAAGGCGCTGCTGACTGAGGCCGGCTACCCCAACGGCTTCAAGCTGACCATGCATGTGCCGGGCGAGCGCTATCCGCTGGCACCCGAGACCGCGCAGGCGATCGCGCAGTTCTGGACCCGGATCGGCGTCGAGACGCAGGTCGAGGTCGTGCCCTTCTCGGTCTATTCCGGCGCGGCCAACAAGAACGAATATGCGATGAGCATGATCGGCTGGGGCAACGGCACCGGCGAAGGCACCTATGCGATGACCGCGATCCTGGCGACCGCGAACCCCGCCAAGGGCCTCGGCGCCTCGAACTGGGGCCGCTACAGCAACCCGAAGCTGGACGAGGCCCTCGCCAAGGCCAGCGCCGAATTCGACGACGCCAAGCGCGAGGCGATCATCAAGGACGCGGTCAAGGTCGTGATGGATGATGTCGGGATCATGCCGCTCTACCACTACAAGAACATCTGGGCGAGCCGGCCGGACCTGAAGGTCGTGCCCTGGCATAGCGACCGCACCGTCGCGATGCAGGTCAGCAAGGCCAAGTGACATCGGAGCCTGATCCACGAGGTCAGCTTACAGAACCATACCGTCATCCCGGACAAGCTGCGCAGCAGCGCTGATCCGGGATCCATCGTAGAACGCGGCGCCCTTCGATGGATCCCGGGTCAAGCCCGGGATGACGGCGCGGTTCCGAGAAAACCTAGAACGATCCGAACGCAACGGAAATGCAAACAGCCATGTCTGCCGCCTTCGCGATCAGCCCTGTCATCGACCTGATCGACGCGCCCCGCCGGATCGCGCTTGCCGGATTGCCGGCGGGCGCGGAGGTGACCATCGCCGCGGAAACCGCGCGCGACGGCCATATCTGGCGGGCGCAGGCGGTGTTCGCGGCCGGAGCCGATAGCAGCATCGACCTCGAACGCGATGCGCCGTTGCGCGGCGATTACGCGGGCGTCGCGGGAATGGGTCTGGTCTGGGCGCAGACCGGCAACGGTGAATTATTCCCGGCCGACCTGTCGCGGCCTCTCGAAACCACGCTCACCGCCATAGTAGGCGGTGAGACGATCGCAACCGGACGCTTCAGCCAGACACTGATGGCGGACGGCGTGACGCGGCACCCGCTCGCCGAGGACGGGCTCGTCGGCACGCTGTTCCTACCGGCCGGCGCAGGCCCGCATCCGGCGGTCATGATCCTCAACGGCTCGGGCGGCGGCATCAACGAGCCGCGTGCCGCTCTCTGGGCCTCGCGTGGCGTCGCGGCGTTGGCGCTCGGCTATTTCGGCGCGCCCGGCCTGCCGAAATATATCTCGAACACGCCGATGGAATATTTCGCGCGGGGACTCGACTGGCTGCGCGCCCGAGTGCGCCCGAAGAACGATTTCGTCGCCGTCGCCGGGCAATCGCGCGGTGGCGAGCTCGCGCTCCTGCTCGGCGCGACCTTCCCCGAAAAAGTCTCGGCGGTGCTGGGCTACGTGCCGAGCGCCTTCGTGCATGGCGGGCAGGCCGCCGCCGACCCGGCTCCGGGCCTCGGCCGCGATGGCCCCTGCTGGACACTCGACGGCAAGCCGCTCGTCCATCAATGGCAGGACAACGCCACAGCAAGCTGGAAGCCCTACGACGAAGCGACGGATATGCGCCGCAATGCCGATGCGATGCGCACCGCGCTCGGCGACCCCGCCGCCATGGCCCGCGCCCGCATCCCGGTGGAGCGGATCGCCGGGCCGGTGCTGCTGCTGTCCGGCGGCGATGACGGCGCCTGGCCCTCCGACCTTTATTCGCTGATCGTGCAGTCGAGCCTGCTCGCAGCGGGGCATCCGCATGAGGTTATCTGGAAGAACTGGCCAGCCGCTGGCCATTCCATCCTGTTTCCCCATACCCCGGCGACCCGCATCGCCCATCGCCATCCGGTCAGCGGCATTGCCACGACGATGGGCGGCACGCCGGCCGCGAATGCCGAGGCCAATGCCGGCGCCTGGGAGGCGGCGCTCGCCTTCGTCAGGCGCCATGGCGGTCTGGCGGGCTGAATTCCTCGGAACCACAAGGTCATCCCAGGCCTGCCCCGGAATCTATCGGAAGGCTCCGGAACTCCAGGATGGATCCCGGATCGGCGCCGCTGCGCGGCTTGTCCGGGATGACGGCGGGGTTCCATCGTAAACTGACAAACTCCAGCCTCGTAAGGATATCCGAAGCTGTGCACTTCCGGCGGACCACCGCCCCTTGTGCGCAGAAGAATTTTCGCGTCATGGTCCCGCTGACGCCATGCCGGCGCAGCGCTGCTGCTGTGCCGGCTCATCATGACCTCGGCTCACCGGATCGCGAATGGTTTCTGTAGCGCTGAAGACGGTTTCGAAGACCTGGGGCGGCACCGCCGCCGTCGATGCCATCAGCTTCACCGTCGAAGGCGGCAACCTTGTCGCGCTGCTCGGCCCGTCCGGCTGCGGCAAATCGACGACGCTGCGGCTCATCGCCGGGCTTGAGGACACCAGCAGTGGCACGATCGAGATCGGCGGACGCAACGTCACCCATGCCTCGCCCTCGCAGCGCGGCATCGCCATGGTCTTCCAGAACTATGCGCTGTTCCCGCATCTGAGCGTCGCCGAGAACATCCTGTTCGGGCTCAAGGTCCGCAAGGTCTCGCGCGCCGAGCGCGACGAGCGCCTCGCCCGCGCTGCCTCGATCCTGGGCCTCTCCGCCCTTCTGGAGCGCAAGCCCTCGCAGCTCTCGGGCGGCCAGCAGCAGCGCGTCGCGCTCGGCCGCGCCATCGTCGCCGAGGCGCCGGTCTGCCTGATGGACGAGCCGCTCTCCAATCTCGACGCCCAGTTGCGCGTCGAGATGCGCCGCGAGATTCGCGAATTGCAGCAGCGGCTCGGCATGACCATGGTCTATGTCACGCATGACCAGGTCGAGGCCATGACCATGGCCGATCAGGTCGTGCTGATGCGCAACGGCCGGATCGAGCAGGATGCCCCGCCGGACGTGCTCTACGAGAACCCGGCCACGATCTTCGCCGCACGCTTCGTCGGCACGCCGCCGATGAACGTGCTGCCGCTCGCCACGGTGCAGGCGCGCGGCGGGGCGATCACCGCTCCCGATGGCCTCGATCCCGCCAGCCTCGCGGTCGGCGTCCGCCCGGAGATGGTCGAGATCACCGGCAGCGGCGTCGCCGCCGATGTCGTCGCGGTCGAATATCTCGGCTCCGACACGCTGCTGGAAACCCGCATCGACGGCCATTCCTTCATCGTCAAGCGGCCCGGCAAGGTGCGGGCCACAGCCGGCGAACAGATCTACATCACGTTGTCACAATCGGCGCTGCACTGGTTCGACCTGGCGTCTGAACGAAAGGTGGTTCGCAATTGAACCGGCCGAAGCGTCGGACGTGCGGACCATCCCAGCAAGGGAGAGAGGACATTATGGACAGGCGTGAATTTCTTGGCGGCACGGCCGCCCTTGCAAGCGCAACCGCGCTACCCGGCATCGCTCGGGCGCAGAGCACCACCGAGCTCTCGTTCTTCTATCCGGTCGCCGTCGGCGGGCCGATCACCAAGCTGATCGACACCTACGCCGCCGACTTCGAGAAGGACAACCCGTCGATCAAGCTGAAGCCGATCTATGCCGGCACCTATCAGGAGACCATCGTCAAGGCGCTGACCGCGCATAAGAGCGGCACCCCGCCGGTGCTTTCGGTGCTGCTCTCGACCGACATGTTCACGCTGATCGACGAAGAGGCGATCGTGCCCTTCGACGACTTCATCAAGACCGACGAGGACAAGAAGTGGCTCGCCGGCTTCTATCCCGGCTTCATGGAGAACAGCCAGACCGGCGGCAAGGCCCCTAACGAAAAGAAGACTTGGGGCATCCCGTTCCAGCGCTCCACCGTGGTGCTCTACTGGAACAAGGACCTGTTCAAGGAGGCCGGCCTCGATCCGGAGAAGCCGCCGAAGACCTGGGCCGAGCAGGTCGAGTTCGCGCAGAAGCTGACCAAGCGCGACGCCGCCGGCAACGTCACGCAATGGGGCATCCAGATCCCCTCTTCCGGCTTCCCCTACTGGCTGTTCCAGGGTCTTTCGACCCAGGCCGGCGCGATCCTCGCCAATGCGGCCGGCGACAAGACCGATTATGCCAATCCAGGCGTGGTCGAGGCGCTGCAGTACTGGGTCGACCTCGCGCAGAAGCACAAGGTCCACCCGCCCGGCATCGTCGAATGGGGCACCACGCCGCGCGATTTCTTCGAGAAGAAGGTCGCGATGATGTGGACCACCACCGGTAACCTCACCAATGTCCGCGCCAACGCCAAATTCCCCTTCGGCGTCGCGGTTCTGCCGGCCGGCAAGAAGCCGGGCAGCCCAACAGGCGGCGGCAATTTCTATCTCTCGAAAAAGGCGACCAAGGCCGAGCAGGAAGCCGCCTTCAAGTTCGTGCGCTGGATCACCACGCCAGAGCGCGCCGCGCAGTGGAGCATCAATACCGGCTATGTCGGCGTGACGCCGGCCGCCTACGAGACCGAGGCGATGAAGAAATACGTCGCCGACTTCCCGCCTGCGATCGTCGCGCGCGACCAGCTCTCGAGCGCGGTGGCCGAACTCTCGACCCATGAGAACCAGCGCGTCACCAAGGCGCTGAACGACGGGCTGCAGGCGGCGCTCACCGGCACCAAGGCGCCGCAGAAGGCGATGGAGGACGCGCAGGCCGAGGCCGAGCGCATTCTCAAGGCCTATCGGTAAGCCTTCCAGATGAGGTCAAACCGTCATTGCGAGGAGCGAAGCGACGCAGCAATCCAGGGGTGGCAGAGCGCTACGTCCCCCTGGATTGCTTCGCTTCGCTCGCAATGACGGGGAGCTGAACCGATGACGAACCGCGCGACCGCGACGATCCATGGCTGGCTGCTCCTGCTGCCGGCCATGGCTTGCCTGGCCCTGTTCACGCACTGGCCCGCGGTCGCGAGCTTCATCGAGAGCTTCTACTCGACACCGAAGGCGCGCCGCCCGGCGCGCTTCATCGGGCTCGAGAACTACCAGCAGATGCTCGCCGACCCGATCTTCTGGAAAGCGCTGAGCAACAACCTCTGGTTCGCGCTCGGCACCATCCCGACCTCGATCGCGCTGGCGCTCTTGATGGCGGTCTGGGTCAATGACAGGATCGCCGGGCGCACGCTCGTCCGGATGGCCTATTTCACGCCGACGATCCTGCCGATGATCGCGGTCGCCAATATCTGGCTGTTCTTCTACACGCCGCAATACGGTTTGCTGGAGCAGATCACCGGCCTGTTCGGCGCACGCTCGACCAATTGGCTGGGCTCACAGGACACCGCGCTCTACGCCATCACCATCGTCGCGATCTGGAAGGAAGCCGGCTTCTTCATGATCTTCTATCTCGCGGCGCTGCAGGCGATCCCGCCCAGCCTCGGCGAGGCTGCGGCGATCGAGGGTGCCTCGCGCTGGACCTTCTTCCGGCGCATCCAGTTTCCGCTCCTGATGCCGACGACGCTGTTCGTGCTGATCAACGCCGTGATCAACGCCTTCCGCATGGTCGACCATATCGTGGTGATGACCCGCGGCGGCCCGGACAACGCGACGACGCTGCTGCTCTACTACATCTACCAGGTCGGCTTCGGCTTCTGGGACACCGCCTATGCGGCGACGCTGACCTGCGTGCTGCTGGCGCTGCTCGCGCTGGTCGCCTTCGTCCAGTACGGCTGGCTCGAACGCAGGACGCATTATCAATGAGCGCCGCGCCCCAACCCGCTCCGTCCGCGACACGCGCCGACCCTTATGCGCCCAAGGGCCTCGCGCTCACGCTGGAATCGACCGGCGCGATCCTGCTCGCGCTCCTCTGGGTCCTGCCGCTGGCCTATGCCGTCTGGGCGGCGTTCCATCCGGCCGAATACACCACGCGCTTCGTGCTGACCGCGCCATTGACGCTCGACAATTTCACGCGTGCCTGGGCTGCGGCGCCCTTCGCCCGCTATTTCCTCAACACCTTCATCCTGGTCACCCTGATCCTGACCTTCCAGATCGTGCTGGGGACTCTCGCGGCCTATGCCTTGGCGCGGCAGGATTTCTGGGGCCGCGACGTCGCCTTCGTGCTGATCCTGGCGCAACTCATGATCATGCCGGACGCGCTGATCGTCGAGAATTACCGCACGCTCGCCAAGGTCAACCTGATCGACACGATCCCGGCGATCGCCCTGCCCTATATCGCCTCGGCCTTCGGCATCTTCCTGCTGCGGCAGACCTTCAAGACCGTACCGAAGGAGCTCGACGATGCCGCGCGCGTCGAGGGCGCGAGCCCGCTGCAAGTGCTGATGAAGGTCTATGTGCCGCTGGCGAAGCCGACCTATGTCGCCTATGGCCTCGTCTCGGTCAGTTATCACTGGAACAATTTCCTCTGGCCGCTGCTGGTGACCAATTCGGTCGAGTCCCGCCCGCTGACGGTGGGCCTTCAGGTGTTCTCCTCGGCCGACCAGGGCATCGACTGGGCGGTGATCTGCGCAGCGACATTGATGACCTCGGCGCCGCTGCTCGTTGGCTTCCTGCTGTTCCAGCGCCAGTTCGTGCAGAGCTTCATGCGCGCCGGCATCAAGTAGCGCTACGCCGATGAAGCTGATCACCTGGAACATCCAGTGGGCCCGCGGCGTCGACGAGAATGTCGATCCGCGCCGCATCATCCAGCATGCCCGGCAGATGGCGGATTTCGACGTGCTCTGCCTGCAGGAGGTCGCGGCCAATTTCCTCGATCTCGACGGCAATGACCGCACCGACCAGTTCGCCCTGTTCAGCGAACTCTTGCCCGGTTTCACGGCGATCGAGGCGATCGGCGTCGATGTTCCGGACGGCGCAGGCGGCCGCAAGCGCTTCGGCAATCTGATCCTGTCGCGATTGCCGGTGGCACAGGCGCTGCGCCATGTCCTGCCCTGGGAAGCGGCGCCGACGCGCAACATGCCGCGCGTGCTGGTCGAGGCGATGGTCGAGACACCCTTCGGCCCGATCCGGGTGATGACGACGCATCTGGAATACTCGTCGCCCGTCCTGCGCGCCGCGCAGGTCGAAGGCATCCGGCAAATCCACCGCATGGCGGCAGCGCGGCAGGCGACGCCACGCCTTGCCGGCCCACACACCTATACCCCGACGCCGAACGCGGCGAGCGCAATCCTGACCGGCGATTTCAACATGCGTCCCGACGATGCCGGAATGGCGCAATTGCTCGCCCCGTTCGAGGGCGATGTTCCGCCGCTGGTCGATCTCTGGCCGGTGTTGAAGGGCACGGAGCTGCACCCGCCCTCCGCCTTCATCTGCGACCAGACCTATGGCCCGCCGGGTTGCCTCGACTTCGTGCTGGCAACGCCGGACCTTGCTCAACGAGCGCGTTCGATCACCTACGATATCGAGACGCGGGCCTCGGACCACCAGCCGATCCTCGTTGAATTCGACCTCGAATGATCTTCACCCGACAGGATCACCAGCGGCTCGACGCCATCCTGCGCGAAGCAGCACGGCGCGAGGTGATGCCGCGGTTCCGGCGCCTGACTGATGGCGATATCCGCACCAAGCAGAACCCCGTCGATGTCGTCACCGAAGCCGACGAGGCGGCCGAACGCTTCATCTGCGCCGAGCTGGCCAAGGCCTTTCCAGGCGCGGCGTTGATCGGCGAGGAGGCGGTGACGCGCAACCCGTCCCTTCTCTCAAGGCTTTCCGAAGCCGAGCTCGCCTTCGTCATCGACCCGATCGACGGCACGCTGAATTACGCCAGCGACCTCTCGGTTTTCGCGGTGATGGCCGCTGTCATCGTCCGAGGCGAGATCGCCGCCGCCGTGATCCATGATCCGACAGCCGATGACAGCGCCATGGCCCTGCGCAGCGAAGGCGCCTGGATGAGCTCTGCGGACGGCACGAGCCGCGATTTGCACGTCGCGCCCGCCGTCGCGACGCGGCAGATGAACGGCATGGCGAGCTGGCAGTACTTCCCCGAGCCGCTGCGCAGCACGCTTCCCGGCCGTTTTCCGGCCTTCCTCGAAGTCGGCTCGCTGCGCTGCTGCGGGCAGGAGTACCGGCTGGCCGCGGCGGGACGCCTGCAATTCCTGCTCTATGGCGCCCTCAACCCCTGGGACCATGCGCCGGGCGTGCTGCTCTACAGCGAAGCCGGCGGCCATGCGCGCCTGCTCGACGGCCGCCCCTATTCGCCGACCGAGCGCCCGGCCGGTTTGCTCTGCGCGCCCGATGAAGCGAGCTGGCGGGAAATCAGGTCGATCCTGCTGGACTGAACGGCAAAGTCGGCTCGCCGCATCCTCGTCACAACCTCATCGTCATCCCGGACAAGCCGCGAAGCGGCGCCGATCCGGGATCCATGCCGGAGCGCGTCCGGCTCAGGTTCAGGCATGGATCCCGGGTCTGCGCTTCGCTTCGCCCGGGATGATAGCCCTTCTTTGGGACGCTCAGTCCTCGTCGTCGCGCTGACGCGGACCTTCCCCGAGAATCTCTCTTTTCCCTGCGTGGTTAGCCGGCCCGACGATGCCTTCGTTCTCCATGCGCTCCATGATGGATGCGGCGCGGTTGTAGCCGATCTGGAGGCGGCGCTGGATATAGGAGGTCGAGGCCTTCTTGTCGCGCAGGACCACCGCGACCGCCTGCTCGTAGGGGTCGTCCGAGTCGGCCGAACCCATGCCGGTCTTGTCGAAGACGGCGCCGTCCTCGTCCTCTGCGCCCTCGTCGTCCTCGGAGGTGACGGCATCGAGATATTGCGGCCGGCCTTGTGTCTTGAGGTGGGCCACGACCTTCTCGACCTCGTTGTCCGAGACGAAGGGGCCGTGGACGCGGGTGATGCGCCCGCCGCCGGCCATGTAGAGCATGTCGCCCTGGCCGAGCAGCTGCTCGGCGCCCATCTCGCCGAGGATCGTGCGCGAGTCGATCTTCGACGTCACCTGGAAGGAGATGCGGGTCGGGAAGTTCGCCTTGATCGTGCCGGTGATGACGTCGACCGAGGGCCTTTGAGTGGCCAGCACGACATGGATGCCGGCGGCGCGCGCCATCTGGGCGAGGCGCTGGATCGTGCCCTCGATCTCCTTGCCGGCGACCATCATCAGGTCGGCCATCTCGTCGACGATGACGACGATATAGGGCAGAGGCTCGAGGTCCATGACCTCCTCCTCGTAGATCGCCTCGCCGGAATGCTTGTCGAAGCCGGTCTGGACGGTGCGGGTGATGACTTCGCCCGCCGCCTTGGCCTCGCCGACCCTCGCGTTGAAGCCGTCGATGTTGCGCACCGAGAGCTTCGACATCTTCTTGTAGCGCTCCTCCATCTCGCGCACCGCCCATTTGAGGGCGACGACCGCCTTCTTGGGATCGGTGACGACCGGGGTGAGCAGATGCGGGATGCCGTCATAGACGGAGAGCTCCAGCATCTTGGGATCGACCATGATCAGGCGGCACTCCTCCGGCTTCAGCCGATAGAGGATCGATAGGATCATCGTGTTGATCGCCACGGACTTGCCCGAGCCGGTGGTACCGGCGACGAGCAGGTGCGGCATGCGGGCGAGGTCGGCGATCACCGGCTCGCCACCGATGGTCTTGCCGAGGCAGAGCGCGAGCTTGTGCTTGGTCGCCTCGAAATCCTGGCTGGCGAGGAGTTCGCGCAGGAAGACGGTCTCGCGGCGGGTGTTCGGCAACTCGATGCCGATCGCGTTCTTGCCCTGCACCACCGCAACGCGCGCCGACACCGCGCTCATCGAACGCGCGATGTCGTCGGCGAGAGAGATCACACGGGAACTCTTGATGCCGGGGGCGGGCTCAAGCTCGTAGAGCGTCACGACCGGACCGGGGCAGGCCTGGACGATCTCGCCACGGATATTGAAGTCTTCCAGCACGCCTTCGAGCAGGCCGGCATTCTGCTGGAGCATCTCGACCGGCATGGTCTCGGCCTGCGCCTGCGGCGGCTCGGCCAGGAACTCGATCGGCGGGAGCTGGAAACCGGCATCCTGCACCACAGGCAATTCGACAAGGCGAAGTTTTGCCCTGAACGGGGTGACCTTGGCGGATTCGACCGCCGCCGACTCGGGGCGAACAGCTTCAGGCTTGGCGGGCTCCGGCTGAACAGGCTTGGGTTGAGTGAGCTTGGGCTCGACCGCAGGCCGCGTGCTGCGTGCCAGCGGCACGCCGGGCTTTGCCGCAGCTGCCGGCTCGTCCGGGATCGGAGCCTCGTCCTCAATCACGGGCGCCTCGGTGGCCGGCACGGACCAGGACGGCGCTGCGATCTGGAAACTCACCTGATAGCTCTGCCCCCAGCCGAAGCCGGACCAGGCTGGCGCAACGACCGGAGCAGTGATCGGCAGCGGCGCGGCTTCGCGCATCGCGACCGGCTGCTCTTCAAAGCCGACAGTCGAGGCATGGTTCACCGCGCCCACCGCCACCGACGGAGCAACGGGATCGAACGCGAAATCGGCGTCGTCGCGCTCGGCCTCGGGTACGCATTCCCAGAAGGCGTGATCCGAAATGAAATCGAGCGGCGTCGCAACCTCCTGCTCCAGCAAGGCAGCGAGCGCCACAGGGGCTTCGAAATCCATCTCCGCGAGCTGCATTTCATCGACAAAAGCGTTCTCGCCCGCGTCGAAAGTCAACTCCACATCCGCAGAGCCATCCGCTGCCGGCTCGGGTATCGGCTCGCCGCCCGGCGCGCCCCAGACCTGCCGGATCAGGTGATCCGGCGTGCGCCAGAAGCGGACGCGGCTCTCACCCGGAGTGGGAGCGTTCGGGGACAGGCTGATGTCGAATCGCTGCCCGAGAACCGGGGAGGCTGAAAGCTCCCGCTCGGCCTGCGCCAGTTTGCGCTGGGCGTCGGCAGAGCGCGAGGGACGGACATAGGCCGGCCAGAGGCTGGACGATGCCGGCTCGTTGCGAAGCGGCTCTGCGACAGAGGTTTCCGATGTTGCGGACAGTGCGGTCTGCTGTGGTTGAGCGAGGCGATGATCCTCGGAAACGACGGCGTTCGCGCGGCGGAGACGATCCAGTTTTTGCATGGGCTTAGGCGAACACTACGCTTCGTTAACCTGAGACCCAGTCCTAGCCCGGCAGGGTTAAGAGACCGTTCCGGCGGCCTCCCTTTCAGTGTCCGAAGCTGGCGCGACCAGCCTCACCGCGCCTGCTTTTCCGAGGGAGGCGCGGCCGCGTCATCGTCCTGAAGCACGCGCCAGGCGGCACCTTCCAGATCGGCGAACTGACCCGATCGCATGCACCAGAAGAAGGCGCCCAAACCCAGCAGGCCGAGCCCGAGCGCGAGGGGAAACAGGATGACGATGATGTTCATGCCTCTGCCTCCGAAGGTGCCTTGCCGCCGCGGGCGCGCAGCGCGTTGAGGGTCACCACCAGGGACGAGCCCGACATGGCGACGGCAGCGACCAGCGGCGTCGCCAGCCCCGCGATCGCGATCGGCACCGCGACCGCATTGTAGAGCACGGCGAACCACAGGTTCTGCAGCATCAGCCCGCGCGCCTTGCGGGCAATTTGGAGTGCTGCGGAGACGGGCGCGAGGCTGTCGCCGAGGAAGACGATATCGGCGGCCGCCTGCGCGAGATGGGTCGCGCTGACCGGCGAGACCGAGACATGCGCACCCGCCAGCGCAGGCGCATCGTTCAGCCCATCGCCGATCATCAGCACCTTGCGGCCATTGGCCGCCATGCTGTCGAGCCGGTTGAGCTTGTCGCCCGGCAGGAGCCCCGCCTGCACATGCGTGACGCCAAGCGCAGCCGCGATCGGCGCGACCGCTTCCGGCCGGTCGCCGGAGAGGATCGCGATTTCGAGCCCCGCCGCGCGCAGGGCATCGATCGTCGCGCGCGCATCCGGACGCAGGCTCTGCCCAAGCGCCAGAACGGTGCGATAGGAGCCCTGACGATAGGCGATCAGCGAAGCGCCGGGATGGCGCGCCTTGACCGAGGCGGCCTCGGCTTCGGCTTCGCAGAAGGCAAGGCTGCCGAGCCTCTGCTCGCCATCGCCCTCGCCGACCGACAGGCCCTGCCCACGCTCCTCGCGAACATCCGTTCGGGGAGAGGTGGCGCCGAGAGCGCGCGCCAGGGCCTGCGCCAGCGGATGGGTGCTGGCCGCGGCGAGCGCGCCGACCTCCGCCCGGCGCTCGGCCGGCAGCACTTCGGGGTTGAGGATATCGGGCTCCGGCAGGGTCAGCGTCCCCGTCTTGTCGAAGACGGCGATATCGGCCTCGGCGAGGCGCTCCAGCGCATCGCCCTCCTTGAGCATGATCTTGCGCTTGAACAATGCGGAGGCCGCAACGACCTGCACGGCCGGAATCGCGAGGCCGAGCGCGCAGGGGCAGGTGATGATCAGGACCGTGGCGGCGATCAGCAACGCCTCCGGCCAGGCAAGCCCCCAGGCCAGCCAGCCGAGGAAGGTTGCGGCCGCCAGTGTATGGACAACCGGCGCATAGAGCCGCGCGGCCCGATCCGACAAGTGGACATAGCGCGAGCGGCTGCCCACGGCCTGGCTCATCAGACGATCGATCTCGTCGAGCAGCGTGCCCTGCCCGGCAGCCTCGACCCGGATGGTCAGGGCGCCGGTGAGGTTGAGTGTGCCGGCATGGACACGCTCGCCCTGGCCGATCGCGGCGGGAGCGGTCTCGCCGGTGACGAGGCTCTGGTCGAGCTCGGAGCGGCCGGTCTCGACGATACCGTCGACCGAGACACGCTCGCCCGGGCGCACGAGGACGCAATCGCCGGGCTGGATCGCTGCGATCGGCGTGATCGTCCAGCTGCCGTCGTCAGCGAGCCTTGCTGCGGTCTCGGCCTTGAGCGCCGCGAGATTGCCGGCGAGATCGCGGGTGCGGCGGCGCATGAGCTGGTCGAGATAGCGCCCGATCAGCAGGAAGAAGAGCAACATGACCACGCCGTCGAAATAGGCGTGGCGGCCATGGGTCCAGGTTTCCGCGACGGACATGGCGAGCGCCAGCACGACGCCGATGGTGATCGGCACGTCCATGTTGACGGCGCCGGCCTTCAGCGCCCTGAGCGCACTCTCGAAGAAGGGGCGGCCGGCATAGGCCGCCGTCGGCAGGGCGATGAGCGCAGAGAGCCAGTGGAAGAAATCGCGCGTCGTCGGATCGATGTCGCCGCTATTGCCGGCCCAGACCGCGACCGAGAGCAGCATGATATTCATCGAGGCGAAGCCGGCGACGCCGAGCCGGCGCAGCAGGCTGCGCTCCTCGCTAGCGGCACCATCCTCCTGTCTCTCGGCGACGAAGGGATAAGCCTTGAAGCCGAGCGCGCCGAGCTTGTCGACGACGGCCTCCGGCCTGAGCAGCGCCTCGCGCCATTCGACCGAGACGCGCTTCAGCGCGAGATTGACGCGGGCACCGAGGATGGCGGGCTCGCGACCGAGACCGCTCTCGATGGCCTGCATGCAGCCGGCGCAGCGGATGCCATCGACCGCGAGCTCCATGCTGGCGATGCCGCCATCGCGATGGCGCACGAACACTGAGAGATCTCGGACCGAGAGATCCTGCGCCGCCATGTCACGTCTCCGGCAGGGTGATGCGGCTGCGCGAGACGAAGACGACCTCCTCGCCGCGCCGGGCCTGCAATTCGAGGATCCAGGAGCCAGCCTCGATCCGATCGAAACCGGCCTCGTAGCGGCCGGGCTGGCGCTCGTTCAGCGTGACGGCGTGGTCGCGCGCGGACGTGGCGGGATGGCGCAAACGCGCCGTCGTGGTGAAACCTGAGAGCGGCTGTCCCAGGCGATCCGCCAGCGTCACACCGAGGATTGCTCCCTCGCCCTGGCGGGCGAGTGCGGCAGCCGCCCGCCAGCCGCGCGCATCACGCTCGTGCTGCCGGGCGATCTCCTGGTTGAAGTGCTGGCTGTCCTCATAGGCGCTGCGCGTCTCGACGCCCGGCATGGTGCGCAGCGCCACGGTCAGGATCGTCGCGTTGACGGAAATGATGACACCGAAGAACAGCACCAGCATCGCCGCGACCATCCAGCCGGTCAATTCGAAGGGGCGGCGCGGGCGCGGGGCGGCGGGGGTGTCGCAGGACATCTGGAAAACTCCGCAGCAGCTCATAGTTTGGCTCCGGGCGCCATGAAATGGTCGGCCGCGTGCACGGTCTCCCCGGCAAAGAGGTCCGAGGCCGTGATGGTGATCGCCTGCGATGCCTCGAGCGGCACGCCGGCCGGCACGGTGACGAGCACGCGCACTTCGCGCGAGGAATCGGGATCGACAGCCACGACCGGTCTGACATCGGCGGTCTGGACGACGCCGACTGCCTCGATGCGGATGCCGGGCAACCCATCCACGGTCAGCGCGAAGGGACGAATCTCCGGACGCTTGTTGAGCAGCCGAACCGTATAGGCGTTGCGGATCGAGCCGTCGCTCAGCGTCACGAAGAGCGGCGCACGCTCGTGCAGCACGGAGATATCGGCCGTGCGGCGCGTCGCGAGCTGCCAGAGCATCGCTCCGCCGACCACAACGATCAGAGCCGCATAGATCGCCGTGCGCGCCCGGAACGGGCGGTAGATCGCCTTCAGGCCTGCCATCCGGCGCTTGACGTTGATCTCGGTGTCATAAGCGATCAATTGCTTGGGGCGATCGACCTTGGCCATGACGGTGTCGCAGGCGTCGATGCAGAGCCCGCACTGGATGCAGTCGAGCTGGGCGCCGTCGCGGATGTCGATGCCGACCGGGCAGACCGCGACGCATTGGTAGCAGTCGATGCAGTCACCGGCCGGCGCGCCCTGCGCCTTGAGCTTCAAGCCCTGCTTGACCGACACGCGCGGCTCGCCGCGGTCATAGCGATAGGTGACGTTGAGCGCCTCGTCGTCGGTCAAGGCCGCCTGGATACGCGGCCAGGGGCACATGAACTTGCAGACCTGCTCGCGCATGATGCCGGCGAGCGTGTAGGTCGTGAAGGTCAGGATCGCGATCCAGACATAGGCCGAGAGCGGCGCGGTGAAGGTCGCGAGCTCCCGCACCAGCGTCGGCGCATCGGCGAAATAGAGCACCCAGGCGCCACCGGTCCACCAGGCGATGACGAGCCAGACCGCATGCTTGGCCACCTTGCGCCAGAGCTTGCCGAAGCTCCACGGCGCCTCGTCGAGCCGCATGCGCTCGCGCCGGTCGCCCTCGAAGAAGCGCTCGACGGCGAGGAAGAGATCGGTCCAGACCGTCTGCGGGCAGAGATAGCCGCACCAGACGCGGCCCGCGAGCGCGTTCATCAGGAAGAGCGCGAAGGAGGCGATGATCAGCAGGCCGGTGAAATAGTAGACCTCCTGCGGCCAGATCTCGATGAAGAAGAAGTAGAAGCGGCCATTGGCGATATCGGCCAGCACCGCCTGGTTCGGAAGGTGCGGGCCGCGATCCCAGCGCAGGAACGGCAGCAGGTAGTAGATGCCGAGGCACAGGAACAGGATCGCCCATTTCGCGCGCCGGAACGGGCCGGACACGCTCTGCGGATAGACCTTCCGCGACGCCGCGAAGAGCGGCATGTCGTCGGAATCGGCCCCGGCCGTGCTCACGCTACTGTCCTCCCCCGAGCGAATGGACGTAGACGGTCAGCGCCTTGATGGTCGTTGCGTCGAGGCGTCCGCCCCAGGCCGGCATCACGCCGTTGCGGCTGTTGGTGATGGTCTCGGTCAGCGAGGCCATGTCCATGCCATAGAGGCTGATCGCGTCGGTGAGATTGGGCGCGCCCATCTCCGCATTGCCCTTGCCGGCCTCGCCATGGCAGGCGGCGCAATTGTCGGCGAAGAGCTTGCGGCCGAGCGCGAGATTGGCCTTCGGTTCGGTCGAGAGGCCGGCGAGCTCGCGGACATGGTTGGCGACGGCATTGATCTCGTCGCGCTTGAGCATGCCGTCGCGGCCGAAGGCCGGCATCTGGCTCACCCGCGTCTCGTCATTGCCGGCGACGCGGATGCCGTGAGTGATGGTCTGCTGGATCGCGTCGAGCGAGCCGCCCCAGAGCCAGTCGTCGTCGTTGAGGTTCGGATAGCCCTTGGCCCCGGCGCCGCCGACGCCGTGGCAGGCGGCGCAATTGTCGCCGAAGGCGGCCTTACCCTGTGCCATCGCGATCTGGAACAGGGTCGGGTCGGCCTTGATCTGGGCTGGCGTCGCATCCGCCATGCCAGCGGCCTGCACGGCGCGCTGCGCCTTGAGCTGCGCCATATCGGCGCTGATATCGGCGCGGCTGGCATAGCCGATCACGCCCCTGGTGGTGTCGGTCAGCAGCGGCCAGGCGGGATACACGACCCAGTAGCCGATGGACCAGAGGATGCTCGCGTAGAAGATGCCGAGCCACCAGCGCGGTAGCGGCGTGTTGAGTTCGCGGATGCCGTCCCATTCGTGGCCGGTGGTGGCGATGCCGGTGTGAGGGTCGATATGCGGTGCGTCGTGACGCTGGTCCATGATCAGTCCTCGCGCAGCGGATTGAGCGCAGCTTGCTCGAAGCGGGCGCGGTTCTTCGGCCAGAAGGCGTAGAGGCAGACGCCGAGGAAGACGGCGACGAAGTAGAGAAGGCCAACGGACTGGGCGAAGCCGGCGAGCCAGTGATAGGTCGTTTGCATGGCAGCCTCGCTCAGCGGATGTTGGCCTTGTCGTCGTAGAGCTTAAAGTCGACCAGCGTGCCGAGCGCCTGGAGATAGGCGATCAGGGCGTCGGCTTCGGTGATGCGCTGCGGGTCGCCGTCGAAATCGCGCGACTGCGCCTTGGGGTAGCGCTTCTCCAGATCGGACTGGCCGGGATGGTCCGGCGTCGCCTGCGCCTTCAGGTCGCTCTGCGCCTGAGCGACCATCTCGTCGGTGTAGGGCACGCCGCCGGCGCGGTTGGCGCGCAATTCGTCGGCGATGTCGCTGTATTTCAGCTCGGTCTTCGCCAGGAAGGGATAGCCCGGCATGATCGATTGCGGAACGACGGCGCGCGGCTCGGCCAGATGCGCCCGCTGCCACTCGTCGGAGTACTTGCCACCGACGCGGGCGAGGTCCGGTCCGGTGCGCTTCGAGCCCCACTGGAACGGCTTGTCGTACATGCTCTCGGCCGCGAGCGAGTAATGCCCGTAGCGCTCGACCTCGTCGCGCAGCGGCCGGATCATCTGGCTGTGGCAGTTGTAGCAGCCCTCGCGGACATAGATCGCGCGGCCGGCCAGCTCGAGCGGGGTGTAGGGGCGCATGCCCTGTACGGTCTCGATCGTGTTCTTCAGATAGAAGAGCGGCGCGATCTCGACGAGGCCGCCGACCGAGATCACCAGCAGCACGCCGATGACCAGGATGATCGAGTTGGTCTCGAAGATCTTGTGCTTGGCCCAGAGCGACCGGCGCGCGGGCTTGTGTTCGATGCTCGTCATTGCCCGGAACTCCTCAGACGGCCATGGCCAGCGGCGCCGGCGCTTCGTCTGAACGCGGCATCTCGGCCGCGCTCTCGGAGCGCACGGTCATCCAGAGGTTGAAGGCCATGATCAGCGCGCCGATCAGGAACAGGGCGCCGCCCATCGCGCGGATCACATAGAAGGGATGCATCGCCGCGACGGTCTCGATGAAGGAATATTCGAGGAAGCCGAGCGAGGTGTAGGCGCGCCACATCAGGCCCTGGAGGATGCCGGAAACCCACATCGCGGTGATGTAGAAGACGATGCCGAGCGTCGAGATCCAGAAGTGCCAGCTCACCAGCTTGAGCGAGTAGAGCCCCTTGCGGTTCCAGAGCCAGGGCACCAGGCAGTAGATCGCGCCGAAGGAGATATAGGCGACCCAGCCGAGCGCGCCGGAATGGACATGGCCGATGGTCCAGTCGGTGTAGTGCGACAGGCCGTTGACCGCCTTGATCGACATCAGCGGGCCTTCGAAGGTCGACATGCCGTAGAAGGCGAGCGAGACCACCATCATCCGCAGGACGGGATCGGTGCGCAGCCGGTCCCAGGCGCCGGACAAGGTCATGATGCCGTTGATCATGCCGCCCCAGGAGGGCATCCACAGCATGATCGAGAAGGTCATGCCCAGCGTCTGCGCCCAGTCGGGCAGCGCGGTGTAATGGAGATGGTGCGGACCGGCCCAGATATAGATGAAGATCAGAGCCCAGAAGTGGATGATCGAGAGCCGGTAGCTGTAGATCGGCCGCTCCGCGCGCTTGGGCACGAAGTAGTACATGATCGCGAGGAAGCCGGCGGTGAGGAAGAAGCCGACCGCGTTATGGCCGTACCACCACTGGAACATCGCATCCTGCACGCCCGACCAGAGGCCGTAGGAGCGCGGCGACAGGAGCGAGACCGGCACGGCGACGTTGTTGCCGATATGCAGGACCGCGATGGTCAGGATGAAGCCGAGATAGAACCAGTTCGCCACATAGATATGCGGCTCCCGGCGCTTCATCACCGTGCCCAGGAAGACCAGGAGGTAGACGACCCAGACGACGGTCAGCCAGAGATCGGCATACCATTCCGGCTCGGCGTATTCCTTGCCCTGGGTAATGCCCAGCAGGTAGCCCGTGCCCGCGATGACGATGAAGAAGTTGTAGCCGAGCACGACGAACCAGGGCGACAGGATGCCCGCCAGCCGCGCGCGGCAGGTGCGCTGCACGACATAGAAGGACGTGCCGATCAGCACGTTGCCGCCGAAGGCGAAGATCACGGCCGAGGTGTGCAAGGGCCGCATCCGGCCGAAATTGATCCAGGGCAGATCGAAGTTCAGAACCGGGAAGGCGAGCTGCGAGGCGATGAGCAGGCCGACCGTGAAGCCGGCGATACCCCAGACCATGGCGGCGACGGTCGCGAACTTGACCGGCCCCATATTGTAGTTGGGCTTGCCGTCGATTTCCTGTGGCTCGACCGGAACGCTACCGTCGAAGCAGCGATTGGCAATCAGGATGACGGCCGCCGCCGATGCCAGGACGCCGAGCATGGCGTGGAAGGCGTAGCCGGAATTCTCGGTCAGCGCCGCGATCACGATCAGAGGCAGCACGCAGGCCGCCGCGATCAGCATCCCGATCAATTCGCCGACAGTCGCCTGCCTGACAGGGCTTGCCGTTGCCGTCACCTTCTAACCCCGCTTCGTCTCCGGCGCATGAGCGCGCCCATCGCGGCAGGCTTAACGGGCGGGAGAAGGCGGGGCGTTGATTCAGGTCAACGGGGGTGCCGCGCGGGGTGCGGCGCGGTAGCGCAGGCTTCGAGCCTGTTTTGGAGAGCCCTCATCCTGAGGAGCCATTCTCTTGGGAATGGCGTCTCGAAGGATGTTTCAGGAGGCTCCCGAACCATCTGGAACATCCTTCGAGACGCCACGTTCCGCGGCTCCTCAGGATGAGGGCTCGAACTCCGACCTCGTTCTCAGGCCGCGACGGCGCTCATGCGCTCGGGGTTCATCACGCGCACACCGCCGGGGACGATCAGGATCGTCTTGTCCTTGGCGAGGCGGGTGAAAGTGCGGCTCACCGTCTCGATGGTGAGGCCGAGGAAGTCGGCGATGTCCTGCCGCGTCATCGGCAAGGGCACCGTGACCGAGGGCTTGCCGAGCCGCGCCCAGCGCTGCTGCATGCCGAGCAGGAAGCAGATCAGCTTCTCCTCGGCGGTGCGGCGGCCGAGCAGCATCATCTGCTCATGGGCGAGCGTAAGCTCATGCGTCGCGAACTCGTGCAGACGCTTCAGCAGATGCGGCTTGGCATCGACCAGCGCGGTATAGGCGCCCCGCGAGAAGGCGCAGGCGGCGACCTCGCCGATCGCATCAGCCGAGAAGCCATAGGCATCGCGCATCGCGAGCCCGAGGAAATCGCCCGGCAGGGCGAAGCCGACGACCTGACGGCGACCGTCGGACAGGAGCTTGTAAAGGCGCACGACACCGGCCGTGACGTTGTAGACCGAATGCGCCTCGCGCCCCTGCGTGAACAGCGTCTCGCCCGAGGCGAAATGCGTCGGGTGCGCCAGGGATTCCAGCAGCGCCAGCTCATCGTCTGAAAGGGAGGCGCAGACGCTGACCAGACGCACCATGCAGTTGCGGCAATTGCCTTCCCCACGGTGCGTAGCGCTACAGGCCGAAGGGTGACAGTTCACGATCGCATCTTCCCGCTTATCGACGAGACCATAACCGAGGCGGGCAAGGTCACAAAGTGCGCTCTCCGTCGCAGCCGGCGAAATTGATCCAGGTCAATGCAACACCATGCTCCCCGCAACCACCGTGCGTCCCTGAATTCGGGAGAAGCCGCACGTGACGGGCGATGAAATCTTCGAGGTCGCGCGTATCGCGCCGGCCAGCGCCGACACGGTCTTCAGCCTCGTCGCCATGCTGCATCCGGAGGTGACGCCGGATGGATGGGCCGCCTTCGTGCGTGACAATTCGCAGGACGGCGCGCGGCCGCGCGGCGTCTTCGCGCTCCGCGACGCGCGCGCCATGCCGCATGCCGTGTTCACCTTCCGCGTCGCCCAGACGATCGCGGGTGGCACGGCGCTGGAAATCTCGGAGCTCGCGATGCTGCGCCTGCCGGGCACCCATCTGGTCGATGCGTTGCTGCGCTTCGCCAACCAGCTCGCGATCGAGCTCGACCTGCCCCGGATCGCGATCTCGCTGGAGCGCTCGGCCGCCTGGCCGCAGGACCATGACGCCTTCCAGCGCTCGGGCTTCCAGGTCGACCGGATGATGGTGCTCGGCCGGGCGCGGCTGGCGCCGACCGCGGCGAATTGACCTGCCTCAAACCAAGAGGCCGCCCCGATCAGCGGCCGTTGGCTTTCCGCCACGCCGCGAAATCGACTTTGGTCTGCTCCTCCGTCGCCGGATAGAGGCCGAGGATCGAGCGGCCCTTCAGCACCTCTTCGGTGACGAAATCCTCGAAGGCGGTCATCTCGACCGCCTCGGCCGCGACCTCGTCGGCGAGATGGGCGGGGATGACGATGACGCCTTCGGCATCGCCGACCACGACATCGCCCGGGAAGACCGCGACATCGCCGCAGCCGATCGGCACGTTGATGTCGATGGCCTGGTGCAGGGTCAGGTTGGTCGGGGAGGAGGGGCGGTTGTGATAGGTCGGGAACGGTAGCCGCGCGATCTCGTAGGAGTCGCGGAAGCCGCCATCGGTGACGACGCCGGCAACGCCGCGCTTCATCAAGCGCGAGACGAGGATGCCGCCGGCCGAGGCGGCACGCGGGTCCTTGCGGCTGTCGATCACCATGACGGCGCCGGGCGGGCAATCCTCGACCGCCTTGCGTTGCGGATGAGCGCGGTCCTGGAAGACGGAGAGTTGGTTCAGATCCTCGCGCGCCGGGATGTAGCGTAAGGTGAAGGCCTCGCCGACCATGGTTCCGGCACCGGGATTGAGCGGGCGAACATCCTGGATGAACTGGTTGCGCAGGCCACGCTTGAACAGGGCGGTGCAGAGCGTGGCGACGGAAACCGTGCGCAGCTTCTCGCGGGTTACCGGCTTGAGACTGGGCATGCGCTCACCTTCCGACGTCCGAGGCTTCCCGCCGGGCGGCAGGCGGCGGAGAAGTTCCCGCGATCCGACCCGCTTTGTAAAGGCGGAGCGATCAGCGAAAAACGCAACCCCGCTCACGCCTGCCGGAATCTCGCCTACTTGCCCCAGCGCAGTGCCAGCGGATCGAGCTCGCGCGCCAGCTCGATAAGTCCCTCGCGGGTCTTCGGATGCAGCGGCGTCAACGGATGACGCACGGCTTCCGACCTGATGACGCCGCCCTCCTTCATCACCGCCTTGGCCGAGCGCAGGCCGCATTGGCGGTTCTCGTAATTGATGATCGGCAGCACGCGGGCATAGAGCGCCGCCGCCTGCTTGCGGTCACCCGTCGCATGCGCTGCGAGGATCGGCTTGATCAGATCCGGGATCATCGCCGAGGTCATCGTGCCGGTCGCGCCGGCATCGAGATCGGCCATCAGCGTGATCGCCTCCTCGCCGTCGAAGGGGCCGACCACGGCGTCGCCGCCGGCCTCGATCAATGCGCGCAGCTTGTTGGCGGTGCCGGGCACCTCGATCTTGAAATAGCGGACGAGCGGAACCTCCTTCGCCAGCCGGATCATGAAGGGCACGGTCATGGTCACGCCCGAGAGCGGCGCGTCCTGCAGGATGATCGGAATGCCGCAGGCATCGGCCACCGCCTTGAAATGCTCGATCATGCCCTGCTCGTCGGCCTTGAGCAGCGCGCCGTGATAGGGCGGCATCATCATCAGCATCTTCGCGCCGGCGTCCGCTGCGGCCTTGGCGCGGGCGGCAGCGATGCGCGTCGCGAAATGCGAGGTGGTGACGATGACTGGCACGCGGCCGGCGACCTGCTCCAGCGAGAGCCGCATCACCTGCTCGCGCTCCTCATCGGTGAGCAGGAACTGCTCCGAGAAATTGGCGAGGATGCAGATGCCGTCGACGCCCTGGTCGACCATCAGGTCCATGACGCGCTTGTTGCCCTCGATATCGAGGTCGCCATTGTCGTGGAAGATGGTCGGCGCGATCGGCAGGATGCCCTTGTAGGGTTCGGTCATGGCGTCATCTCGTCGGTGGCGGACAGGAAAGGATCAGGCGGTGCTGGCGGCCTTGGTGCCGCGCAAGCGGCGCGCGATCGAGCCGAGGACCGGCATGACCAGCAGCGCGAGACCGATCGCCATCAGCGTCGAGACCAGCGGGTTCGACCAGAAGATCGAGAGCGAGCCCTGGCTGAAGATCATCGACTGGCGGAAGGCGTCCTCGGCCTTGTCGCCGATGACCATGGCCAGCACGAGCGGCGCGATCGGGTAGTCGAGCTTCTTGAAGACATAGCCGACCAGGCCGAAGACCAGCGCGAGCCAGATGTCGAATTCCTTGCTCGCGGCGGTGAAGGCGCCGATGAAGCAGATCACCACGATGATCGGCCCGATGATCGAGAAGGGGATGCGCAGGATCGAGGCGAAGAGCGGCACCGTCGCCAGCACGACCACGACCGCAACGACATTGCCGAGATACATCGAGGCGATCAGGCCCCAGACGAAGTCCGGCCGGTCGGTGAACAGCGTCGGGCCGGGATTGAGGCCCCAGATCATCAGGCCGCCCATCATCACGGCGGCCGTCGCCGAGCCGGGAATGCCGAGCGCCAGCATCGGCAGCATGGCGGCGGAGCCGGCGGCATGGTCGGCGGTCTCCGGCGCGATCACGCCCTCGGGCTCGCCCTTGCCGAATTTGGCGGGGTGGCGCGAGGAGCGCTTGGCCATGGCGTAGCTCATGAAGGAGGCGGCCGTCGGCCCGCCTGGCGTGATGCCCATCCAGATGCCGATCAACGAGGAGCGCAGCAGGGCGAGCCAGTAGGGCGGCAGTTTCATGGCAGTCCGCAAAACATCCCCGACGCGGACCTTCGCGGCGACGCCCTCGAATTTCAGCCCTTCTTCCATCGTCAGCAGCAACTCGCCGATGCCGAACAGCCCGATCACCGCGATCAGGAAGCTGACGCCCGCCAGCAGCACGTCGAACTCGAAGGTCAGGCGGACATTGCCGGAGACCGAGTCCATGCCGATGGTGGCGAGCGCGAAACCGATCGCCATCGAGACCACCGTCTTGAAGGGTGAGGCGCCGCCGAGCCCGATGAAGCTCGCGAAGGTCATGAAATAGACGGCGAAATATTCGGGCGAGGAGAAGCGCAGCGCGAATTTCGCGACCCAGCCGGAGAGCAGCGTGATCAGGATGACGCCGGCCAGCGCGCCAAAACCGGCCGAGAGGAAGGCGAAGGACAGCGCCTCGGTCGCCTTGCCCTGCTTGGCCATGGGATGGCCGTCGAAGGTCGTCGCGACCGATGAGGGCTCGCCGGGGATGTTGAACAGGATCGAAGTGGTCGAGCCGCCGAAGAGCGCGCCCCAGTAAAGCGAGGTCAGCAGGATGATCGCCGAGACCGGGTCCATCGAGAAGGTCAGCGGCAGCAGCAGCGAGACGCCGTTGGGCGCGCCCAACCCCGGCAAGACGCCGACGAGTACCCCGAGGAGGACGCCCGCCATCATCAGCAGGACATGGTGCGTGGTGAGCGCGACCGAGAAGCCGTGCATCAGGTTGGCGATGTTGTCCATGCTGATATCCCCGCCGTCTCAGAGGCCGATGAGCGGCTCGATCGGGCCCTTGAGCAGGCCGATCTGGAAGAATTTCTCGAGCGCGAAATAGAAGAAAGCCGCCGTCACGAAGGCGGTGCCGAGGCTCTGCAGCCAGCCATAGCCGCCTTGGAAGCGCATCGCGAAGACGAGGTAGACGATCGTCGCGACATACATGCCGAGGGTCGCGCTCAGCACGACGAAGGCGACGAGCGGCAAGAGGAAGGCGAGCACGCGCTTGCCGCGCTCGGCGTCGAGGAAGGCCTCGGCAAGTGCGGCCTTGCCGGCGACACGCTGGCCGATGGTGACGGCAAGCGTGCCCAGGCTCGCCAGCGCGATCAGCGCCCCCGCGTAGAAGGGAAAGGCGCCGGGCTGCGGGCCGGACGTATCCCAGCCGATGCCGAACTCCAGCGAGCCCTTCACGATGACGAGCCCGAAGACCAGCGTCAGGACGGCCGTCCCGATCTCTGCCCAGAAGCGGGTGATCATGCGGTGAGTTCTCCCTTTCAGGGCTTGCGCGTCATGGCCGGGCTTGACCCGGCCATCTCGGAAACCAGCCTTCTCGTCATGAGATTCCCGGGTCGGCGCGCTGCGCCGCCCGGGAATGACGATCCCACCTTACTTCGCGACCCAGCCTTCGTTCTCGAAGACTTTCTTGTTGGCAGCCTCGTCCTTGGCGACGAAATCGGCGAGTTCCTTGCCCTTCATGAACTTGCCGGTCTGGGCGGTGCGCGTCACGAATTCCTGCCATTCCGGGGTCTTGGAGACCTTCTCCAGCAGGCCGGCATAATAAGTCACGGCATCGGCCGGAACGTCGGCCGGCAGCCAGACGGTGCGCGGCATCTGGAAGGTCTCCAGCGGCAGGCCCGCTTCCTTGCAGGTCGGGATGTCGCCCCAGCCCTTGCCTTCGAAGATCGGCTCGCCCTTGGCGAGACGCACCGGCGAGAAGACGCAGAGCGGCTTCACCTGTCCGGCCTTCCACTGGCCGATATTCTCGTTGGGGTTGTTGGTGTTGGAGTCGATATGGCCGCCGGCGAGCTGCACGGCCGCGGCGCTGCCGCCCTGGAAGGGCACATAGATCCATTTCACGCCGGTGGCGTCCTGGATCATCGAGGTCAGGGTCTGGTCGGTGTCCTTCGACTGGCTGCCGCCCATCTTGAAGCCCATCGGCTTGGCCTTGACCGCATCGATATAGCTCTTGGCATCGGCATAGGGGGCATCGCCCTTGACCCAGAGCAGGAACTCGTCGAGCGCCAGCGCTGCGACCGGCGTCAGGTCCGAGACCTTGTAGCCGAGCTTGGCGACGTAAGGCAGCAGGTAGGCATTGTTGGTACCGAAGATGACGCGGTTCGGATCGCCCTTGGCGCCCTTGCCGTAGACATAGCCTTCGGCGCCGGAGCCACCGCCCTTGTTCACCACCACGATCGGCTGCTCGGTGAACTTGTGCTTGGTGATGATCGACTGGATGATGCGGGCGAAATTATCGGTGCCGCCGCCGGCGCCCGAAGTGACGACGAACTCGATCGGCTTGGTCGGCTCCCAGGCCTGCGCGGCACCGATGCCGCCAAGCGTGAGCACGCCAGTGAGCGCAGCCGAAATGGCGATGGTCTTCATGGTTTCTCTCCCTGGGGTTTGATCTTGCGAGGCCGCTCTTGCCGGCGGCTTTGTCGAAAACTTTAGGTCGGCATCGGGTTGTCCCGAAAAGTGCATTCCACTTTTCGGCCCGATGCCCGGATGTCAGGCGGCGGCGCGGGCCTTGCCCTTTCCGTCCTGGGCCATCTTGATGGCGAGTGCGAGCGCGGCCCGCGTTGCGCCGAGATTGGCGATGCCCTTCCCGGCGATCTCATAGGCCGTGCCATGGGCCGGCGTGCAGATCGGGAAGGGGAAGCCGCCGATCAGGGTGACGCCACGGTCGAAGCCGATCAGCTTCATCGCGATCTGGCCCTGGTCGTGATACATCGTCAGCACGGCATCGAAATCGCCGTTCCTGGCGCGCAGGAAGACGGTGTCCGAGGGAAACGGCCCCTCGACCGTGAAGCCCTTGGCCTTGGCCGCCTTCACCGCCGGCTCGATCGTCTCGATCTCGTCGCGGCCGAAATTGCCGCCGTCGCCGGCATGGGGATTGATGCCGGCGACCGCGATGCGCGGCGGGTTGAAGCCGGCGGCGCGCAGATTGGCATCGGCCAGCGTCAGCGCCCGCAGGATGCGCTCCTGCGTGATGTTCTGCGCGACCTCGGACAGCGGGATATGCGAGGTGACGCGGGCATTCCAGAGCTTGTCGAGGATGTTGAACTCGCTCGCCGCGCCCTCGAAGCCGATGGCGTCGCGCACGAAGCGGATCTCGTCGTCGTAACCGGGATAGGCGAAGCGCATCGCCGCCTTGTTGAAGGGCGTGAAGAACACCGCATCGGCCTTGCCCGAGGCGGCGAATTGCAGCGCACGGCGGAAATTCTCGGTCGCCGCCTTGCCGCCGGCCAGCGTCGCCGTGCCGCGCTTGAGATCGGCGGGGTCGTGATTGGCGAGATCGACGAAGACGAGCTTGTCGCCAAGCGGAAGCCCATCGCCGTCCTTCACGACCTGGACCTGCGGATCGGCGCCGCCATCCTTGATGCCGAGATCGAGCAGGCGCTTGTCGCCGAACACGACATAGCGGGCCGCGCCACGCAGATCGGCCTCCGACAGAATGCGCGCCGTCAGCTCGGGACTGATGCCGGAGGGGTCGCCCATCGCGACGGCAATCACCGGCAAGGCGTCATTCGTCCGCTCATTCATGACCGCAACTCCGCTGCCTGTCCGTTCCTCTAGCTCCGTTGGCTAACACAGGCGGTCGGCTCGCTCAAGTATGCTGTATGCAGCATATCAAAATCGATGTACTCATGCGGCAAGCGCGGGCTGCGGATCGGGCCGCGCCGGAGGAGGGCCGATGAATTTTCATGCGCATTACGCCGGGATCAGCGAACCGGTCGAAACCTGCCTCGTCGGCAGCGGCAGCTTCGGGCGCAGCTATCTCGCGCAATCGCGCCGGACGCGTCTGGTCAATGCGCGCATCGCGGTGGACGTCACGACCGAAGCGGCCGGCAAGGCTTTCGCCGCCGCCGGTTTCGAGCCTCACGAGATTGCGCTGTGTCGGACCGGGCCCGAGGCGAAAGCCGCCTGGAGTGCCGGAAAGTGCGTCGCCTCGGCGAGCCTCGATATCGTCATGGAACTACCCTTCACGCTTCTCGTCGAGGCGACCGGGAGCCCGGAAGCCGCGACGCGGCACAGCCTCGCCGCGATCGATGCGAAGCGCCATGTCGCGCTGGTCTCGAAGGAGGCCGACAGCGTCGTCGGGCCGGGACTGGCGCGCCTCGCCCGCGACAAGAACGTCGTGGTGACGCCGGTCGATGGCGACCAGCCGAGCCTGCTGATCGCGCTGGCGAGCTGGGCCGAGGTGATCGGCCTCGAGATCATCGCCGCCGGCAAATCGAGCGAATACGATTTCGTGCTGGATGCCGCGACCGGCAACGTTACCTGCAATGGCCTGACCCGTTCGCTGCCGGCGCTGCGCGAATATTGGCTGCCGGGCTCGCGCTCCATCACCGCCAATGCCGCCGAGCGCGCGCGCATCCTTGGCGAGGCCTTCCCCTTAAGGGCCGTGCCCGATCTCTGCGAAATGACGCTGGTCGCCAATACTCTCGGCTTTTCCGCCGATGCCGCCGGCTTCCATGCGCCGCCGGCTCGGGTACCGGAACTGGCCGATCTCTTCGCCGAACGCAGCGAGGGCGGCTTGATGGGCGGCACGCGCCGGATCGACGTGTTCCACCACCTGCGGCTGGCGGAGGAGGCGAGCTTCGCCGGCGGCGTCTTCATCGTCGTACGCTCAGACAATGCCGAGACCTGGGAGATGCTTGCCGGCAAGGGCCATGTCGTCAGCCGCAGTGGCAGGACGGCCGCGCTCTACCTGCCGCGCCACCTGTTGGGTGTGGAAGTCGCCACCTCGATCCTCGATGCCGCCGGCCTCAGTCGCTCCGGCTATGGCGACGATTACCGGCCACGGCAGGACCTCGTCGCCGTGGCGCAACATGATCTCGCCGCCGGCACGGTCCTCAAGATGGGCGGGCATCATCACAGCATCGATGGCGTCGGCGCCGAAGTGAGGCCCGCTGCGGCACTCGCGAACGACCGCCCTGCTCCGTTCTACCTCGTCGCCGACCGGCAACTCGTCAATGCGGTCAAGGCCGGCGAGGCGATCCGCCTCGGCGATGTCGCGATCCCCGAGGATTCCGGGCTGCAGGCAATGCGCCGGCGGCAGGATGCGCTCTTCGCAGCCGGAAACAGCCCGGCCGTTTGACAGCGCGGAAGCCGCATGCCGTAACGGAGTGGCCGGAAACAGTGGAGCAACGATGAGCGAGACGGCGGCCGATTATCCCCCGATCATGCGACGGACCCTCCATGACGAGGTGCTGGAGCGCTTGCGCGACATGATCATCGAGGGGCGGCTCGCTCCTGGCCAGCGCATCAACGAGGGCCAGGTCGGCGCCCAGCTCGGCGTCTCGCGGACGCCGCTGCGCGAGGCGATCAAGACGCTGGCGAGCGAAGGACTGGTCGAGATCCTTCCGGCCAAGGGCGCGATCGTCCGCAAGTTCTCGGCGCGCGACCTTGCCGACATCCTCGAAGTCATCAAGAGCCTGGAACAGCTCGGCGGCCGCATCGCCTGCACCGCGGCCAGCGACGCGACGATCGAGGCGATCCATAAGCTGCACCGGGACATGCTGGCGCTGTACGCAACGCGCGATCGGCTCGACTATTTCAAGCTGAACCAGGCGATCCACAGCGCCATTGTCGCCGCTTCCGGCAACGCCGTGCTGTCGGAGATGCACACCAACCTGCAGGCCCGGATCAAACGGCTGCGCTTCATCGGCAATGAAGGCCCGGAAAAATGGGCCGGCGCCGTGGCCGAGCACGAGGACATGATGGCCGCCCTGCTGAAACGCGATGCGGACGCCCTGTCCGAGGCGATCGGCCGCCATATGGACACCACGCTGATCCGGGTGCGCGACGTTCTCTGAGCGGCGCCGACACCGCCCACATCGTCATTTACCCTCCCTCTGCAGGTCGCCCTGGAACCTGCGGAGACGACTATCCGCGCCCCCGTTCTTTCAATAAGCTGTAGACAAGGCAGCTCGGGGAATTCCGCCCACGAAGCTTCCGATACAACGGGGCCGTTCATCGCCCTCACGAGGGCGGAGAGGCGTTCAAGGAGACATCCATGAAGAAAATTCTGTTGGCGACGCTGTCGGCCTCCGCGCTGATGGCGGCGCAGCCGCTGATGGCGAAGACGCTGGTGTATTGCTCGGAGGGCAGCCCCGAGAACTTCGCGCCGAGCGTCAACACCACCGGCACGTCCTTCGATGCGAACACCCAGATCTACGACACAATCGTGCAGTTCGAGCGCGGCGGCACCAAGGTCGAGCCGGCGCTTGCGGAGAAGTGGGACATCTCGCCGGATGGCCTGACCTACACCTTCCACCTGCGCAAGAACGTCAAGTGGCAGTCGAACAAGAACTTCAAACCGACGCGCAACTTCAATGCCGACGACATCATCTTCATGATCGAGCGGCAGTGGAAGGAAGATCATCCGTTCTTCAAGGTGACCAGCTCGAACCACTCCTATTTCAACGACATGGGCATGCCCAAGCTGCTGAAGTCGGTCCAGAAGGTCGATGACTACACGGTCAAGATCACGCTCAACCAGCCGGAAGCGCCGTTCCTCGCCGACCTCGCCATGCAATATGCCAGCGTGCAGTCGAAGGAATATGCCGATGCGATGCTGAAGGCGGGCACGCCCGAGAAGCTCGACCAGGACCCGATCGGCACCGGTCCGTTCTCTCTGGTGCAGTACCAGAAGGACGCGATCATCCGCTACAAGGCCAACCCCGACTACTGGGCTGGCAAGGCCAAGATCGACGACCTGATCTTCGCGATCACGCCGGACGCCTCGGTGCGCTGGGCCAAGCTCCAGAAGGGCGAATGCCATGTCATGCCCTATCCGAACCCGGCCGATCTCGAAGCGATCAAGAAGGACGCCAATGTCCAGATCCTGGAGCAGCCCGGCCTGAACATCGGCTATCTCGCCTACAACACCACCAAGAAGCCCTTCGATGACGTCAAGGTCCGCCGCGCCATCAACAAGGCGATCAACAAGAAGGCGATCATCGACGCGGTCTACCTGTCGAGCGGCGTCGCGGCGACCAATCCGATCCCGCCGTCGATGTGGTCCTATAACGAGACCATCAAGGACGACCCCTATGATCCGGAGGCGGCCAAGAAGGAGCTGGCCGCGGCCGGCTATCCGAACGGCCTCGAGATCGATCTCTGGGCCATGCCGGTGCAGCGCCCCTACAACCCGAACGCCAAGCGCATCGCCGAGCTGATGCAGGCGGACCTGGCCAAGGTCGGCGTCAAGGCCGAGATCAAGAGCTTCGAGTGGGGCGAGTACCGCAAGCGCATGCAGGCGGGCGAGCACCAGACGGGCATGCTCGGCTGGACCGGCGACAACGGCGACCCGGACAACTTTCTGCACACGCTGCTGGGTTGCGACTCGGCCAAGACCAACGGCTCGAACGTCGCCAAGTTCTGCTACCAACCCTTCGAGGAGCTGGTGGCGAAGGCGAAGACCGTCACCAACCAGGCCGAGCGCGACAAGCTCTACCGGCAGGCGCAGGTAATCTTCAAGGAGCAGTCGCCCTGGTTCACCATTGCGCATGCGGTGCAGCTGAAGCCCGTCCGCAAGGAAGTGAAGGACTTCAAGCTCTCGCCGTTCGGCCGCCACACCTTCTACGGCGTCGATATCGGCAAGTGAGCCGCGGCGCTCGATCGCCGCACGTCCCACCGGACGCAAAGCGGCGATCGGGCTCGCTGTCACACGGCATCGGACATGTTTCCGCCCGATGCTCCGGCCGCATCGCGAGCTGGCGCGGCTGATGCATGCCAAACGACGCGGCCCCACCGGGGCCGCGCTCCAGGAGGTGGAGACGATGGGGCACGATGCCCCGCGCCCGATCCATCTCCCCTGCCTGTCCCGAGAGAACCGCCCATGCCCGTTCGCGCCCGTTCACTTGCCCTGACGCTGGGGCTCAGTGCCCTGTTGCTGCCCGCCATCGCCAGTGCCCAGGCGCTCGTGGTCTGCTCCGAGGCCAGCCCCGACTTCCTGAACCCCCAGTTCAGCAGCCAGAACACCGCCTATGACGTGGCCGCGCAGATCTACGAACGGCTGACGGCGACGGAGCGTGGGGGATCGCAGATCATCCCGAGCCTGGCCGAGTCCTGGACGATCTCCGACGATGCGCTGACCTACACCTTCAAGCTGCGCAAGGGCGTGAAATGGCACGCCAGCAAGACCTTCACGCCGACACGGGACTTTAACGCCGACGACGTGATCTTCTCGTTCCAGCGCATGCTCGACCCCGCCCATCCCTTCAACAAGGTCGGCAGCGGCAACTACCAGTTCTTCGCCGAAATCGTGAAGCCGAGCCTGAAGGCGATCGAGAAGCTCGACGATTACACGGTCAAGCTGACCCTGACCAAGCCGAACTCGCCACTGCTCTCGGCGCTCTCGGTGGAGCCGATGTCGATCCTCTCGGCCGAATACGGCGCCGCGATGCTGAAGGCCGGAACCCCCGAGCAGCTCGATTTCGCGCCGATCGGCACCGGGCCGTTCTCGCTCGTCTCCTACCAGAAGGACGCCGTGATCCGCTTCAAGGCGGTGCCGGACCACTGGACCAAGGCCGTCGGCAATCGCGACCGCATGGCGCTGGTCAACGACCTGATCTTCGTGATCACGCCGGATGCCGCGGTGCGCTTCGCCAAGGTGCGCTCCGGCGAATGCCAGATCGCGCGCTATCCCAATCCCGGCGACCTGCCGGCGATGAAGACGGAACCGACGATCAATCTCCTGCAAGGCAGCATCGCCGACCAGAGTTTCCTCGCCTTCAACCAGCAGAAGAAGCCCTTCGGCGACAAGCGGGTGCGCGAGGCCCTGGCCTATGCGACCAACATCCCGGCGATCATCGACGCGGTCTACCAGGGCACCGGCAAGGCGGCCGCCGCGGCGGTACCGCCCTCGCTCTGGTCGCATAACGCGGACCTGAAGCCGCGCCCCTACGACCCCGAGAAGGCCAAGGCGCTCTTGAAGGAGGCCGGCCTCGCGGAGGGCTTCGAGACGACGCTCTGGGCCATTCCCGTCGTCCGCGCCTATATGCCGAACGGCCGGCGCGCAGCCGAGCTGATCCAGGCCGACTGGGCCAAGATCGGCGTCAAGGCGACGATCCAGACCTTCGAGTGGGGCGAGTATCTCAAGCGCGGCCGGGCCGGTGATCATGAAGTCGGGATGTTCGGCTATACCTGGGACTATCCCGACCCGAGCCAGATCCTGCTTTCGGGCTGGACCTGCGAAGGCGTGAAGACCGGCGCCAACCGCGCCCGCTGGTGCAACCAGGAAGCATCCGACGCGCTGGCCAAGGCCAGCACGATTACCGACCAGGGCGAGCGCTCCAAGCTCTACAAGCGCTTCCAGGAACTGTTCCACGAGGATGTCGCGGGCCTGCTCTTCGCCAATGCGCAGGCCTTCACGCCGGTGCGCAAGGAAGTGAAGGACTACAAGATCCACTTCTTCGGCGGACAGCCCTTCTACGGCGTCTCCATCGCCAAGTAACGGCGACGCTCCGATCAACAAAAAGCGCCGGCGGGGATTCATTACCCTGCCGCCGCCTCCCGCATTCAGATTGTTGCGTCGAAATCTGCCGCGTTTTCCAAGTCTTTCGCCCGGCAAGACGGCTGAACCCCGCCTGATCGCTCTGTTCCACCGATTTTGTCGCCGCGTTCTTGATCTTTCGCGGATTCTGGTGTTTCCGCTGCGCCGGAATTCGAACTCGACTAAAATGACATAACAGGCCGCGGGAACGCCCTGCTCCGGCCGATAAGAATGGCAGAACCATGCTGCGCTTCATCTTCACACGGCTGAGCCTGGTCGTCCCGACCTTCATCGGCATCACGCTGCTGGCCTTCTTCCTCGTCCGCCTCGTTCCCGGCGACCCGATCGAGACCATGGCCGGCGAACGCGGCATCGACGCCGCCCGCCACGCCCAGCTCCTGACCGAATACGGGCTCGACCGGCCGCTGCTCGTCCAGTACGGCAAATATATCGAGCGCGTCGTCCAGGGCGATCTCGGCAAATCGATCGTCACCCGCGAGAACGTGCTGACCGAGTTCGGCCAGCTCTTTCCGGCCACGATCGAGCTCGCGCTCTGCGCCATCCTGATCGCGCTGTTCGTCGGCCTGCCCGCCGGCATCATCGCCGCCGTGAAGCGAAACTCGATCTTCGACCATGGCGTGATGGGGATATCGCTGACCGGCTATTCGATGCCGATCTTCTGGTGGGGCCTGCTGCTGATCCTGCTGTTCTCGGTCCAGCTCGGCATCACGCCGGTCTCGGGCCGCATCGCTGTGCAATATTTCATCGAACCGGTGACCGGCTTCCTGACTGTCGACAGCCTGCTCGCCGGCGATATCGACGCCTTCTGGTCGGCGCTGGCGCATCTCGTCCTGCCGGCGATCGTGCTCGGCACGGTGCCGCTCGCGGTCATCGCCCGCATGACCCGCTCGGCGATGCTCGAGGTGCTCGGCGAGGACTATATCCGCACGGCCCGCGCCAAGGGCATGGCGCCGATCCGGGTCGTCGCCTTGCACGCGCTGCGCAACGCTCTGATCCCGATCGTCACCGTCATCGGCCTGCAGGTCGGCGCGCTCTTCACCGGCGCGATCCTGACCGAGACGATCTTCTCCTGGCCCGGCGTCGGCAAATGGCTGATCGAGGCGATCAGCCGGCGCGACTATCCCGTGCTCCAAGGGGGGACGCTGCTGCTCGGCGTCGTGGTGATGAGCGTCAACCTCTTCGTCGACCTCCTCTACGGCCTGATCAACCCGCGCATCAGGCACGCCCGATGAACCGCCATTCCCCTTTCGCTCCCATCGGAGCCTGACCGCATGAGCACCGAAACCCTCAAAATCCCGGCTGCCGCGCCCAGCGTCGCGCCGCCGCATCCGCTGCGCGAATTCTGGACCTATTTCAGCGCCAATCGCGGCGCCGTCGCCGGCCTCGTCGTCATCGTTCTGGTGCTGCTCTGCGCGCTGTTCGCGCCGTGGATCGCGCCGCATGATCCGAACCTGACCAACAACGCAGTCTTCCTGAAGCCGCCGTTCTGGCAGGAAGGCGGCTCGCTCTCCTATCCGCTCGGCACCGATGCGATCGGCCGCGACATCCTCTCCCGCCTGCTCCATGGCGCGCGGCTCTCGCTCGTCATCGGCATCGCTGTCGTCGCGCTCGCCATCGTCGTCGGGATCGTGCTGGGCCTCATCGCCGGCTATTTCAAGGGCCTCGCCGATATCGCGATCATGCGCCTGATGGACATCCTGATGACGATGCCGAGCCTGCTGCTCGCCATCGTCATCGTCGCGATCCTCGGCCCCGGCCTGATGAACGCGATGCTGGCGGTCGCCATCGTCGTGCTGCCACACTATGTCCGCATCACCCGCGCCGCCGTCATCGCCGAGGCGAGCAAGGACTATGTCGTCGCCGCGCAGGTCAGCGGCGCCCAGACGGTGCGGCTGATGTTCTCCGAGATCCTGCCGAACTGCGCAGCGCCCTTGATCGTGCAGGCGACGCTCGGCGTCTCCACGGCGATCCTCGATGCCGCCGCGCTGGGCTTCCTGGGCTTAGGCGCCCAGCCGCCGACACCGGAATGGGGCACGATGCTCGCCGACGCGCGCGAATTCGTGCTGCGCGCCTGGTGGGTCGTCACCTTCCCCGGCCTCGCCATCCTCATCACCGTGCTCGCCTTCAACCTTCTCGGTGACGGCCTGCGCGATGCGCTCGACCCCAAGCTGAAGCGCTGATCCCATGCCCCTTCTCGAAATCGAAAACCTCAGCGTCGAATTCCCGACCTCCCAGGGAACGCTCCGCGCCGTCGACCGCATCGACCTCACCCTCGACGAGGGCGAGGTGCTCGGCGTGGTCGGTGAATCCGGCTCCGGCAAGAGCGTGACCATGCTCGCGCTGATGGGCCTCGTCGGCTATCCCGGCCGCGTCCGCGCCGACAAGCTGCGCTTCGACGGCCGCGATCTCCTCACCATGTCCGCCCGCGAGCGCCGCCAGCTCACCGGCAAGGACGTGGCGATGATCTTCCAGGAGCCGAGCACCAGCCTGAACCCATGCTTCACCATCGGCTTCCAGCTCGCCGAGACGCTCAGGAAGCACGAGGGCATGGACGGCAAGGCCGCAAAGCGCCGCTCGATCGAGTTGCTGGAGCAGGTCGGCATCCCGGCACCGGAGAGCCGCCTCAAGGCCTTCCCGCATCAGATGTCCGGCGGCATGAACCAGCGCGTGATGATCGCGATGGCGATTGCCTGCAATCCACGCCTGCTGATCGCCGACGAGCCGACGACGGCGCTCGACGTCACCATCCAGGCGCAGATCCTCGAACTGCTGATGACGTTGCAGCGCGAGCGCAACATGGCGCTCGTGCTGATCACCCACAACATGGGCGTGGTTGCCGAGACGGCGCAGCGCATCATGGTGATGTATGCCGGGCAGATCATGGAGGAGCGCAAGGTCGACGCGCTCTTCGCCAACCCGCAGCACCCCTATTCCGCCGCCCTGCTCGCCGCCCTGCCGGAGCGTAGCGAGGATGCGACGCGGCTTGCCACCATCCCCGGCATGGTGCCGGGCCTGAACGACCGGCCGAAGGGCTGCCTGTTCAGCCCGCGCTGCGCCTATGCGACCGAGCATTCCCGCAATGTCCAGCCGGAGCTCCGGAACTGGGCAGATGGGCGCGTGCGCTGCCACTATCCGCTCGGCGATGCGAACCGCGACGCCGAGCGCGCCCGCGACGAAGCCGCCCAGGCACAGGAGGCCGCGCGATGAACAATCCCGTGATCGAAGCGCGCGAGCTGACGCAGATCTATCCGGTCAAGCAGGGCTTCTTCCGCGCCCCGGCGCAATTGCAGGCGGTGAACAAGGTCTCCTTTGCCGTCGAAGCCGGGCGCACGCTTGCCGTCGTCGGCGAGTCCGGCTGCGGAAAGTCGACCTTGGCGCGCATGGCGACGCTGATCGAGACGCCGACCTCGGGCGCGCTGACGCTGGACGGGCTCGATGCCGTCTCGCCGCCGGCAAGCGAGCGCCGGCGCTTGCGCCGCACGGTGCAGTTCGTGTTCCAGAACCCCTATGGCTCGCTCAATCCGCGCAAGAAGATCGGGACGATCCTGGAGGAGCCGCTCAAGATCAACACCGACCTTTCCCCCGCCGAGCGCACCGAGAAGGCGCGCGCGATGATGGCCAAGGTCGGCCTGCGGCCCGAGCATTATGCGCGCTACCCGCACATGTTCTCGGGCGGCCAGCGCCAGCGCATCGCGATCGCGCGCGCGTTGATCCTCTCGCCCAAGGTCGTGGTGGCGGACGAGCCGGTCTCGGCGCTCGACATCTCGATCCAGGCGCAAGTGCTCAACCTGCTGGCCGATCTGCAGGACGAGCTGAAGCTTGCCTATCTCTTCATCTCGCATGATCTCAGCGTCGTCCGTCACATCGCCCATGACGTGATGGTGATGTATCTCGGCAATGCCATCGAGCATGGCCCGAAGGAGCGCATCTACGCGCGGCCGCTGCATCCCTATACGCAGGCGCTGCTCGCCTCGACGCCGCGCGTCGATGCCGGCAAGCGCGAGCGCATCATCCTGCGCGGCGAGCTGCCCTCCCCGCTCAACCCGCCGAAGGGCTGCGTTTTCTCGACGCGCTGCCCCTTCGTGACCGACCGCTGCCGTGTCGAGCGCCCGGAAAAGCGCGAGATCGACGGCCGCAAGGTCGCCTGCCACTACGCCGAGGATTTTCTCGCCAAGGCTGCGTAATCCCGACGCAAGGCATCCAGCGGACAGGCCAACGCCGCGGCCTGTCCGGCTCGGCTTGCGCCACGCGCCGCTATCGTCGGATTCATTTCCTGCGACAGCGGACGCGCGACGATTCCGGCGAGATCCATTGTTCTATCGCAATGCAACCCGGGCCATTCTCGGATAATTTTCGGGATAAACTGGACGGGCTCACGGCTGCGGAGGCAAACTGGCTTTCCGGTTCGACGCGACTGGAGGCGCGAATGCGTACGGAAGCTGAGGCGATCAACCGCCATATCGGAGACCGGCTGCGCGTTCTCCGCAAGAAGCACGGCCTGAGCCAGGCCGATCTTGGCGCCGTTCTCGATGTCTCGTTCCAGCAGATGGGCAATTACGAGAAGGGCAAGGACCGCCTGAGCGCGGGGGCCCTTTTCATGCTCGCGCGCTTTCTCGGAACGAGCCCGGCCGCCTTCTTCGAGGGCCTGAGCGCGCCGGATGCGGGCTTTGCCGAGGCTGGCGCGGAATACGGGACGACAATCGAGAGACCTCCCCAGTCCGGCAAGCTCGATGCGGCATTCGGGCGGATTCGTTCGCAGCGCGATCGGGCTCTCGCCGTGGCGATCGTCGAGACGATCGCCCGCCGCGACGACAACGTGGCCTGACCTCGGGCCGAGGCGACGATCACGCGCCGGCTTGTCATCGGCGCCAAAACAGCCGCGGGTCACCGTCTCGTTACGGCAGGCTTCCCCGCCGCCCTATCGAAGGGGGCGGCAATCGTCCGGTCGAGCAGCCGCCGCGCGGCTATCCGCAGCGGACGCTGGTCGAGATAGCCGACTGCCCTCGCGATCTGCTGCAGCGGAACGCCATCGCTCGCCATCGTCAGGGCGCGAAGCACGCGCAGGCGCGAGCGCCAGTCGCCGAAGCTCAAGCCGGTCTCCGCCCGGAAGCCGCGCGTCAGGGTGCGCCGGCTCGCGCCGACGCGCTCGGCCCAGCCGTCGAGATCGATGTCGAGCGCGGGGTCCTTCAGCAGCGCATCGCAGATCCGCCGCAGGCGCGGGTCGCGCGGCAAGGGCAGGGTCAGCGCCGTCTCGGGCGCCCGTGCGATCTCGTCGAGGATCAGCGCCGCGAGATGCCCGCCGCGCCCGGCCTCGTCATAGAGCATCGGCTCGGCCGACAGCGCCTCCAGCGCCGAAGCCAGCAGACTTGAGACCTCCAGCACGCGACATCCCACAGGCAGGACGCCGACCGCCTCCGGTGCGATATAGGCCGAGCACATCGAGACCGCGCCATGCATCCTGACCTCATGGGAGAGACGCGGCGGAATCCAGAGCGCATGCCTTGCCGGCAGAACCCAGGTGCCGTCCTCCGCCCGCACCAGCGTCAGCCCGGCGGTAGCATAAAGCAATTGCGCGCGTGGATGACTGTGCCAGCCCGTGCTCGCGCCGGCCTCATAGCTCCTCGGCATCACGGCGACGGCGCGCGGCACCGTCTGGTAGGCTTCGCTCTCGCCGCGCATCCTCGCGCTCCTTTGGCCCGATCATGTCAGATAACGACCCGACAGGCTTAACGGGTCAAGCTAAAGTGAGGCATCCCTTCTGCGAGATCGCCCATGAGCCCCGAGACCCTGTCCAAGCGCACCCTTCTTTTCGTCAACGCGGCCCATGCGCTCGATCATTTCGTGCTGCTGATCTATCCGACGGCGGTGATCGCGATCGCGGCGCAGACCAATCTCAGCTATGCCGAGCTCATCGGCCTCGCCACCGGTGCCTTCGTCGCTTTCGGGCTGTGCTCCCTGCCGATGGGCTGGCTTTCCGACCGGTTCGGCCGGCGCAACATGCTCGCCGTGTTTTTCATCGGCTACGGGTTGTCCTGCCTCGGCGTCGCCAGCGCGGACCGGCCCGCCGCCTTCGCGGGCTGGCTGCTCGTGCTCGGCGTCGCCTCGGCGATCTATCACCCGGTCGGCTCGACCATGCTGGTCAGCCATGCCCGCCAGCTCGGCCGCGATCTCGGCGTCAACGCCGTCTGGGGCAATCTCGGCGCAGCCTCCGCAGCCGGCGTCACCGCGCTCATCGCCGCGAATTTCGGCTGGCGCGCCGCCTTCATCCTGCCAGGCCTCGTCTGCCTCGTGCTCGGCGCCGCCTTCCTCGCGCTCGTGCCCGGCGACGGGAACCCGTCCGCGAACCGTTCCGGCAAGGCCGAGCTCATCCCGGTCAGCCGGCCGATGGTGCTGCTCGCCGTCTTCGCCGTGGCAATCATCGCCGGCGGCATGACCTTCAACATCACCACGATCGCGCTGCCGAAGATCATCGATGAGCGGCTCGGCCTCGACCTGCCGCTGGCGCTCACCGGTTCGCTGGCAACGCTCGTCTTCGTGTTCGGGGCAGCGACGCAATGGCTGATGGGCCGGCTGGTCGACCGCTACACGCTGCCCGCCCTGTTCGTCGGCCTCGCGCTCCTGCAGCCGCTGGGCCTCGCGCTCGCCGCGACGACCTCGGGCGTGCCGTTGCTGCTCGGCCTCGTCCTGACCATGGCCGCGATCTATGGGCAGGTCGTCGTCAACGATGCGATGGTCGCCCGCTACGTACCGGCGCAGCATCGCGCCAAGGCGTTCAGCGTGCGCTATTTTCTCGGCTTCACCGTCAGCGGCTTTGTCGTGCCGATGCTGGCCGTGCTGCATGCGCAAGGCGGTTTCGGGCTGGTGCTGGCCGGCGCCACGGTGTTCGGCCTGATCGTCTGGTGTGCGTCGCTGGCCTTCTTCTTCCTGGCGCAGACCGCGCCCACCGCGAGCACCGTTCCAGCCGAACAATAGGCTTTCGGCAGCGCAACCTGGCAGCCGATCATTCGAACAGGATCAAAGCCATAGCCCCGCCATGCATGGCGGGGCTTAAGCGCGCCGGATCATGCATTTCTAACATCTCACAAATTGATTGTCAGATGTCAGAAACTGAGCCAGCATGGCTTCATGCTCGACCAGTCACCCTTCTCCCTACCCAAACCGCCAGCGGCAGAGAGCGACATCGCCTTTGCGAGCCGGCGCCTGCGGCAGGCGCTTGTCCGCTGCGAGCTCGTTCCCGGCACCTACGCGCATGAGGGTGATCTCGCGCAGCGCTTCGGCCTCGGGCGCGCCGCTGTTCGCGTCGCGCTGACGGAACTCGCGACAGCGGGCTTCGTCGCCCGGCACGCACGGCAAGGCTGGCGCGTCGCCGCGGTCGACGGCGCGCTTGCCAGCGCGATCGTCGAGGCGCGGCTACGGATCGAGCCGGCTCTGGTCGAGAGGCCGCTGGATGAACACAGCGCTGCGCTGCTCGGCAGCCTGCGGGGGGCGATTGACGCCGTCATCGACCGCGACGATCCTTCCGCACGCACCATGGCGCAGCAATTGTGCCGGCAGGCGCTCGATCTCCTGGCCCTGCGGGTCGGTGGTTTCATCGCGGTCTGGCTGCGCGATCTCTGGGATCATACCGAGCGCCTGACGCGCTCGCTTGAACTCGCCGGCGCGACGCCGCCCGCAGCCGATCCGCGTCCATTGCTCGATGCGCTCCTGCGCAACGACCGAGAGGCTGCACGGCTCGCACTTCAACAGGAACAAGCGCGCTTCACCGATGCCGTGGCGCACGGCTTTCTCGCCACCGCACACCTGCTTCCGCAGAACGAACCTGTTTCCGTACGCAGCCGCCGACGCCGCCAGAGTACGAACGACCGCAAGCCGTCCCACACCGTATCCGAGGAGAAATCGCGATGAGCCGTGTTTCGAAAGCCGCAGCCGCCTTCCTCGTCGCCACCGCGCTCGGCCTCGCGGCCGGGCCGGCGCTGGCCGCCAAGGATCGTTTCGTCGTCGACCTCGTCAACGAGCCGTCCTCGCTCGATCCGCAGGTGCAGTGGAATCCCGACAGCTACTATGTCTACCGCAACATCTTCGACAATCTCGTCACCCGCGACGACAAGGGCGCGATCGTCCCGCAGGTCGCAACCGCCTGGAAGCAGGTCTCGGATACCGAGATCGAATTCGACCTGCGCAGCGATATCACCTTCCATGATGGCTCGAAGCTGACGGCCGACGACGTCGTCTACAGCGTCAAGCGCATCACCGACCCGAAATTCGCCAGCCCCCAGCTCGGCCAGTTCGACAAGATCACGGAGGCGATCGCGCTCTCGTCGACCAAGGTGAAGCTCGTCACCGCCGGGGCCTATCCGGCGCTGCTGGCCCAGCTCGTCAAGCTCTCGATCGTGCCCAAGGCCGTGGTCGAGGCGGTCGGCAAAGATGCCTTCAACCTCAAGCCCGTCGGCAGCGGCCCCTATAAGTTCGAGTCCTGGCAGCGCGGCGTGAACGTGCAGCTCGCGCGCAACGACGCCTATTGGGGCGCCAAGGCGCCATTCCCAGCGGTGACCTTCCGCGCCGTCCCGGATGCAGCGACGCGGCTCGCCAATCTGCAGGCAGGCGCGAGCGATCTTGTGGTTACACTCGATGCCGACCAGGCCGGTCAGCTCAAATCCTCGCCCAAGGCCCATGCGCTGATCGGCCTGACCGAGCGTGTCGCCTATGTCCGGCTCAACACGACCAAGCCGCCCTTCGACAATCCCAAGCTCCGGCTCGCGGCCGCCTACGCGCTCGACAAGCAGGCGATGATCGACGGCCTGCTTGGCGGCTATGACAAGCAGGTGCCGGAACTGCTGACGCCGGCGATTTTCGGTTGGGTCGACGGCATCAAGGCGCCGGAACACGACCTCGCCAAAGCCAAGGCGCTGATCGCCGAGGCAGGCCCGGCCGCGAAGGCGGAGATCGATCTCTCGACCGCGCCGGTCTTCGACCAGCGCATCGTCCAGGCGATCCAGCAGATGCTGACCGAAGCCGGCTTCAACGTGAAGATCGCGATGTCGGACATGGCAACCTATCTGAAGCGCGCCCAGGCCGGGCCGGAGACGACCTCGCTGCTCAGCTTCGGCCGCTGGTCCTGCGCCTGCCAGGATGCCGATGGCGTGCTCTTCCCGCTGTTGCACAAGAGCAGCGGCTGGTCGGCCTATCGCAACCCGAAGATGGATAGCTTGTTGGAGGAGGCGCGCGCGACGCTCGACACGAACAAGCGTCTCGCCGCCTACAAGCAAGTGCATGAGATCGTCGCCAGCGACGTGCCGGTCGTGCCGCTCTACCAGGCCGTGGTGATCTATGGCGCGGCGAAGAACCTGACCTTCCAGCCGACGCCGAACGAAAGCATGTTCATCAACCGGATGAGCTGGAAGGACTGAGCCGCGGTGCCGGGTTTCCTGCTCCGCCGGCTGGGCCAGGCGCTCGTCACCATCCTCGGGGTGGTGACGCTGATCTTCTTCGTCCAGCGCCTGACGGGAGACCCGACCTACCTGCTCGTGCCGGAGACGGCGACGCAGGCCGATATCGCGGCCTTGCGCCACCAGCTCGGCTTCGATCGGCCGCTCCCGGTGCAGTATCTCGACTTCCTCGGCGAGCTCGCGCGTTTCGATCTCGGTCAGTCGGTGGTGCAGCGCGTGCCGGTGACCACGATCATCGCTTCGCGCCTGCCCTATACGTTGATGCTGGCGGCCGGCGCGCTCCTCGTCGCCTGCGGCATCGGCGTGCCGATCGGTATCCTGCTGGCGATCTTCCGCAACTCGCCTGCGGCGAAGGCGGCCGCCGGTTTCGTCCTCGCCGCCCAGAGCATGCCGACCTTCTGGAGCGGCATCCTGATGATCCTGGTGTTCTCGGTGCTGCTCGGCTGGCTGCCGCCCTCCTCCACCGGCGATCTCTGGCATCTCGTCATGCCGTCCTTCGCGCTCGGCCTGCTGAGCATGGCGACCTTCGCACGCATCACCCGCTCGGCCCTGCTCGACGAACTCTCGAAGGACTATGTCCGCACTGCCCGCTCGCGCGGCGTCCGCAGCGGCCGGCTGCTCATCCACCATCTCGCGCGCAACGCCTCGATCCCGGTCATCACCGTCGCCGCGCTCGAAATCTCGAACCTGTTGGCCGGCGCCGTCATCGTCGAGACGGTCTTCGCATGGCCCGGCCTGGGACAAGTGACGGTGCAGGCGATCCTGGCACGCGACTTCATGATCGTGCAGGGCGTGGTGCTGCTCGGCGCCTTCGTGACTGTGCTGCTCAACCTCATGTCGGACCTGCTCTACAGCCTGGTTGACCCGCGCATCGTGCTGGAGGGCGCGCGGTGAGCGTCGCCACGGCAAGCCCGATCCCGCGCAGCAAGCGCCGCGCGCTGTGGCGCTGGTGGCCGGTCGGCATCATCGCGTTCGTTGTGCTGGTCGCGGTCTTCGCGCCCTGGCTGGCGCCCTATGATCCGAACCAGCAGAACCTGCTCGGCCGGTTGAAGCCGCCCGGCACAGTCTCGCGCAGCTTCCATTACTGGCTCGGCAGCGACGAGCTCGGCCGCGACCTGCTCAGCCGCGTGATACATGGCGCGCGCATCTCGCTGATCGTCGCCTTCGCCTCGGTCATCCTCTCCGGCGTTGTCGGCACGACGCTCGGCATGATCGCCGGTTACCGACGCGGCTGGGTCGAGATCACGGTGATGCGCGTCGTCGACGTCTTCCTGTCGATCCCGGCGATCCTGCTCGCGATCATCACCGTCGCGGTGCTCGGCCCCGGCATCGTCAATGTCATCATGGTGCTCGCGCTGACGCGCTGGCCGCGCTACGCCCGCATCGCCTACAGCCAGACGCTCTCCGTCGCCAACATGCCCTATGTCCGGCTCTCGGCGCTGATGGGGGCGAGCGCGCCGCGCGTCCTCTTCCGCCATGTCCTGCCCAATATCGTGGGTGCCGTCAGCGTCGTCGCGACGCTCGAATTCGGGCTGATGATCCTGTTCGAGGCTGGCCTGTCCTTCCTTGGGCTCGGCGTCCAGCCGCCGACCGCGAGCTGGGGCGCGATGCTCTCGACCGGCCGGAACTATGTCGCGACCGCCTGGTGGGTCGCCACCCTCCCCGGCATCTGCCTGTTCGTGCTGGTGCTCGCCGTTAATCTCACCGGCGACGCCGTGCGCGACCGCCTCGATCCCCGCCATCGCTGAAGGAAGAAGCCCATGTTCGAGGACATCAAGGGGAAGCGCGCCGTCGTCACCGGCGCCTGCGGGGTGATCGGCCGCTGGATCGCCGAAGTGCTGCACGAGGCCGGCGCCACGCTCTGCCTGACCGATGCACGGGCCGGGGATCTGGAGGCCCAGGCCAAGGCGATGGGCCTTTCCGGCGAGAGCTTCGTCATGCCCGCCGACCTGACCGACGAGGCCTCGATCGTGGCGCTCGCCAGCGAGATCGGCAAGCGCTGGGGCGCCGCCGACATCCTCGTCAACAATGCCGGCATCTATCCGAGCGCTTTCCTGCTGGACACGCCGACCGCCGAGTTTGATCGCATCCTCGCGATCAACCTACGAGCGCCCTTCATCCTGACCCGCGAGCTTGCGACCCAGATGGTGCGCAAGGGCGTGAAGGGCTCGATCATCAACATCTCCTCGGGCGCTTCGCGCAAGATGCGGCGCACGGCCTGCGTCTACTCGATGTCGAAGACCGCGCTCGACCGGCTGACCAAGGGGTTCGGCGTCGAGCTCGCCGAATACGGCATCCGCTCCAACGCGCTGGAGCCGGGCTTCGCCACCGGCAGCACGGTCAGCGCCCTGACCGACGCGCATATCCAGAACACCGTCGCGCAGATCCCGCTTGGCCGGGCGTCCTCGCGCGCCGATGTCGGCAACGCCCTGCTCTATCTCGCCAGCGACGCCTCCGCCTATGTCACCGGCGCGACCTTGACGGTCGACGGCGGCAATTCGATCGGCTCGCTCGCCGTCCACCAGGACAAAAAACAGGCGCTCTGAGGAGGCTGAGCCCATGACCGCCCCAAACGCCTCCCGCCCCGCCTATGAATGGCCGCAGGGCAAGTCGAGCGCCTTCTGCTTCACCATCGATGTCGATGCGGAAAGCCCCTACCAGTGGAGCCTGCCGGAAGGCGCGCCGGTCGCGCTCGGACAGATCGAACAGCGGCTGTTCGGCCCGCGCGTCGGCATCTGGCGGCTGCTCGACCTGCTCGACCGCTACGGCATCAAGGCGACGCTGTTCGTGCCGGGGCTGATCGCCAAGAACCACCCGGAGCTGCTGCCAGCCTTCGTCGAGCGCGGCCATGAGATCGGCCTGCACGGCTATTTCCATGAACTCGCAACCGAGGCCGGGCCAGAGGAATTCGCCCGGGCGATGGACGAGTCTCTCGCGCTGTTCAAGAGCCAGGCCGGAATCGTGCCGAAGGGCTTCCGCTCGCCGGCCTGGGAGATGACGCCCTTCATGCTGGAGGAGGTGAAGCGGCGCGGGCTCTACGATTCCTCGCTGATGGGCCTCGACCATCCCTATACGATCGACGGCGTGACGCAGGTCCCGGTGCTCTGGGCCGTCGACGATGCCGTCTATTTCCGCTTCACCGGCAGCGCGCAGGACCGTGCCCCGCCCTCGGCCCAGAACGGCATCCTCGATGCCTGGCTCGACGAATGGGAGGTGCTGCATCGCGAAGGGCGGATGATGATGCTGACCGTCCATGACTGGATCTCCGGCCGGGCCGGGCGCGTCCGCATGCTGGAGAAGCTGCTCGACGTGGTGACCGCCTCGCCCGGCGTCTGGATCGCGACCGTCGGCGAACTCGCTGCCCACCACGCCGCGAGCGCCAATGCGCAGCGTTTCAGCGTACCGATGCGCCTGCCACAGCCGAGCGCGCCATTACGTTTCAGGACCAAAGCCTGATGCAGACCTTCAGCATCCGTCGCCCGGCCGTCCGTTCCCAGCACGGCCTCGTGGCTGCGCAGAACCGCCATGCCGCGGAGGCCGGCGCTGCCGTGCTCGCGCGGGGCGGTAACGTGATGGATGCGGCCATCGTCACCGCGCTGGTGCTGAGCATCGTCGAGCCTTGGCTTTCGGGCGTGGGCGGCGGCGGCTTCCTGATCCATGCCGACGGCCAGACCGGCGCGCTCGACACGCTCGACTTCAATGTGCGCTCGCCACGCGGGCTCGACCCCGCGGTTTATCCGCTGACCGAGGCCGGTTCTGGCAACTGGTTCGCCTGGCCCGCCGTGGTCGGGGAGCGCAATATCGCGGGCTACAGCGCGATCTGCGTGCCCGGCGCCATCGCCGGTTTCGCCGCGGCGCTGGAACGCTATGGCACGATCTCCTGGGATGAGGCCTTGCAGCCGGCGATCGAGCATGCCGAGCGCGGGCTGGAGATCGACTGGTATGCGGCGCTCTGCATCGCGGTCGAGGTCGCCGGGCTGTCGCGCGATCCGGCGATTTCCGCAATCCTTCTGGACAACGGCCAGCCGCCCAAGGCCGGCGCCGATACCCGCCGCTTCAAGCCGATGACGGCGAAGGCCGCGCTGCTGAAGCGGCTGGCGAAAGCCGGCGCACGCGATTTCTACGAAGGCGAGGCCGCACGCCTGATCGCCGGTGATCTCGAAGCCGGCGGCTCGGCCATTCGCGCTGACGACCTCGCTGGCTATCAGGCGGTGTGGTCGCCGGCCCTGACCGGGCGCTACCGCGATCTCGACATCGCCGCTATCCCCGGGCTCAGCGGCGGCCCGACCTTCTTCGATGCCGCACGGCGCGTCGAAGCGCGCGGCCTCGGCGAAAGCAGTTCGCAGGCCGATGCGGCGCTGACCTATGCCACGGCGATCCGCGAGGCCTATGCGGTGAGGCTCAACAGCATGGGCCATGCCGCGACGCCGCAGGCCGGCTGCACCTCGCATGTCAGCGTCGTCGACCGTGACGGCAACATGGTCTCGCTGACCAATACGCTGCTCTCGCGCTTCGGCGCCCGCGTGGCGCTGCCGCGGGCCGGCATCATCATGAACAACGGCATGATGTGGTTCGATCCGCGCCCCGGCCAGCCCAACAGCATGGCTCCCGGCGTGAAGCCACTGGCGAACATGTGCCCGCTGGTGCTGAGCCGCGACGGCAAGCCATGGCTTGCGATCGGCGCCGCCGGTGGCCGCACGATCTTCCCGACGCTCTTGCAGATGATCTCCGGCATCGCCGATTTCGGGCTCTCACTCGAAGATGTCTTCCACCGTCCCCGAATCGAGGCCTCGACCCCGCGCATCAAGGTCGACGCGCGGGCCGAGCCGGATGTCGCCGCACGGATCGCAAGCGCCTTCCCGGTCGAGATCGTCGAGGACACGCTCTACCCCGTGAATTTCTCCGTGCCTTCGGCCGTGATGCGGGCGGCGGATGGCTGCTTCCTCGGCATGGCGCATCCGACCAGCCCCTGGGCCGCGGTCGCGGCGGCATCTGTATGAGCGAGCGCACCAACCCGATGCTGGCGATCGAAGGCCTCGCCATCGAGATCGAGAGCAACCGCATCGTCGACGGCGTCTCACTCGGCGTCGAGACGGGCCGCATCCTCGCGATCGTTGGCGAATCCGGCTGCGGCAAGAGCCTGACGGCGCTCTCCGTGCTCGGCCTGCTGCCGGGCGCGGCGCGGATCTCCGGCGGCTCGATCCGGCTCGGCGGGCGCGAGCTGACAGGGCTTTCCGAGGCGGAGCTGTCGGAGGTGCGCGGCAACGATGCCGCGATCATCTTCCAGGAGCCGGTGGCTTCGCTGAATCCGCTGATGCGGGTCGGCGAGCAGGTTGAAGAAGCCTTGCTGCTGCATCGGGGACTGTCGCGCGCCGCCGCCCGGAAGGAGGCCATCGCGATCATGGCACGCGTCGGCATTCCCGATCCGGCAAGGCGCGCCCGGCAATATCCGTTCGAGCTTTCCGGCGGCATGTGCCAGCGCATCATGATCGCCTCGGCGCTGATCTGCCGGCCCTCGCTCCTGATCGCCGACGAGCCGACGACGGCGCTCGACGTCACCATCCAGGCGCAGATCCTCGACCTGATGCGCCGTTTGCGCGACGAGGTCGGCAGCGCCGTGGTGCTGATCACCCACGACATGGGCGTGGTCGCCGATCTCGCCGACGATGTCTGCGTGATGTATGGCGGCCGGATCGTCGAGAGCGGCCCGGTCGATGCGATCTTCGCCGCGCCGAGCCATCCCTATACCCGCCTGCTGCTGGGCACGATCCCGAAGCTCGACGGCACCAGAAAGACGGTGTTGCGCACGATCGAGGGCATGGTGCCGTCGGCCGGCGCCTGGCCGGAGGGCTGCCGCTTCCGGACGCGCTGCCCACTCGCCGACGAGGCTTGCAAGCAGGTTCCGCTCGCCGTCGCAGTCAGCGCTTCCCATAGCGCCGCCTGCTGGCATGTCGACCGGCTGGAGGCGATGGCATGAGCGAGCCTTTGCTGCAGGTCCGTGACCTCAAGGTGCATTTTCCGCTGCGCGGCGGCATCGGCACGCCGGGCGGCGGCGTCAAGGCGGTCGACGGCATCTCGCTCGACCTCCGGGCCGGGCGGACGCTGGCGCTGGTCGGCGAATCCGGCTGCGGCAAGTCGACGACGGCCTATGCCGTGGTCGGGCTGGAGCGGGCGACATCCGGGACGATCCGCTTCGACGGGCGCGACATCACCGTGCTCAAGGGGCGCGAGCGCGCCGCGCTGGCGCAGGATATCCAGATCGTCTTCCAGGACCCGTCCTCGGCGCTCGACCCCAAGATGAGCATCGCCGACAGCATCGCTGAGCCGCTCGCCATCGCCGGTCACAGCCGTGCCGACCGCAAGGCGCGCGTCGCCGAATTGCTGGATCGCGTCGGCCTGCCCGCGGCGCTCGCCGAACGCCTGCCGAGCGCGCTCTCGGGCGGGCAGCGCCAGCGCGTCGTCATCGCGCGGGCGCTCGCCCTGTCACCGCGCCTGCTCGTGCTCGACGAGCCGGTCTCGGCGCTCGACGTCTCGATCCGCTCGCAGGTGCTCAACCTGCTGCTCGAATTGCAGCGCGATCTCGGCCTGTCCTATCTCTTCATCTCGCATGATCTCTCGGTCGTCCGGCATATCGCCGACGAGGCGATGGTTCTCTATCTCGGCACGGTCGCCGAGCAGGGTCCGGTCGATGCGATCTTCGAGCGGCCGCAGCACCCCTATACGAAGGCGCTGCTGTCCGCGATCCCGCTGCCCGACCCGCGCGCGCAGCGCCATCGCGAAAAGATCATCCTGAGCGGCGATCTGCCGAGCCCGCTGTCGCCGCCGGTCGGCTGCCCCTTCGTGACGCGCTGCCCGGAGCGCATCGCGGTCTGCGCCAATGACCGCTTCCCGCTCGCGGCCGGCGAAACCGGCACCGAAGCGGCCTGCGTCCATGTCGGACGGCAAGCGGCCGGTTAGATCCGTTTCCGACCGGGCTGAACCGTCATTGCGAGGAGCGAAGCGACGAAGCAATCCAGGGGCGGCATAGCTCTACGTCCCCCCTGGATTGCTTCGCGGAGCCTGTCCTTGGGCTTGCCGAAGGCAAGACCCGAGGGCTCGCAATGACGGATGCTGGTTCAGTCCGAGCGAAAACCGATCTAGCCGCGAACGCGCTCCCATTCCGCGAGGGCGAGCAGGAGGTGGTAGAGCACCCGCACCGGGATGACGGCCTGCCTGGGCGTCCCGTCCTTCGCGAGCTGGTTGAACCAGAGTCCCGTCTCGGGCGCGACGAACCAGCGGAACAGGCTGGCAAGATGCCTGTCGAGGCGCGCGGCCGCATTGGCGTCATCCAGGAATTCGATCCGGGCGAGGAAGGCCTTGATCGCCTCGGTCTGGGGCCAGAGCAGCTTGGTCGGCGCCGTGACATTGCCGGAGCGGTCGACCATGTCAAAGGCCGCGAGCGGGCCTGCCGAACCATCGTCGATGCCATGGCGGACCGCGAAGCCGTAGAGCCTTTCCGCCAGATCGCGCGCTTCAGTGTCACCGGTCAGGCGCCAGTGATGCAGCAGCAGCCAGGTCCATTCGAAATGATGGCCGGGCTCACAAACCTGGCCGGCCGCGCCGGGAGCCGGTTGCCAGTCATCACTGAAATACTCGCCGAGCGTCCCGGTTTCGGCATCGACCAAATGCTCGCGCGCGAGCCCGACAATCGCATCGGCATGGTCGAGCCAGCGTTGCTCGCCGGTCGCTTCGGCCAGGGCATGGAATGCCTCGAGCAGGTGCATATGCGGGTTCTGCCGCCTCGGCAGCGTGCCCAGCGTGTCCTCGGCAAAGCCGCCCTGCGGATGCGCCATCTCGCCTTCGATGAAGCCGATCACCTCGTTCGCGATCGCGAGCGCCGCCTCGTCCTGCGTTGCACGGTAATACCAGGCCATGGCGAAGAGAACGAAGGCGAGATCGTAGAGATCGGTGCGGGCATCGACCGGCGTGCCATCCTCGCGAACGGAATGCAGGAAGCGCCCCTGTCCGCCTTCCCGGCATACATCGCGCAGGAAGGCGAAGCCGTGGCGGGCTGCGGCGAGCGCATCCCCTTGCGGGCCGAGCAGATGGGCATGGCTGAAAACATAGATCAGCCGGGCGGTGACCAGCGTCGTTCTCGCTGGACCGGGTTCGCGATCCGGATCGGCCGGATCGAAAAGCTCGACGAAGCCGGCATGGCCGGGCCGGACAGCGCGGCCGATCCAGGACGGGAGGAGGGTTTCCCTGAGCCAGGCTTTCGAGGGCAAGCCAGCAGCGACCTTCGGGGCCTCTTCACTTTTCATCGAACGATATCCTCAACGAGGAAGGAGGGAACGAGGGCCAAGCTCTTCATCACCCGCCGCTTCACGACAGACCTGAGCCGATAGCTCCAGCGAAGGCCTGCGTCCACATGACCTCCACGCAGAGCGCTACACGGCCCCCGGTCCGACGACTTCCCGCATGGCGATATAACTATGGTATTCCGCGACATTGGGATCGTCATGGAAGACCTCGCGCGTGAAGGCGGCATAGGCGGCCATGCTCTCGACCTGCAGATGCAGCACGAAATCCGCGTCGCCGGTAACGTAGGAGGCGTGTTTGACCTCGGGCCGGGCCTGAAGCTTGCGGGCGAAATCGCCATAGGTCCGCGAGCCCTGGATGATCGAGACGGTGACATGCACCGTCACGGGCACACCCATGACTTCCGGACTGACGATCGAGACATCGGCAGTAATGACCTTTTCCGCCCGCAAGCGCCTGAGCCGCCGCAATACCGCACTCTGGGACAGGCCCACGCGCTCGGCCAGCACGCGCGCCGGCGTCTGGTTATCGGCCTGCACCTCGCGCAGCAGGGCGTAATCGAACTTGTCGAGATCGACCGCTTTGGCCACTTGATACCCTACGATCGACTAAATTCGTCACCTGATAGCAAAATTGGGCGACAATCGCCAAGCTCTTGTCGGCATGATCTGATCCAGGAGCCGACCCCGTCGGCGCTGACGAAACTGGAAAACGGGTCATGACTGCGACGAAGTGGACCAAGAGAAGCCTTGCCGCGCAGGCCATGGGCAAGATCGACCCGACCACCAGGGGCGTCGTGCCGCCGATCCATGTCTCGACGACCTATATCCGCGACGAGGATAACGGCTACTCGACCGGCTTCATCTATGGCCGGCCGGACAACGAGACCGTGCACGAGGCACAGGCCGTGCTCGCCATGCTGGAGGAAGCCAAGGCCAGCGCGCTGCTGTTCGGCTCGGGCATGGCGGCGGCGACCGCCGTGTTCCAGGCGCTCTCGCCCGGCGACCATGTCGTCGCCTCCAAGGTGATGTACTGGGCGCTGCGCGCCTGGCTGCTCAACGAGGCGACGCGCTGGGGCATCAAGGTCGATTTCGTCGAGACCGACGATCTCGCCGCGCTCAAGGCCGCCGTAAAGCCGGGCGCGACCAAGCTCGTCTGGATCGAGACGCCTTCAAACCCGCTCTGGACCATCACCGACATCGCCGCGGCAGCCGAGATCGCGCACAAGGCCGGCGCCAAGCTCGCGGTCGACTCGACCTGCGCCTCGCCTGTCCATACGCGCCCGCTGACGCTCGGCGCCGATATCGTCATGCATGCGGCGACGAAGGTGCTGAACGGCCATTCCGATGTCGTCGCCGGCGCGCTCTGCGCCCGCGAGGACGATGAATTCTGGAACCGGGTCAAGACGGTCCGCAAGGGCCAGGGCGGCATTCTCGGGCCGTTCGAGGCCTATCTGCTGATGCGCGGCATGCGCACGCTGCACGTGCGACAGGAGCGGCAGGCGGCCTCCGCGATGGCACTGGCGCAGCGGCTCTCGGCCCATCCGCTTGTGGCCCGCGTGCTCTATCCCGGCCTGCCGCAGCATCCCGGCCACGACATCGCGGCGCGGCAGATGGAGAATGGTTTCGGTTTCATGCTCTCGGTGCAGGTCACCGGCGGCGAAGGCGCAGCGATCGCGACAGCGGCTCATGTCGAACTCTACAAGCGCGCCACCTCGCTCGGCGGCGTCGAGAGCCTGATCGAGCATCGCGCCTCGATCGAGGGCGCGGGCTCGCCCTGCCCGACCGACCTGCTACGCCTCTCGACCGGCATCGAGGATATCGAAGACCTCTATGCCGATCTCGACCAGGCCCTGAAGGCCGGGCATCGCGTTTAAGGCGCCATGCCATGACCGTGACAGGCTCCGCCTCCATGCCGGCCAGTCAGACGGTCGGCAAGGCCCTGCTGCTGGTCACAGCCTTCGGCTGGGGCCTCAACTGGACGGTGCTGAAATTCGTCCTGCATGACTGGCCGCCGCTCTTCGCGCGAGGGACGGCCGGCCTGCTCGGTACGCTCTGCCTCGCCTTGCTGGCAGCAGCTCGCGGCAATAGCCTTGCCGTACCACGGGAAGCCCGCGTGCCTCTCATCGTGGCGGCCGCGATCAACGTCTTCGCCTGGATGGGCTTCACAGCGCTCGCGTTGAACTGGCTCAAAGTCTCGGAAGGCGCCCTGATCGCCTATTCGATGCCGATCTGGGCCATGATAATGGCTTGGCCCCTGCTCGGCGCGCGTCCAACCCGGCGCAGCCTGGTGGCCCTGGGCCTCAGCCTCACCGGCATGGCCGTCCTGATGGGCGGGCCCGACTTCTCAGCGGCCAAGCTTCCCGGCGTGCTCTTCGCCTTCGCGGCGGCCGTGCTGTTTGCGCTCGGTACGGTCAAGGCGAGGAAGCCCCTCGCCATGCCGGGCCCGGCCGTCGCGGCCTGGCAGGTCGGCCTCGGCTGCCTGCCGATGGTGATCTTGGGGCTCGCGCTTGAACAGCCGCGTATCGCCGCGCTGTCGGCGCAGGGCGCTTTGGGACTGGCCTACATGGCCATCGGCCCGATGGCGCTTTGCTATCTCACCTGGTTCGGCGCGCTCAGGCGGCTGCCGACCGCCGTCGCTGCAACCAGCATGCTGATCGTCCCAGTGGTGGGGACGCTGACCGCCGTGCCTCTGCTCGGCGAAACGCTCGGACTCCGGGAGGTGTTCGCGATCGCACTGACCATCAGCGGCGTCGCCCTGGCACTGCGGCGCGATCCTCCCCGCCGCGAGGCCTGAGCGGATACCGCGCTTCCAACGCGTCAGATCATCAAGCCCGTAATGCCGAACAGAGATCCTGCGATTTGCAGTCGGAGACCCGCACCCCGCATTGTTTCAAATGATTATAAACTACACGATAATAATTGACAGCTTTGACGCATGGGAATCTAACCGCGGCCTCATCTTTTGAACTGCATTGGCAGGAGAAGGTCGCATGACGTCATACTCGTCCCTTGCACTGCGGATCGGCGTGCTCGCCGTCACGCTCGCCATGGCAGGCGCGGTTCGGGCCCAGGACGGCATCACCGTATATAACGCCCAGCATGCCAGCCTGACCCAGGCCTGGGCCGACGGCTTCACCAAGGAGACCGGCATCAAGGTGACGATCCGCAAGGGGTCGGATACCGAGCTCGCCAACCAGATCGTCCAGGAAGGCGCCTCTTCCCCCGCCGACGTCTTCGTCACCGAGAACTCGCCGGCCATGGTGCTGGTCGAGAAGGCCGGGCTGTTCGAGACGCTACCCAAGGATGTGCTCGACCAGGTGCCGGCCCAGTTCCGCCCCGCCAGCGGGCGCTGGACCGGCGTCGCTGCGCGCAGCACCGTCTTCGTCTACGACAAGCGCAAGCTGAAGGACGCCGACCTGCCGAAATCGATGCTCGATCTCGCCGACGCCAAGTGGAAGGGCCGCTGGGCGGCCTCGCCCTCGGGCGCCGATTTCCAGGCGATCGTCGGCGCGCTGCTGGTCCTGAAGGGCGAGCCCGCCACGGCCGACTGGCTCAAGGCGATGAAGGCGAATTCCAGCGCCTATCGCGGCAACAGCGTCGCCATGAAGGCGGTCAATGCCGGCGAGGTCGAAGGCGCGGTGATCTATCACTATTACTATTTCGGTGACCAGGCGAAGACCGGAGAGAACAGCGGCAATGTCGGGCTGCACTATTTCCGCGGCCAGGACCCCGGCGCCTTCCTCAGCACCTCCGGCGCCGGCGTGCTGGAATCGAGCAAGCACAAGAAGGAGGCGGAAGCCTTCGTGAAGTGGATGAGCGGCAAGCACGGTCAGGCCGTGCTGCGCGAGGGCGATTCCTTCGAATACGCCATCGGCAATGGCGAAGCCTCGAACCCGAAGCTGGAGCCGATCGCCAAGCTCGACGCGCCGAAGGTCGAGCCCTCGCAGCTCGGCAGCAAGAAGGTCACCGAGCTGATGACGGCCGCCGGCCTGCTCTGATCCGGTTGCACCAACCTGACATGCGTGCGAGATGCCCTCGCGCGCATCTGCCCCCATGACCGTACCGCTTTCCCTCGACATGCCGGTCCTGCCGGCCTTGCCTCTCAGGCGGCGTCGCAACCTCGCCGGCCGGGCGATGCTGTTGCTTGCGGGAAGCGTCGCGCTCTGCGCCCTGCTGCCGCTCGGCTTCATCCTCTGGATCGCGGTCGAGACCGGTTGGCAGACGGCGCTCGCGCTGATCTGGAGGCCGCGCGTCGGCGAATTGCTTGTCAATACGCTGCTGCTCGAGCTCTGCACGCTGCCGCCGGCGATCCTGCTGGCGATCGCGCTCGCCTGGCTGACCGAGCGCAGCGACATGGCCGCTGCGAGATTCCTGTCCTGGCTCGCGGTCGCCCCCTTGGCCGTGCCGGCCTTCGTCCAGTCCTATGCCTGGGGCAGCCTCTTCCCGCGCTTCCATGGGCTGCCGGCGGCAGCGCTGGTCTCGGTCCTCGCCTACCTTCCATTCCTCTACCTGCCCGTCGCGGCCCAGATGCGCCGGCTCGACCCTGAGCTCGAGCACACCGCCGCCTCGCTCGGGCAGTCTCCGACGCGGATATTCCTGCGTGTCGTGCTGCCGCAATTGCGGCTCGCGATCTGCGGCGGCAGCCTGCTGGTCGGCCTGCACCTGCTCGCGGAATACGGGCTCTACGCCATGATCCGCTTCGACACCTTCACCACCGCGATCATCGACCAGTTCCAGTCGAGCTATAACGGCCCGGCAGCGAACATGCTGGCCGGCGTGCTGGTGCTGAGCTGCGTCGGGCTGATCGGCCTTGAATGGCTGCTGCGCGGCAGTGCGCGCTACGCCCGGATCGGCTCCGGCTCCCCGCGTCCGGCTTCGCGCCGGCAGCTCGGCCTCTGGCGGTGGCCAGCTCTGGCGCTGCCGATCGTCCTTGCCCTGCTCGGCCTCGGCGTGCCAGCGCTGATGCTGTCGCGCTGGCTCATGGCCGACGGAGTTTCCATCTGGCGCCAGGGCGCGCTGGCGGCGTCCCTGGCGACGACGCTCGGCTATGCTGCGGCCGGCGCCTTCGCCGCCGTCGCAGCGGCGCTGCCGATGGCCTGGCTCTCGGTGCGTGCGCCCAACCGCGCGACGCGTTTCCTGGAAAGCTGCCACACATATCCCGGCGCCCTGCCCGGCGTCGTGGTGGCGCTGGCGTTGGTCACGGTGACCGTGCGGATCGCCATGCCGCTCTACCAGACCGTGGCGACGGTGGTTCTGGCCTATGTCCTGATGTTCCTGCCGCGCGCGCTGGTCGGCCTGCGGGCCGGCATCGCACAGGTTCCCGTCGAACTGGAGCGCGCCGCCGCCTCGCTCGGCCGCAACCCGGCCCGGACCTTGCTCGCCGTCACGCTACCGCTCGCGGCCCCCGGCGTCGCTGCCGCAATGGCCCTGGTCGCGATGGGCGTGGCGACCGAGCTGACCGCGACGCTGCTGCTTGCGCCCAACGGCACCCGCACGCTGGCAACCGAGTTCTGGGCGCTGACCAGCGAACTCGACTATGCGAAGGCGGCGCCTTATGCCGTGCTCATGATCCTCCTCTCGCTGCCGATGACCGCGCTGTTGCACGCCCAGGCAGGCAAATCCCTCAACGCATGACCCAGCTCGTCATCTCGGACGTCTCGAAACGTTACGGCGCGACGCTGGCGCTGGATCGCGTATCGCTGTCGGTGGAGGCAGGCAGCCGCGTCGCCATCGTCGGGCCATCCGGTTCGGGCAAGACCACGCTCCTTCGCATCATCGCCGGCTTCGAGGCGCCCGATGCCGGAACGGTGACGCTCGACGGGCAGGTCCTGGCCAACGGCCCGGCCATCGCCGCCGCCCATCGACGCCGGATCGGCTATGTCACGCAGGACGGGGCGCTGTTCCCGCATCTCGACGTCGCCGACAATCTCGGCTTCGGCATCCCGCGCGACGAGCCGGACCGGGCGGCCCGCCTGTGCGCGCTGATGGAGCTCGTGGAGCTCGATGCCGCGATGCTGAGCCGCAGGCCGCATGAGCTCTCCGGCGGCCAGCAGCAGCGCGTCGCGCTCGCCCGCGCGCTCGCCCGCAAGCCCGCCCTGATGCTGCTCGACGAGCCGTTCTCGGCACTCGATACCGGGTTGCGCGAGAGCGTTCGGCAAGCCGTTGCTCGCGTCCTCGCCAAGGCCGGCATCACGACGATCCTGGTCACCCATGACCAGAGCGAGGCCTTGTCCTTCGCCGACCAGCTCGCAGTGATGCGCGAGGGCCGGCTGGCGCAGGCGGGCCGTCCCTATGAACTCTACTGGCGGCCAGCCGACACCGAGACAGCGTTGTTCCTCGGCAATGCCGCCCTGTTCGATGCCAAGATCGAGGCGGTGGGCGTCTCCTGCGCTCTGGGCCGGCTTGCGGCCGAAACGGGTGGCCGCCGCGGGGGCGGCACGATCATGCTCCGGCCGGAGCAATTCCACCTGTCCGCCACCGGACCGGGACTGGAAGCATGGGTCGATGATGTCACCTTCCGAGGCGCGCAATGCGGTGTGGCCTTGCGGGCCGGACACGAGGAGACGGAAATCCGCTTCACCGCACAGATTTCGAGCCTGGAAGCCCCACAGATCGGCGATCGCGTCTTCGTCTCGATCAAGGGAGCCGCGTTCCTGTTTCCCGCGCCCCGCTGACGCGTCGAACCGGAGGTGGAATCGGCCTCTCGGATCGATCCGAAGCCTTTCCGAAATTCGGATCGCTCGAAAGGCGAATTCGATTTTCCGGCTCGGTGTTTTTGAAGCCTCCACACGCTTTCTCGAAATGTCGGGATGGCGGCCCTCGCGGTTTCCGTGCATTTTCTTCGAAATCTGTACGTTTGCGGAGCACAACACGGAGCCGTCCAAGCTGCTACTTGCCGTGTCCTGGGAATCGGCATCAGGTTCGAAACATGGTTCAGGACGGGCAAAGCGTCGATCGCAAGTGGAGGGTGCCGAAGACGGCCAGCCATCGGCTGGCTGTCCTGCCCTTCTCCGCATCGGATCGCCGCGCCGCAGCCGCCATCCGCGCCGGGAGATCAAGGTCGGGACAGCGCCCGGGCGTCCTGGTGTCATTGCTTGCGGGGCTGACCCTGTCCGGCATGGTCGATCTTGCGCATGCGGCGGCACGGCCTCCGCAATTCTTGCGTGCCTGCCGATTACCTGAGGCCGAGCCGGCGCGCCTTCTGCCGCCATCTCCGCGGGCGGGGCAGGAGAAAGACGAGGGCGACGACGATGCTTCGGCAGATGCGCCCGACGACGGTGCCGTTTCGGGTGGCTTCAACCTCCCCGGCCTCGCCACCTGTGTGCGGGTGTCGGGCACCGTCAATGCCGGGCTGCAGCGTGACTGGTATCGAACGGGCCTGACCACAAAAGCAACGCGCCTGGCTCCATCATCCGCGACCAGCTTCCCGCTCTCCGCCAGTTTCCGCATCGAGAGCAGCCAGCAACTCGCCGACGGCACGAGTCTGTTGACGGCCTTCGAGCTCCAGACGGATGCCGCCGCCGATGGCAGCCAGGAGACGACGCTGAGCGAAGCCAGCATCACGCTCGGCTCCTGGCAGTTCGGATACGTCTCTTCACGCTTCGATTACTGGACCGGCGATGATTTCGCCTTCCTCGGACGGATACCCAGCCGCAGCGTCGGGATGCTGGCTTTCACCGGTGCCCTTTCAGACGAGACGACGGTGAGCGTTTCGCTGGAGGATACCCGCATGGGCCAAAGCTCCTTGCCGGTGGCAAGTCGGCGTTTTCCCGACGGTGTCGTGCGGCTGCTGTACGAGACCGATGCCCTTGCTGTGCAAGCGGCGGCCGCCTTGCGCGAGATGCCAAGCGCTTCCGGGGCTTCCACGCGCCTTGGCCGCGCCGGTCTCCTCGGCCTGACCTGGACGCCCAAGATACAGGAACACGAGATCCGGATATCCGGCCAGATCGCGGGAGCCATCGATGCACCCGTCTATATCGGCTCGCAGCTCGATCGCCGCACGGTACTGCCCGGTCTGCTGCCGGATGAACCAACACGCGGCTGGTCCGCCGTCATATCCATCGGCTGGGACTGGGTATCCGACTGGAGCAGCAACATCTATGTCAGCCGGTATCGCCTCTCCCTGCCTGGATCCGGGCTGTCCGCATCCGTTGGCATCGATCGCGCGACAGCCAACCTGGTCTGGAAGCCGCTCGAAGGCCTGAGGCTGGGGGCAGAGCTCTCCATCGCCAGCCAGCGCGCCAACCTGTCGGGCCGTACGGCGGCGATCGCTTTCACAGGCCAGCAGACCTCTGCACAGATCTTCCTCGAGCGCAGCTTTTAGCCGGGACATAGCGTCATGCCGGTTTATGCCCGGCAACAACTGCGCAGCCTCTTTTGGGAGTTTCAGCCGCAGCTCGCTTGGGTCGAGCGAAACGGCAGTAAAGACCGAATTCGCGACGAGAACGATCAAGACGACCCGGCGAAGATGTCGTTGGTGTCCTCCAGCCGCGCCGTCGAGACCGTCACTTCAAGGCCGCGTCGTGCCCGATATCGCCGGGTGCGACCATCAGCGCCGAGGCGGCCGCTTGGCCTCGCCGTCGGTTCATCGCATGCTATGGCATCGGATCGAAAGGTCGAATCTACTTTTCGAAAAATTTTTATGCGATAACAAAGAGATAGGTCACCGTTGCCGCGTTCCGTCGGACATACGACGGTCCGGCACGTTGGACGGTCGATCGTGTATCGCCTGCCTTCTTCGGAGATCTGAGATGCGTTCCTTTTGTGCGGCTGCAGCAGCCCTTCTCGCTGCCCTTCTCCTGTCGACGCCAGCCGCACAGGGGCAGTCGCGGATCAAGGCCCTGATCGAAAGGCTGCGGGGCGACACGATGCCGGACGGTATCGTCAAGACCAATGGCCGCATCGAGGCCACGCAGGTCGATGTCTCCTCGAAATACGCCGGGCGCCTCGCCGAGGTCTCCGTCAAGGAAGGCGACGAGGTCACCGCCGGGCAGGTGGTCGCCCGCATCTCCTCGCCCGAATACGAAGCGCAACTGCGGTCCGCACAGGCGCAAGTTCTCCGAGCCCGCCAGGCGCTCGCCGAGGCTGAGGCCCTGATCGCTCAGCGCAAGAGCGACCAGATTCTTGCCAGGACAGATGCCGAGCGCGGCAAGGAACTGGTCGCGAAGGGCTATCTCAGCAAGCAGGTCGACGACCAGCGCTCGGCCAAGGCCGATGCTGCCGATGCCGCGTTGCGGGCCGCACAGGCGCAGCGCGACCAGGCCCAGTTCGCGATCCACGCCTCCGAGGCCGATGCCGAACAGATCAAGGCGATCCTGGTCGATCTCGTTCTGCTCGCGCCGCGCAGCGGGCGGGTCCAGTACCAGCTTGCGCGAACCGGCGAGGTGGTCGCGGCCGGAACCCGCGTCGTCACGATCCTCGACCTGTCGGATGTCTACATGACGATCTACCTGCCGGCGGCGCAGGCAGGACAGCTCGCGCTGGGCGACGAGGCGCGCATCATCCTCGACCCCGTGCCGCAATACGTCATCCCTGCGACGGTGAGCTTCGTCGCCGCCGATGCGCAGTTCACGCCCAAGGCCGTCGAGACCGCCGAGGAGCGCGAGAAGCTGGTCTTTCGCGCCAAGCTCCAGGTCGATCAGAATCTGCTCGCCAAATACCATCGGCAGGTGAAGACCGGCGTGCGCGGGCTCGGCTTCGTCCGCACCTCGTCCTCCGCGAAATGGCCCGACTCGCTTGCCGTGAAACTGCCATGACGGAGGCCGGGCCTGCCGCCAGTCTCGCAGGCGTCACGCATCGCTACGGCAAGGTGACCGCCCTCGACGCGCTGACGCTCGCTATCCCCTCCGGCCGCATGATCGGGGTGATCGGGCCGGACGGTGTCGGCAAATCGACGCTGCTCGCGCTGATCGCCGGCGTGCGGATGATCCAGCAGGGCAGCGTCCAAGCGCTCGGCGGCGACCTCGGCATCAAGGCCGAACGCGAGGCCCGGCGCGGGCGCATTGCCTATATGCCGCAAGGGCTGGGGCGGAACCTCTACCCGACGCTCTCGGTCTTCGAGAACATCGACTTCCACGCAAGACTGTTCGGGCAGGATGCCGCCGAGCGCCGCAGCCGCATCGACGAGCTTCTCAAGGCGACGGGGCTCGACCCCTTCGAGGGACGGCCGGCGGCGAAGCTCTCCGGCGGCATGAAGCAGAAGCTCTCGCTCTGCTGCGCGCTGATCCACGACCCCGACCTGTTGATCCTCGACGAGCCGACCACCGGCGTCGACCCGCTCTCGCGCGGCCAGTTCTGGGACCTGATCGACACGATCCGCGCCCGCCGACCGGGCATGAGCGTCATCGTCGCCACCGCCTATATGGAGGAGGCCGAGCGCTTCGACTGGCTGGTCGCGATGGATGACGGCAAGGCGATCGCGACCGGCACGCCGGCCGAGCTGCGCGAAAAGGCGGGCCAATCGACGCTGGAGGACGCCTTCGTGGCGCTGCTGCCGGAAGCCAAGCGCGCGCAGCACAGGCAAGTCGAGCTCAGGCCCCGCGTCGTGAGCGACGACGCCACGCCCGCGATCGAGGCCGAGGGGCTGACGCGGCGTTTCGGCGATTTCATCGCCGTCGACCATGTCAGCTTCCGCATCGGCCGCGGCGAGATCTTCGGTTTCCTCGGCTCGAACGGCTGCGGCAAGTCGACGACGATGAAGATGCTGACCGGCCTGCTGCCGGCGAGCGAAGGCACCGCCAAACTCTTCGGCCAGCCGCTCGCTGCCGACGACATGGAGACGCGGCGCCATGTCGGCTACATGTCGCAGGCCTTCTCGCTCTACAGCGAGCTGACGGTCCGCCAGAACCTTCTGCTGCACGCTGAGCTCTATCATCTGCCCCCGGCCGAGATTCCCGGCCGGATCGCCGAACTTCTGACCCGCTTCGACCTCGCGGACGTCGCCGACGAGCGGCCCGAGAGCCTGCCGCTCGGCCTCCGCCAGCGCCTACAGCTCGCCGTTGCCGTGCTGCACCGGCCGGCCATGCTGATCCTCGACGAACCGACCTCGGGCGTCGATCCGATCGCCCGCGACGCCTTCTGGCGCACGCTGATCGACCTCTCGCGCGACGACGGCGTCACCATCTTCCTCTCGACCCATTTCATGAACGAGGCGGAGCGCTGCGACCGCATCTCCTTCATGCATGCCGGCAAGGTGCTGGCGGTCGGCACGCCACAGGAACTGGCCGAGAAGCGCGGCGTCGATACGCTGGAAGAGGCCTTCATCGCCTATCTCAAGGAAGCTGCCGGCATCGAGGACGCATCCGTGGAGACCGATGCGGTGCCCGCTGCTGCGGCCCGACCGGCGCCGCCGGCTCGCCGTTTCGATCCGCGCCGGCTCTGGGCCTGCACCCGCCGCGAGACGATGGAGCTCCTGCGCGACCCGATCCGTTTGAGCTTCGCCTTCCTCGGACCCGTGCTGCTGATGCTGGCCTTCGGCTTCGGCATCTCCTTCGACGTCGAGAACCTTAAATTCGCGGCTTACGACCAGGACAACTCGATGGAGAGCCGGCAACTGGTCGAGGCCTTCTCCAGCTCGCGCTATTTCTCCGAACAGGCCCCGATCCGCTCCGCGGCGGAGCTGGATCAACGCTTGAGAAGCGGCGAGCTACAGCTCGTCATCGAAATCCCGCCCTCATTCGGCCGCGACCTGATGGCGGCCCGGACACCCGAGCTTTCGGTCTGGCTCGACGGCGCCATGCCGTTTCGGGCCGAGACGACGCGCGGCTATGTCACCGGGCTTGCGACCCAGTATGCCCAGAGTTTCATGGCCTCCCAGGCCGCCTCAAGCCACGCGCCGTCGCCTTTCACGATCGAAACGCGCTTCCGCTACAATCAGGACTTCAAGAGCGCCAATGCGATGGTGCCGAGCGTGATCATGCTGATGCTGATCCTGATCCCGGCGATCATGTCGGCGATCGGCGTGGTCCGCGAGAAGGAGACCGGCTCGATCGCCAATTTCCGCTCGACGCCGATCAGCCGCTTCGAATTCCTGTTCGGCAAGCAATTGCCTTACATCGCCATCGCAATGGGCAGCTTCGCGATGCTGGCACTGATCGCCCTGTTCATCTTCCAGGTCCCGATCAAGGGCTCGGCCTGGGTGCTGGTGCTGGCGACGCTGCTCTATGTCTCGGCGACGACAGGCTTCGGCCAGCTCATCTCCAGCTTCACGCGCACACAGGTCGCGGCCGTATTCGCCACCGCGATCCTCTCGATCATCCCGGCCGTGAATTTCTCCGGCCTGATGGTGCCGGTCGCCTCGCTCTCGGGCGGCGGGCGCCTCATCGGCATGAGCCTGCCGCCGGCCTGGTATCAGCCGGTCAGCGTCGGCGTCTTCACCAAAGGCTTGGGAGCGGCCGAGCTCTGGCCCAATCTCGTGATGCTCGCCTTCTTCTTCCTGCTCTTCCTCGTCGTCGCGCAACTGGCGCTGCGCAAGCAGGAAGCGTGAGATGGCGGCTCTCATCATCCATCTCCAGAACATCCTGCACCTCGTGGTGAAGGAGTTGCGCAGCCTTCGCGCCGACCCGATCATGCTGGTGCTCGTCATCTACACCTTCAGCATCGCCGTCTATACGGTTGCAACCGGCGTGAAGCTGGAGGCGCGCGACCTCACCATCGGCATCGTCGACGAGGATCAGTCGGAACTGTCGCGCACCTTGCTCGGCTCCTTCGGGCCGCCCTTGTTCAAGGTCTCGAAGCGCATCGCCGCCAACGAGATCGACGCCGAGATGAATGCCGGCCGCCTCGTCTTCGTGCTGGAGATCCCGCCCAAGTTCCAGGCCGACCTCCAGGCCGGGCGCCCCACGACGTTGCAGCTCAACATCGACGCCACCGCGATGACCCAGGCCGGCAACGGTGCGGTCTATATCCAGCAGATCATCGCGCAGGAGATTGCGAACCGGCAGGCCGGGCGCGAGACGACGACCACGCTGCCAATCAATCTCGTGGTGCGGGCGCGCTTCAACCCCAATCTCGATTCCGGCTGGTTCAGCTCGGTGATGCAGGTGCTCAACAACGTCACGCTCCTGACCATCATCCTGACCGGCGCCGCCCTGATCCGCGAGCGCGAGCAGGGCACGGTCGAGCATCTCCTGGTGATGCCGGTCACGCCGGTCGAGATCATGCTGGCGAAGATGGTGGCGAACGCGCTGGTGATCCTGGTGGCGGCGGTGGCCTCGCTCGTCCTGATCGTCGAATGGGCATTGGGCGTGCCGATCGCCGGCTCGCTCCTGCTCTTCGTGTTCGGCACGGCGATCTATGCCTTTTCCGTCGCGGCGCTCGGCATCCTGCTCGGCACGCTGGCGACGACGATGGGGCAGTTCGGCCTGCTCGCGATCCCGGTCTTCGTGGTGACGCAGCTTCTCTCCGGCGCGACGACCCCGATGGAGAGCATGCCGCTCTGGTTGCAATGGATCATGCGGGTCTTCAGCCCGACGCCGCATTTCGTCGCCTTCTCGCAAGGCGTGCTTTATCGCGGCGCGGGGCTCGACGTGGTCTGGCCCGAGATCGTCAAGATCATCGCGATCGGCGCGGCCTATTTCGCCTTCGCGCTGGCCCGCTTCCGGAAAGTGATCTTCGCGTGAGGGCGGTTTTGCCGCGGGAGCGGAAGCGGCCCGGTCGATTGTCATCGCCCTGTCGGCTTCCTAGTGTTCCGACCTGACGGGAGGAGGCTCCGCTCGACATGACCGCCCGCAAGAAGACAAACCCCACCCCAAAGGCCGATGCTGACCGCCCCGTCGCACTCAGCCTGCCCTGGTTCTGGCCCGTCGATGCCGCGCTGCGCCTGACCGAGCGCAATCTCGATTTCCTCTCCGAGGCCGTGAAGATCACCCGCCCGCCGCCGCCAGGCTGGGCGACGCCCAATACGGTGCGGCTCGACCTGCCGACCATGCGCCTGCGCGAGTTCGGCAAGGCCGGCGCCGACAGCATCCCCGTCCTGGTCGACGCACCCTATGCCGGGCACGGCGCCACCATCGCCGATTACGACAAGGGGCAGAGCCTCGTCGAAACGCTGCTGGCGAACGGCATCGCGCATGCCCTCGTCACGGACTGGAAGCCGGCCACGCGGGAGATGCGCTATTTCAGCATCGACACCTATCTGGCGGAGCTCAACGCCGCGATCGACGACCTCGGCGGCAAGGTACATCTCGTCGGCCTCTGCCAGGGCGGCTGGCTGAGCGCGATGCTGGCCTCGCGCTTCCCACACAAGGTCAGGTCGCTGGTCCTGGCCGGCTCGCCGATCGACGCCGATGCCGGCGACGGCCCGATCAAGCACATGGCGAAGACCATGCCGCTGAAGAGCTATCGCGACATGGTCCGGCTCGGGCGCGGCCTGATGCCGGGGCGCTTCATGCTGGCCGGTTGGAAGAACATGCATCCCGAAGAGCACTACGTCGACAAGTTCGTGCGGCTCTACCAGAACCTGGCCGACCAGAATTATCTCGACCGGACCGAGACCTTTGCCGCCTGGTACGAGAATCCGCTCGATCTTCCCGGCGTCTACTATCTCCAGGCCATCGAGCAGATCTTCAAGGAGAACCGCTTCGCCAAGGGCGAATTCGTCGGTCTCGGCCGGCGCCTCAGCCTGAAGGACGTGACCTGCCCGCTCTATCTGCTGGCCGGCGCGGCGGACGACATCACCACCAGCGAACAGGTCTTCGCGGCAGAGGACCTCGTCGGCACGCCGAAGAAGCTGATCGAGAGGAAACTGGTGCCTGGCGGCCATATCGGCCTGTTCATGGGCCGGAAGACCCTCACCGAGACCTGGCCCGGCATCGCCCGCTGGCTCGCCGCGCAAAGCTAGAGAGGCGCCATGACGACCTTGACCTCCTCCGAATATTTTCGGCTCGCGCTCGGCCGTTGCGAGGCTCTTCCGGCGGTGCGGACCGGGGTGGTGCATCCCGTCAAGGCCAATGTGATCGAGGCGGTGGCCGATGCCGTCGGCGAGCAGCTGATCGCGCCTGTGCTGATTGGCCCGGCCCCGCGCATTCGCGCCGCCGCGCGGGAGGCCGGGATCGACATCTCGCCCTGGGAGATCGTCGATACCGAGCACAGCCACGAAGCGGCGGCGAAAGCCGTCTCGCTGGCGGCCGCCGGCGAACTCGACGCGCTGATGAAGGGCTCGCTTCATAGCGACGAGCTTCTGGGCGAGGTCGTCCGGGCCGATTCCGGATTGCGAACCGAGCGGCGCATCTCGCACGCCTTCGTGATGCATATCGAGAGCTACCCCAAGCCCTTCATCATCACCGACGCCGCGGTCAACATCGCGCCCGATCTCATGACGAAGGCCGATATCGTCCAGAACGCCGTCAATCTCTGGCATGTCGCGTTGAATGGCATCGACGAGATGCCGAAGGTCGCGGTGCTGGCCGCCGTCGAAACCGTCAATCCGCATATGGCGGCAACGCTCGATGCCGCCGCGCTGTCGAAGATGGCCGACCGCAGCCAGATCACCGGCGCCATCGTCGACGGGCCGCTTGCCTTCGACAATGCGATCAGCGCCGCAGCGGCGAAAGAGAAGGGCATCGTCTCGGCCGTTGCCGGCCATGCCGACATCCTGCTCGTACCCGATATCGAGGCCGGCAACATGCTGGCGAAGCAGCTCACCTTCCTGGGCGGCGCCGATGCCGCCGGAATCGTGCTCGGCGCGCGCGTGCCGATCATCCTGACGAGCCGCGCCGACAATCTGCGCGCGCGCCTGCTCTCCTGTGCGCTGGCCGTCCTTCTGGCGGAAGCGCGCCGCACGGGGCGGATCAAGTGATCGATACTGTCCTCGTCCTCAACGCCGGCTCGTCCAGCCTCAAGTTCCAGGTCTTTCGCCTCGGCGATCTCTCCGTCCTGGCGCGCGGCAAGGCCGTGCGCCTCGGCGAGCCGGAACCCGCCATGGACGCGAGCCTCGCGGACGGCACCCGGGAGCGTATCGCGCTGCCGCCTGCCTGCGATCACGACACCGCGCTCGCAGCCGTCCTCGCCTTCGTCGATCGCCATGACGACGCCTGGCGGATGAGGGCCGTCGTCCATCGCATCGTCCATGGCGGTGAGCGCTTCGTCGCTCCGGTCGTGGTGACCCCCGAAGTCTTTGCGGCACTGGAGGCACTTTCGCCGCTGGCGCCGCTGCACCAGCCCCATAACCTGGCCGCGGTGACCGCTGCCCGACGCCTGATGGGCGACGTGCCGAACATCGCCTGCTTCGATACGGCTTTCCACGCCGGGCACGACGCGCTCACCCACAACTTCGCGCTCGAACAGGGACTGCGCGACAAGGGCATCCGCCGCTATGGCTTCCACGGCCTGTCCTATCAGTGGCTGGAGATGGTGCTCGCCGAGCAGCATCCGCACCTCCATGCCGGCCGCGTCGTCGCGGCCCATCTCGGCAATGGTGCGAGCCTCTGCGCCATCCGGGGCGGACGCAGCGTCGACACGACGATGGGAATGACAGCGCTCGATGGCCTGCCGATGGGGACGCGTTGCGGCGCGCTCGATGCCGGGGCCGTGCTCTACATGTTCCAGAGCCTGGGCATGACCGCGCAGGAGGTCTCGGATGCGCTCTATGAGCGCTCGGGTCTGCTCGGACTGTCGGGCCTCTCAAACGATGTCGAGACCCTGCTGAAAAGCGACGACCCGCGTGCGCGTTTCGCCCTCGACTATTTCGCGCTCAAGGCCGCGCAGCTCGCCGCATCCATGGCCGCTGCCATCGGGGGAATCGATGCGCTCGTCTTTACCGGCGGCATCGGCGAGCACGCGGCGCCGGTGCGCGATGCGATCGTCGCGCGCCTGCGTTTTCTCGGAACCTTCGAAGTCCTCGTGATCAAGGCGAACGAAGAACGCATCATGGCGCTGCAAGCGAGTGCATGCCTCGCCGCGCAGGAACGGAGACCGTAACCGCGACAGAGACCCCTCGCGGGTTTTGTTGGAGGCTCTCGATCGCATCACCGCGGGGCAATCGTCATGCCGCCATCGGCGGTGAGGATCGCACCGGTGATGAAGCTTGCATCCTCGGAAGCCAGGAAGGCGACCGCTGCAGCGATCTCGTCGGGCGTGCCGAGCCGGCCCGTCGCCTGGCGCCCGGCCACCGCAGCCATGCGCTCGTCGCGATCAGCACCGTCCCCGGCGAGGCGGACTATCCGGGGCGTCGATGGTGCCGGGGCAAAGGCAGTTGACCCGCACCCTGCCCGCCAGCTCGATCGCGAGCGCGCGCGTCAGCCCGAGCACGGCCGATTTCGAGGCGCAATAGGCGGCGCACGCGGCGAAGCCGAGCTACGCCGCGACCGAGGCGAGATTGACGATGCTGGCCCCGGCCGGCATCAGCGGCAAGGCCGCCTGCGCCATCAGCATCTGCGCCGTGACGTTGACGGCGAAGACGCGATTCCAATGAGCCGTGGCCAGCGCGGCAAGCGCGCCCTCCTCATGGGGATCGACGAGGCAATGAGGCTTCCCCATGCAGACATCGATCCGGTTTCGCGGATGAAGCGGCAGAATGGATCTCGCCAGGGAAAATCGGGTCGCGCGCGCCCTCCGCGAAAGGCGACAATGTCAGGATATAGAGCAGGAAGAACTCGATCTGACGGTTGATCCCCAGCTTGAGCATGATGCGCTTGATATAGGTCCTGACGGTCGCCTCCGTCAGATCGAGGGTCTGGCCAATCTTCCACGGCGGCTCGCCCCCCAGGATGCGCATCACGATCCTCTCCTCCGCCCAGGGCAGGCCGAAGGCCGTCGCAATCCGCTTGGCTCCCGCCGCCGGATCGATCTGCGGGATGACGACAAGCAGCCGATCCATATCCCGCTCAACCGGCGCGGCGCCGATCCATGCGAAGGCGAACGCGCGGTGGTCGGTCGATAGCGGGATGATCGTGTTCGTCCAGCCCCGACCGGAACGGGAGGCCATCGTGTCGCGCAGCGCATGGCGCAGCAGGTTGTTGACGAGCAAATTCGGGCCAGCGAGCGCGCCATGGTCGAGGCGAACGGGGCTCTTCGCCAGCAACATCTGCCGGCCGGCATCGTTGGTTTCGAGGACGCGCAGTTGATGGTCGACGGCAAATGCCGGGAAGGCCAGTTCCTGCAGGAGAGTGTCCAGGCTGAGGTTCTCGCGCCGACGCTGCGTGAAACCCTGGGTCGTTGCCCAGATCACGCTCGCCGCGCGGGAGACGCAGACCCTCTCCGTGGCCGAAAGCTCGCCTGCCCGCCAACCCGCGACGAAAACCAGGTCGCTCCCATTGCCGGCGGGCAGACGCCCCACCAGAGCATGCACAGCCTCGCCCGACTTGCGCCCGAGCAATTTCGGGATAAGCGCGTCGGATGCATCGGCGAGAAAAAGACCGCGGCCTTCCCAATCCGGCCTTTGCACCAGGCGCGTGATCACATCCGCGGATGGCTGCACATCGTCGTCGAAACCGACACGGACGGCGGCGGCTGTGAATCCGCTCGGCCGCGACAAGGCCAGGACAAGGCATCGTCGGCATTCGAGCAACCCGAGCATGGCGCGTCCGAAGGCTTCGAGAGCGAGAAGTATCGCCGCTCTGCCCGGCTGCGCCGGCGCAATGGAATCGTCTCGCAACATCGAGAGCTCCCCTGTCGCATTGATCCCCCCGTGTCGTTCAACTCTCCTTGAAGGCGCGCTGCACACGCAGCAACAACGGTTCCAGCAGATATTCCGCGAAGGTCCTCCGGCCGGTTTCCACGAAAATCTCGACCGGCATCCCCGGCTGCAGCGATGCGAAATAGGGGGCGAGCTCCGGCGTTTGCCGCAGGTCGACTTCGGCCTTGTAGAACGGCTTGCCGGAGCGCTGGTCTATGAGCGCATCGGCCGTGACCATCGTGACGGCTCCGGTGAACATGGGCGTCCGCCGGGAGTTGAAGGCGAGAACCCTCACGCGAGCCGGTTGCCCGAGCCTGACCTCATTGCGGTCGCTCGGCTTCACCTCGCCTTCGACGATCAGGCGGTCCTGCATCGGAACGATGTCGAGCAGGGTTTCGCGCGGATTGAGGACCGCGTTCAGGCTGCGCGTGTTGAGGCCTACGACCATCCCCGCCTCGGGGGCCCGGATCTCGCTCCGGCGGAGCATGTCCTGCGATGCCACGATCCGGTGCCGGGCATCGGCGATCCGCTCCCGGGCCGCGTGGCTCTGCTTGGCGATATCCTCCAGCCAGGCATAGGTGGTTTGCCGGCGCCTGTCCTCCAGCTCGGCGATCTTGCCTTTCGACTGAGCCAGCGAGGCCGCATTCGTCGCGATCTGGGCTTCGACATCCGCCTCCGCGCGCTTGAGAGCAAGAACCTTCGGCTTCCGCGCCAACCCCTTTGCCAGCAGGTACTCCGAATCCTTGATCTCCTCCTGGAGATAGGAGAGCTGCCGCGCCAGGCCGCTCGAACTGCTCTGAAGCCCGCGGATCGCATCCTCGAGCTGCAAGATCTGCTGATCGATGAGCTTGCGCTCGCCCTGGAGCGACGTGGCTCTCGCCGCGAATTCGGCAAGCTGGGTCGCCATGGCAGACCGCGCCTCCCTGCTTGTCGTGTTGTTCTTGAGCTCGTCGGGGAAGGCAATCTCGGCAGCGCCGGCCTGCTCGGCCTCCAAGCGCGCCACCGTCGCAAGATCGGCGAAAAGCTTGGTCTCGAGGACGCCAAGATTGGCTTCGATCTGCGTCGTGTCAAGCCGAGCCAAGAGCTGGCCGCGCTCCGCCTGCTCGCCCTCGTGGACGAGAATCGCTTTGACGATTCCTCCCTCGAGATGCTGCACCGCCCGATGTTGCGACAGAACCTTGACTACGCCGGGCGCGATCACTGCGCTCGCCAGCGGCACCGTGGCGGCCCAGAGGCCGCAGATGCCGAAGAGCACGATGGCCAGCACGGCGCCCCAGCGGACGAGCCTGGCCGTATCCGACCGGGGACGCTCCGGCACCTCCTGCAGATCGGTGGCCATGGCCCGAATGAGCTGGGCCGGCCTGACATCCTGGACGACGCTTCGCCGGGCCGGCGCGGAAGGAAGATCGACGACGGACATCAGCGCCTCCCGTCAATGATGTCGGATCTGGTCCTCTCGCCCGGGGCGGGACGTGAGGGCCGCATCGGCGTGGCGCCGGCCATGGTTTGCGGGAGCACGTCGCAAGGAGGTCCGAACGCGACCTGGACGCCGTCCCGCAGGAACAGGATCAGGTCGGCTACGGTGAAGAGCCGTGGGCGATGCGTGACGATGACAAGCGTCGCACCCCGCGCCTTCGCTTCCCGGATCGCGGCGCACAAGGCTTCCTCGCCATCCGGGTCGAGATTGGAGTTGGGCTCGTCCAGCAGGATCAGCCTGCGCTTGCCGAAGAGCGCGCGGGCCAGCCCGATGCGCTGGCGCTGCCCGCCCGAGAGCTTGTTGCCGTCGCGGCCGATCTCGGTCTCGTAGCCGTCCGGCAAGGCCAGGATCATCTGGTGGGCGTTGGCCTGCTTGGCGGCGTCGATCACATCCGCGTCGGTTGCCGTTTCGTCGAAGCCGGCGATGGCCTCCGCGACCGTGCCGCCAAGCAATTCGACATCCTGGGGCAGGTAGCCGATATAATGTCCGAGCTGGTCCGGATCCCAGTGCTCGAGCGAGGCGCCGTCCAGGCGGATCGTGCCCGTGGTCGGCCTTTCCAGCGCCGCGATCATCCGCAGGAGCGTCGACTTGCCCGCACCGGTCGGCCCGATGACGACGATGACGCTCGCCGGCGCGCAGCGGAAGTTGATGCCGGCCAGGACCGCCCGCCGCGCCTTCGGGTTGCGAAAGCCAACGGCACTGATATCGAGCGCGCCCAGGGGAGGCGGCAGGAGCGTTCGGCCCTGGCTGATCAAGGCGGAAGCGGCGGCGCGGCGGACATGGCCCCAGGCATCGCGCCCAGAGGTCAGCGTACGCAATCCGGCGACGAGTTGCTCCATGGGCGCCAACGTGCGGCTGATGAGGATGGAACTCGCCATCATGCTGCCGCTCAGAACCTCGTTCTGCAGGACGAGCCATGCGCCGGTTCCGATCGCCGCGACCTGAAGCACGATCCGGATCGCGCGGGCGATGGAGGCGACCAGCGCGACGCGTTCGTTTGCCTTGACGACAGGGACCAGCGCCGCATCGTTGAGCCGAAGGAACTCGCGGATCGCGCCATGCGTCCATCCCATCGCCCGGACGAGGCTGGCGTGACCGACGATGCCGTCGAGCGCGTGCTGCGCCCGCAAGGCGGTGCCCGTGGCCTGCGCCAGCTCGGCGCGTGCCACGCGCCCGCTGATGAAGGCAAGGGCAAGCAGGAGCAGCGAGCCGAGCAGCGCGATCGTGCCGTACCAGGGATGAATCAGGTAGAGCACGACGACGAAGATCGGCAGGAAGGGCGCGTCGATCAAGGTCGAGGCCGTCCCGCTCGACAGGATGTTCCTGAGTTCGCGGACCCGGACCATGTCGTGCGTCCCGGCCTCGTTCCGCCTCGCCGCGTCCGCGATCGAAGCCTTGAGCACGAGGGGCGCGAGCAATCGCTCGAAGCTGATGGCAAAGCGGCCGAGCAGGCGGTCGCGCAGGATATCGAAGCATGCGCTGAAGCCCAGCGCCATGACGGCAAGGCCCGTCAGCCCGATGAGCGTTTCGATGCTGCCGCTCGTCAGCACCCGGTCGAAGACCTGGATCGAGTAGAACGGCAGGATCAGCAGGAGGAGATTGATCGCGACGCTGAAGACGACGACCCATAGCATGGCGCGCCAACCCGGGATCGCCATCAGAAGCCTGCTGCCTCTCAGGATGGCGGTGTCGGCGGTGACCCTGGTTCGGAACCCGGAAGTCGTGCGGCTAGCAGGCGCGTCGGACATGTGTCCTCGGGCGGAAAGAAGCGTGGCGCGGTCGTGCGGGAGGATGGTGCCGGTTCGGCCAGGCCGATTGACGGGCGGATCATGCTCCGGCGCAGTGGAGCGGGAGCAGGCCTCAGATCGCGCCATGTCGCGATTTCACCCGAGCCCCCCGGCCTCCGGCCCAGGGCGGAGAACCCCTGTTGCCCAGCCGTGTCGTCAACGGGAAATGCTTAAGCGCCCGCGTCACCGCAGCCATGATCTCGCCTCCCTTGATCCAGCACGCCCCTTCTTGGATTGCCGCCAGCACCGGCTTTGACCGGCCTCGTTTCGCCGCTACGGGTCACAGCCCGAAAGCCAAAGAAAGGACGCTAGGGAAGCTTGCCCTCCGGCATAATCCCCATTTGGTGACAGAAACGGCTTGGCGCGGTGCCCTCCCGCAAGTCTTCGCGATGGCGGAACCGGATATAGTCGGGCTCGCCTCACAGGTGCCTCGGCCTTGATATTCGTAAAGAATATAGCGGGTAATGCTTTGATCGTTGAGCTTGAAGCAAGATGAACGCCTCGGGCAACGCATGAATAGCATTGGCGTCGACGGCTTTTGTCTCCAAATGGGGATTGCGTTACCCCTCCACATCTCCCTAGCTTCCGCCACCTTCGCAAACTTCTTGAGCCGCAGCGATCGATACCCTGCGCAGTGCTGCGCATGGACGGGCGTGCGCCATGCGAAGGCATCTGCAGCAGGGAGAATGGCCATGGCAATCATCAATGGTACACCCGGCGACGATATCATCCCCCCGCCCGATACCAGCGGTGACGACATCATCAACGGCTTCGCCGGCAATGACACGATCGATGCCGATGGCGGCAACGATGTGGTCAGTGGCGGAGCAGGCGACGACAATATTCTCGGCGGTGACGGCACCGACACGCTGGATGGGAATGCGGGCAACGACACCATCGGTGGAGGCGATGGCGACGACGTCATCAACGGCAACGCCGGCAACGATACCCTGGCCGGTGATGCCGGCAACGACACCGTCGATGGCGGCGCGGGCGACGACAACATCCTCGGCGGAGCCGGCAACGATGACTTGTCCGGCGGCGCCGGCAACGACACGGTCGGCGGCGGCGACGGCGACGATGTCATCAACGGCAATGCCGGCAACGACACGCTTTCCGGCGATGCGGGCAACGACACCATGAATGGCGGCGCCGGCGACGACACCGTCAATGGCGGCGATGGCGACGATGTGCTGAGCGGCGCGGCAGGCAGCGACACGCTGAATGGCGGCGCCGGGGCCGACACGATGGACGGCGGCGCCGGCAACGACACCTTGAATGGCAACGCCGGTGACGATGTCATGAACGGCGGCATCGGCAACGACACGCTGAATGGTGGTGACGGCAACGACGCCATGCACGGCAATGCCGGCAACGACACCATGAACGGCGATGCCGGCAATGACACCATGGATGGCGACGCCGGTGACGACGTGATGAACGGCGGCGACGGCGGCGATATCATGAGGGGCGGCGCCGGTGCCGATACTCTCGACGGCGGGAACGGGGTGGATACCCTCAGCGGCGGCGATGGCGACGATACGCTGAGCGGTGGCGCCGGAGCGGACACGCTGAATGGCGAGGGCGGCGACGATGAGCTGGCTGGAGGAGCCGGAAACGACACCGGCAGCGGTGGTGAAGGCAACGACGTCCTCGCTGGCGGGGCCGGGAACGACAACCTCTCGGGCGATGCCGGCGACGATCAGATCAGCGGGGGCGCCGGCAGCGACGAACTCCACGGCGGCGAGGACAACGACGAGATCGACGGCGGGAACGGAGCCGACAATCTCTACGGCGACGCTGGCGACGATCTGTTGACGGGCGGCGCGGGCACCGACGCTTTCCATTTCGGAGATGGCGCGGACAATCCGTTCGGCGATGACGAGACCGCCGACCTCAATGCGGCGGACGAGGACACCATTGAGATCGATGTCGTCGACCCGGCAACAGTTGCGGTGTCCGTCGATGATTCCGGGCCCAGCGTCGTTCTGGACTTCGGTTTCGGCTCGATCCAGATCGACGGTGTTTCCGGTGGAGGCACGTTCACATCGATCGAGGACATCAATGACGCACTGGGATACGACGCCATCACCCTCGTGTAGCGGCGTCTTTCCAAAGGTGGCGGCGAACCTCGCCGCCAGCTCGTTGTTTGGCTCTGCGCGATTTTGGCGGGGTTGCCGGGGAGCGGCTTTGGGGGGTCTGGAACGCAAAACCCCGCCGCTCGCGCGACGGGTTTTTGGTAATATTGGTTGCGGGGGCCAGCAACCACCGATACCGACATCCACTGAAAGTGGGGTGTTGATTTCCGCCGAGAAGTGACCCGTTAGGCGGGGATTTTTCCATCGAGA